>CAMWMF010000014.1 GCA_947175335.1 uncultured Clostridia bacterium
GCCTTGGCCTTTGCCACAGCTTTTTGCTTGGCTTTTTCGGCGGCGACTTGCTGTTTGCCTTTTTGTTCTTTGAGCCTGAGAATTTCATCCTGAAGCTCGGATATCTCGTTGTGGTACTGGTTGTTTTGGTCGGTGAGCATGGAGTTTTGCAACGTCAAATCGGCAACGGTCTTGGACATTTCCGTCGTATTGGTGTTGGCGGAAATGGCGTGCGTGGTTGCGTTGGCCTGTTCAAGCGCTCTGCCGAGCTCTTTGATTTGAGCGTCCTTTTCGTCCAGCTTCTTTTTGAGGCGTTCGTACTGCTCGTCGGTTACGCCGGACTTGGGCATCTTTTCCTTGTATTCGAGGTCGATTTCCTTGCGGATGATCGGCTCGATTTCGTTGCGGATGCGGTTGCGCGTTTCGGCGTTGTCCTCAATGATTTGCGCGTTCTCTTTGATTTGGCGTTTTTTGTTGTTGTTTTTAACAGCCAAAACCGCTATTGTAATCATAAGTGCGATTACAATCACAATCATGATTGTCGCAAAAAGTACGGCGCCTGTGAAAATTCCCGCCAGTTTATTGTAAAAGTTAGCGTTGTCCGGATCGAGACTGAAAACCTTTACAAAAAAGTCAAATAATGCTTGCATCATTCCTCCTAATATGGATAAGTTTTTCATATTATATCACCGTTTATTTTTGTTGTCAATACCTACAACATAGATTATTTTACAAAATTCTACACTTAATTTCCGACTTATACGCGCGTGCTTGACAAAAACTTCATGGTAGTATATATTTATGATTGTTAATATCGAAAGATTTATGCGGAGGATAACATGCAAAGAATTATATCGTCGGAAAGCGTGACCGAAGGACATCCCGATAAGGTTTGTGATTATATTGCCGACAGCATACTCGACGCGGCGCTCGAAAAGGACGAAAACAGCCGTATAGCGTGCGAGGTGTGCTGCGCTACAGGGCTTGCCGTAGTGCTCGGCGAGTTCGATACCGCCACCGACTTTATAGACGTGCAAAAGATAGCGCGCTCCACCATTAAAGAGGTGGGTTATACCGACCCCGCGCTCGGCTTCGATTACCGCACTTGCGCGGTGCTTAACTGCATTAACGGCCAGTCGCCCGACATTGCGTGCGGCGTTATCAGCTCGCTGGAAAACCGTACCGGCGTATCGTCCGACAAGTACGACAAGGTGGGCGCGGGCGATCAGGGCATGATGTTCGGCTACGCGACTAACGAAACCGACGAGCTTATGCCTATGCCCATTACGCTTGCGCATGCGCTTACTTATCAGCTTGCCGCCGTGCGAAAGGCTGGTGAGCTTGACTTTTTGCGCCCCGACGGCAAGGCTATGGTAGCGCTTAAATACGAGGACGGCGTGCCCGTCGGCGTAAAGACTGTCGTCGTATCCGCTCAGCATGACGAGAACGTATCCGAGGCCGATATTCGCAACGGAATTATAGAATGCGTTATTAAACGCGTTATACCCGAAAAGCTTATGAAAGGCGCCGAAATACTTGTCAACCCCACAGGTCGCTTTGTCGTAGGCGGGCCTGCGGGCGATACGGGCGTTACCGGCAGAAAGATCATAGTCGATACCTACGGCGGTGCGATAGCGCACGGCGGCGGCGCGTTCTCCGGTAAGGACGCATCCAAGGTAGACCGTTCGGCGTCCTATTACGCGCGGTACGTGTGCAAAAACATAGTAGCGGCGGGATTGTGCGACAAGCTGCTTTTGCAGGTCGGCTACGCCATAGGCAAGGCGCGACCTGTGTCGCTGTTTGTCGACTCGTACGGCACGGGCGACGACAAAAAAATACTCGAAGTTATTAACCGCGTGTTCGATTTCCGTCCTGCGGCTATCTCGGACAAGCTCGGGCTTAAAAAGCCCATTTACAGGCTGACCACAAACTACGGTCACTTCGGCAAGAAAAATCTGCCGTGGGAACAGCTTGACAGTGTAGAAAAAATCAAGGCGGCACTTTGATTTGGAAAAATTAACCGGCTCGGTAGAGGAAATAATATTTCGCAACGACGAAAACGGCTGGACGGTGCTGTCGCTTGACAGTAACGGCGAGCCCGTTACCGTTGCGGGTACGCTTCCGCCCGTCACACCCGGGGATTGCGTGGAATTGGAGGGAGAGTTTGTGCTTCATCCCAAATTCGGTATGCAGTTCAAGGCGATCGGGGCGCGGCTAAGTATGCCGCATACCGTGTACGGAATAATCAAGTTTTTGGGCTCGGGGCTTATCGAGGGCGTGGGCGAAAAGACCGCCGCGCGCATTGCCGAAAAGTTCGGCTCCAAAACGATAGACGTTATGGAAAACGCGCCCGAGCGGCTTGCCGAGGTCAAAGGTATTTCGGCGGCAAAGGCGAAAAAAATAGCCGAGTCGTTCGGCGAGCTTCGCGCCGAGCGCGACGCAATTATGTTTTTGGCGGGGTACGGCATATCGGTCAACCTTGCTATGAAGCTGTATTCTGTTTACGGTGCGGCTACCGTTGCCACAGTCAAAACCAATCCGTATATACTTATAGAGGACGTCGGCGGCGTGGGATTTTTGACCGCCGATAAGATAGCGCAGTCTATGGGCGTGGATATGCTGGGCGAGTTCCGCATGCGTGCGGGGCTCGTTTACGCGCTTAAAACGGCGTGCGAAAAAGAGGGCAACACGTACCTGCCTCGCGACAAGTGCTTTGCCGCAGCAAAGGCCGTGCTCGGCGAATACGACGAGGGTATGCTTAACAAGGCGTACGACGAGCTGCTTATCGAGCGCAAGACGGTAGAACCGTTTGACGGCGCCGTCATGCAGGACTATTACTACCGCACCGAAAAGTCGGTTGCCGTCAAGCTTGTCAGGCGTGTGGACGGCGAGGGCGGAGTTGCCGCCGACATTTCGGATATTATAGACAGGTTTCAAAAGATAAACGGAATCGTGCTGCACGACACGCAGCGCGAGGCGGTGGAGAAGGCTGTGTTTTACGGCGCGTCGGTAATTACCGGCGGCCCCGGCACGGGTAAGACCACCATTATAAACTGCATACTTTTCGTGCTGGACACAATGTCGCTTAACGCAACGCTGCTTGCGCCGACGGGCAGGGCGGCAAAGCGCATAACCGAGGGGTGCGGCAGGGATGCGTCCACAATTCACCGCGCCATACTGTCGCTCGAAGACGGCGCCAAGTTCACCACATCCGCAGTGATAGTGGACGAGTTTTCGATGGTGGACATATTTTTGTTCAAAATGCTGCTCGACAAAATTGCGGACGGCACAAAGCTGATAATAGTGGGCGATTCCGACCAGCTTCCGTCGGTAGGCGCGGGCAACGTTTTGCGCGACCTGATAGGCAGCGGGCTTGTGCCTGTGACGCGGCTCAGCTTTATTTACCGCCAGTCGCAAACAAGCCTTATCGCGCTCAACGCGCATGAGATAAACGCCGGGCATATGCCCGACCTTACGGCAAAAAAGGGTGATTTCTTTTTCTTCCGTATGCGAAGCCCCATCGAGACGGCGGACATGACCGTCGAGCTTGCCACTACGCGTATTACCGATTTTTGCGGCATAGAGCCGTCCAAAATACAAGTTATAGCGGCGCTTAAAAACGGAGTGTGCGGCGTGCATAACCTTAATGCGCGGCTGCAAAAATCGCTCAACGGCGGCGCGAAACGGCACGTCGAGGTGGGCGACATATCATTTGCCGAGGGCGACCGCGTTATGCATACCGTAAACAATTACGAGCTGGAATGGACGCGGGGTGCTGCGGTGGGCACGGGAGTGTTCAACGGCGATATAGGCATAGTGTCGCACATATTCGAAACGGGCGAGATAGAAGTCGAGTTCGAGGATGGGCGGCGTGTGCTGTACGCGGGCGAGATCAAGCGCCAGCTCATTCTGTCCTACGCCGTTACCGTGCACAAGAGCCAAGGCTGCGAGTTTGACGCAGTGGTAATGCCCGTCGTGGGCGGTTCGCCCGTAATTATGACGCGCAACCTTTTGTACACCGCGATAACCCGCGCCAAAAAAATGGCGGTGCTGGTGGGCGACGAGTACAACATTAAACGCATGGTGGAAAACAACTACGTTGCCGAACGGTTTTCGGCGCTGAGTATTTTTATAAACGACGCCAAGAGCGGCATGCTCAAATTATACGGAGAATAGGTATAATGACAAACAACAGCTACGACAAAGTTAAACTTATAATACTGCGCGCCGCGCTTGTTCTTATGGGCGCGGGGCTGGGCTTTCTTGCGCTGTGGCAGTATTTTTTGTTCTACCCGAACGTTGTTAAACGGGAGTACCAAATAGTTATTACCGTTGTATCTACCGCGCTTGTCGCGCTTATGTTCGGGCTGTCGGCTAAGGCTGTTTACAGACTTATTTCCTCTGTCGCTACCGCGTTCGGCGAACTTAAAGACAGGGTGGGCGCACGTGGCATTATTGCTGTTGCGCTCGGGCTTTTGGTCGCGGTCGGAATAGTCGTCGGCTTTGACTTTTTAATAAAACTCGCTGTAAATATTTGGGCGGTGCGCTTGCTCGCCGATATTCTTGCGTTTATTCTTTTTGCCGCCGCGCTTTGCGTGGGCTTTACCAAATGGATGACTTCGCCCAAAGGCGAAAAACCGCCAAAGGCGGACGCGCCCGCAGTGGGCTATCTTTTGGCTGCGGAATGCTTTTCCGACGAGCGCGTGCTTACCGCCGTCCATACGCTTATAAACGTCAAGGTTATCGACGGCGCGTACAAGGCGCTTTGCCTGTACGGCGGGGAGAGCGGCGCAAACGGCGCGCGCGTTATGGACAAGCTTATAAAAGTCGGCGCGATTTCCGTTATTAATACCAACAAACAATTCGACGACGGCAAGGCGTACGAGCAGCTGGAAAAGCAGGTTGCCGCATCCAAAAGATTGAAGCGCATTTCGCTTGACGGCGATGAAAAGGAGCTTGCGCTCGGTTTGTTTTCGCAGCCGTCGCCCGATATAGTGGACGCCTTTACCGCGCTGCGCGACGATAAGACTGCGGAGCGTGACGACGCTACTCAAACTTTGTCCGTCGGCAGTGCTTCCGACGACGTAAACGGTCAAATTATAATTGACAAATAAGGTTATTTGCGTTATAATTTGAAATGGTGGATTATAATGGTTTTCCACCTAAAAAATTTCGGAGTTTAGCTTGGATATAAAGGGCAAGTACGAAAGCAAAGTGCAAAAGATAGGACTGTCGTGCGACGCGTTTTCGACGGGCTGTGTTATTTTGTGCTTGCTTTTTTTGGCGCCGTACGTATCGAGCAACGGCGGCACGCTTGTTATGTGGTTTTTGCCGCTTGCGTGCATAGTGCCTTTTGCCGTAATGCCGCTTGTGTATATGGGTATCCATAAGTACGACACGCTGCTGTTCGGCAGGTATCATTTTGTCATGCCGATTTCCGCGTTTATCGCTTCGCCCTTTTTTGTAATGGCGTGGAGCGCTAACGGCGAGGGCGCTTCGCAAAGCTGCTTGGTGTTTTTCGGATTTCTTGTTTTTGCTATGGCTATTATGGTTTACCGCTACTGCGCATTTTCGGTGCGCGCTCGTTTGGGCGGTGTGAGCATAGTGGACAAGTATCCCGTGTACGAATTGGTTTGCGCCGTCGGGTGCGCTGCCGCAGCGGTTGCGTTTGCGTTGTTTTTGCGCTACGATCCCGATACGGTGTACGTTAACACCGCGTACGTAATGGGCGGCGTTACCGTGCTTTTGGCGCTTGCGCAGTACCTTATTACATTCTACGGTATTCCGCGCCTCGGCGGCAGGAGAGTGGAAAGCGTAAAGAGCGTGTTCAATTCCATTTTCGGCGGACTGGACGTAAAGATGTATTTGTCTGCGCTGTTTTTCGAAGCCGCTTTTGCGGTTGTAGTCGCACTGCTCGTTTATTTCGGGATTGCGCTGGATATCGGGCTGTCTGGCATCATCGCCGTAGCCGCTACCGTTATTGCGGTGTACGGCGTAAGTGCGTTCTTTTGCGCGCGGTATATTACGCGCAGAAGCATAAAGCTGTCAATTATGAATATCGTGTGCGTAATCCTGCCGTGCGGCATACTTACTCTGCTTGCCTCGCTTAATAAACGTGGCGACGGCGTGTTGGCCGGGCTCATTATTGCCGCAATTATTTTGAGCGTGGGCGGCGCGGTAGCAGTGCGCCAAACCAAGCTACGGCTGCTCACCGTCAAGCCGCGCGTAACAAGCGGCTCGGTGTTTATTCTGTTCGATTTGACAATGTGCGCCGCGGCGGCGCTTGCGCTTGTTTCTGCGGCAATCGTGGCAAACGTCTTTACTTACACGCTGTCCGTAACTGCGTTTATTTACGGCTTTGCAGTGGCGGTCGTGCTTGCATGCGTGGCTATGATATTGTGCTCGCCGCCCAAGCGTATTGTCGCTACGCCCGGCGAAAGCAAAGATATGCCGACGGTTGACGATAGCCAAATTTAATTGCCGTTGCGCAAAGCTCAATTTTTCTCGCCGAAAGGAGATTACATGAAAACCGATATTGAAATAGCTTACGCGGCAAAGCCGCAGCCCATAGAGAGTATTGCAAAAAAGCTGGGCATAACGGACGTTTACCGTTACGGCGATTATGTTGCAAAGGTTAAGCCCGCTTTTACTCCCAAGGCGAAAATTATTCTCGTTACAGCAATTAATCCCACGCCCGCGGGCGAGGGTAAGTCCACCGTGTCCATAGGACTTGCCGACGGTATGAACAAGATTGGTAAGCTGACGGCGCTCGCCCTGCGCGAGCCGTCGCTCGGTCCCGTGTTCGGCATGAAAGGCGGCGCGACGGGCGGCGGCATGGCGCAAATCCTGCCTATGGACGATATTAATTTGCATTTTACGGGCGATCTGCACGCGATAACTTCCGCCAACAATCTGTTGTGCGCAATGATTGATAACAGTATATACTTCGGCAATCCGCTTAAAATCGCAAAGGTCACCTTTAACCGCTGTATGGACTGTAACGACCGCGCACTGCGCTCGATTGTGGTAAACGCAGGATCGGGCGCGCGCGACGACGGATTTAATATAACCGCCGCAAGCGAAATCATGGCAACGCTGTGCCTTGCTTCCGACTTTGACGACCTTAAAGTGCGGCTTGGCAGAATAATAGTCGCGTACGATTACGACGGCAAGCCCGTGACGGCGGGCGACCTCGGCGCGAACAACGCTATGGCGGTATTATTAAAAGACGCGGCTAAGCCCAACCTTGTGCAAACGTTAGAGGGCACGCCCGCGTTTGTTCACGGCGGACCGTTTGCCAATATCGCGCACGGCTGCAATTCGGTAATTGCGACCAAGACGGCGGCAAGCTACGCCGACTACGTAGTGACCGAAGCGGGCTTCGGCGCGGATTTGGGCGCCGAAAAGTTCTTTGACATCAAGTGCCGCACGTCCGGCATTAAGCCGTCGGCCACCGTGCTTGTAGCGACTGTACGTGCGCTCAAATATGGCGGCAACGGCGATTTAGCTGTCGGTATCGGCAACCTTATCAAGCACATAGAAAACCTTACAAAAGTGTTCGGGCAAAACGTGGTCGTGGCTATCAACCGTTTCACCGACGACACCGACGCCGATATCGCTTTTGTCAAGTCCCAAGCGGGCAAGGCGGGAGCCGACGCCGTGCTTTGCGAGTGCTGGGCTAAGGGCGGCGAGGGCGCCGTCGAGCTAGCCAAAGCGGTTGTGAACGCGGCAAACGGCAAGCCTAAGCTGACGCTTTGCTACGACGACAACGACACCGTAATGGAAAAGGTGCAAAAGGTTGCTACCAAGGTGTACGGTGCGGCAGAAGTCGTGTGGTCGGCTAAGGCTAAAAAGAGCCTCGAAAAAATGTCGGGTCTCGGCGTGGACAAGCTTCCCGTATGCATAGCCAAAACGCAGTACTCGCTGTCCGACGACCCCAAAAAGCTCGGTCGTCCCGAGGGCTTTACAATAACCGTGCGCGACGTTCAGTACCGAGCGGGCGCGGGCTTTGTGGTTATCATAGCGGGCGACATCATGCTTATGCCCGGGCTGCCCAAGGTGCCTAACGCCGTGGGAATGACCATAGACAACGACGGCAAAATCAGTGGACTGTTTTAATCAATTCGGAATTCGGAATTATGAATTCGGAATTAAGGAGATAAAATTATGAAAATTCTCGTCACCGGCGGAAGCGGTTATATAGGTAAAGCGTTTATCAAGACCTACCGCAAAACGTTCGACATTGTCGCGCCTACGCAAGAGCAAATGGATCTTACTGACGCGCGGTCGATAGAAAAGATGTTTGCAGCGCACAAGTTTGACGCGGTGCTTCATCTTGCGGGATTGCCCAGCAGCGGAAAGCAAACGACGCTCGAAGCCGATAACCTGATAATGTTCAAAAATATTCAGTATATGGCGATAGCGCACGGCGTTAAAAAGCTCATCACCGTAGGCGAGGGCGTGGAATTCGATATGTCCCGCCCCATAGTGGACTACACCGAAGATATGTTCGGCAAGTACATTCCCACCGACGGCTACGGACTGGGCAGGTACCTCATAAACCTGTTGGCGAGCAAGGACAAAATCACTACCGTGCTGCGCATATTCCACGTGTTCGGCGAGGGTGGCGGTATGCAGTACCCCATAAACAAAATCGTAGCGGCAGGCAGTCGCGGCAAAAAGCAAATTGTTATCGACCGTGACAAGACAGTTAGCGCTATATCCATAGAGGACGCCGTCAAGGCGATTGCGGCGTTTATCCTGCGCGATTACGAAAAGGGCGATTACAACCTTGTAGCAGGCGACAAAACCAGCTATTTGGAAATCGCCAAGGCGGTTAAGCGCATGGTACGCAAGGACGGCGGCGATATAGAAATTGTAGTCAAAAATCCCACGCCCGACCTTGAATACACCGCAAGCAACGCCAAGCTTTTGTCCGCTATACCTATGCGTATAAACTCGGTGCAGAGCGGCATCAAAAAGCTGTATGAACAGCTTAAAAAATAGAAATATTTAACCACACAACGGAGATATATATGAAACTCACAAGCGACCAACTTCGCAAAAAATGGATTGACTTTTTTAAGGCGCGCAATCACACGCCTATATCCTCGGCTTCGCTTATTCCCGAAAACGATCCGACGGTGTTGTTTACCACGGCGGGCATGCACCCGCTGGTACCTTACCTTTTGGGTCAGCCGCACCCCGCGGGCAAGCGGCTTTGCGATACGCAAAAGTGCGTGCGCACGGGCGACATAGACGAGGTGGGCGACGCCTCGCACTGCACCTTTTTCGAAATGCTCGGCAACTGGAGCTTGGGCGATTACTTTAAAAAAGAGATGGTGCCGTGGAGCTATGAGTTTTTAACAAAGGAACTCGGGATTAGCCCGGACAGACTTGCGGTCACCGTGTTCGAGGGGGACGACGATTGCCCGCGCGATACCGAAACCGCCGAGCTTTGGGAAAAGTGCGGCATAAAAAAGGAAAACATTTTCTTCCTCGGCAAAAAGCATAACTGGTGGGGCCCTGCCGGTCAAACCGGTCCGTGCGGCTCGGATACCGAAATGTTCTTCGACACGGGCAAACCCAAGTGCAGCGACACTTGCTCGCCGGCATGTGACTGCGGCAAGTACGTCGAGGTTTGGAACGACGTGTTTATGCAGTTCAACAAGAACGCCGACGGCACTTTCTCGCCGCTCAAACAGAAAAACGTCGATACGGGCATGGGCTTGGAGCGCGCGCTTATGAACGTTCAAGGACTTGCTTCCGTGTACGATACAGACGTATTTCAACCAATCGTAAAAAAGATAGAACAGCTTTCGGGCAAGTCGGTAAAAGACGAAGCTTACGTCAAGGCTATCCGCGTGGTTGCCGACCATATCCGTACCTCCACGTTTATTATAGGCGACGAGCGTGGCGTTACGCCGTCCAACGTCGACCAAGGCTATATTTTGCGCCGCTTGCTTCGCCGCGCCATTCGGTTCGGTTCGGGACTGGGGCTTAAAAACGGCGACTATTCGGCTATCGCGCAGGTGGTTGTGGATAAGTACAAGGACGTATATCCCGAGCTCGAAGCCGCGCGCGAAAAAATCGTTACCGAAATCGACGAGGAACAGGCGCGGTTTGAGCGCACCCTCGAAAACGGCATGAAGGAATTCGAAAAGCTGTGCAAGTATTTGCAGACAAACGTTATTGCGGGCAAATCGGCATTCCGTCTGTACGACACTTACGGCTTCCCGCTGGAAATGACTATCGAGCTTGCAAAAGAGCGCGGCTTCGAGGTGGACGTGGAAGGCTTTAACGCCAAGTTTGCCGAGCACCGCGAAAAGTCGCACGCCGGCGCCGAACAGCGCTTTAAGGGCGGACTTGCCGATACGGGCGAGCTTACCGCACGGCTGCACACAGCGACCCACCTTATGCACCGCGCATTAAAAGAGGTTTTGAACGACCCGACGGTCAACCAGCGCGGCTCCAACATCACACCCGAGCGTCTTCGCTTCGACTTCTCGTTTGGCAGAGCAATGACGCCCGAGGAAGTAAAAGCGGTAGAGGACAAGGTAAACGCCGCAATCAAGGCGGACGTGCCAGTAACCTGCGAGGAAATGACGGTGGAGGAGGCCAAGGCCCAAGGCGCAGTCGGCTTGTTTACCAGTAAGTACGGCGAAAAGGTTAAGGTGTACACAATGGGTCAATACAGCAAGGAAATTTGCGGCGGCCCGCACGCGTCGCGCACGGGTGAGCTCGGACACTTTAAGATACTCAAAGAACAAAGCAGCAGCGCAGGCGTTCGCAGAATAAAAGCTGTGTTGGAAGAAGCATAATCGAAAAGGTGATATATTATGGAAAGACCTAAATTTCCCAAACGCGTTTTAATAACGGGTGGTATGCCTTACGGCAGTAAGGAACTGCACTTCGGGCATATCGGCGGTGTGTTCGTTCACGCCGACGTGTTTGCGCGGTTTATGAAGGACAGGCTTGGCGAGGACAACGTCATATTCGTTTCGGGCACCGATTGCTACGGCTCGCCCATAGTGGAAAAATACCGCACGCTCAAAGCCGACGGCGAAATAGACGGCTCGATCATCGATTTCGTCAACAAAAATCACGACAGCCAAAAGCAAACGCTTGACAACTATCTTATAGGTTTGTCGCTGTTCGGCGCGTCGGCGTTCGGCATAGGCGGGCAGGCGCACGCCGAGCTGTCGCGCGAGGTGTTTGATAAATTGCTTAAAAGCGGCGCGTTGTCCGTGCTTTCCACCAAGCAGTTTTACGACGAGGAGCGCGGCACATTCCTCAACGGCAGGCAGGTTGTGGGCAGGTGCCCCATAAACGGCTGCAAGTCCGAACAGGCTTACGCCGACGAATGCTCGCTCGGGCACCAGTATTTCCCCGAGGAGCTTATCGCGCCGGTAAGCACGTTGTCCGGCAAGCCGCCCGTACTCAAAGAAGTTAAAAACTGGTATTTGGATATAGAAAAGTTTGCGCCCTACCTTAAAGAGCTTGTGGGTAAGTGGGAGAGCAATCCGCAGGTCCGCGCGTTTTTGACCAACGTGTGCAACGAGTCGCTTGTCAAGCCTACGCTGTACAGCAAAATCGAAAACAAGGACGGCATACAAGCGGCGCTTAAAAATTCGGGGCTTAAATATACATGCGAGGTCGACGAGCAAAAGAACAACTGCAAGGTCGAATTCGAAAAGCTTAAAGACCGCGAAAAAGCCGGCGCCTTGCTCGCCAAAAACGGAATTCGCTTCCGCACCGGCAAAACGCTTGTGCCTTTCCGCATTTCGGGCAATATCGAGTGGGGCGTGAAAATTCCCGACCACGACGATATGAAAGACCTCACGTTCTGGGTGTGGCCGGAATCGCTGTGGGCGCCTATTTCGTTCACTCAGGCGTATTTAAAGAGTATTGGCAAATCCAATGACGAGTGGAAAAATTGGTGGTGCAGCGACGACGCGGGCGTGTACCAATTTATCGGCGAGGACAACATTTATTTCTACGCGCTCGCCGAAGGCGCGCTGTTCGAGGCGTTAAATGCAGACGGCGATTGGAATATAAAAATGCCGACGATTGTTCCCAACAAGCATATATTGTTCTTTAACGCAAAGGCGAGTAGCAGCGGCAAAATTAAGCCGCCTATGGCGCAAGAGCTGTTGACCCACTATTCGGCGGAACAGCTGCGCGCGCATTTTTTCGGGCTCAACCTCGGCAACGCAAGCGTGCCCTTCCAGCCCAAGCCGTACAATCCCGTGCAAACCAACCAAGGCGACCCCGTGTACAAGGAATGGTCTATGTTTACCAACTTCCTCAACCGCGCGGTGCGCACGCTGTTCTATTCCTTCCAAAAATACAACAACGGCAATCAAACGGTGCCGCAGGGCAAGGTGTCGGACGAAATCTTGCAAAAGTGCGAACAGCAAATCATCAGTTACGAAAACCGCATGTACAAGTTCGAGTTTGCCGACGTTATGATAGAGCTCGAAGAATTCTTTAAGTACATCAACAAAACGCTGTCCGAGCGTATGAGTGCGCTTCAAAAAGAATTTGACGAAGCGGCATTTAACCAAACGATTATCGACGCACTTCATCTTATCAAGACGGCGACCGCGCTTGCGCATCCCATTGCGCCGTCGTCCACCGAAAAGGTGCGCGAGTATTTGGGTCTTACCGCCGAGCAGCTGTATTCTTGGGATAATATATTCAAGACTGTCGGCGAGCTTGTAGGCGGCGGTCACGCGCTTAAATTCCTCGAACCTAAAATCGACTTCTTCACACGTCCCGCATGGCAATATAATTAACGGAAATAAAATCATGAACCATAACGAAATTGAAAGAAAATGGCAGGGTATTTGGAACGATACCGGCATAAATACCTTTGACGACAAGGCGAAAGGCGACAAGCATTACGTGCTGGAAATGCTACCATACCCGTCGGGCGCAAAGCTGCACATGGGGCATTGGTACAACTACGGCATTGCCGATTCGTATGCGCGGTTTATGCGCATGAACGGCAAAAACGTTTTTCAGCCTATGGGCTTCGACGCGTTCGGTTTGCCTGCCGAAAACTACGCAATCAAGACGGGCGTACATCCCAAGGATTCCACCGACGTCAACATTGCTACAATGGAGCGACAGCTTCGCGACATGGGCACGATGGTCGACTGGCAGCACGAGTTCCGCACCTGTGCACCCGACTATTACAAGTGGACGCAGTGGTTGTTTTTGCAGCTTTACAAAAACGGCTTGGCGTACCAAAAAAAGGCGCCCGTCAATTTCTGCCCGTCCTGCCAAACGGTTATAGCCAACGAGCAGGTTGTTGACGGCAAGTGCGAGCGGTGCAAAACCGAGGTCGTGCGCAAGGAAATGACCCAGTGGTTTTTCAAGATCACCGACTACGCCGAAAAATTGTTGAACGGAATCGACGCGCTCGATTGGCCCGAAAAGACCAAAACAATGCAGCGCAACTGGATTGGTAAGTCGGTTGGCGGCGAGGTTATTTTCGACCTTGTTAAGCCCGTCGGCGATATAAAAAGCATTACCGTATTCACTACGCGCGCGGACACACTTTTCGGCGTAACGTACGTTGTTTTGGCGCCCGAGCACCCGTACGTGAGCGCGATTGTTACGGACGAGCAACGAGCCGCAGTCGACGCTTACGTGGCGCAGGCGGCAAAGCAGAGCGAAATAGAGCGCACTTCCACGTCCAAGGACAAGACGGGCGTGTTTACGGGCGCGTACTGCATTAACCCCATCAACGGCGAAAAGGTGCCTGTGTACGTAGCGGATTACTGTCTGTCCACTTACGGCACGGGCGCGGTTATGGGTGTCGCAGCGCACGACACGCGCGACTACGCTTTTGCGCTCAAAAACAATATGCCGATAAAGCGCGTTATCAGCGGCAAAAACGGCAACGACGAGCTGCCGTTTACCGAGTACGGCGTTATGACAAACAGCGGCGAATTTGACGGCTTGACCAGTGATAAAGGAAAAATGGCTGTGCTTGAAAAACTGGCAAAACTCGGTCACGGCGGCAAAAAGACCAACTACCGCATGCGCGATTGGTCGGTTTCCCGCCAGCGCTATTGGGGCGCGCCCATACCCATTATTTACTGCGATCATTGCGGCGCGGTGCCCGTACCCGAAAAGGATTTGCCAGTGACCCTTCCGTACGACGTAAACTTTACGCCCGACGGCAAGTCGCCGCTTGCACGGTGCGAGGATTTTACAAAAACCGTTTGTCCCGTGTGCGGCAAACCCGCACGGCGCGAGTCGGACACGCTCGATACCTTTGTGTGTTCCAGCTGGTACTACTTGCGTTATCCCGACGCTCACAACGACAAAGCGCCGTTTGATAAGAAAACTGTCAACAAAATGCTTCCCGTCGATTGCTACGTCGGCGGCGCCGAGCACGCATGCACGCACTTGCTGTATTCGCGGTTTATAACCAAGGTGCTGCACGACTTGGGGTACTTGGACTTTGACGAGCCGTTCAAGCGGCTTGTACACCAAGGCGTTATTTTGGGGCCGGACGGCTACCGAATGAGCAAAACGCGCGGCAACGTAATTTCCGCCGACCCGCTTATCGAAAAATACGGCTCGGACGCGCTTAGACTGTACCTTATGTTCGGGTTCGACTACACAGAGGGCGGCCCGTGGTCGGACGGTGGCATAACGTCGTGCGCCAAGTTTATGGACAGAATCGAAAGGCTTGTCGAGGAAGTGAAAAACGAAAAGGCGAGCGCAACTGACGGCGCGCTCGACTATGAGCTTAACTATTGCATTAAGGAAGTTAAAAAAGATATTCCCGAGTTCGGCTTTAACACCGCCGTCGCGCGGCTTATGGAGCTTGTAAACGCAATGTACAAATACCGCACGAGCGCAGAATATAACCCCGCGTACTTAAAGCATGTTTTGCAGGTTACGGTTAAACTTATGGCGCCGCTTGCGCCGCACTTCTGCGAGGAGCTCAACCAAATGCTCGGCGGCAAAAAATCGGTGTTCCTCGAAAGCTATCCGACATGCGACGAGAGCAAGCTTGTAAAATCGTCCACCGAATACGCAGTGCAAATCAATTCCAAGATACGCTGCAAAGTCGTACTGCCGCAGGGCTTGGATAGAGCAGCGATAGAAAAAGCGGCGCTTGAAACCGCCGAGGTAAAAGAAGTCCTTAACGGCGCCACGCCCGTAAAGGTGATAGTAATTCCCGAAAGATTAATAAACTTTATAGTAAAATAGAAAACAAAAAATCGGTAGCAAATAGTGCTACCGATTTTTTGTTGGCGTCCTCGCATGGCATCCGCTTAGGAGTTACAGTCATTTACCAAATCGTGTGTAAATATCACAAGTTTCTTGTATAACATGAATTCTAAATCGGCGTGTTGCAGCAGTGATAGGAACGCAAGGATTCATGATTAACTTGATACTATCGTCAAATACCATTTATATAAAGGCTATATCAAATTGAATGCATTGTAAGTCCGTCAAAATATTGACACCAGAAAACTTTTATGATAAAATCAAGCTACGGTACAATTGATGCTGCGAACAGTAAGTAGCGTTATTTTAAATTCTATGCTTTCGATTCTGTCACTGCCGTAGTGTATTTACAAAAAACTATATCTATTGTAATGTAATTTGGATTTAAGCGGTGGCTTTAAATAAATGTTAATATTACAAAGGAGAATAATATCATGGCAAAGGCATCTGATATGACGGGAGAGAAAGTCAAAGTACATGATTCTGTAAATCAGAGAGAAAACAATCAACAAAAGTCTGATGAAGTTTACATGGACTTTAAAGAATATTCCTCTCTTCGAAGTGAACTCCAAATGAGGATAGGAAACCTTTATAATCACAATTTTACGATAGTAACCCTTATAATTGCCATATGGTCATTTATTGCAAAGGGGTATATTGACTTGCTAAATAAGGAATCAAACTTTGTACTTATTTTGGCTATTTTACCGATAGTGGGAGGAATAATTGTAAATTATCTTTTAAGTCAATGGGAAGAAAATTTTAGTGGAATCGCCGCGTTGGCAGGTTATATAACCGTATTTTATGAAATGCCATCGTTAATGTCTGACAAAGGTTCGTTAAAGCTTCATTGGGGAACGTATACATCATTAGCGTTATTTTCAAATAAAAAGAAGATTAGCTTTGCCAATAAAACTTATGTTGTGGCATCGGTAGGATCGGCAGCATTATCTTTGAGCTTGGTTACGCATTTCCTTTATAGTCGAGCGCGTTTAATTTATAATCAATGGTCTTTCTGGATTATTATTACTTTATTTGCGGTTGCTTTAATATTCTGCGCAATCAAGTTATGTAGATATGTCTTTAAGTTTGACGCCTTTAATGAGACAATAAGTCCTATTTATAATTTTATTCGAATTGCTGTATTCAGAGACGGATATCCGGCGAATAAAGCATTGAATTACTTGAAGAACTATTTGTTGAATACAATAGTGGTAAGAGAGGATGTAAGGTCTAATATTGTTCAATCTAAACCTTATCAAAAATTAATAGAAGATATCGAGAAAGAACAACATGAGTGAAAGAGAAAATATTATAAAACGTTCAAGAGAAATGATGTGTAGCGGACGTTTGTACAATCCCATATTTTGGGAATATTACAACAGTGACGGTGTATATTCTGATAGTTTTGAGTGCTCGAAAATTATGAACGACTATCAAGTAGAATGTCGTAAGGAAATGTATTTGTATAATTCTTTACCTCATGATGAGGAAGGGGATAGACAAAGAAGTGAATTACTCAAAGCTATATTTGGTGAATTTGAAGGATTTCGTAAAATAGAGGCACCATTTTATGCTAATTATGGTGGGAAACATACAAAACTAAAAGGAATATTTTTTGCTAATTTCAATTTAACGCTTATTGAAGATGGCGAGATTGAAATTGGTGATAAGACTATGGTTGGTCCGAACGTTGTAATTAGTACGGCGGAACATCCTAAAAGCAGTGCAATTCGCGCTCTTGGTCAAGGAATACTTTACAATAAAAAAGTTACGATAGGGAACAATGTTTGGATTGGCTCGGGGGCTCAAATTTTTGCGGGGGCAACAATTGGTGATAACTGTATAATTGGCGCGGGTAGTATTATTACAAAAAATACGGTAATACCTCCAAATAAAATTGCAACAGGTGTCGTTTCTAAAAAGATTGTACATCAATTAAAAGATATTAAAGATGAATGAACAAAGAAGGAATAATTGATAAATATATATTACATACTAATAAATATAATATATGAGTTTATATTAGAGAGGCATTTAGAGTTTATAAAGGTTTGATTGATATTCATTGAGAACATGAGTTGTCTATGGAAAGTCTAAGTTGTTGATTTTTTAAGCATCAGCGACTTTTTGTTTTATTTATGCTAAAAAATGAATTAGAGCCATTCGCTTGTCTACACCATAAGTTTTGATTATTCATAAATATTGTGCATGCACGTCACCGCGCGACCTTCCGCGAAAAAATAATATAGTCGCGCAAAAGAATTGCACAAAAAAACCGATAGATATTTTCTATCGGCATTTTGGCGTTCCCGGCGCGACTTGAACGCGCGACCTTCCGCTTAGGAGGCGGACGCTCTATCCAACTGAGCTACGAGAACATGTTGTTTGCTCTATAATTTTATCATACTCGACCGAATTTAGTCAAGCAAATAACTACGCTTGACAGCTAAGCCGCATTATGTTAGAATACTTGTATGTGCGGGGCGGTAGGTTTCGTATTTCGGAGGACGTATGGAAGGTTGGATGATTGCATTAATCGCGGTTGCGGCGTTTATTGCGCTCGTGGCGATAGCGGTTTTGGCCGGGGCGCTTATTTTTGTTCACACTATACTCGGTAGGCGCAAGGAGCTTAGCGAAAAGGCTAAAAAGAAAAAGGGCTATGACGCGAACAAGTTCGGCGTGGATTCATCTTGGTTCGATACCGTTGCGGCAACCACGTCGCAAGCTACTATTTCCGCGTACGACGGCGTTAAACTTGGTGCTAGGATAATTCGCCAACCCGAGCCTATGGGGCGTGTTGCAGTGCTTTGCCACGGCTACGGCGCGACGCTCGGCTCCACTCAAGCGCAAGCCAAAATGTTTTACGACCGCGGCTTTGACGTGTACATGCTTGCTATGCGCGGACACAAAGGCTCGGGCGGCAAGGTGGGTATGGCGTGGATAGACCGCTTCGATCTTTCGCGCTGGATAGACCGAATTATCAACGACTACGGCGAAAGCGTTCAAATTGCGCTGTACGGAATTTCCATGGGCGGCTCGACTGTCGTGTCGTATATGGGCATGACTCCTCCGCCGCAAATAAAGTGCGTTATCGACGACTGCGGGTTCTCCTCGCAGTACGACGAATATATAGCAAGCCTTAAATCGGCTAAGCTTCCCAAGTGCGCCATTCATCTGTTTAATATGGGCTTGAAGCTCGTCCACGGCTATTCGTTGTATGACGCCGATATGACGCAGTTTGCCAAAAACATGACAGTGCCCGCACTGTTCTTTCACGGCACGGCGGACAACTTTGTGCCGTTCGCGCTCGGTCAAAAGCTGTTCGACGCCTGCGCTTCGCCCGAAAAGAATTTTATAGCGATAGAGGGCGCCGGTCACGGACTCGCTTACGCTACCGATAAAGAAAAATATACCGCGGCGTTTACCGAGTTTGTCGATAAACACGTAGAAGGCAGTCAGCTCGTGCATTTGCCCGACGAACAGCCCGCGCCCGCGGAAAACGCTACCGAGGAGCAGCCTGCCGCCGAGGAAACTGTTGAACCGCCGACGGCACCGCTGAATAATTAAGAATGCAGAATTATAAAAGAGGTTGAGACTCCTCGTTGCACTCGGAGTGACAAAAAATTATATTCTATAAAAGATATAAAAAGCGCCGAAAGGCGCTTTTTTGCTGTATTACAAATATTTTTCGTGTAGTGTATTGGGGACATACATATGTCAGTAAAGCGGTGATAGACTACGCTCGAAAATAGATGTGGAGGAAATAAGATTATGTCGAATGTCGGGCGTAGAGTAGTGCGAGCGATAATTTTAATCAATCCGTTATTATACGGATTACAAGATAAAATAGAAAAGGAGCAGGAGAGCGTTATAGCGGACATGATATCGCCCGCGGACAAGGTGGTAAAAAAGCTTATAGAGCTGGATAACAGACGGATAGACCTGTGCAATCTGAAAGTGCTTTACGCATTTATCGAGCGCGGACTGGGCGAAAAGTTCGAGCTGCTGCGCTCGTGCGCGTTTTCGGGTATTAACAGTGATTTATACAAAATCGCCGAAACGCAAATAGCGCTGGCGGGTTACACCGTCGAGCGCGCGGACAAGGAGTTTTCTTATTTGTTTAAACTTTTAAAGAATCGAAGTAAACGAAAAAAAGCGATACAGCATTGTGCGCCTATAATTCCGAATTCCGAATTCCGAATTCCGAATTAAATTAATTGTCTTTGGGCTTTTTGAAGAGGTAGTACATAATAAACGGCACGGGAATGCAGAGCGCGACGATAAAGATTATTGCGGCGGTGGTGGGCATGCCTATTTCGTCGCTTGGCTTTTGCGGCTCTGTGGTTGCGGGTGCGTCGGTCGGTTGGTCGGGTTCCTTTTCTATTATATTGGGCGGGATATCGTCGGCCTTGACATGCGCGTAGTAAACGTATCCGCGCTTGCCCTCGACGCTGACGTAGTACCAATCGGTGCCCGCGTCCTTGATGAGCGCTTCGCCGGTGACCGAGCCGTACAGTCTGCCTTTTGCCGAGCTGCCCAGTACTTCCAATACCTCCGCCGACTTTTTGGGTGCGGCACGAAGGCGCACCGGCTGTCCGTCGTTGTCGCAGGTAAACGTTGCGGTCAGCTCGTATTTGGTGACAGGGCGATAGTCCACCGCTTGCACTTTGTCAGCTTTGACGTATCCGTCGAGATCGTCGTACGTTACGCGTATATAGCCGTCGGGCGCCTCGCTGTCGCTTTGCAGCACAAAATATCCTGCGGGCAGGTTTACAACCTCCTGCATAGCCGAATCGTACAGCATTGTTTGCGACGGCATAAAAAAGAAGGTCAGCGCCGCTATGACGGAATAAAGAACCATATATCTTTGTATAGCATGTGCTGCGTGTAGATAAATGGCATGTTTTGGCAAAAAATAATTTAATTCGGAATTAGGAATTATGAATTCGGAATTGAAGGACTGCGCTTCGCGCCCTTATTAAAGTAGGAATTTAACTGTTAAGCTATATTATTGATAATTCCAAATTCCGCTTTCCGAATTCCGAATTGAAAAGGAAGATGAATTTTGCGTAAAACAATAGAAAACATTTTGCGTATCGAGCGCGAGCAAAAGCGGCGGTACGACAATAACGCGCTGTCGCGGTACAACGTGGATAAGGTGCACAAAAAGCAAATGGAATTCCACCGCTGCGACAAACGCAACCGCTGGGTGTTCGGCGGTAACCGCACGGGCAAAACCGAGTGCGGCGCGGTGGAAACGGTGTGGCTGGCGCGCGGTATTCATCCGTACAAACAGAACAAGCGCACCGACGGCTGGGTGGTGTCGCTGTCGCGGCGGGTACAGCGCGAGGTGGCTCAAAAAAAGATTTTGCACTATCTAAACCCCGACTGGATAGCCGATATAGTAATGGAAAGCGGCAAGAGCCAAAACCCGTCGGGCGGTATTATAGACTACATATCGGTAAAGAACGTGTTCGGCACGATAAGCACTATCGGCTTTAAAACGTGCGAGGCGGGGCGGGACAAATTTGCGGGCGCGTCGCTCGATTACGTTTGGTTTGACGAGGAGCCGCCCGAGGATATCTACGACGAATGCGCTATGCGCGTGGTCGATAAAAAAGGGTTGCTGTTCGGCACAATGACGCCGTTGCTAGGCTTGACCTTCGTGTATAAGCGCATTTACCTGAACAGCCAAAACGACCCCGAGGTGTGGCACATCTTTATGGAGTGGGCGGACAATCCGTACCTCGACGAAAAAGAGGTTGAGCGTGTGTCCGCCGCAATGACGGACGCCGAGCGGGACGTCAGGCGGTTTGGGCGGTTTGTGGACGCCAAGGGTGCGGTGTACACCGAGTTTGACGAGCGCGTGCACGTTATACCGTCGACAACGCCCATTCCCGCCGATTGGCAGGACAGGATGTCCATCGACCCCGGGCTTAACAACCCGCTGTCCTGTCACTGGTACGCGGTGGACTACGACGGCAACGTGTACGTTGTGGCCGAGCATTTCGAGGCGGGTAAGTCCGTCGACTACCACGCGCGAGAGATTAAAAGGATAAGCGAACAAATCGGCTGGCACACCGACCGCGACGGCAGGATAGAGGCGCTTATAGACAGCGCTGCGGGGCAGCATACGCTGAACTCCGACAAGTCGGTAGCCGAGCTGTTTTGCGACAACGGCATACTTGCCGACACGCGGGTGGACAAGGATTTGTTCAGCGGTATAAACCGCGTAAAGCAGTATTTAATGACGGACGGCAAACCGCGCCTATTCATATTCGATAACTGCGTAAATCTTATTCGCGAACTAAAAAGCTACCGCTGGGGAAACGGCGACCGTCCGGTCAAGACCGACGACCATTGCCTTGACGAGCTTAGGTATTACCTTATGAGCAGGCCTACGCCGCCGAGACGGGAAGAAATCAAGACGGAAATACAGTTGGATAAGGAACGTTTGATTAGGCGTAGAGGAAGGGGGAAAAAGTGAAAACGCGCGACGAAATATTAGACGCGGTGGTAAAGCGTGCGTGCGGCTACGAGGCTAAGGAGACGGTGGAGGAATACGCGGTTGTGGACGGCTCGCTGGAGCTTGTCAAGCGCAAGGTGACAACCAAGGACGTGCCGCCCGACATGACCGCCGCAAAGATGATTATAGACGGCGGGGACGTGTCCGACCTTACCGACGAGCAGCTGGAAGCCGAGCGCAAGCGTTTAATCAATCAATTATACAACTTAAGTGTTAAAGACGGCGAATAGCCGTTTTATTATTCAAAAAATTATGGAGGGAAGTATGGAAGTAACCGAATGTAATACGCACGTGAGGTGCGAGCTGGGCGCGTGCAAAAACCGCGCGACAAAGGCGATCAAGTTTGATCGCGTGGGAATACGCAGTCGCATATACGCTTGCGACAAATGCCTTGACGAGCTGCACGCGGCTATCGGCGCGGTTATCGTGCCCAAGTCGATAGAAACAGCCAAACGAAGGGATAAGGTGAAAGGTAAATGAAACGCGAATTCCGAGAGGACATTATAGAGGACGTTACGCGCGATTACGAGGGCCGCGCGGAGGCGAGGCGCCCTTACGAAACGCAGTGGCGGCTCAATCTGAATTTTTACATGGGCAACCAGTATTGCACGGCGTTGCCCACCGGCGACATTGCCGACGTCGAGCGCGAGTATTATTGGCAGGAGCGCGAGGTGTTCAACCACATTTCGTCGCTGGTTGAAACCCGCCAAGCCAAGCTGAACACAGTGCGCCCGTCGCTTACCGTGCGGCCGTTCTCGTCTGACGACGACGATATAAAGACTGCCAAAAGCTCGACCAAAATACTTAACGCCGCGTGCGACAAGCTGGACATGGACGGGCTGCTCACCGAGGGCACTATGTGGTCGGAAATTTGCGGCACGGCGTTTTACTACGTCGGCTGGAACGAAAAGGGCGGGCTAAAAATGGGCGACGGCGTATACGAGGGCGATATAGTTGCCGACGTCGTTTCGCCGTTCGAGATTTATCCCGACAATCTTTTTGCGCAAAACGTGTCCGATTGCCGCTCGATAATCCGCGCGCGGTCGGTGGACGTGGACGAAATAAAAAGGATATACGGCAAGACCGTCGAGCCCGAGGACAACGATATTATAGCGTTGTCGTCGGTGGCTGTGGGCGGCGGGCTGACGGCGGACAGCACATTAAACAAGCTGTCCGTGCGCTCCGCAGAGCGCAGCGCCGTTTTGATAGAGCGTTACACCGTGCCGAGCGCGGACAAGCCCGACGGCGAATACGCGGTGGTCGCAAACGGCGTGTTGCTTCATTACGGCCCGCTGCCGTACTTAAACGGAATAGACGGCAAGCGCACCGTTCCCATAATCAAGCAGGTGTCGCTTGTAAACGCGGGCTGCTTTTTCGGCGGGTCTATCGTCGAGCGCACAATACCCGTACAGCGCGCGTACAACGCCGTCAAAAACCGCAAGCACGAATTTATAAACCGCTTAGCTATGGGCGTTATGGCGGTGGAGGACGGCTCGGTTGATATAGACAACCTCGAACAGGAAGGAATATCCCCGGGCAAAATTTTGGTGTACCGCAGGGGCGCGACCCCGCCGCGAATGGTGGACGCGGGCTCGGTGCCGAGTAGCTTCGACAACGAGGAGCTGCGGCTTTTATCCGAGTTCACGCAGGTGAGCGGCGTAAGCGAGGTCATGCGCTCCAACGAGGCGTTGCCCACCAATATGAGCGGCGCGGCGTTACAGCTACTCATCGAGCAGGACGACACGCGGCTGTCGCTGTCCGCCGAGTACGTGAGACTGGCGGCGCGGGATATCGCGCGGCACATACTTCGCCTGTACAAGCAGTTCGGTGCAGATTCGCGGCTGTCGCGCATTGTGGGGCATAACGGCGAGGTCGAGCTGATCAAATGGTCGGCGTCCGACATATCGAGCGACGACGTGGTTTTCGCAACCGACAACGAGCTTTTGTCCACGCCCGCAATGCGGCAAAACATGATGTTCGAGCTGTATAAAATGGGCTTGCTGGCGGGCGAGGACGGCAAGATGTCGGAGTCCGCCAAGCACAGGTTTTTGGACGCGCTCGGCTACGGCGGTTGGGACAGCGCGCTCGATATGACGGGCACGCACGTATCTCGCGCCGAAAAGGAAAACGAAAGCGGCAAGTACGAGATAAACGAGTTTGACGACCACAAGCTGCACTGCGACGTACACATAAAGTATTTGCTGACCGAGTGCGACGGCGGAAAGAAAGCGGATAAACTTAAAGAACATATAAAAGAGCATCAAATGATGCTCAATTCAGAATTATGAATTATGAATTCGGAATTGCGGACTGCGCTAACGCGCCCTTATTAGAGTATTAAAAATTTTTACAATAATTCCGAATTCCGAATTCCGCATTCCGAATTAATCGAAAGGAGAATTCTATGATAAATCAAATTGCGGAGCAAGCCGAAAAGACGGCTTCCAAAATAGGCAAGTTCAACACGGCGGACGATTTGCTATCCGCTTACAACGCGCTGGAAAGCGAGTTCACAAAGCGCTGTCAACTTATCAAACAGTTACAAGCAGAGCTGGACTCACTCCGCGCGCAAGCGCAAGAGCAATCGGACGAGCAAACGGCGGACGAGGGGCGAGAAAACGCAGAACAGCAAGCGCAACAACCCGATAATGCTCAGCCCGTACACGAGGCTGAAAAGGGCGATACATGCGCTGCTGCGGTTATTGCCGCGCCTACGCCCGTCATAACGGCAGACGACGTGTTGAATGAAATATTGCAAAATGCGTGCGACTACGCGGAAGCGCTCAGCGCAATTCCCGAGGTTATGAGCGCGTGTATTGCAAGCTATAAACAGCGGCTTATACGGCCGCAGCCCGCGTCGGCGCCGAGCGGCTGTGCGGTGATAGTGCCGTCCAAAAGACCGACAACACTACAAGAAGCTAAGCGCTTAGCCGACGCATTACTTTCGGGTAACTAAAAAAGAATAAGGAGAAAATTATGGTAACATTACAAAACGCGGAAAACGCGTTAAAGACAGTCTATCTCGGCACGATGACCGATTTGCTCAATACGAGGGTCAATCCGTTGTTGTCCAAGATAGAACAGACCACCGCCGACGTGTGGGGTAAGGAAATACGCACCGCGGCGCGCTTCGGTATAAACGGCGGCGTGGGTGCCGGCGACGAGGACGGGGATCTTCCGGCGGCGTACGGCAACAACTATTTGCAGTTTGTCACCACACTCAAAAACCTTTACGGTCAGATTGAGATATCGGACAAAGCGATACGCGCGTCCAAGGACGGCAGCGGCGCGTTTACCGATCTACTCAACGCCGAGCTCGAAGGGCTGCTTACCGCGTCCAAGTTCAACCTCGGTCGTATGCTGTACGGCGACGGCAGCGGCCTGCTTGCAACCTTCTCCGTCAAGACGGAAGGCAGCAGCACCACTACGACATGCGACACGGTGCGCAATCTTATAGAGGGCTTGGTGGTGGACGTGTATTCTTCCGCCGGCAGCAAAAAAGGTACGGCGCGCATAAAGTACGTAGACCGCGCTAATAAGAAGGTGACCTTGGACGGCAGTATAACTATCGCCGACGGCGACAAAATGTACGTGCAGGGCTCCAAGGACAAGGAGATAACCGGCATAGGCGCGTTGTTTAACGGCGACAGTATTTACGGCGTGCAAAAGAGCGCTCATCCTTTCCTCAACCCGTACAGCAAAAACGTGGGCGGCGCGATTGACGAAATAGTCATTCAGGAAGCTATCGACGCGCTGGAAAACGAGGCCGGTTCTACCGTCGACTTTATAGCGTGCTCGCAGGACGCAAAGTATTCGTACATCGACTATATGTCGTCATATAAGCGCAATATCGACGTGATGGAGCTTGACGGCGGATTCAAGACCTTGTCGTATAACGGCATACCGTTTGTGTACGACAGGTTTGTGCCCGAGGGCAGCATGTACCTACTCAACTCCAAGGCGTTTAAGCTGCACCAGCTTTGCGACTGGCGCTTCCTCGAAACGGAAAACGGCAAGATACTTCGCCAAAACCAAGGCAAGCCGACCTACACTGCGACGCTTGTCAAATACTGCGATCTCATTTGCCAAAAGCCCAACGGTCAGGCTGTGCTCAAAGGTATTACGCGCAGTTGATAGGACGGGTCATAGACGACGACTTGTTTGGGGTGTGCCGCAGGCTGAAAAGCATAGACGACGGGTATTTCGTGTTCCTAAACTACAAGACCGGAAAGTTTGAGGTGCATAACAAAAAAGACACCCCGACGCTGTGCTTGGTTTTGCCGTACGACCGCTTGGACGAGCGTACCGTGCGGACTGTGCTGTACACGCGCGCCGAGCGTGCGCGCGAGATAGTGGAGCGCATGGAACGCGAAAACGCGCGGCTGGAAGCGGAAAGCCGCAAGGCGGCCATTGACAAGGCGTTGTCGGCAATTTAAGTGTGTAAGGCGGGTGGCGCATATCGGCGCCATCCGCCGTGCCACTTATAAATGGGAGGATAATATGGACGGATATCAATTGGCTATGAGCGCCGCGGTAATGGTGCAGGACAAGCTGCTTATTGACGCGGTGACGGACGAGCTTGACGCGCAAGACCCAAACGTGCAAAAGCTGCAAAGCGCGGTTAACAGCTCGGTGGCGGAAATTGCACGCGATTTTACGTTGGACGAAAAAACGACGGAAGCTGCCGATCACGGAAGCGTATGGGAGGCTTACGATGAGCTTGCTATGCCGAATTGCGTAGGCATGGATATGCTTGCCAATCTTGTGGCGCGCAACTACTGCATTTTGTGCGGGCGGCTTGACGAGGCGGATATTTTCGGGGAAAGGTACGAAAGCGCCGCCGAAGCGTTGCGGTTGAAGCGTAGGGCTAAATTGCCGCGGCGCGCATTCATATAGGACGAGGTGGATAGTGAAACTTAAATTGCCGCGCATAAAGCGGTACAAAAAGCAAATGACGAGATACACGTCCGCCGACTTTAAGCACGACAGCAGCTTACTTCCGTTTTCGACAGCAAAAACATTTTTCAACCTCGATTTTTCGTCGGGGGTGTTGCGCAAGGGATACGGAGTACGGCAGCATGAGTGCGTGCCCAAGCTTGCGCAGCGGTACTGGATATACAGGCTGTATTCGGAGGAGCATAACGCCTACGCCGACCAGTACATTTACCAGTATTCCAACGGCTTGCTCGCGTGGTTCGACGCGTTTAAGCACAAGGAAATCTACGTTTCGGGTCTGCCGTTTGCCCCGCTCGACATAATCAACTACCGCGTAAATTCCAAGGACGTTTTGCTACTGTCGTGCGAGGGGCGCAAGCTTATCACTTGGGACGGTACCGCGCTTACCGAATACGACAACAGCCCGGGCATATCGTCTATGGCTGTGCATTACGAGCGCTTGTTTGTTACCAGTCGCGACGAAAGAACCAAGGTTTACTTTTCCAAAAACCTCGACCCCACGCAGTGGGATATAAGCGAGGACGGCGGCGGGTTTATAGAGCTTTTGGACGAGCGCGGGTATCTTAACAAGGTCGTGTCGTTTGGCAACTATTTGTACATATTCCGCGACCATGGCATAAGCCGCGTAACGGCGTACGGCGATCAAAGCGAGTTTTCGGTGGTAAACATGTTCGTCACTGCGGGACGGATATTCCCGTCCAGCATAACCACATGCGGAAATTGCATAATGTTTCTCGCTTCCGACGGGCTGTACATGTTTGACGGCTATAACTGTGTGCGCACGCTTACCGATATAACGCCGTCCATACTGCCCGACAACAACTGCGCATGTGCGTACTATGACGGCAAATACTACCTGGCGTGTAAGATGAATTTTGCCGACGGCAAGACCGTAGGGTGCGAATCGTCCGCCGCGCACAAAACCAACGCGCTTATAGTGTACGACCCGCAAAGCGGCGAATACTCGATATCGCGCGGGCTGGACATCAGCTTTATGAACACGTGTTCGTACAACGGCGAGGACTATCTTATGTGCTGTGAAAGCGGCAAGAGCGGCGTTGTTGAGCGCGGCGCTTCGCGGTTTGGACAATCGCTGCCGTCGTACTGGGAGAGCGGCGTGACCGACATGTCCGCGCCCGATAAGATAAAGTACGTAACAGAAATACTTTTCTGCAACGACGGCGGAGACGACGATGTTGTTTTGGGCGTGTGCGCCGACGGAGTGTGGTACGGCTTGAACGTTGCAAGCGCCGATGAGTGCGCAGTCAAGCTGAACGTAAGCGGGCGCAAATTCGCTTTTTCGCTGTCTACTGACGGTGCAAAGGTGAACGCCACTCCGTTGTGCGTCAAGTACAACATGTATTAAGGGGGATAGTATGGACAAAATAGAAGCCGCGCTCACCGCGACGGAGGACAACGCTGCGGCTATACGTGTGCTGAGCAACAAGCTTAGCGAGCAAGCGGAAAAGCTGGACAAGATTGCACAGCGCTCGCAGGGTATGTTTATGGTCGGTACGGCGATTAGCAGCGGCATAACGTTCGGCGAATTGGAGTCTGACGGCACACGGTGCGTAATGATTTCGTTTAACGAAAACGTAAAGCAAAAAGTATACTTTTGCCGAAAGGCTATCAGCAGCGGGTATTCGCCTATACTTGTAAGGCTGCCGGAGGGGCGCGGCGAGCTGACGACCACCGCTTCTACGACGGTGCGTGCGTTTGTATTCGCCTTGGACACCATATACGTCAAATTGTAACCGCGCGCCCGCATTTGCGGATTAAATATATAAAGGGGGAGAAATGCGCAAGCATGGAGGAAATTATATCGCTTGTAGTTGCCAACGGCATATTTGCGGTGCTGTTTTGCGGGCTGCTCGTGTACGAGCTGCGCGACAGCCGCAACCGCGAGGACAATTACGAAAAAATTATACATGCGCTTAACGAACGGCTGGGCGCGGTGGAGGACGTAAAAGCCTCCGCCGAGCAAATCAAGTCCGACGTGGGCGAAATAAAAACGGACGTAAAGCTTCTGCTTATGGGCGGCGAGCACAAAAAACGCGCCGCGGAAAGCGGTGCAAAAAAGCATTGCGGAGGCGGACAGTGCGGCGTACAGGCGTCGGCGTAAAGCGTCCCGCGCCGTCGCACAAACCGCGGTCGCCGCTTGCAAAGTACGCAGGTACGGACACCTGTCGCGGCGTTATGCGCGCATATGCGCAGTACCGCTACAATCTACTTAAATCGAGGTATGAAAAGTAATGGCAAACAATGTTAAAATCAATGAGTCGCGCGACGAGCTGGAAGACGAGATATCGCGGCTGGAAACCAATTATTCCGCCGCGGTCAAGCCGAGCTTGCCAAAGGTGACTTTGCAGGAAAAAACGTACGACCCGCCCGACGACGGCGCGCTCAAAAAGTCGGCGGAAAGCGAGCTTGCTTCCTACCGCGCCGAGGGCGAGAAAAGCATTCGCAGTAGCAGCGAGGCGGAAAAAACCGAGCTTAACCAAAAGCGCGACGCGTACGAGGGCGCCAAAACCACTGCGGAGGCCGAGCTTGAACGTAGGTACGAAGCGGCGGCGCGCGCCATAGACAACGACGTCGTTAAGCGCGGGCTGGCGCGGTCGTCGGTGGCGGCTGTGGAGCGCGGGGCGTTGGAGCGCGAGTATTTGGGACAGACTGCGGCTGTTGCGCGGGAGTATGCAAACAATATATCCAAGCTGGAATCGGACATTGCCGCTGTGGACAAAAAGCTGCAAACGGCGCTGAACGACTTTAATCTTACCTATGCCGCCAAGCTGAACAAACGGCTAAACGAGCTCAAAGCAGAACGCGAGCAAAAGCTGCAAGAGGTGATAGAATACAACAACGAGATCAAGCGCAAGCAAGCTGCGTTGGACAACGACAGGCTTAAAACGGAAAGCGATTTGTACACCGCCGCGCTCGGTCATGAAAAGCAGGAAAACAGCTTGGACGGAGCAGCCAATCAACGCCGTGACGAGGTGTACAAGGCGGTGTTCGAGCGTATGGACGCCTTTTTGGGCTCGCTCGATCCTCAGCAGGCGTTTTTGGAAATACGCAACCACTCTATGTACCGCCAACATCTTTCCAACTACTACTACAACAGACTGTACGACAAGTACGGGAGAGAGGTAAAATGATAGAACGGTTAAAAAGCACTTCCTTTTGGGCGGGGCTTATCGGCGCGGTGTTTCTTATACTTAGCGCGTTCGGTGTGGAAATAGGCGACGAGGTAGCAAGCACGGTGATAAACGGCGTTTGCTCGGCGCTTATAATGCTGGGTATAGCCGCGCCGCCCGCCAAGGCAAAAGACGGCGAGGACGGCGGCAAGCCTAAATCTGAGGACGAAGAATAACAACGGAGAAAATGTCGGTTACGTATATGTGCGTCACCGACATTTTTTCGTGCAAAAAAAATTGCAAAAATGTTTCGCGTTTTTTCTTTGTTATTATTGCTTAATATTACAAATTATGCTACAATGTTACTATGGTGTACTTTATACGGTGAATTATCGCCGTTTGGAGTAAATATCATATTGGTGGAGATAATTTGAACAAGATCAACAGAAAAATACGCGACGCCGTTATAATAGCGATTACCGTGATTGCAGTCGTGCTTACGGCGGTATTGTATTCTGTTTTTGCGTCCAAGCATATTTATAACGAAAGCATAAACCACCTATCCGAAATATACGAGCAAGTTAAAAACGGGTTCGGTCAAAGGATAGAGCTTAACCGCAAGATGCTCAAAAGCTGGCAACAATACATAGACGAAATTGTAAACGACATGAACGGCGACGATAAAGATAAAAGCGATAAGCGCCGCGAGGAGCTCGAAAATTTTTTTGCGTCGCAAATAAATGAGTTTGATTTTTCGGCGTGCTATTTTGTCGGCAAAGAAGTTACGGATTACGATGTTCCCGATTACGCGCACAAAGTTCAGGTCAAGAGGGTAACGGTTGACGAAGAGGGCAATGCGGCAATCGGCGACGAGGAAAGCATGCGCGTACGGCGCAGTGTGGAAGAGCTGTTAACAGACGACACTTGCGGCGTGGTAGGCTTTTATGACGACGGCAGCGAAAAGACGATGCCGGAGTTTATGATGTTTGCCGTAAAGACCACACCCAATACCATTGACGGCTTTGAATACAACGCTATTGCCGTAAGCTTTAAAACGGGAGATTTCAGCGGGCTGTTGGAGGTTTCCACCTTCGGCAAGGCGGGCATATGCTACGTTACGCGCCCCAACGGATTGATACTTGCGCGCTCGGGCGGCAAGAGCGAAATAATGGGCAACTATCTGGATTTTTTAAAGTCGGACGAGTGCGAAATCACTCACGCCACAGCGGAGCAGATAGAGCGCGATTGGGGCGAGCAAAAGTCCGGTTCTTGCATTATTACAAGAGACGGCGTGGAGTACTATCTTACGTATTTGCCCGTGGAGTTCGGCGATTGGATGCTTTTGGGTCTTTCGCCCACCGATACGGTAAACAGCAGTATGAGCTGGTTCCGCACCGTCACGCTTATCGTTATGATTTCCATATTTGCGTTTGTCGCTGTCGTTATAACGGTTATCATAATACTTAACAACCGCCACAGGATTCACGAATCGAAGCTGGAAACGGAGTCGCGCGAGCGGCTGCTCAATGTTTTGTCGCTCAATACCAACAACATATTCGTAATGTTTTCGCCCGATACTTTCGAGGCGGAATATATAAGCGCCAACACCGAAAAGGTTTTGGGCTTGGATATGCAGACCATACGCAGCGACGTTCGCTCCATTCTTCAAGCCGCGGTGGATGAGCATACGCCGTTTACTACCGAAGGGCTGAAAGCCTTGGGCAACGGCAACGCGTGGGAAAGCGATATACAGCTTAAAAACGCCAAGACGGGCGATACGTATTGGTTCCGCGCGACGCTGTATCATTCCAAAACGGAAAGAGCCGAAAAATGCATACTCGTATTTTCCGACAATACCAAGGATAGGGAATTGCGCGGCAGCTTGGAGGAGGCGTTGGAGCTTGCCAAAAGCGCCAACGAGGCCAAGAGCCATTTCCTTTCCAATATGTCGCACGACATTCGCACGCCTATGAACGCCATAATAGGCTACGCCACGTTGCTTGCAAAGGACGCGGACAACGCGGAGCGCGTGCGCGAATACACGCATAAAATCACTTACTCCGGTCAGCACCTTCTCAGCCTTATCAACGACATTTTGGACATGAGCAAGATAGAGAGCGGCAAAACCTCGCTTAATATCGAAGCGTTTTGTTTGCCCGAGTTTGTGGAAGAGCTGTATTCGATGATAGTTTCGCAAACCAATGCCAAACAGCAAAGCTTTGACGTCCACACCAAGGGCACGCTGCCCGAGTTTGTTTTGGGCGACAAAATGCGGCTTAATCAAATACTGTTGAACATTCTTTCCAATGCGGTCAAGTACACGCCGACGGGCGGCAAGATAAACCTGCGCGTGGAAACGTTAAAGCAACAGGTACACAACCACGCTCATATCAAGTTTACTATCGAGGATAACGGCTTAGGCATGAGCGAGGAGTACGTCAAAACGATATTCGAGCCGTTCAGCCGCGAAACGACAGCGGTTACTAAAAACATTCAGGGCACCGGTCTCGGCATGGCTATCACAAAAAATATAGTCGATCTTATGGGCGGCGTTATTTCTGTGGAAAGCGCGCAAGGCAAGGGTAGTAAGTTTACCGTCGAGTTGGAGCTTGCCGTTGCCGACGTCGGGCAAGAGGAAGAAGATTTTTGGCTTAAACACAACGTTACGCGCGTGCTTGTCGTGGACGATGAGGAAGACGTGTGTATTGACATCAAGGAGCTTATGGCGGATACCGGCGTGGTAATAGATTACAAGCTTAACGGCAAGGACGCCGTAAGGGCTGTGGAGCGCGCGGTTGCCAGAAGGCAGGAGTACAATATCGTCCTAATCGATTGGAAAATGCCGGAAATGGACGGTGTGGAAACGGCGCGGCGCATACGCAATAAAGTGGGACGCGAAATACCGATAATCGTGCTTACTTCGTTCGATTTCGAGGACGTGGAGGATGAGGCGAAGGATGCGGGCATAGACTTATTCCTGTCCAAACCGTTCTTTGTGTCCAACTTCCGCCGCGCGGTAACGCAAATAAACGCGAACGGCGCGGAAGCGGAAATAGCGCCCGTACAGGACGAAATTTCCATAGACGGATTAAAGGTGCTTGCCGCCGAGGACAACGAGATAAACGTGGAAATCCTAACCGAGCTGTTGGATATAGAGGGCGTTACTTGCGACGTCGCTACCAACGGCAGGGAAGTGCTGGAAATGTTCGAGGCGTCTGCGCCAGGACAGTACGACGTTATATTTATGGATATTCAAATGCCGATAATGGACGGATACGAGGCCACGCGCTTGATACGCGCATGTTCGCACGAAAGGGCAAAGACGATTCCCATTATCGCAATGACGGCTAACGCGTTCGACGACGACGTAAAAGCGGCGCTGGAATCGGGCATGAACGCCCACCTCGCCAAGCCCGTAGATATGAGCAAGCTTAAACAGCTTGTGGCAAAATATGTTCTTAAAAAGGATGAGTAAACAATGGCCAACAAATCAACAAAGTCAAAAAAGACTATACTTATCGTAGACGACTCCGAGCTCAACCGTTCGCTGCTCTCAGATATGCTGTTTGACGACTTCAATATCATCGAGGCGGAGGACGGCACGGAAGCCGTAATGATTTTGCAGGAGCGCGAGCTGGAAATATCGCTTATACTGCTCGACATTGTTATGCCCAATATGGACGGCTTCGAAGTGCTGGCAATGATGAATAAGAAGGGCTGGATCAATACCATACCCGTAATTATGATATCTGCGGAAACGGGTTCTGCGTACATCGACAGGGCGTACGACTTGGGCGCCGTCGATTACATAAGCCGTCCGTTTGACGAGCGTACCGTTAAGCACCGCGTTATGAGCAACTTTATGCTGGCGCTCAAACAAAAGGAAATGGCGGATATCCTGTCCGAGCAGGTTTATGCCCGCGAGCGCGACAGCCGCTTGATGGTAGAAATCCTTTCGCACATAGTCGAGTTTCGTAACGGCGAGAGCGGCATGCACATACTGCACGTCAGCACGTTTACCGAAATGATACTTAAACACCTAATGCTCATCACCGACAAATACAATCTGTCCAAGGCCGACATCAAGGTTATAGTCAACGCGTCGGCGCTGCACGACATAGGAAAAATGTCGGTGCCCGAAAATATCCTGAACAAGCCCGGACGACTTACACAGGAGGAGTTCGAGATAATGAAGTGCCACGCGGCCGAGGGTGCGAAATTGCTTGCCGATATTCCGTACCGCAACAACGAAACGCTTATCCGCGTAGGCGAGCAGATTTGCCGTTGGCATCACGAGCGCTGGGACGGCAGGGGTTATCCGGACGGGCTTAAAGAGGACGAGATTCCCATCGGCGCGCAGGTGGTTGCGCTTGCCGACGTGTACGACGCGCTCACCAGTAAACGCGTATACAAGCCCGGATTTACCCACGAAAAGGCGGTGGAAATGATACAGAACGGCGAGTGCGGCGCATTCAACCCGTTGATACTTCAATGCTTGGACGACATAAAAGACGACCTTAGAAGCGCTTTGCATATGGAGTCGCCCAGTCAAAACTTGGATCGCGGCACGCGCGCCAACGTGGAGGATATACTCAAAACCTCGGGCGGCGACGTGTCCAACCGTACGGTGCGCTTGCTCGAGCATGAGCGTATGAAGTTCAGCTTCTATGCCAGTCTTTCCCGCGAGGTCATGTTCGAATACGTAAGCTCACCGGAGATGATATTGCTTACCGATTACAGCTCCGAATACTTGGAGCTGCCCGAAAAAATACTCAATCCCGCGGAAAGCGAATTCGGCTCGCGCGTGTTCAACAGAAAGGACTTCGACCAGCTGCTGACGCGCGTTAAAAATTCCACGCCCGAATCGCCGATGGTGGAGGGTAAATATTTGCTCAATATTCGCGGCGAACAAAAGTGGAACAAGGTTATTGTACGCGCGTTGTGGAGCAACGACGGCGAACAGCCCGAATTCGAGGGTGCGCTGGGCAAGTGCATAGACATCACCGAGGAAACGGAAGAGATTCAGCAGCTCGAAGTGCTTGCGGATAGGGATCAAATAACCAACCTATTCAACGCCCGCGCCGCCAAACGCAAAATAAGCAAAAGGCTTGCCGCGCAAAGCGACAAGCTGTACGCGCTCGTGTTCTTCGACTTGGACAATCTTAAAAAGGCTAACGACAAGCACGGACACTTATTCGGCAACGAGCTTATAATGGCGATAGCCGACCGTATGCTTAGCAACACCCGTTCGTCGGATATTTGCGCACGGTTCGGCGGCGACGAGTTCGTCATATTTATGCAGTACAAGGATAAGCACCAGATAGACCGTATATTTAATTGCCTTACCAAGGATCTTAACGGCTTCCCCGTAAGCGTGAGCATGGGTATAGCGCTGTCCAATGAATGCAACGGCGACTACGACAAGCTGTTGCACATGGCAGACCAAGCGGCGTACTCGGTCAAGTACGGCGGAAAAAACTCGTACAAGTTTTTCAGCGAGCTTACCGGTAACGGCGGCGGACTGCTGAACAATTAATTAAGAATTAATAGTGAAGAGTGAAGAGGTAAAAGGATTAAATTTAAGAATATCATTCAACCTATTCACTTTTACTTATTACTTTAACCGGAGGTTATTATTATGACAGTAGAAGAATGCTATGAAAAAATGGGCGGCGACTATGCCGACGTTACAAGCAGGCTGCGCACCGACGAGCGCATCAAACGGTTTTTGTTAAAGGTAGTGGACGACGCCAGCTTTAACAATCTTTGCGAAAATCTCGCCGCGCACAACATAGAGGAAGCGTTCCGCGCCGCGCATACGTTAAAGGGCGTATGCTCCAACTTATCGCTTACCATGCTGTTTCACTCGGCAAGCGCTATTACCGAGGTGCTTCGCGGCAAAACAGAGTACAGCGCGGAGTTCGAGCCGTATTTGGAAAGGGTAAAAGAGGACTACATAGTCACTATGGAGTGCATAAAAAAATTGGATTAGTCATTTTACCTGCGCAAAAAAGTTTACAATTTGCAGGCGCTGTGTTATAATACGGCAAGATGTTCGTATAGGTAAAGGTCTATGTCCAAAAAAAGCGAATTGTTAAAGAAAATAAAAGAAAGCGAAGCCGAGCTCGACATGCTGGAACAAAAACGTTTGCGGTCGATGTCGGAATTTATCGTGGCGCTTATCAATCACGAAACACCCACGGACGAGGATGTGGAATACTTCAAAACGTTCTCTGGGCTGATAGACTTGGAGCGCGAAAATTTACGCCTACTCAACGAGGAGTTGGATAGGCTTACCAAAAGGTAATTCACCGCAAGGTAAAAATAAAAAGAGGTACATTATGAAAAAGTTTTTCAAGGAATTCAAGGAATTCATAACCCGCGGCAACGTTATCGATCTTGCCGTAGGTATGATTATCGGCGCGGCGTTCACCGCTATCGTGACGGCGCTGGTCAACGGCGTTTTTACACCGCTCATCAACGCCATACCGATGGGCGATATGTCGGGACTTATCACCATGCTCGTTGCCAAGGACGCAAACGGCGTGGTTACATCCGATCCTGCGTTAATCGATATGTCTAAGTCCGTATTTATCAACTGGGGCGAGCTCATTATGGCTGTAATCAGCTTCCTCATCACCGCAATGGTACTGTTCCTTATCATCAAGGCAATCAACACAGTACGCTCCAATGCCGAAAAGCTCAAAGGCGCTAAGATCGACAAGCAGCTCAAAGCCGAGCTTAAAGCCAAGGGCATGAACAAAAAGCAGATGATAGAATACGTAGCCGCTCAGCAGGCAGAGGAAGAAGCCAAAGCCAAGGCGGAAGCGGAAGCCAACAAGCCCGAAACCGCCGAGCAAATCCTCGCCGAAATCCGCGAGCTGCTCAAAGCCCAACAAAAATAAGTACATAAAAATCCGTCACATAGTGACGGATTTTTTGTTTGTTAGTGAATAGATAATAGTGAATAATGACGGACTGTGGCTTCGCCGCCCTTATTAGAGTGATGACCTTCCCCGTGGGAGAAGGGGGACCGCGTAAGCGGTGGATGAGGGGCGACCTAATGCGGCGCAGCCGCCCATCATTTCAAGCGAAGCATCCGACTCATATACGTCGTAGCCGTGACGTCGGTTTCGTTCGCATTCCTAATTATAACAGTCCTTGCTTTTATTTTTCAGCTGTGATATAATCACTGTACGATGAACAATAATTTAACGGAGTATTATGGAAGTAAGATTAGCGACTATAAGTGAACTGCAAGATTGGTGGGATTTGAAAATCGCAGAAAATCCCGAAGATAATTCTTGGATTGTTTGGAAAAATCGTTTTGTCGAGAATAATATAAACGGTCAATATGCAACCTTTTTTGCTTTTGAAAACGGTCAATATGTTGGGCAATGTACGCTTATTTTCAAAAATGAAGATGCTGATTTAACGGGTAATGGCAAAGCGGAAATCAATAAACTCGAAATTAATAAAGAGTATCGCGGACAAGGAAAATCAACGGCTATATTCAATGTTGTAAAACATTATGCAAAAGAACGCAATGTTCAAACACTTACAATCGGAGTAGAGCCTTGCGAAATAAGAAATATGCAAATATATTTTCATTGGGGCTTTACGGAGTATTTGAAATGTACAACCGAAACGTATCCGCCGAAAAATAATTCGGTATTCGGCGAAACAATTACGGTGTTATGGTATGCGCAAATTATATAAGCGTTTAAAAATATTTACCTCATAATATAAATTTCAATTTAACAGAGAGTTAATTTATAGTAAATATGCAAATCCATTGACTTTTTACATGAAAAGGCATATACTATTCATATCTTATATAAAGGAGCTAAAAATGTTTAATTCATTGCTTTGGTGGCGTTGGTAAATTAGCGTTCGCAAATCGGTATGTTTTGTGAATGCTTTCTAGTACGTCACAAAACATATAAATGGATTAAATATTTCAAATATAATCTTTTCGCCCGTTGGTATGTTTTGTTCAAAACAGTCAACGGGCTATTTTATTTTAAGGAGATTATATTATGAAAGAAAAAGTTATGCTAACGGGCGTTAGACCGAGCGGCAATCTTACTCTTGGCAACTATTTAGGTGCAATCAAAAATTTTGTAGATAAACAAGGCACCTATGATAGCTATATTTTTATTGCGGATTTGCACGCAATCACAAGTCCTAAAAACCCGCAAAAACTGAAAGCGGCTATTTATGATTGTGTGGCAATGTATTTGGCTTGCGGCGTTGATCCAAAGAAAACAATTATTTTTAAGCAAAGTGATGTTTTGGAACATGGTACGCTTGGTTTTATTATGACTTTTCAAACCAAAATGGGCGAGCTAAATCGAATGACACAATTCAAATCCAAATCGCAAGCGCAACATAAAGAAGGTGTTGATACGGGGCTATTTATTTATCCGACACTTATGGTAGCAGATATTTTGCTTTATAATACAAGCATTGTACCTGTTGGAAAAGACCAGCAGCAACACGTTGAATTAACACGAGATTTGGCGGAAAGATTTAATAAACGCTATGGTGAAACTTTCTTTATGCCCGATGTGTATATTACCCCTATTGGAAACAAGATTTTAAATTTACAAAATCCACTTGAAAAAATGAATAAGTCCGACAATGGTAATAATAAAGGTACAATTTTTCTTATGGACGATATCGAAGTCGCTAAAAGGAAAATTATGTGTGCAAAAACCGACAGCCTTGGAAAAGTCCATTTCGACGAAGAAAATCAACTTGGGATTTCTAACCTTATGAGCATTTTATCTAAAATAACAGGCGAGGATTTTGAGAGTATTGAAAAACGCTTTGATGGTAAAGGTTATGGCGAATTTAAAAAAGAGGTCGCCGAAGTTGTTGCAAACCTTTTGACCGAAATTCAAACTAAATTCAACAGATATAGAGATATAAATTTGCTTGACGAAATCCTTTTAAACGGAGCAAAGCAAGCTCAACCAACAGCAAGCGAAACTTTGAAACGGGCAAAAAAAGCACTTGGATTATGAGTACAATATCATTTTGGCTACAAAAAACAAACTCTTATTTCAGATGCTAAATTTCAATTTATCGTCACTCTAAGTGAAACGTAAAATTCCATATAAAAAACGCCTTGCGGCGTTTTTTATTTTACTTTTTGAACAGTTTGGAAAATACCGATTTTTTAGGGGAAGTGGTTGTTGTGGTAATCGGCTTAGCTTCGGACTTTGCCGCTTCGGGTTTAGCTGCCGCGGGTTTGGCTGCTTGCTTGGGTTCCGCCGCAGTCGCGGGCTTTGCAGGTGTAGCCGGCTTTGCTGCGGGGGTAGGCTTTGCAATCGGTTTTACTGCGGTAGCGGGTTTTGCCGTCGGCGTCGTCGCTCTTGCTGTCGCAGGTTTTGCCGCTTCGGGCTTTGCCGCAGGCGTAGGCTTTACCTCGGGCTTGGCAGCTGCGGGTTTAACGGCTGCCGCCTTTGCCGCGGGCTTTACCTCGGGCTCTACGGGCTTTTCGGTAGAAACGCCCATAGCCGTCCTGGGGATGACCGATTTTTTGGGTGCTGCAGGCGGCGGGGTAGTGGCGGCCGCTACGGTTTTGCGCGGCGCACGGGGATTGTACAGACCGTTTATCATTTGCTGAACGTCCTGGTACCGCTTCTTTTTGTCAACGGCAAGCGCCTTCATAAGTGCGTTTTCCACGCCCGGGTCGATGGCAATGCCCATTTCGGACGGGCGCTTAATCGCTTCCTTGCCCATCATTATGCGAATGGATTCGGGCGGAAGCACGCCTGTAATTGCAAAGTAGATTGTAACGCCCAACGCGTACACGTCCGTCCACGGGCCTTGTTCGCCGTGCGTGTCGTACTGCTCGGGCGGGGCAAAGCCTTGTTTAAGAACGATAGACAGCGATCTGCCGTCGGGGTTGGAGTATTTGGACGCGCCGAAGTCAATAAGCTTGACCTCGTTGTATTTGGTTATAAGAATGTTGTCGGGGGATATATCGCGGTGGATAAGCCCGATTTTGTGGACTTGGGTAAGCGAGTCCATGACGGGGCGCATAATGGTGAGTATTTCGTCCGCGCCAACCTTGCCGCCGCGCCGTTGCAGGTATTTTTTAAGTGACACGCCGTCCAAAAATTCCATAACAATATATGCGGTGCCGTTTGCGGAAAAGAAGTCGCGAACGTTTACCACGCCGTTAAGGTTTTTTATTTTTGCGAGCGCGCGCGCCTCCTCCACGAACCGTTTAAGGCCGCGGTTGCTTGCCGCTTGGTTTTGCTTGGAGTTGATAATTACTTGGTTGTTGCCCGCGACGCGGGTTACGTAGCCGGACGGGAAGTATTCCTTGACGGCTACCTTAATGCCTTGCTGCAAGTCCCAGCCCAAATACGTAATACCAAAGCCGCCCTCGCCGAGCGCTTTACCTATAAGATATCTGTTTTGCGGCCCGATTACCGAACGCTGCGGTAGGTGGTGGGGCGGCGACGGCACGTCGTCCGCCTTGTGGTGACAGCTCATGCACACGCGGTCGGTGTCGAGGTCGCCGAAGCAAAACAAACATATATTTTTGTTTGTGCGAATTCTTGCCATGCGGTTAGCCTTCTTTTACCATAGCTACAATGGCCGAATAGTTGTCGTTATACTTGGTCACGCGGGAGAGCAAACGCTGTTCCATCTTGTAAAGCGCTTCCTCGGGCGTCGCTGAAGTAACCAAATCCTCTTCCATTTCTTCCTCGTACACGTACTCCCAAAACCCGTCCGAGCAAAGGATGAACGCGTCGCCCGGTTGAAGGGGATTGTTATAGATATCGCAGTCGGGCGGAATGTAATAGTCCGAGCCGAGCACGCGCGTCAGCTTGTTTTGGTCTTTGTCCGAGCGAATATCGCGCAGAGGAATTTTGCCCATTTCCACCGCGATTTGCGACAGGGAATGGTCCTTGGTCTGGAAGTGCAGCTTGTTGTTCTTAAAGAAGTACACGCGCGTGTCGCCGATGTGCGAAATGACCGTCGAGTTGAAATCGGTGGTCACGCAAGCGACGGTGGTGCAGGACGAGCGGATTTTGGCGTTGCGCTCCTTTTCGTCCACCACGCGGTTGTGCGCCGACTGAATATAGCTCTGGCAATATTCGGGCTTGACCGCGCGTTCGGGGTCGACTTGCTTAACTTGCGAGTACGCGTCGATAATGTGCGTGGCGCAGGTACGGCTGGCAACCTCGCTGCCGTAGTACGAACCCAATCCGTCGCAAACAACAAGGCACGCGCCGTCGTCGTAGACTATTTGATCGAGGTAGTCTTGGTTGTATTCGCGTCCGCCTTGCTTGCAGATAGAACTTGTCAGTAGCTTCATAATTACTCCGTTGTGCGGTGTATACTTACATGTATACTTATACACATATTACATTATACAACAATATAGTGACATAGTCAAGAGGGTTTTGAAAATAATTCGGAATTATGAATTCGGAATTCGGAATTATTTTTGTAATCAGTGAAAAAGGCTAATAGCAAATTCTATTGACAATGACGGGTAAATAAATTATAATTATATCCATACCAAGGAGCTACAAATGAATAAAGAATTATTACAGCACCTTATAACGTGCGGGTACGCCGACGACGCGGGCATTGCCGCCGAGGTGGTCGGCGCGGGCGGCAATAGGCTGTTGCTTTGTGTAAACGGCGAAATCGTCACGCTGGTGCAAGACCAAATGCAAAAGGTGTTTTCCGATTCCATAGATAAATTGACCGACCTCAAAGTTACGGGCGTGTTCGGCAAAAAGGTGTGCTTTACGCATAACGGCACAAGCTATGCGCTAAAAGTAAAGGGCGGCAAAACGCTTATCGAATACTTTAAGCTTATAGTGTAGCAATACCGCGGAGGCTTATTATTAAACGCATTGATACCGAAAAACAGGTGAATAACGACGCGCCGTTCGAGCCCGTGCGCATGGTGGACGGCTTTATGCAAAAGTCGTACTCCGCGCTGTCGGCGCTATACAAGGAGCAGAGGTTTACTATGAGCCTCGACGACCTTGTTTTTGTGCAATCGTATTTTCGCGGTCAGCGCAGGGAGCCGACGTACACCGAGTTAAAGGTTATAGACGCGTACTGGTCGGACGGTTGCCGTCACACAACTTTTACGACGGCGCTCAAAACAAAAATCAAATCGGACAATCCGCACATAGCGCAGGCGTACGCCGACTATACCGAATTATTCAATTACTTATATAACGGCAGGGATGATAAATACCCGTCGCTTATGGACGTTGCTACTATCGGCGCCAAGGTGCTGCACGAAAAGGGCTGTGCGCCCGCGCAGGATATTTCGCCCGAAAACAACGCTTGCGTAATTACGCAGGACGTGGTTAAAAAGGACGGCACCGTCGAGCCGTGGTATATACTTTTCAAAAACAACGCTATAAGCCGCGAGGATACGGCGCAGTCGGGCGACAGTTCAACGCGCTTGTCCGCCGCGCTCGATACTATTTCCGGCCGAGCGTATGCCTATCAAGCAATGCGCGTAAGCGACGGCGTGGACGAAAACGGGTGTATGGCAAACGCGTACTCGGCGTATGCCCATCAAGCGGGCATACCTATCGGCGAGGCGCGCGAGTACTATCGCGAGGGAACGGCGCAGCGCAGGGAAACGAGCTTTGTCGTGGGCGGAGCGCCGCAGTCTAACGTGGTGCGCGACGTGCCGAGAGCGGGCGACTTGGTAGTGCTTATAGGCGGCGCGGAAAATAACCCTGCTACGGTACTCGGGCTGCAACGACTTATTAAAAGCGGCGAGTTTACAAGGCTTGTAAAACGCGGCAAGGCTTGCGGCATCGGCGGCGTGGCAGTGGCTGCGGGCGAGCTTTCGTCGGGCGTGGATATAGAACTTACTTCCGTTCCCATGGCAGGCGTTGCGCGTTCGGCAACGGCGCTTGCGGTATCGGAAAGCGGGGAGCGCATTGTCGTCGTAATCGACGCGGGCGATATGGATACGGTTACCGAGCTGTGCCGCGGCGAAAATTCGGACGCTGCGGTGATAGGCAAAATCACAGACAAAGACAGACTGCGTATGTTCCTAAACGGCAATATGATTGTCGATTTGGAGCGCAGGTTTTTGGACAGCAACGGCGTGCGGCGGGAAGCTTCCGCACTCATAAAAGAACGCAAGACTAATTATTTCGGCTCGCTAAACCACAAGCGCGCTTCTATGCACGCCAAGGGCGAGTACGCTAGCCTTATGTGCGATATACTTTCGAGCCCCGACGTGTGCTCGCAAAAAGTGTTGACGGAAACGTTCGATTCCACCGTCGGCGCAAAGAGCGTGTTTATGCCGTTGGGCGGCAAAAAGCAGCTTACGCCCACCGAGGTTACGGCTATGAAAATCCCCGCCGACACCGATATGTGCACGGTGTGTGCGCACGGGCTTTCGGCGATATTACCCGAGTCGCCGTTTATCGGCGGTATGTATTCGGTAATACTCGCGGTGGAAAAGCTGGCGGCGGCGGGCGTGCGGCTCGACCATATTTATCTTTCGTTGCAGCAATTCTTCGCGCGGTGTGCGGACTCCGAAAAGTGGGGCGAGCAAATGAGCGCAGGCTTGGGCGCGCTCACGGCGCAGCTCAATCTAAAACGCGCGGCAATAGGCGGCAGCGAGTGTATAGCTGAAACTTCGGAAAAAGGCGTGCCGCCCACGCTTATCGCGTTCGGGCTGGGCGTAGCCGACAGCGCCGTAATAGTTGACAACACGTTCAAAGCCAAGGGCGAGCGCGTGTACCGTTACAGGCTGAAACGCGATATGTACGGCGTGCCCGATTTCGACAATCTTTGCGACTTTTTAATGTTGCTCGCCGGCGAGATAGGACGACAAAACGTTACCGCGGCGGCGGTTGTCGAGCGCGGCGGCGCGGCGGCGACGGTGGTAAAGTCATGCTTCGGTAACGGACTGGGCTTTGCTTTTGCTTCCGCGGACAGAAACTTGTTCGAGGAGAGCGAGGGCGATATAATTTTCGCGGCTCGCTTGGGCGACGACTTTTTCGGCTACGACCTCGACTTTTTGGGGATGACAACCGACGAGCCCGACTTTTTGTTCGGCGCGAGCATAACGCGCATGGCGGACGGAACCGATGTCGTGTACGACGGCAAAAAGGCGGACGGCGCCAAATTGTTGAACAGCTTTGCGGGTGCGACGGGCGGCGTGTACCACGCAACGTTCGATGCGGAGAGCGAAGCGTATAACGCCGATTACGTCGGCAAGGGCGCAAAACGCAAACGCTCAAAGTCCAAGCCGCAAAACGGTGTAAAGGTATTGATACCCGTATTTGACGGCGGCGGCGAAATCGAAACGGCAAGGCGGTTTGAACAAGCGGGCGCACAGCCCCGAATATTCGTTGTGAATAACCGCGACGAACATGATTTCGAGCAGTGCGTAAAGGCGCTTGCCGCGGCGATTAAAGAAAGCAATATAATTGCATTGCCGAGCGGCGGCGACAAAATGGCGAAGTTGCTTTTGAATCCCGAAATCGCCGAGGCTGTGGAGCAAATGCTGTACAAGCGCGACGGATTGGCAATAGGCTTCGGCGACGGCTTTAACGCGCTTATAAAATGCGGACTGCTGCCGAGCGGGCATATCCACGCGCCCGATAAAGCCGACAACATGCTTACGTTCGACAGCATAGACAGACCTGTGTCAGTGCTTGCCGATATACGCGTATGTTCTACGTTCAGCCCGTGGCTAAAACACTTAAAGGTAGGCGACGTGTACCAAGTGCCGACATACTGTACGGGCAAGCTTACGGCGGGCGCGGGCGTGATTGAAGCGCTTGTCAAAAACGGACAAATAGCAACGCAATACTGCGACTTTGACGGTAACGCTGCCGTACTCGCAATAGAGGGCATGGTCAGCCCCGACGGCAGGGTGTTTGGCAAAATCGGACACAGCGAGCGCACGGGCGAGTTCCTGCTCAAAAACGTAGTGGAGTATTACGCCAAGACCGACATGCGCTTGTTCGAGGCGGGAGTTAAGTATTTTAAATAATTAAGAATTAAGAATGCAAATTAAGAATTAAATAATTCGCAAAAATAAAGCCGTCCAAATAAATCGGGCGGCTTCGCTTTTCGTTGTGTTATATCATATACTTTTTACTTGAAATCCAAATCTATTTCGCCGTTTTTAAAAACAGGGTCGTCAAAAAATTCCGCAGGCGAAACCTCTAACGTAGTCAACAGTATCAATAGTGTGCGAACGTAAATATCCTTGTTGCGGTTCTTCCTAATGCTTCTATACGTTTCATACGAAATTGCGGCTTTGTTGCATAGGGTATAAACGCCCATGCGCTTTTCCTTGCGCAATTTTTCCAATTTTTCCGATATATATTGATTGAGATTCATAACATTAGTTTACCAAAAATCACTACTGTAATATCTGTGTTAGAGTGGTGATTTTGTTGACATATTATGTTAATTATGCTAATCTAAAAATATATGGGAGGAAATTATGAAGAAAACAGTCCTAACAATCATATTGTCCGTGCTTGCGGTATTCGCTTGCGTATTTGCATTTGTCGCATGTGGCGAAAAAGTAGAAAGTAAGCCAACCAGCGGCTCTGACGAAAACGGTGAAGTCAACAGTAACCATACACATGCATTCGTAGTAAAAAGTACGGACGCTAAGTTTTTGAAGTTTACGGCTACGTGTACGCAAAAGGCAGTTTATTACTATTCCTGTAAATGTGGTGAAAAAGGGGATGAATATTTTGAGCATGGTGAGATTAATCCCGATGTGCATACCGAAGTGGTTGACGAAACTGTTGCGCCGACTTGTACACAAACGGGTTTGACGGAAGGTAAGCATTGTTCGGTGTGTAGCACAATTATTATTGCACAAAGCACAGTTCCGACAGTAGAACATAACTATGTTGATTGGCAGTGTGTAGTATGCAATGCAATAGATAGCAATGCTCCAGTAACCGAGGGGCTTGAATTCGTGGAAATAAGTAATTGGAATACTCTTCCGGTATACAGTGTTGCATATAGTGTAAAAAAGGGTACTGCTACTAACAATGCTTTTATCAAAATTCCAAGCACATATAATGATAAGCCTATCATTAGTATAGGAGAGGATGCTTTTAAGGATTGCAGTAGCTTAAAGAGAATAGAAATACCTAACAGTGTAACGGATATTGAGTGTAGAGCGTTTCGTGGTTGCAGTGGATTAACAAGTATAGAAATACCCAATAGCGTGACGAGCATTGGGGCTGAGGCATTTCGTGGTTGCAGTAGCTTAACGAGTATCGAGATACCGAACAGCGTAACGAGTATCGATGATGAGGTATTTCGTGGTTGCAGTAGCTTAACGAGTATAATTGTTCAAACCGGAAATGCTAAATATCATAGTAACGGCAATTGCCTAATCGAAACCAAGAGCAAAACGCTTATTACAGGTTGTCAAAACAGTGTTATTCCCACTGACGGTAGCGTGACGAGTATCGGGGATTATGCATTTCGCGATTGCGGTAGCTTAACAAGCATAGAGATACCGAATAGTGTGATGAGTATCGGGTATAGTGCATTTTATAATTGCAGAGGGTTAACAAGTATAGAGATACCTAACAGCGTGACGAGTATCGGGGGTTATGCATTCTCCAGTTGCAGTAGTTTGATACAAATAGACAGCGGTGTGCAGTATGTAGATAACTGGGTTCTTGGCTGCGATTCATATTCACCGATAACAACTGTTACGTTGCGTTCGGATGCAGTAGGTATTATAGATTATGCATTCTACTATTGCAGTAAACTAACGAGCATAAAAATACCAAACAGCGTAACAAGTATCGGGGATAAGGCATTCGATCATTGTAGCAGTTTAACGAGCATAGAAATACCAAACAGCGTGATGGATATCGGTGTTTATACATTTTACGGTTGCAGTGGATTAACGAGTTTAAAGATTGGTAGCGGCGTGACGAGTATCGGAAATTGGACCTTCGCGTATTGCAGTAGTTTAACGAGCATAGAGATACCGAATAGTGTGACGAGTATCGGGGATGAAGCATTCTACGGTTGCAGTAGCTTAACGAGCATAGAGATATCCGATAGCGTGACGTATATCGGGGGTGGTGCATTCTGCGATTGCGGTAGTTTGACTAATATTAGTTTTAACGGAACAAAGATGCAATGGAAAGCTATCAGTAATGGTTATGTGTGGAATGAAAATACCGGCGATTACACCGTCACGTGTACCGACGGAACGCTATCAAAACGTGAAAGCGAGTAGCCGCGTAGGGGTTCAATATCTAAGCAAAAGGAGTAGGCAAAACCTGCTCCTTTTTTAACTTGACAATAAATATAAAACACTGTATAATTATGCTCATGACTGGATATTTGACAACCGTAGTTATTACGGCAATAGTGTCGGTCGCGATGACGGCGGTGCTTGTGCAAAAGCTGATTACGCTCATTATGCGGCAAATCAAGCTGTATCACTCCATCACGCTTGTCGAGCTGAAAACGCAAAAGATATTCTATTGGATATTTGCGGCGGCGATAGGGTTTTTGATATTCTACGTGATAATGCAAATGGCAGACCCCGAGGCGCCCAGCGTGGACGACTTTTACAGACTGTTCGGCGTAGGGCGGTTGTACACCAATATAGCGCTTATGTTCGTGCTTATAGTTATGATAGCCGCCGAAGCGTTTGTGATAGTTCTCGGCATAAGCAAAAATGCGGTTGTGGACAAGGGCGTGTATACCAACTTCGACATGCTGGACTGGCACCAAGTGCGCGATTACATAATAGACGAGCAACGCGGCATACTTGTATTAACGTCTAATAAACACACGTTTTCTTCACTGCGCAATCTGACTACGCCGTTCAAGGTGGCCAAGTCGGACGTTCAAAAGCTCAAATTTATTCTAAACAAAAATAAAAACAAATTTTCCGGCTTTGACACGCATATGGATAATTAAGAATTAAGAATGCAGAATTAAGAATTGAAAAATAGGATGGAATTGATTAGAATTTGAAATAAGTCGGAAAGATTATTTGTTATATTGATAAGCAATTATCGGAAATGAAAACCACAACTACCATAATTCTGAATTCATAATTCTGAATTCTGAATTCGCGGAGCGCTTATGGCAAAGGACATAGAAAAGTTAATAGAGGAATTCGTCATACCCGAAATGGAGTACTCGCCGTCCTACGAAAAAAAGACCAAAGGCAAAGGCAAAAAGGACACGATTAAGACGGTGACGATTGACGAAATTCCCGAGGTGGTTTTGCCAAAGACCAAAGCGGAGCGGTACGAGGAAGCCAAGGGCAGACTCAATCAAAAAACCTCCGCCGTTTCCCGCCGCACAAAAAAGACCGACGGTCAAGAGGAAACCGCGGCGACAATCACGCTGAACCCTATATCCAAAACTATTACGCGCACAGTAACAAAAACTATTACGCGCGTCGGGAGCACGGTAGAAAAAGCTGCAAAGCGTACCGTCGTCACTTCCGCCAAACCTGTCGACGAACCCGTTTGGGTGGGCGGCGAGGACGAGCTTGTGCCGTTTGCCTGGCGCATGCCGCTTTTGCCCGACATAGCAAGGCCGTGCAAATACTACAAGCAGGCAGTGCGCGAAGCAAAGGAATTTATGCTTCCCGTGCCGCGAACAACAGGAAAATAACAAAAAAACTCGCTATGGTTAGCGAGTTTTTTTGTTATGGTGATATTGCTAACGCAGTGATATTTTTAACCTGCGGTTAAAAGTGATATTATTTGCTTCGCAAATAGTGATATTTTGCTTGCGCAAAGATGTTGTTGCCACCACTCGCCGTAAGGCGAATATCACACGAAGTATATCACTCAATTTATTGCGTAATTTGACGGAAAT
>CAMWMF010000015.1 GCA_947175335.1 uncultured Clostridia bacterium
CTGTGAGGCGGCGGGTCGTGAAAACGGCACGAAGTGCTCGGTATGCGGCGGCAACGAGACTTTGGGCAAAGTAATTAATCCGCTCGGACACGAGTGGGGAGAATGGGGCGCAGACACGGCAACCTGCACAGCGGGCGGCACGCAAGAGCGCACCTGCGAACGCGACGGCTGCGATACCAACAACGGACAAGCCGCAGTAGACACACGCACAACAGAAGCGCTTGGACACAACGTTACAAGCTGGACGCTTTGCGAGTCCAACCGCAGCAAGCACGAAGGCGTTTGTTCGCGCACTGGCTGCGGCGTAACGGTTACGGCAGCGCACACCGCAAACGAAGCAGGCACGGAATGTGTGGACTGCGGCAGCGAGCTATGCTTGCATCCCAATGCATCAGTCGATTCCGAAACGCCCGCGACCTGCACGTCTGCAAAAATAGAACACTGGAGCTGCCCCGATTGCGGTTGGACGGAAGATAAATCCGTCGGCACGGCTCTCGGTCACGACTACACCGACGTTGCATGGACGCCTGCTGCCGACGGCACGCACGAACGTGCATGCGCGCGCGGCTGCGGCGACAAGCAAACGGGTACGTGCGACGACGAAGCCGTAATTACCGGCTCGGCGGCTACCTGCGAGGCGGCGGGCCGTGAAAACGGCACGAAGTGCTCGGTATGCGGCGGCAACCAGACCTTGGGCGCAGTAATTAACGCCCTTGGTCACGAGTGGGGAGAATGGAGCGCGGACACGGCGACCTGCACAGCTGGCGGCACGCAAGAGCGCACCTGCACACGCAACGGCTGCGATACCAACGACGGACAAGCTGCGGTGGATACACGCACAACTAACGCGCTTGGACACGACGAATATAAAGTCAACGAAACTGCGGCGACCTGCACGGCAAACAAAGTCGAACATTGGGCTTGCAGTCGCGGCGACTGGACGGATGACAAGGAAATTGCCGATACGGCATTGGGTCACGACTACACCGACGTTGCTTGGACGTTTGTTGTCGGCGGCACGCACGAACGTGTATGTGCGCACGGCTGCGGCGACAAGCAAACGGGCACGTGCGACAGCGAGGCCGTAATTACCGGCACTGCGGCAACCTGTACGGCGGCGGGCCGTGAAAACGGAACAAAGTGCTCGGTATGCGGCGGCAACGAAGTTTGGGGCGCAGTAATTAACGCGCTCGGACACAGCTTGTCGGTTGATTCCGTTACGGACGCAACCTGCACCGCTGCACAAGTCAACCACATGCGTTGCAGCCGTTGCGACTACACGGAAGATCAAACCGAAGGCGAAGCCTTGGGTCACGACTTTACAGGCGACGTGTTGCCCATTAACGGTGACGCAACTCATCATGCCGCTACATGCTCGCGTTGCGACGAATTGGACGTTGCCCACAAGCAAGAGTGCGGCTACACCGAAGAGACCGTTGACGCCGACGGACACCACACGGCTTGCGTTTGCGGCAGAATTAGCAGCAGCACTCCGCACGAATACGACGCGGCAACACAAACCTGCGGCTGCGGCAAGATTAACCCTACGTACCTTGTGGTAGCCGGTGAAAACAATACTTGTGCTTTGTTGGATTTCACAAGCGGTTTCGCCTCAACCGATACGGGTATAACCAAATATTCCGGTAGTGTAGAGTATGTTCGCAACGGAGTAACGTTTACAACTGACTGCTTCAACAATAATAATAAGAATACTGCTTGGAAATATATTAGGGCCGGTAATAGAAACGGAGATAACCCGCAATCTGCATCAATAGCAATTAGCGCTATTAACGATGCCGTAAACACCATTAAAATTACCACTCCCACAATGAACATTGTAACTTCGGTAGTTCTGACAATAAAGAAAGACGGAGTGAAGGTAGACGAAATCACTTTGAACAGCAACTTGTCGGCAGCAGCCGGTTTGACGTTCAACATTGCTAACCCCACCGCAGGTTGCACTTACGAAATTGTATTCAACATGACCAAACCAAACAGTAACGGCGGTTTGGATGTTTCTAAGGTGGAACTTATTGCAGCAGGGCAAGACCATGTTGCGAATCCCGACCAAACACCGTCCGTAACGTCGGCCGATTGCATGAACGCAGGTAAGGTATCCTTCTACTGCACAACGGAAGGCTGCACTACCTTGCACGAGGTTGCAATACCTAAACTTGCACACACGTACGGCGAGTGGATAGACGAGGTTGCTGCAACCTGCGCGGCAGCAGGCATAAAGGGTCACTTCCATTGCAACGCGTGCGGCAACGACTTCGACAGCGCAGAAAACGAATATGCACTGTTGGACAGCTTGACAATCGCAATCAACCCCGACAACCACAGCCAGTTGTCGCCCGTTGAGGAACAAGATCCCACTTGCGAAAACGCCGGTTGTAACGCGCACTACGTGTGCGACGGCTGCGGCAAGAAATACGAAACCGAGGACGCCACCGCGGAATACGACCCTGCGGTTGAGGCGCTCGGCCACGACTTGCAATACCGTGCAAACGGCACCGACAATCACGAGCAATACTGCACGCGCGGCGATTACGTTGGGGAAGCGGCGGCACACACCGCCACGACTTGGGTAAAGGAACCCGACGGACACCATAAGGTTTGCACAGTTTGCGGCTTGAAGTTTAACGAAGAAGAGCACACATACATCGACGGCGTGTGTGTTTGCGGAATGGAAGATACGCACGAGCACAACTACACGGACACAGTTACCAAGCAGCCCACTTGTACGGAAAAGGGCGTAAGGACCTACAAATGTGACGGGTGCGACGACACCTACACGGAAGACATTGACGCGCTCGGTCACGACAAATACATGGCCGACGAAACGGCGGAAACCTGCACGACAAACAGAGTCGAACACTGGGCTTGCCGCCGTTGCGAATGGACGGAAGACAAAGAAATTGACGAAACGGCTTTGGGTCACGACTTTACCGGCGACGTAGTGGTTGCTGACGATGACGAAACCTACCACGCCACCGAGTGTTCGCGTTGCGACGCCCTCGACCTTGACAACAAACATGCCGCGGTATGGGGCGAATACAGTCTTACCGCGGACGAAACGCAGCACTACCGCATTTGCCAAAACTGCGGCATTCAATCTACACCGGTCGACCATAGCGCAACAGCCTACACCTACGCAGGCAACGGCGAACACAGCGGCGAATGCGTTTGCGGCACTGTCTTGACAGAAGCTTGCACCCCCGAAGGGGAGAACAATGCGTGCACGGGTTGCGGAAGAATTATCTTCAATCAAAATAGCAGCGGAAGTGCTACGCTTGTTCCTAATACAGATGCAACCAGCACTAATGGCAATTACGTAACATTTACTTCCGGAAATGTAACATTTGTACTGAACGAGAGTGGATCAAGCAAAGGCGGCTTTACTCTCTATTCCGACCTGCGCTTCTATTCAGGTCACACGCTGACATTTACTGTGCCAAGCGGATATATTGCAACAGTAGTTTTAACAGGCACTGATTCAAGTAGAAAAGCACAAAATAACATAACTATTAATAGTCCGGCTTCCGCAACAGCTGCATTCGCCAATAACGGACTGACAATGACAATAACAAACAGCGATACAGCCGTGCGTGAAATTGAAATAAAAGCAACATCGCAGGTTAGATTGACGTCCATTACAGTAACGTATCATTCGTCATTTACTTGCTACCACGACGGCACGGTTGTTCCTTGTACGCAAAGCGCTGCGACCTGCGAGGGCACGGGCATTTCGCAAGACTGCTTCCGTTGCACAAGCTGCAATCTGTACTTCACTACCGACGCTTGCACGGCAATTCTTGAAAACGCAGTGGTGGACGCTCTCGGCCACACGTACGGCGAATGGATAGACGAAGTTGCAGCAACCTGCACGACAACGGGCACAAAGGGTCACTTCCACTGCAACGCGTGTGACAACGACTTCGACAGCGAGCAAAACGAATACGCACTGTTGGACGACTTGACAATCGCAATCGACCCCGACAACCACGTAGCCGAGTTGACCCACGTTACCGCGCAAGCGGCGACCACCTGCGACACAACCGATACGGAACACGCGGGACATGTCGAATACTGGCAATGCGCTTGCGGGGTAATGTACGCCGACGCAAATCGCGATACTGTAATTGACAGTGTGGAATCTATCTACCTTGACCACACACCCAACTGGACAAGCACCGATTCGGGACACTCCGGCAAGTGCAGTGTATGTAACACAGATATTGCCGAGCAGCAGCACGTTTGGAACGAAGACAACACGGAATGCACAATTTGCGGTTACGAAAAACCTGCCGGCAAGCACTACGTAACAACGGTTATTATCGTTGACGGCGAGCAGGTTGCGGCCGCTCCCACAGGCGTAACGCTAACGTGGGATCCGGCGGGTACCAACGGCGCATTTAATGTGGGAGCGGAAGCATCCCTTGAAATCAGCCTTAGCGGCTACAATCTTGTCAGCATAGTTGTGACGGATAGCATGGGCAACGAAACCGAGGACTGGGAAGTAGATGGCAATTTCTGCATGGGCGACATGAACGACGACTACACGGTGACCATTACGTTAGTATCCATTGTAGAGAGCCAAGAAACCGAAATTTCAATAACCGGCGCACAGATGTTGACGGCAGGAAAGATAACGACTAATAGCTATACCGATCGTACCATTACGGGCGAAGCGTTAGGTTACAAAGATGACATTGAATTTGTAACTATCAGTGCGGCGAAGCAAACACAGACAATTACCGATATTCCCGTAACTAAAACAAAGGCTATGACAATAAAGGCTTGCGAAGGTAAGTCGATAACGCACCTTGAGCTTGAGTTTAGGCAGTGGGGTAGCAATGCGTTAGGCACGATTTCAATAACAATCACTTACGACGGTGGGAAAACGGCAACAATTACCGGTAGCTCCGAATGGAAGCAATCCTTCGATTTAAGTGAATACAGCAACGTTACCGAGATAGCGGTAACCAGCACAAATACTACTAAGCAGGCGGGTATTGCACAAATTGATTTAAAGGTCAAATAATCGATTAATTGCATAATAATCAAAAAACCAAGGCGGAGTTTTCGCCTTGGTTTTTTGATTGTCGGTTTATTAGTCTTGGATTTCCACGCCGGCGATTGCGGTGTAGGTGCGGTTGTCGGTTTTTTTGTGCGGGCCGGTTTCGGGTATCAACCACGACGTGCCGGTAAGCATTACTCTGCGCTTGATTACTTCCGCCTGCATCAAACCTTGTAGCCCTGTCGTGGGCACGCCCGCAAGCGCAAAAGTCATCGTTAGCGATTTTTTGCGCGTTACAACTTCCACAGTGCCGCCTATCGGTTCGGTTTTGGGCGGGGATACAATGGGCACGCAAATGCGGTAGGTCTTGTCTTTGTACAGTTGCGGGTCAAAGTCGTCAACGGTCGGGAAGGTAAAAAGATCGTTGTACATGTTCATAAACGTGTGCCCGACGTCGCAAACACAGCCCGCGCTTATCGCCGCCGAGTACGCGTCGCGAGAATCGAGATACTGCTGCAAGAATGCCGGCGAAGCGGGGTAGGTCTTGCAAAAGCACAACAGCGACTGCTCGGGCTCGATTGAAAACTGCGGCACGCCGTTGCGCCTGTCGACGTCGAGTACGGCGATAAGGTTGTCCACCATTTCTCTTAGCCTAACGAGCTCGTCGTACTTGGTTTCAATATCCATCGTGCCCGCAAAATACTCGCCGATTTCCTTTTGCGAAAACTGCGTGCTTTTAAGCCGCTCGGCAAGCTGAATCATGATGACGTCCTCCGCCGAATACTCGCGGTAATTGTTGCGCGCCGCATGCACGGGCGCAAGCACGCCGGTGTCCTCGTAGTGTTTGAGTATGCGCGGAGTGATGTTCAAAAACGCGCAAACCTCGCTTACGCGGAACTTTTGGCTGGAAATTTTTAAATTTTGTTCATTTAATTCCTTCATATCTCTTGACCTGTACATACATGTATATGTTATAATATATTATACGGGAAAGTATCTGATTTGTCAATACCTTTTTGTAAAATAAAAACAATCTTTCCAAAAACCACCAAAGAGGACGAATGATGTTTACTACATACAAAAAACGCGGTTTGATTTTGTTATCGGTAATTATATCGGCGCTGATGTGCTTAGTCGGAGCGCTTATGCTCGCGCCGCAAAAGAAAGCGGCTATTGCGGAGGACGGAGCCGTGGACTATGCGGCGACCGTCACGTTTGGCAGCGACGTTACTGAATACAGCACTTTTGCCGACGCGTGGGCTTACGCCAACGGTTTGGCAACAACCGAAACGACGACCGCGACGGTAAAAATGTTTGCCGACGCAACGACTACCAGCACGCTTACCGTAGAAAGCGGTAAAAATATAACGCTCAACCTTAACGGTTGCATGCTGAAAAGGACGGGCAGCGGCTCGGTTATAAGCGTAGTCGGTAATTTTACTTTAAAGGACAGTAACCCCAATTCCACGCATTACTACACCGTCGACTCTACCGGACTTTGGGTATTCGGCACAGCAACAGCCGAAACCCCCGACGCCAATGAGTTCAAGGGCGGCGTGATAACCGGCGGCAATGCGGGTAACGGCGGCGGAGTGTACGTTAACGGCGGCAGGTTCCATATGGAAAGCGGTGCGATTTGCGGAAATACTGCATTTTATACCGGCGGCGGTGTGAGCCTTGACGACGACGCAGTCGAATTCGTCATGGAAAACGGTCAAATCAGCGGAAATACAGCGAGAGCGAGCACCGGAGGCGGCGTGGCGGTTTACACCGGCAAGTTCGTCATGTATGACGGTATTATAAGCTACAATAAGACTTTTTCGGTGTTTGTAGGCGGTGGCGTGTGCGCTTCCAATGATTTTGAAATGTACGGTGGCAAAATCTGTAATAATACTTCGGGTGGAAACGGTGGCGGCGTATACGTCGGTTCCACTTTTAAAGTGTCAGGCGCTCCTGAAATTTACGGCAATATAAAGTCGGACGGTAGTGACAATAACGTTTATTTAAGTAGCGGCGAAAAAATCACCGTTGTGGGCGAGCTTACAGATCCCGACGACCCGACCAAAAAGGCGAAAATAGGTGTAACGCTTGAATACGGTACGGGCGCAGTTGCCACAGGCTACGGTGAAAACAACAAGGACGCAAGCGACAATATAATTTCGCCGAGTACGTACTTCATTCCCGACAAAGCAGGGTTCGTACCCGTTTTGGACGGCGAGGTTAAGCTCGTTTTGGGCGCGGCGACGGTTACCGTCGGCAACACGGAAACTATATACGGCACTTTTGCCGACGCGTGGACTGCGGCAAGTGCCGCGGGCACCGCAACGGTAACGATGTACGCCGACGCGCAAATTTCCGCAACGCTCAACGTTTCGTCTAACGTAACCCTTGACCTCAACGGTCATACGCTGCAAATGACCGGCAGCGGCGCTGTTGTATACATAATGGGCAGCGGCACTTTTACGCTGGACGATAGCGTCGGCGGCGGTGTACTCACCGGCGGAAATAATAACGTAGGCGGCGGCGTTTGCGGTGATGAAGGCAGTACGTTCATAATGATGGGCGGCGAGATAAGCGGAAACGAAGCCGACTCCGGCGGCGGCGGTGTGTACATTTACAGCGGCACTTTTAAAGTATCGGGTGACGTCAATATAACGGGCAACACAAGCGATGGGGCAGCAAATAACGTTTGTTTGGAAAATACAATTATCACCGTTACGGACGAGCTTACCGTCGGTGCGCAAATAGGAATTAGTTACACGGGCATTGTCGCCACAGGCTTTACGCAGAACGGCAAACCGTCGGATTACTTTATTCCCGATGATCCCGATTATTGCATTTATTTAAGCGATAGCGCGGGTACGGTAGCTGCCGGTGAGCATGATTGGGTTTTGGTCAACGACGAATACAACCACTGGCCGGAATGTTCCGTCTGCGGAGCAACGGATGAAAATTCCACGGAACCCCATAGCGGCACTGACGATAACGACTGCACTACGCCCATTAATTGCTCGTCTTGCGGTCGCGAACTGACTGAGGGGCAGCAGTCGCATGACTGGTCGACGGTTTGGGAGTCCGACAACTACGGTCATTGGCATGAATGTCAGCGCACGGATTGCACGCAAACGAGTACCAAGGTTGAACACAGCTTAGTAAACTATACTTGCGAGTGCGGCTATACCGCATACTTCGAGGTTACGGAAAACAACGTTAAATCGTACTACAAGACGATAGAAGCCGCCTTTGCAAGCGTCACCGACGACGCGACGGTAAAAATGCTTGCCGACGCGGTAACAACGGACACCCTTACAGTACCGAGGATAGACGGGAAAACGCTTACGCTCGACCTTAACGGGTGTATGCTTAAATATAACAACGCCGACGAACGTAATCCCGCCATAACGGTAGACGGCAATTTTACGCTTATCGACAGCAACGTCGATACCACAAAAAAGCATTCAATTCCCGACCCTGACAATGCGGGCGAAACAATAGAAGTTATCGGCGGGCTTGTTACCGGCGGTACGGGGTATTATATATTCGATCATGGCGAGCATAGTTACGGCGGCGGAGTGTACGTTACTGACGGCAGCACGTTTACAATGACGGGCGGCACGATAAGCGGAAATACGGCAGACTACGGCGGTGGAGTATATTCTTCGGATTATCATTTCAACGTATCGGGCGCGCCTGTAATAATAGGCAACAAATCAAAGTTAGACGGCAATACGAAAGAAAATAACGTGGCTGCTAGGATTAACGTAATAGGCGATCTTACCGAGGGCGCCAAAATCGGAGTTGCCATTTACGGCACGGTTGCCGTTGGTTATACTCAAGCCGACGATCCGTCCAAGTATTTTATTCCCGATAACGTCGAACACGTTTGTATATGCGTTATTAGGGATAGTTTTGTGGAGGGACAAGATTTGGTGCATATTGACGAGCACGTTTGGGAGTGGCAGTACGATATAGATAATCATAAGCAAGTATGTTATTATTGCGGCGAAACGCAAAACGAAGGGCCGCATTATTTAGTCAACGATGAATGCGAGTGCGGGTACAGCACCGTGGATTGTGCTGTGACCGTTACGTTTGACGGTAGCGTTACGGAATGGGACAGCATAGAGGAAGCGTTTGCTCACGCCAACAGCCTACCGACAACGGCGGATAAATCGGCGGTTATCATAATGTATGACTATGCGGTAACGACGGACACGCTTACCGTAAATGAAGGCAAGTTTATAACGCTCGACCTTAACGGGCGTGTGCTCGAATACGACAATGACGACGAATGCAATTCGGTAATAACCGTATTGGGAACGTTCACGCTCAAAGACAGTAAGACCACCAAAAAGAATGAAATAACCGACAATGACGGCAAAACAATAGAAGTTATCGGCGGGCTTATTACCGGCGGTACGGGGTATGAAATGCAGAGCGGCGGTGAAGTTATTATAGTCGGCGGCGGTGTGTGGGTTGACGGCGGCACGTTTACAATGACGGGCGGCACGATAAGCGGAAACGAGGCCGAACAAGGCGGCGGCGTAAACGTTAACAACGAAGGCACGTTCAACATGGCGGGCGGATATATTCGCGGCAATATAGCGACGGTCGGAATCGGCGGTGGCGTATGTGTTGCAGGACTCGCAGAATTCACATTGTCGGGCGGTACTGTCAGCGAGAATATAGCCAATCAGGGCGGCGGTGTATACGTTGCGTACTTAGGCACTTTTATAATGACGGGCGGAACGATCGGCGGCGTTTCGGACGCCGACGGAAACAGTGCGCAGGCCGGCGGCGGTGTAGCAGTTCATAGCGGCGGTTCGTTTACAATGAACGGTGGTACTATCGGTTACAACATTGCGGATGATGCGGGCGGCGGCGTTTACGTCGATGGCGGTGCGGTTACGATTTCCGGCGGAGCTATAAGCGGGAACACGTCGTTCGCCGGCGGCGTAGCGATGCAAGACGGCACGGTCACTATGACCGGCGGCGAGATAAGCGGCAATATGGCGTTTATGGGCGGTTGCGGCGTGTATATGTTAGGCGGTTCGTTCAAGATGACGGGCGGCGCCATAACAGGCAATATGCCCGTACCGTCCGAGGACGATACGGAGGACATGTCATTGGGCGGCGGCGTGGTAGTTAGCGGCGGCACGTTCGAATTGGACGGCGGCTCTATATCGGGCAACACCGCACAGTTTGCAGGCGGTGTGTTAATAGCCGAAGGCACCTTTATAATGAAAAGCGGTTCGATAAGCGATAACACGGGCGTCAGCGGTGCGGGCGGAATTTTGCTCATTATGGGTACGCTCAAAATATCTGGCGGCTCAATAACAGGCAACAAGCAAACCGAGGACGTAGGCTTCGGCTACTGCGGCGGCGTTTGCGTCGGGTTCCCTCTGCTTGGAGATGAAAATGTGGAAACTTCATTTGAAATATCCGGCGCATCTGTTATTACGGGTAATAAAGTTATAATTGATGGCAACGAAGTTGAAAACAACGTTGTGGTACAAGAAGGTTACAAAATCACCGTTGCGGGCGCGCTTACCGATGGCGCAAAAATCGGCGTATATGTAGAAGCGATAGGTGATATCGCAACAGGCTATAATCAAGCCGAAAAGCCGTCTAAGTATTTTATTCCCGACAATCCCGCTTATTGCGTTTACGTAAGCGACGAGGATACGGGTACTGTAACTATCGGCGAGCATATCTATGCCGAAGACTTTACGGTAGACGTACAGCCTACCTGTACGGAAAAGGGAAGTAAGTCCAAGCATTGCACGCTTTGCGACGGAAAGAGCGAGGTGACGGAGATAGATGAACTCGGACACAGCTACGGCGAGTTTGTTATAGACAAACAACCTACATGTACGGAAGCGGGTAGCAAGTCCAAGCACTGCACGCGCTGCGACGACAAGAGCGAAGTCACGGCTATACCGACTATTCCGCACACGCTCAACCACAATCCCGCGGCGCCCGCCACCGAGGACAAGGACGGCAATATCGAGTATTGGGATTGCGAGCAATGCGAAAAGATTTTCGCGGACGAGGACGGCAAGACCGAAATCACCGACAGGGCGAGTATCGTTATTCCCAAGCTGAAAGCCGACGATAGCTCCGCGCTGTGGATAACGGTTATAATTTTGGCAATTATCGTGCTTGCGTTGGGCGGATATATCGCGTTCGACGTTCTGCGCGGCAAAAAGAAGGCTAACGGCGAAAACGCGCCCGCTTCGGAGCCGTCCGCGGCGGAAAAGCCCGAGCCCCAAGCGGACGAGCAGCCCGCGGTCGAGGACGAGCCCGCTGTCACCGAGGACAAAGCCGAGGAGCCCGCGCCCGAGCAAATACCCGAACCGCCCGTTGCTGCCGAGCCGCAAGCGGTTGCGGCAGAGGACGTTCCGCAGATAGAGCCCGCGCCCAAAGCCGAAAAGAAAACTGCGGAAAAGAAACCGACCAAGTCGGCAGCGGAAAAGAAATCTACCAAGCCGACTGTCGAAAAGAAGGCGGAGCCCAAAGCGGCAAAGCCGAAGCCTGCGCCCAAGGCGCAGTTACGTGCCAAGGAAGAGAAGAATAAGATTGCGCAAAATAATTCGGGCGTACCCGAAACCGCCGCTGTTATCCAAAAGGGGGATAACGCGGCGATAAAGCCCGCGGTCGAAAAAACGCTGCCGCCCAGCGAGGTGCGCGCGGAGGTCACGGCAACCGAGGTCGACAAAATCATGACGGACGAGGTTGCGGAAAGCTTTGTGGAACAATCGGAAAAGTCAAGCGACAAAACCAAGCAGGGCATAATCAACATTGACGTGCTGTCGCAGTACTTCGACGGCGGCGAGGTCGTTACGCTTGACGAGATCAAAAAGCGCGTAAACGGTTTTAACAAAAAGACCACGTACGTCAAGGTTCTTGCGCGCGGCACGTTAGACAAGGCGCTTACCGTCGAGGCGGACAGCTTTTCGCTGCAAGCCGTCAAGATGATAGTCCTTACCGGCGGCAAGGTGATAAAGAAGAAAAGCTAATTCGGAATTCGGAATTATGAATTCGGAATTATACCCACACCCGAGCGCTACGCGCTCACCCTCTCCTTAGTAGAGGGCAAAAGCCTTCCCCAATAGGGGAAGGCGCTCGCGGGGTGTGGCAATTACTCGACCCATAGACATATACGTAAAACGAGCATACGTATGTCGATTTCGACAAAAATAAGGCAGTAAAAAAAGAGAAAAATTTGGTTATTTTTATAGAAAGTATCTTTAAAACACTTGCCAAAAAATTGTCGAATATGTCATAATATTATCCGTTGTGTAGGGGAATTTGATGGGCACAACTATTTTCATTTGGGAGAAAAATAATGACTAAAAAGAGCGTGTTAAAAAAGGCGATAGCAGACAGCGAAGCGGAAATCGACGCTTTGGAAAAAAAGCGCACGCGGTCGCAGTCCGCCATACTCGAAGCGTACTTAAACAATACGCAGCCGACCAACGCCGACGCCGAGTATTTTCGTACATACTCCAAGCTTATCGAGCTCGAACGCGAAAACCTGCGTACGCTCAAAGAGCAGCTGGCCGGCATAAAAGACTAGGATTTTTATGCGGTCTTTTTTGCCGCGAAAATTCGCTTGAATTACATTAGCAATCTGCAAATCGGCTATTCCGCCGATATGCTTTATATAACAGAAAACCGAATATGTTCGGAGGAAGGAGATAATGGAACATATAACCGTTAAGAAAAATCGTTTGATGACTATGTTGTTGACGATACTTTTCAGTGCCGTAATTTTTTGCTGTGCGCTGTTTGCCGGTTTCGGCTTCGGCGCCACGGCGGAAACCGCCGGCACTTATGCCGCGGGCAAATACGATTTGACCACGGTAACCGTGTCGCTCAACGACGGTTGGATATTTACGTCCGACACGCCCGACAGCGAGCTTTACAGAATGGTGACCGTGTCCGTCACGTATACTAACGAAAGCGACAGCGCCGACACCGTTACGCGCGATCTGGTATTATCCGACACCGCCGCGGCAACGGGCGAGACGGTCACGTTTTCGCGCAACACTACGGCAAAGACGATTACGGCAACCGTCGCTATGCCCGCGAGCGCCGAGTATAACGCCGCGACCATGACGAGCGCGGCGGTAACGTATACGCTGTCCACCGCCACGCCTGTCGTAAACGGCATAGTCGCATATTACGACGCGACGAGCGGCGGCGAAGTCAATACTCGCACAGACGCGAATGCCAGTGTTGTCAGAAATCACGTAACAGCATATCAAGCCTATAACGACGGCACGCATAATAATCAAAAAATCAGCTCGTTCAACTTGGAGGGCGACTTTTTCCCTTCCAAATGGGTTGAGGGCATGACAAACGGCAGCACGTATGCCAAGGAGATTACCGTCAACGCCGACGGATACAGCACTACCGTGCTTGCCACAGGCGTTGTATTTGTTGAACCCGACAGAATAGATGATATGGAGGGTTCGTTTCTAACGCAGACAGCGCGAAGCAGGCGTTTGAACATAAAAGATTTGAAAATAAAGGTCCAATATGACCAGAAGGGCGCGCAGCAACGCGTTAGGATTGACGTTCCTGCTGCCGTGTTCCCCGACGATTGCTATATATCTACGTACTACGATGCCGAAGACAAAGAAGTTGTCGACGCAACAGGTCGCCGACTTCTTAATAGAACGGTTAAAACCGTTGTGTTGACGTTTAAATATCCGGGGTGGGACGAGGATAAGGCTTTTTCCAAGTATTTCTTAGACGTAACCGTTGACCCTATATCCATACATACCCCCACGTTCCCGGGCGGAATAAACTCCACAAAAACGACGTTGTCTTGGGGTGAGGACGGCGCTTCCATCGATATTTCGGACTGGAACTTTGACACCCTTCACACCGATACGGGCGCCCCGCCCGCTCCTGTCATTAAAATCGACAAGTTCAACGTCGGCAGCGGCAGCTATGAAGCGCTCAGCGATTCGGATACGGCGGCGGCTGTGGGCGCCGTCAGTGGCGAAAAAGTAACGGTCAGCTTCTCGACAGCAGGCACTAAGTACCGCGTTAAGGTCATTCTTCCCGACGACGGCGACTTTTGGTGGGATTCTCCGTATAACGGCACCAAGTCGGACGACAACATGACCATGACGTTCGAGGTGCAGGTGGACAAGGGCAAGCCCGTTGCTACGCTCGCCGATATTGCCGACACTATTTACGGCACGCCCAACGGCAGCGGCAAGCTTTCGGCGGAAATCAAGGCCGAGGACGGCAGTCTTGTCCCTATGGGCAATGACTGGTACGAGGTTCCGTCGACCACTGCCGACAACACATACGAAAACGACGACGATGAATGGCATTACCGTTTGGCGTACTACACGTCGTACACAAGCGTCACCGTCAACACGCCCGTGCCCGCGTCCAATCTCAGCGGCGGCAGACCCAAAAGAGCAGGCACGTACTATGCGGTTGCCACTACGTACGAAAACAGCGGTTACGAATCGGTTACGTCCAACGCCGTGTCGTTTACTGTGGAGAAGTACACGATAGACACCGCCGTTGCCGACAAAACCTTTGCGCGCACCGATTGGACCGTCAACGACTTTATTTTGCCCAACGACGTAACAAAGGGATTCCCGTACGGCGACACTGCGCTCGGCATTTTGAACGTTAAGGACAGCGCCAACAACGTGGTTGACGCAAACACCAAATTCCGCCATGCCGATAATTACTCCGTAAACGTCGAAATCAAAAACGACGCTGCCGCCAAGTACCGCGACAACTACGAGCTTACCGGTAAAAAGACGACCGATACCGTTACGTTCACAATCAAGACAAACGAGGACTCTGACTTCGGATTTGACGCAACCGGCTGGACGTACGGCGCGAGCGGTGCAAACCCCAATATCAACATAACCTCTAAGAGCGCAACGTACTATCCGAGCAATACCGGCGTTGTGGCTACCGACTATACCGTTAAGTACTACAAGTACGACGCCGCCGCAACCGACAACAAGGGCGACGAAGTCACCGTTACGGCCGCCGGCGACCTTGAAAAATTCGAGGTAGGCAGGTACGTAATCGAGCTTATCGCCAACCAAAACACGGCGGACGGCGACGGAAACGAAACCGCCGCGCTCGTTGCGGGCACGCAAGTCGACTACACACTTCCCTCCGCGAGCAAAGACTTTTTGGTAGTCGCGTCGCCCATAGTCGCGCCCTATCTAGACATGACCGCGACGGACTGGACAACGCCCGACCAAACCGCTAAGCTGTTGTATACCTACGACGACACCAAGACGGGCAAAGACTACGAGTTTGAAAGCTGGATAGGCGACGGCACCGCCAACACCGCCGCCGACGGCTCGGCTATAATAACGGTAGTTATTACGTACACCACGTATAAAACCGCTTCGACCGAAACGGTAACCGGCTTTGCGGGCGGCAAGTTCAAGGTGAACTATGCGGGCGATTACACCGTTACGGTAACGCTCAACTCCAACTATTCTTGGAAGACGCAGGACGCTTCGGGCAATCCCATTTTTTATCCGACGGACGGCTCGGGCAACGCCGTATACACTTATTCCTATCAGGGCTACGTCGCCAAGCAGCAGCTTACCGTTTTGACAAACGGCAATATTACGGGAGCGACCGACACTTACGATTCCACTTCGCAAAACAAGACGATAACAAGCTGGAATGAAAACGCGCTTACCATTACTTCGGTAACCGTCGGCGGCTTGGAAACGGGGCATACGCCCGTGTCCGGCGGCATTACCGTGCCCGACAACACCACGCCCACCAACGAGAGAAATATTTTCGGCGTTACCAACGCGGGCAAGTACACCGTCAAGGTGGATATTGCCGACCAAGACAATTACGAGTGGCTGGGCGCGACTTCCGATACCGACGGCTTGCGCACGCTGTCGCTGGAATACGTGCTTAACCGCGCGCCGATGCTTGTAACTTGGTCTGACGAAACAAGAACCGACTTTGGCGGCACCTTTAATAAGACGCCCGATACGGAATATCCGTGCTTCGTGTTCAACAGCACCAAGCCCGCGCAAGCCACTCCCGAGGCAAATGCAAATGTGTTCCCCGCCGACAACGTAAATATCGATATCGTCGGCTATACATTATATAAGGACAATAACGGCGCGTTCGGCAGCACGTTGACCAAAGTCGAAAACGCAGGGTACTACCGCATAGTCGTTTCCGAAATAGGCGGAACGGCGGCGCCCAACTACTATTTGCCCGCAAACGACGATACGACTTATATAACAAATATCGCAACCCTTTTCAAAATTTCCGCCAAAACGTTTGACCGCCCCGAGCTTGTAGTATGCCCCGAGGTATCGGGCACCGCAATCGTGGTCGTTTACAACGGCACCGGCTACCGCCTTTCCGATTACATCCAATACTTTAATGATAATTATTACTCTAAGGATGACAAGCTAAACGATGTTTTGTGCTTGGATATCAAGTGCGGCGAGGACGGTACGAACAATCCGTTACTCAAAGACGTGCTTTGGAATTCCGACAAAACGCAGATTATCGCGTACGAAATAAATGTTAAGCCTGCCGACAACTACGCTTGGAGCAGCGGCGACCCCAACGAGACGCTTACGTATACGATTAAGATAACCCAAAAGGTGGCGGCAATCAGCTGGGGCACGACAAAATTCGAAACCACCTACGGCGAAGTAACCCAGCCTAATCCCACAGTGGGTAATGCCGAAACGGGTGATACCGTTAATATCACGCTCGGCTACAAACAGGGCGATACCGCCGTTGCGGATATAACCAAAGCCGCAGCGGGCGAGTACACCGTTTACGCGTCGGCGCTCGACAACCTCAACTACATAATAGACGACCAAAAAGTCGATTATTCCATTGGCTTTACTATCAAGAAAAAGGCGCTGGTAAAGCCTGTGTTTGCGGGGCTGTCCGGCGCGGAATTCGACGGCTCGGCAACTACGACCTCCGACCTTTATTCCAACACCGCAGCCGAAAAGACCGCGTGGAAAAACGGCACGCTGTTTACCGCCGCCGTTACGGCCAAGCTTGACAGCGCGTGGTTTACGGAAGCGGTAGCCGACAACGACGAAGCGCTTACAATCGACACGACGGATAACACCAAATACGCGTTCGATACGGCTACAGGCAAGCTTACGTATTACGCGGCGGGCGTATACACCGTTACCTTTACTCTTACCGATTCGGCAAACTACTGCTGGGCGGGCGACGGAAAGGAAAGCGAGTTTGACGATACCGAGGATTACACATGCACTTGGGGCAACAACAAGGAATTGATTGTCAACCGCATGGTAATAGACGCGCCCGCGCTCGGAAATCAGCGCGCTATGGAAAGGGATAATCCCGCCGAAAACAAGCAGCTTAATACGATATTTACCGGCACACTCGGAAATGCAGATAACGGCATTGAGTACACAGTACAGTACGGCGCTCGCGACGGCGACGGCTTTGGCGCTCCCCAAGCCGAACAACCTGCAAACGTAATCGGTCAGTATTACGTATTGCTTTCGACAACCGACAAATATAATTATACATGGGCTGTAAATCCCGACGGCGAAAACAATACCTTTGCAAAGAGCAGTTATATTACTCCGATTGACGGCAGGGTGTACAAAACCGAGTACACTATTGACGGCGGAGCAAGGGTGTATTTGCTGTATGCCATTACCGCCACTCAGCTTAACGTTGTGGTTGTAGTTACCGACTATACTTACGGCGACAACGGCTATGATGCAAGCGATAAGGTGGTACTCGATTACCGCGTAGAAGGCGACAAAAAAGTCTTTGACTATCAAAATCATGATAACCTTGTAGCGCAGGGCGCTACGCACGGTCCCGCCGCTTATACGTTCTTTAAGCTTGACGCCGACGGAAATAGAGTAAAGCAATTGACGGATGCCGACCTTGTAAACTATTTACCTTGGGAAGCGGGCAACTACGAAGCCGACATAGTAATCAACTTTGATGACTCGAATTCCTATCAGCCGTGGACGGATACCCGCAGCTTTAAAGTCGAAAAGCGCACGCTAACGCTTGAATGGACTTTCGGCGGCGACACCAAGCAAGACGGCGGCAAGTTCACTACTACGTATAACGGCGAGGAGCAAAAGCCGACTTATACTATTACCAATCTTCCCAAAAAGACGGCGGGCGATAATCCCACCGAGCCGCAGCTTACCTTTGCGGCGCAGGCTATTCCGAACAAGACGGCGTTTACCGACGCAGCCGAGTATACTATTGACACAGTTTCGTTCGCGGACAGCGCAGCCGTAAACGACAACTATAAGTTCGGCGAGTATACGCTCTATTTTGAAATAACGCCTAAGCAAGTGACGCTTACCGCGACGGCGCAAAACCACACCTACGGCGACGAGCTGATTTTTGCGGCAAGCGATTGCTTGGACGATGACACAAAGGCGCAGTTCTATACGCGCGACGGTTTGGCGTTTATATTAATGCAGGTTAAAGACGGCGCCACTGTGTTGACCGATACGCTCGGCGTAGTTTACGGTGGCACGTACACCCTTGTTCCCGTATTCGACGCGGATAACAACAGCAGCGAAAACTATACGGTAACGGCTACGACGGCGGCGGCGCTTAACGTACTGAAACGCGCAATCACCGTTACCGTAACCAACAATCCTACCAGCGTTTACAGCGAGGATATTGCAGATATCACATATACCGTGTCGCTTACAAGCGGTGGCGAGGGTACGGCGGTCGTCGACACCGAATCCGACGTGTTTACCATAGCGGCGCGCAAGGACGGTAACGTAATTACAAACAAGACGGACGTCGGCGACTATTATATTGTTCTTATCATTAATAATACGCGCAGCGGCAACTACGACTTTACGCTGGGCACAACCGCTGCCGCGGACGGCGCGACCACCGTTACGCACGAAGCTTATAAGTATTCCATTACCGCAAAGCAAATAGCGGAAAAGAAGGACAGCGAGGGCAACGACACGATAGTTGCTAATACGCTTACCTATAACGGCGCAGCGCAAAAGTTCTTGGCTGACGGCTTTGACGTAGTTATCGGCAATCCCGAAATAGCGGATAACGCGCCCGTATGGTCGTACTCCGAGGACGGCACAACGTGGACGACGTTTACCCAAAGCCCGACCGTCAAGGAAGCCGGCACGTATAACTTTGTAATCAAGGCTACTGCGAAAAACCACACCGCGTTTACCAAAAATATTACAGTCACCGTAGGTAAAGCCGAGCTTACCGTCAAGTTCGATTTGACCATTATGTTCGGCGAGGACGATCCCGCGTCTGTGTCGTACTTGTTCGGACTTGACAATCTGCGCACGGAAAACAAGGGCTGGACGGTTGAAGGATTTGAGAGCGACGCCGACCGCACTTTGTTCTATACCGACGGCGCTTCCTTCTACAATCTTGCAGGCGAAGCAAAATATTCGGTTGACGGCTACAACAAGGCCGCGACTACTACTTCGACGCATACGATCAACTTTATTGCGACCGCGGACGGCAACCCCACGCTGACCTGCGACAACTATACCTTTGTCGGCGCGGTAGGTACGCTCACCGTCAAAAAGGTAGAGCTTACCGTACACATCAAAGACAATTCGGTAACGTACAACGAGCCGGGCGAATACAACATACCTAACGTAAACGTTCAGGGTGAGGGATATACCGTGGATTTACCTAAATCCACTTATTCCGACTCCGCCAATTACGTTATGTCGGAAGGCTCGCTCTCCGAAATCTTTACTATTTCCACCACCGCGCATGACCAAAAAGTTGGCACGTCCACAACGGGCAAGGCGGGCAGCTATGCGGTGAACGGCACGGCGATACTCACCGACAAATACGACGTAACGTTTGTTGGCGGTTGGAACGTATCGGGCGATTCGTTTATTGCGGATGCAAACGGCACTTGCGGCAAGTACACAATCAATCCCGCCGCGCTCGACGTCAAAACCACTATAACTAATTATTCGGGCGTGTATGACGAAAAGTGGCACGGCATTATTGTCGACGGCACAAATACAGTTCAACTTAACGGCGACCCGACGGACGGCGTCGTGTTCGCCACGGCAAACGACGGCACTGCCGTTACAATCAAGTATGGATACAACAGCACTCCTAAAAAGCTGAGCAAGACCGAGTTTGACAAGCTTGCTACGCTTAGCAACGACCCGCTCGCGTTTAGGGGCGTAGGCACGTATTACGTTCACTACTGCTTGACTAACCCTAACTACACGACAGTGCTCGATTATCGCTCCGTCGATATTACGCGCGCCAACAACGGATTGGCTGTTGCATTCGATTTCCAAAACAAATCGGTATCGGAAGGAACGACGGCGTGGACATACGGCTATAAAGTGGAAGGCGGCTTCGATCCCGACGGCGCTAACGAGGTTATAGAACCCGAGGCAATGTTTAAATACGCCAGCGGCAGTACGTTAGGCACAATTACCTTCCAGCTGTTCTATGCCGACGACGAAGACAGCCTTTGGGAGAAAGAGGTCGACGCGGATGCCGCGGACACCGTGGCGAATATGTTTGCGGAATTGTTTGCAGGCGACGGCTTGAATGCGGGCAGTTACAGGCTGAACGTTTCGATGGGAACTACTACCAATTATGCTGGCTTCTCCGTCGATTACGTATTTACCGTGGCAAAGCGTGCGCTCACCGTCAAGGCTGAGGTTCCCACTCAAATTCAGTACGGCAGCGTTGTTCCCACGTTTACCGACAACAGCCAAGGACTTGTCGTCAACAGCTCCAAGGCGGGCGCGACTGCGGACAACATTGTGGACGCGCTCGGCACGGCGCCCGTTTACGCAACCGTGTACACGCAGGGCTACACGGTGGGCGACTACCGCGTTTACGCTAACGGCAAGGCCGACGACGCTACCGACTCTACTTCGTTTACCAACTACACGGTGACCTACAAAGACGTGCTGCTCACCGTCGTGTCGCGCGAAATCACCGTCAACATAGCGGATAAGGAAAACACCTACAACCTTCGCGGTACTGACAATACTACCGAGGAGATTAGGACGCTCACGTTTACCGTGACGGACGGCTCCATCTACACGGCGGAGCTGGTCGGCGGCAACGCGCCCGCGGACGGCGTTTACGACAACGCCAACCAAACGGTGCTCACCCTTTACACCGCGGCTATCGTCGGTGAGGGCGACAACAGAAATACCAACAACGTCAAATTCGACGCCGACGGCAAGGTTACCGGCTACACCATTTACGCAGTATTCCGCGCAGGTGTTGCGGAAACCAATTATAACGTCAGCTTTGCCGGCTGCTCCAACAAAGAGCAAACGGAAGCGACAGCGATAGGTAAGGACGGCAGTGCCAACAACGCAGGCTCGTATGTTATAAATAAAGCGGTGTTCAAATTGTTGCAGGACGGCGTTTATCACAAGGTCGGCGACACTCCCGTTAAAGGAACGGTTTACAGTGGCGCGGTAAATTACTACGTGGCAACGCTGGACGATACCGCCCGCACACCACTTGAATTTACTTACACCAAAAAGGATGCAAGCGGCAATTACGTTGCGATAAACGCCAATCAAGTAATAGGCGTGGGTGAGTACGAAGCAACGGGTAGCTCTACCAATCCCAACTATACCGCCGCAGAGCTTGCGATAAAGTTTGAAATTACAAAAGCTACGCTTACGCTTACTGCCGATTCGGGCAAGCGCGTGCAGTACGGCACAACGCTGTCCGGCAGTGTTGCTACCGATACGGCGAAGGGCGGCGCGGAGGCGACGGGCAGGTTTGACGGCTTTACTTACACCGCGGCTTCGCCGACGCTGCTTGCAAGCACGAAATCGGCATACCTGACCGCAAACACGGTCGGCTACCAAACCGCAGGGTACAGTCCGTCGGCAAACGTGGGCGCGGCTTGCACGATAACCCCCACGTGCGCTTCGGATGCCAACGTGAACGTCTTGGTTGTCGGCGCTAACTTGACAATAGTCAAGCGCTCCGTCACAGTCACCGTTGTGGGCTGGGATGAAACCGACACGACGGACGCAAGCAAGCACAACCCGAATGCGTGGACGTATTACCTCGGCACTCATGGCGCTACGCTCACCGCGCTCGAAAACAGCTTTGCCGCCAACATGTCGTCGTACATTTACTTCGAGGACAGAAAAGAAGTATTCGGCGATTCGGGCGACGGCTATGACAAGCTCGGCATAACGGTAAGCCTTCCCGACGGCGTAGACGTAGGCGAGCATGCCTTTGCCTATACCGCGGCTAACAACACCAACTACGCCGTAACGTTTGCAAATACCGTCGCGCCTAAGTTTGCCGTTAAAAAAGCCAAGCTTACGATTTACGCGCATCCCATGCAAGGCGAGTACTCTTACACGTACGGCGAAACGATTGAAACGCTTGTCGATAGAAATGCGTACAACGTAGGCGCGCTTACTTATTACGTCGACGTTATGCAGGGCAACGACAAGTTTGTCGATCTGCTCGACAACAGGAATATAGTATTTACCATTGTCGATAAAAACGGCAAGGCTTACGCGGCTTGGGAGAGCAACGTCGGAAAATATACCGTATCGCTTATGGTAAAAGAGGGCGAAAATATGTACGCGCCCACCGCCGCGACCTTCCAAAACTACGAGATTGTGGAAATCGTAAACGCTTCGCTCAACTTGAAGCAGCGCAAGATATCGGCAACCACCCAAGACCAAACCTTCGGCTTTGACGGCACAACGTACAACGGTGGCTTGTTCGGCAAGAGCCACAACGCCGTAATAACGTTTGTCGACGTGTTCGGCAACAGCGCCAACGTCGACGCCCAAGCGTACAGACCGTCGTTCACGCTTAGCTACAATACGGTCAAGACGGGCACGTACCAAACCGCGGGCGCGGCGCCTACGTTTGTCGGTAATTACAAAGTAACCGTTAAGCTCGGTACGGGTAGCAACTACGTGTTCGGCGACGGCACGGACAGCCGCACGTTGGACTTTGCTGTCAACAAGCTTGTGCTTAAAGAAGCTAACCTCGGCTGGGATACCGTTTCGTATTCGCTGGACGACGACCTTACTACAGAAAAGTTCACCAACTTTATCGAAAGATACGTTGACGATTATTTCAGAGTGGTGCGCTTTGTGTACACGTCGGCCACCGGCGACGGCACGCAAATAACCGCGGGCGACAAAAATACGCTCGGCACGTACTACGTAGAAAATCAAAAAATGTTCGTAACGTTCGGGCGCGATATCGGCACGTACACCATTTCGTTCGTGCTCAAAGACAGCGCGACGGGCAACCTCGCGCTTGAAAGTGCGATTGCCAACGAAATTAACGTTACGTTCGCGGTAAGCCAAAACAAAGTAACGATGACCGTTCAAATGGCGGACTTTACCTACGGCAATCAGCCGAGCAAGGTTACCGTTATGATCAACGGCGGCGAGGCGACCACAGGACTTACGCTTACCTATGCGCCCGTCACTTCGGCTAACGCCGCCGAATTTGCCCAAAACAGCAAAGACGGCAATGGCTTGGAAAACGTAACGGGACTTACGTACGGCGATTTGAGCAATGCGACCAACTTCAACGCGGGTTATTACGTTCTTTCGGCAGAGTACAGACTTGACGAAATCATTACGCGCAGGTTCTACGTGTTCAACGTAGCCAAGCGCATAATCACCGCGCCGCAATCAAGCATAGCCGCGGTCACCTTTAACGGCAGTGCGCAAAACGTGGTTATCGACTACGAAACATCGTATATGCGTCCCGAGTTGACTACCGCGGGTGGCAGCATGACCGCCGCAAACGGCAAAGCCACGTTTACGGCAACGGCAGTCGGCACGTACAACGTTCGCTTTATACTTATCGATCCCGCCAACAACGTTTGGGATACCGACAGCGCCGACGGCACGTTTACCGACGCGGGCGCGTTGACCCTTACGTGGAACATCAACAAGGACGAAACCGCCAACGGCACCGAGGACGGCGCTATTGTGGAGCTTCCCGCGGTTGTCGACGACATAGCGTACGGCGGTGCGTTCAACCCCAATTCCGTCACCGTCAAAAACGGCTACAACGGCACGGTAACCCTTTACCGCATGCCTAAGACGGACGATAACATGCCCGCCGCTTCCGCCGAGGGCTGGACGGTGTACAATACCGCAGCGCGCGGTCTGGACGCGGGCGAATACTGGTTGAAGGTTGTCGTGACCGATTTGACGGGTAGAAACTTTGCACCCAAGACCACGGTGGGCAGCTTCCGTATCGTGCCCAAAACGATTACCGCTACTATTTCGGGCAGCATGATTTACGGCACCAAGCTCAGCGATACGCATTTTGACAATGTCGCAATCACCGGCTTGCTTTACGGCTATCAACCGACAATCGGCGCTTACTCGTACGACTTTGCGGAAGCCTACGCCAACTTCAATGCCGGCGGCGCTTACGAGATTATTCTTAACACCGACGAGAACGACGAGGTTATAGGTATCGACGCGGGCAGCAACTATATAGTGAAAGCGGCAAGAGGTACGCTCACTATAAACAAACGCGCAGTCACCGTTACGATAGATAGCAAATCGTCCGACTATTCGGTAACGCCCGTCCTCACCGACGTTAATTACACCGCTGTCGGGCTTGCCGACGGCGAGGACAAATCGGTGCTCGGCATAGTGTTCGAAACGGACGCGACAAGCAAGAGTGTGGCGGGCGGCACGTACTGGATCACGATTAAGTCGTACGACGGCACCAACTACGAAGTTACGCAGCACCGTGCGTTGTACGTAATCAACCCGCTGGAAATAGAGGTTGAGCTTGTTCGTCAGGAAAATATAACCTACGGCGATACCAACATCAAGGGCGCGACCGCAGGCGAAATTAAAATAGCCAACGCCGATGCGGACGAAGCGTTTGTCAAGAGCGACTTACAGCTTGTAATTCGCTTTACGAATAACAACGGCTACGACAGCTACTACGTTCCGACCGACGCGGGCGCTTACACTGCGACGCTTGTCGGCGCCAACTCCAATTACAAGCTTATCGGCACACCGTCCGTCGGCTTTGTAATCGACAAAAAGACAGTGGACGTAACGGCGTTCTTTATCGGCTCCGCTGTGTATACCGGCGACGAAATTGCGCCGCGCGTAGACGTAAGGCAGCAGGGCAGCAAACCCATGTACGCTCCGTCCGTCTACGTGGCAGAGCAATGCACGTTTGTCGACGCGGGCCGTCACAACGTAACCGTTTCGCTTGCCGATCCCGCCAACTACGTGTGGTCGAGCACGTCGGACGTGTCTATCACGCTCACGTTTATCATTAACAAAGCGGCCGATAAGCAAACGTCCAACCTTGTTATCGCAGGCTGGCAGTACGGCTGCTACGACGAAGCTGTCAACAGCCCGTCGGCAACCGTTCAATCGGGCGAGAGCATAATCTATCAGTACTCGGCGGACGGCAAGACGTTTACCAACGTCGTTCCCGAAAACGGCAATGCAGGCAAGTACTACGTGCGCGCAACCGTTGCCGAATCGCAAAACTACCTCGCGTTTGTCGGCGAGCCCGTCAGCTTCGATATAGCTAAGTTTGTGGTCACGTCGCCGTCGCTTACGGTAGTTACCGACGGTAAGGACAAAAACGACGTCTACACGGGCGACAATCTTGCATCCGGTATAGTCGGATTCAACCCGCAGCTTATGCAAATCGCTTACGACGGCAATATCCAGTCGCTTGGCAACTCAGTCACGGTGTTTGCTCGCGACGCGGGCACGTACACGGTTTCGGTATCGCTGTTCAACGCTCACAACTACTGCTGGAGCGCGGGCGATAACGATAACGACGGCACGTTGCAGCTTACGTGGACTGTGGCGCGCAAAAAGATTGCCAAGCCCACTCACGACGACAGCACAAAAATCGTCAACGGCAGCACAATAACCTATATCCCCGTCGGCTTCGATTCGTCGATAATGACAATCGAAAACAACGCTTACAGCTACGGCGGTACGTTCTACGCTAAGATTGCGCTTAAAGACACCAAAAACTACGAATGGGCGACGGACGACGATATGCCCTTCACCATCAAGTGGTCGATTGTCGGAAGCGATACGGTGTTTATCGTAATCATAACCATACTCAGCGTACTCACCGTCGCGACGGCGGCATTGATAGCCGTTCAGTTCTTGCTCAATAAGCGCAGAAAACGTTTGACGGCCGACACAATGCAAGCAATCGAGGATGGCGCTAATCGGCCCGCAGCCGAACAGGCCGCAACCGAGCCCGCAGCCGAGCAGGCCGAAGCGGAGCAGCCTGCGCCCGAGGCCGAGGCGGAAAAGCCCGAGGCCGAGCAAGCGCAAACGGAGCAGCCCGAAGCCGAAAAACCGGAGGCGGAGCAACCCGCAGCCGAGCAGGCGGCGACCGAGGACAAGGCCGAACAGCCCGAAACGGAACAGGCGGCCAAAAAGCCCGCGGCAAAAAAGTCGACGGCCAAAAAGCCTGCGGGAACAAAGTCAGCAACGACTAAGTCCGCATCAACGAAGTCCGCGACTAAAAGCTCGTCAACAGCTAAGTCGACAGGCAAGACCTCGACGGCCAAGCAGGTAAGCAAAACCAAAAAGCCCGCGCAGGGCAACAAAGGAGGAGCCGAATAATGAACGCAACGTTTTTATCGGAATCGATTTTTAACCCCGCGCAGGTAGCGGCAATGATAGTCGTCGGCGTAATTATGGGATTACTCATCATCGCCAACATAGTGATATTCGTCATATACAGGCGCAAGCAGGAACGCAAGCTTTGCACGAGCCAGCTTCAAAACAAGCGCCTCGAACTGTTGAACCACTTAAAGAACATAACGGACGACGGTTCGCTTATGAAGGGCGTGCCCGTAATGCATGCGCAAGCCGACGATGACGAGGTCGAGGAAGAGATGACCGACGACGAGGACGCGGCTGACGACGACAACGACGATGACGACGCGGCAACCCCCGAAGCGCCGCTCGGCGAGGGCGAGGATATAACGCAAAACGAAATCCTTGCCGTAGCCGATATGTCGGAATACACGCGGCGCAAGCTCGGCTACATCGACGACGAGTACGACCGCAAGCGGTATTACGTGCGGTACACGCAAGGCTTCGAAGCCAAGCTGCGCGCGGCTGACGACGAAACCAAGGCGCGGTATAACGACGTTCTTGCCGAGTTCAAGCAGTTTAAGGGCGTCAAGGTAAACGCCAGCTTCCGCCAGCAGCGCATATATAAGGGCAGAAAGACGCTTGCTATAGTGCTGTTCCGCGGCAAAACGCTGTGCGTAGCGTTCGCGCTCGATCCCAAGGAGTACGAGCAGACTAAGTATCGCGGCATAGATAAGTCGGACAAAAAGCGGTTTGAAAAAACGCCGCTATTATACAAGCTCACTTCCGAACGTCGAATGGAATACGCCAAGTATTTGGTTTTGCAGCTTGCCGACTTCAACGTAATGGTGCTGGACGAAAAGGCTGAGCTCACGCCGGTAGACCTGTCCGAATGCACGCCCGACGAGCTGTATGTGGCGGGAGCCTTGCGCATAACGGTGCTTGGCGAAGCGCCCGAGCTCGAACCCGAACCCGAGCCCGAGCTCACCGTCGAGGACACTGTGGACGGTGACGGCGTGGCAGACGGCGCGGACAAGGAGGACGAACCGGACGACGATATCGAATTCGATACTCCCGAGGGCCGCATGGTGTTCGACCGCAGCTTTACCGCAAGGATAATCCAAGCGGACGACGCGCTAAAAGCCCGCTATTCCGAGCTGAAAAACTACATACTCGGACATAAGGGTGTAAAAAACCGCATAAGCTGGCGGCGCGAAACATATTCGGTGGGCAGGAAAACGGTGGCAATGTTCTCGGTGCGCGGCAAAACGCTGTGCTTGTATCTCGCCGCCGATCCCACGCGGTTCGACAACTCCAAGTACAACGTGGAAAACATGTCCGAAACGGCCAGCCGCCGAAAAACCCCGTTGCTGTTCCGCATAAAGAGCGATAGGCGCACTGCTTACGCAAAGCAGCTTATCGACATCGTAATGCAGGAGCAGGGTGCGGCAAAGGTCGAACGCCGCCCGGTGGATTACACCTCGCCGTACAGGTCGAACGACGTGCTTGTAAAACGCGGACTCATCCGCATTTCGCAAACGACTGCCAAAAATCCGTTCGGCACGACAGACAAAAAGTAAACAAAACTTATACTCAAAGCTCTCCTTTGCCAGGCGACAAGGAGAGCTTTTTTGTTGTATGTGCTCATTTTAGCCGCCGATTTTGCGCAAAAAGTGAGCCTAAAATATTGACATTGTTGTAATCGCATGATAAAATATTGAAACAAAAATAATGTCCGTATAGGAGGGACAGAGTGATGAAATGGCCTAAAAGTCTTTTAGTTGGGCTTTTTGCTATGCTTATGGTAGTGTTTGCCGTCGGTTGCGGAACAATCGATATGCCGAACCGCGGCGAAGTGGATAACGGCAACAAGCTTGCCGCGGTCGACCAAAACACAATCTCTACGTCGTTTAGCGACGGGCTGCTTACCATAGAATGGGGAAGCGTCAGTGGTGCGCAAACGTACTTAGTCAAGTTCGGCGAAGCGCAGTACATTAGCGTTGCGCCGACTACTCGTGCGGAGTTCAACAATGTCGAGTATACTTCGGGTACGCTTACGGTGACTATTGTTGCACGCGCCGACGGCTATGACGATTCGTCGACGACGTATACGTTTGTACCGGGCGTAAATCCCGGCCCCGGCCCCGGCCCCGGACCCATTGGACCGCAGACGCTTGCCACGCCCTCGGGGCTTACGGTAAACAACGGCACGCTAAGGTGGAACGCCGTTACAAACGCAACAAGCTATACGGTGTTCGACGGCAGCAAAACGGTGTCGGTAAGCACAAACAGCATAGCGCTTGCGACAAACGGCTTGACCGTTCCCACAAGCGGAAGCATTACGTATACGGTAGTCGCCAAGGCCGACGGCTATACCAATTCGGCGGCGGCGCAATATACATATACGGCTCAACCGCAGCAACCTACTACGCTTGCCATGCCGATGGGACTTGTCGTAGGCGGCACTACATTGACGTGGATAGCTGTCGAAAATGCCACAAGCTACGTTGTATCGGACGGAACGACGACCAAGACGGTAAATACCAACAGCATTGAGCTTTCGACAAACGGCTTTTCCATTCCCGACGGCGCCACTAAGACATATACGGTAATTGCCAAAGCGGCGGGCTATAACGATTCGCCGGCGGCGTCGAAAACTCATACATTTGCGCATGAGCATACGTTCAGCCAACAATGGTCGAGCAACGAAACGCACCACTGGCATGCGGTAACATGCGGACATCCGATAATCGAGGAAGAATCGCAGGGCTGGGGAGTACATAAATTCGGCAGCGGCAATACGTGCTCGGACTGCTCGTACGTGCGCGAAATGCATGAGCTCGGCAAGTTTGCAATGTACGGCGAGTATCCGCAAACTATAAAAGCGGCCAACGTAACGGTTGGAGGTACTGCGGACGCCGACGGTTATTATACGGGCAGCGACGGAGCAAAGTACGCCAAAGTAACGGCTACGCCGTATTTTATGTATACTTGGTCTAACGTTAAGTTCTCGAACGATGAAAATGTAATTGCGGGTACCGATTACTTCTTTAAAGTCGAGCCGATAAAATGGCGCGTTTTAGAGAAAAAGGACGGCAAGACGCTCCTTCTTTGCGACACTATAATCGATAGCGGTGTGTACCACAACAGTCAGGACAGCAGAGAGATAGGCGGCACCACCGTGTATGCGTCCAACTATATGCACAGCGATATACGCGCTTGGTTAAACGGCACATTCTATGCAAAGGCGTTCAGCTCGGCGCAACAACAGAATATCCAATTAACAACGGTGAACAATAGCGCAGCGACTACCTGCAAGTCCGAAAATTCGTATGCATGCGAGAACACGCAGGACAAGATTTTCCTTCCCAGTTATAAAGAAATTCACAATTCCGCGTATGGCTTTGTTTCTGCCGGCGGTGATGCCGACGAATCGCGCATGATGCTTGTAAGCGATTATGCGCGTGCTACCGGCGCATGGATGAGCGACGCGTATGCTTGGTTCGGTCGCGGGATGTGGTGGACGCGTTCGCCTATATGGGACAGCGCAATAGACATTTCTCAAGCCACGCCGAGCGGCACGGTCGCCGGTTCGGAGGTAGATTCCGCATACGTCGGCGTAGTGCCCGCAATGCGCGTAACTGCGAGCGCACTTACCATAATTTAAAGCGACGATAGTAGCGATTTTATGAACTATATTTTAGAACGGATTTTCAAGCATTACAAGCCGAACTTTGCCAAGCTGCAAAAGTTCGGCTTTGTTGTGTCCGGCGACGCGTATATTTACGATACCACAATTATGAACGGCGGGTTTGCGTTGCATGTAAAAATTACAAGTGACGATATAGATACCCAAGTGATTGATTTGGCAACCGACGACCCGTACACGCTCTTTCTTGTAGAGGGCGCGGTAGGCGGCTTTGTCGGCGCGGTGCGCACCGACTACGAAAACGTTATGACGGATATAGCCGCAAAGTGTTTTGACAAATGCATATTCAAAAGCGAGTATGCGCAAAAGCTTATCGAGTATGTGTATAACACCTACGGCGACGAGCTGGAATTTTTGTGGGAAAAGTTTTCGGACAACGCGGTCTGGCGGCGCAAGGATAACCAAAAGTGGTATGCCGCGTTGCTTACCGTTAAAAAAGATAAGCTTGGGCTTCCGTCGGACGAAAGAGCGGAAATAATAGATTTGCGTGCAGCGGCGGAAGATATCGACAAATTGGTAGATAACGAAAAATTCTTTCGCGGCTACCACATGAACAAAAAGCATTGGATTACCATGTGCCTTGACGGTAGCGTGCCGTTAGACGAAATACAAAAAATGCTCGACGTCAGCTACGAGCTGGCGCGAAAAGGATAAAGTAATTAAGAATTAAGAATTATAGATAAGGTTGTGATTTTAGTATGTGCGGCTACGCCTAGACCCCTCCACTACGGTCGGGGTGATGGGAGTAAAGCGTTACTATTCTTATAATATTTTATGAATAGTAAACTCCAATCCCATCATTTCGACCGAAGCGCGTAAGCGCGAAGCGGAGAAATCTAGGCGATAGCCGCATAATCTAAAAAATCCTATTAATTCCGAATTCCGAATTCATAATTCCGAATTAAAAAGAGCCATGTTATCACGGCTCTTAATTTTTAAATTCTTGCATTGGGTGCGGTGACGGTGAACAGGTTGGCTTTGTTTTTGTCGCACAGGCGGGAGAACACCGCTTCGCCGTAGCGGGTGAGCATATCGTTGGGCGAAAGGTTGGAAGTGATTATTGTGTTGCGCCCGTGCAGCCAGCGCTCGTTGATTATCGTGTAAAAATACTCGCGCGTTATGTTTTTAAGCACCGTTTCGGTGCCGAGGTCGTCGATTACAAGTAGGTCGCAGTCGAGCATAGGTGTGAACAAATCGCGGTAGTCGTCTATGGCGAATTGCGTGTGGTAGTCCTTTGCGCGTTTAACCATTTCGAACGCGCTTACCGTTACGGTAGCCGCGCCGCGTGACAGCATTTCGGTTGCTATTGCCGAGGCGAGTACCGTCTTGCCGGTGCCAGCGCTGCCCAATATAATAAAGAAAGGCTTTTTGTTTTCGGGGAATTCGTTAATATACTTTTCGGCTTCCTTGTATAGCTTGGCTATCGCCTTGGGCGCCGATTTTTTTGCCGCCCAAAAATCCGTTTGGGGTAGGGCGAGGTTTTCCGCTTCCGACTGAATTACGCGTTTAACCACGCACTTGCAATATTTGCCGTTTGCGTATCCCGTGTCGTTGCAGTCATTGCACCGTGCGGGCGGCTCGATTACTTGCTTTGTAAGTCCCAGCCGTTTGGCGTTTGCTTGTAATTCCGCTCGCGCCTTGTCTAAGTCGTTGGGCAGTTTTTGCGCTTTCTTCACCGCTTCCGCTTGATAGTATGCGTTGGCGGCGCGAAGCTTTTCGTCGCTCGCAAGCGCGTTGCGCCAAACTGCTAAGCCCTCGTCCAAATCCTCGCGGCGACGGTCGGTAATTTCTTTAACTGCGCGTTGGTAAACGTTCATCAATCGTCGTCCTCCGTTATAGCTGTGAATAGGCTGTTAAGCTGCTCTTCGGTGTACTTTTCGAATACTATGCCGGTTTGTTTGCCATCGGCGACGGGGCGTATGTTTTTGTCGCCGGTGATCGGGACGGCGGACTTGGCTTTATCTATATCTGTTATGCCCGAGTTGTGCCAGGCAAGTAGCACCGAGTTCATGTACGCGAAAGGATTGTCCTTGTTCAAGGCAAGCAGTGCGGCGTAGTCGATAAGCACTTGGGGCATATCCCATTTTTCCGTCCAGTTGGTGTAGTATGCGCGGTGTATATCCTTGACGGCGCCCTTAATATTGAGCGATTTGAACAGCTTTTCTATTTTTTCGTCAAAGCGGTTTTCGTAGTTTACGCTGTCTTTTACCTGCTTTTCGGTGGTCAGTCCGCGCTCGAACAGGTCGCGGATAACTGCGTCTAGGTCGGACAATCGCTTCATGTCCTTTTTCATGCAGTAGTCGGCGGCGGCAAGAATTGCTTTGCTTTCAAACCCGAGCGCGAGCCACGGCTTGATGTACGTTGCGATTTCGGGATCGGTATTGTCGTAATAAACGCCCAGCGCCTTGTTGACTGATTTTGCCAGCTTGTAAAGGTTTTTGCGGTCTTCCTCGTACTTGTCGATGATGTCCGCCGAAAAGAACCCGAGCTTATTGTATTGCGTAAGCTTTTCGTCGAGCAGGGCAATGCTGCCGTGTTTCATATTTTGCGCTACGTGCAAAATGACGTCGGCGCCGAACTTGTATTCGATTTTCCATTTTTTATAGAGCTGAACGGCCTCGTGGTCGACATGCTTTTTGCCCATTGCGCCGAGCGCCGCTCGCAAATCGTTGTAGTAAACGCCGAACTCGTCCAGCCGTTCGCCCACGTCGTCGGCGGTGCGGTAGCCGTCCTCGGCAAGGTTGCGGGCGACGGAAAGAATATACGGGCAAGACACGTTGTCGCCTTTAAGGTCGACGCAGTATTTGACAATAAGCACCATGGCTTGCCATTCCACGTGCAGCTTTTCCATTAACGTATAATAGTCGTGATACTCGTTGGGGGATATTTGCCGCGCGGATATGTACAGCTGCGCTTGGCGGTTGAATTCCTTGTATGTATCGACGTCGAGAAGTTTTATTTTGGGCCTTGCGGTGCGCGGCGAGAAGTAGCATATATCGTCGCCAAGCCGCGACATAAGTCCTTGCTCCGTCCAGTAATCTATTGCGGCATTAACGGTACGCTCGTCCATGTCGAGCCGCCGTGCAAGCCGTTCTATGCTGTCGTCGGCGTCGCTTTTGCGCGCGGCAAGCGAAAGACCGTAAAGATACACCTTTACGTAATCGCCGTCGGCGTACGGCATGTACTCGACTATAAATTTATTTTCGACGGTTATAGCGCCGTCAAGACTTGCTTCCGACGACAGTTTGAACATCTCGCGCCTCTTTTGCTTGAATTTTTTCCGTGTATGTATTATAATACCACTTGCAAAACAAATTATCAACTGTTTTGCCAAAAGCAGTGGGAGAAAACCTGAAATGAAGATTTTGCACACGGCAGACCTACACTTGGGTAAAAAGCTGAACAAGGCGGCGCGGCTGGACGAGCAGTGCGAGGTAATCAAGCAGTTATCGGAAATAGCCGACGTCGAGGACATTGACGTCGTGCTTATTGCGGGCGATATATTCGACACGTCGGTGCCCACGTCGGAGGCCGAGCGCGTTTTTTACCGCAGTATACTCACGCTTGCCGAGCGGGGCAGAGCGGTTATCGCGCTTGCCGGCAACCATGACGACGAGCGCCGTATGTGCGCCGCCAAGCCGCTTGCCGATTTGCAGGGCATAGTGCTTGCGGGCGAGTTGGACTACTCCGCGCTAAACGGCGAAACGCTGTCCGATCCCACGCCCCCGCCCAGCTTGTTCGGACTGTTCGACGCGGCGGACTACATACAAAAGCAGCGCATAAAAATCTTCGGGCGTTACGGCGGCGTAACGGTGGAAAAGGGCGACGAACGGGTGAATATAGCGCTCGTTCCGTACCCCGCCGAGTCGCGGCTTTCGCGCTGGGCAAAGCAGGACTATAATATAGATTACGTGGAGCGCGTCAAGCAAACGCTATCTTCCGCGTGCGAATTTTTCGACGACAACTACAACATTCTTTGCACGCACTTGTTTTTAAGCAAGTCGGCTTCGTCGGAGTCGCTGGGCGGGCTACTCGCGCTGCCTACCGATATACTGCCCGAAAGCGCGGACTACGTTGCACTCGGGCATGTGCATAAGCATTTGCGCATATGCAAGCGCCCGCTTGCCGAATACAGCGGCTCGCCGTTGCAGTATGCCTACGACGAAAGCCGCACCAAGTCGGTCAACATTATAGACACGCAAAAGAAGACGGTGGAGCAAAAGATACTGACCGCGGGTAAAAACCTTACCGAAACGGACGCCGACAACTTTGACGAATGCATAGCTAAGCTCGATTTTTATTCGGACGACTACGTGCGTATAAAGTACAGCGGCGAACCGCTCACTCGCGATGAAACGGCGCAAATCCGTTCGCACCCCGCGTACAACGATTTGGTGGTGACGGCGACGCTGCGCGGCGACGTAAAGGTGGAGCGGCGTGCGCACCTGTCCGACGGCGAGATATTCGACATGTATTACAAGCACAGATTCAACGCCGAGCCGAGCGCCGAGCTTAAAGCGGTGTTTACCGAATTGATGCAAGAGGCGGAGCAGGAATAATATGAAACCGATCAGACTTACGATAGAAGGTATAAATTCGTTTATGGAGGAGCAAACGCTCGACTTCGAGGCGGCGGGGCGTAGCAATCTGTTTTGCATTTGCGGCAAGACGGGTGCGGGCAAAACCACCATTTTCGATTGCATAATGCTCGCGCTGTACGGAAAAAGTCCCAAGGGCAATCTCGGCGACGTCATCAATCTTTCCCGAACGTCGGCGCGCGTGGTGCTGGAATTTACCGAGGACGGCGAGCGGTACGTGGTTGAGCGCGCGTTAAAGCGCAAGCCGGACGGCACGGCGCTAGCTACGTGCACGCTGTACAAAAACGGCGAGCCCATCTCCGTCAAGAGCGACGACGTAAACAATATAATATACGGCATAATCGGGCTGGAAGCGGCGGAGTTTAAAAACGTGTACCTGCTCGAACAGGGCGAGTACGCCGAGTTTTTGAAAAAGACGCCGCAAAAGCAAACGGAAGCGGTGGGCAAGATTTTTTCGCTTATGCGGTTCGGCGAGGTGTTTAAGTACGCGTCGGTGCATGAGCGCGAAAAGAACGGCGAAATAGCCGCGCGCGAACGCGAGCGCGATAAGCTGGGCGAAGTGTCGCCGCAAAAGCTGAAAGAACAAAGGGACGAAATCAAGGCGTTGCGCACCAAGCTGGCTTCGTGCGAAAAGGACGCGGCGGGGCGCGCCGCCGAGCTTGCCGAGTTGGAAAAAGTGCGCGACGTATTTATCCGCGTGCGCGAAAAGCAAAACGCGGTCAAAACGCTTATGCTGCAATCGGACGAGGCGAAAAAGCGTGAATTCGAGGCCAAAACGGCGCTTGACGAGTTCGAGCAGTCGGTCAACCCCGAGGACGTGAAAAAACAGGCGTTTTTGCGCGACGAGCTTAACAGGCTGTCCGCGTTGAACACACTCGACCGCGAATACGCCGCTGCCGTAAAGGACAATGCGGTAAAGCAAACCGCGCTGGACGAAAAGCGCAATTCGCTTGCCGCTGTCGAGCAAAAGCTGAAAGTTTTGGAGCAGGCGCACGACGGCGACGTCGAAAAGCTTAAAGAAGTATTGAATAAATTTACAGTCGCGGCCGAAGGCATAGGCAATAAATCGGCGGGACTTGCGCTTGCATTGTCGGTGCTGGGCGGCGGTGACGCGTCGGTTGCCGATATAGCCGAGGCCAAGGGCAAGCTGCTCGCCGAGCTCGATAGATATGCCGAGTTGGACGGCGCCAGACAAAAAATAGTATCGGCGCTTGCCGAGCATACCGAAAACAGGCAAAAACAGCTTGCTGTTATCGAGCAGTACGCCGCCCGCCTTGCCGAGCTTGAAACGGCTGTCGGGCAGGCGAATGTTGATGTGGAAAACTGCGCGGCAGCGCTGTCCTCGTCGCAGTTGCATTCGCATGCGGCGGCGGTGCGTGCCGAATTGCACAACGGAGACACCTGTCCCGTGTGTGGCGGTGTATACGACGGCGAACACGAGGTGGGCGATACCGACGTGGACAAGCGCAAAGCGGAGTTGGAAGCCGCCAAGCAAAAACTGAAAGAAGCGGAAGCGGCGCGTGCCGAGTGCGTCAAGCATTCCGATCGTGCCAAAGCCGATTACGACAATTTGGATAAATCGTTGCAGACCGCCGAGCGCGACCGCGTTGATGCCGAGCGCAAGCTTGCCGAAACATGCGTTGTGCCCGACGTTTACAATGCGCTTATCGCCGTGCTTGACGATTGCAAAAAGGCAGCCGAAAAGGCCGACGCGTCCAAGGATGAGTTGGCCAAGCAAACGCCTACGCTTGCGGTGCTCGGCGCGGAGTGTAAAGGCTTGGAGGGGGCGCTTGTCGAGCTTAAACAAAAATCGGAAAATTACAAAACCGAACTTGGCGAGTCGTGCGGCAAAACGGAGGGCGATATAGCCAAGGTCAAGGCCGAGCTTGCCGAGGTGGAAGATAGGTTGAACGCGGTCGACCAAAAGCGCAAAGCGCTTGCGGGCGCGCTTCAAGCGGCGACGGCGACAGTTCAAGCAATAGAAAATTCGCTTGCCCAAGCCAAGGCCGATTGTCCTGTGGACAGCCCCGAATTCGACGAGGGTGCGTACACCGAAAAGCGCGACGAGCTTGAACGTGTAAAAACGCGCATTGCGGAGCTCAATAAGGACATAGCCGTCAAGCAGGTGGAAACGGACGCACTGTCGCAAAAGTGCGACGAATTGTCCGAGCTTAACGCCGAGCTGGCCGAGCTGAAAAAGCGCGCCGACCTGTACCGAGTTATAGCCGATATGACAAAGGGCAAGGCAATGCTCAACTTTGTTGCGGCGGAATACATAGACGAGTTTACCGCCGTCGCGGGCGAAATCCTCGGCGAGCTGTCGAGCGGCAAGTATACCATGTGCTACGACAAGGTAAACGGCTTTATGGTGTCCGACTACCTTAACGAAGGCAAGTTCCGCAAGACGGACACGCTTTCGGGCGGCGAGCTGTTTTTGGCGTCGCTGTCGGTGGCGATAGCGATTGCCCGCACGCAAAGCCGCGGCAACAACGCATTCTTCTTTTTGGACGAGGGCTTCGGCACGCTGGACGAGGATTTGATAGACGTAGTGTACGGCGCTCTGGAATCGCTGAGCAAGGACTGCTTGGTGGGCGTAATCACTCACGCCGAAGCGCTTATATCGCGCATGCCGTTTACAGTCAAGGTAGAGGAAGCCACCGACACATGCGGCAGCAGGATAGTGCAATAAATAATTAAGAATTAAGAATGCAGAATTAAGAATTAAAAATAAGGATGAGATTATATTGATTGCCCTCATCCACCGCAAGCGGTCCCCCTTCCCCGTGGGGGAAGGTAATCATGCGGAAAAGCTGAACAATGGATTACCTTCCCTTGGGGGAAGGTGCCCAAAGGGCGAATGAGGGCAAATATTCAATCCCATCCTTTTTCTTTTTATGCTTTTTTGTACAGCGGGTAGGAATATACTTTGGCGGCGTTGAACAGCTTGCCTATAAAGTACTTGTTTGCGGATGCTTCGTTTGTAACTACTACGCGGTCGTTCACTATTGTTACGTCCTCGGAAAACGAGGGGAGTGTTAAAGTTTTGAACAGCGTTGTGCCGTCAAGGTAGTACAGCGGAACTTGTTTGCTTTCGGCGGCTTCGTTCTTTTTAAACGCCACCGCTATTTGCGCGCTCGGCTCGGCAGGCAGAGTGTGGTATTGAAGCTCCGAATCTTTAAGCCCGTACGAACGCGACAGCACGGCCGTGCCGTCCTTTATCGCAAAGCCCTGAACGAGCCCTGTAACGGATATGCAGTATTCGGGGTAGGGCTGCACGCCATCCTCGCAAACCATGCCGTCCTCGTCTAACTTGTAGCACGACACTATGGCTTTGTTGTTTTCGCCGTTGGGAGTCGTGTAGTGGTGAGACTGTTCCGTTTCGTAATTGCCCGCGCGGTAAAACTCGCCCACGTACAAATACTCGTCGTCGCTGTAACAGTATGCGGCACGGTTGTCCACCGGGATTGTTTGCAACACCGTCACGTTGCCGCCCGAACTTACGGACTTGATTGCGTTTAGGTCGAGGCGCAAAAGCGTGTTGTCGTTTGCTATATACACGTTGTCCTTGGTGCAAGCCACGCCGCCGGCATGACCCTTTGCTGTTTTGCCGTTGCTGTCGACGGGGACTATGCGCTTAAAGCTTTCGCCGCTGCCGAAGTATACCACTACGTTGTTGTCGCCGTCGTAGCCCGTCTGTATATAATTGCCGTCGCCAGTGTAGGCAATGCCTTGCGGCGCCCAACCACTGTTAATTTCGGCAACGTCGCATACGTACCAACGCACGTCCCGCGCATCGCCGTACTTGCCCAAGCCTATCAAAAACAAAATAAAGTACAGCAGCAAAAACAGTCCGACTATCGTTGCCAAAACTATTCCTATTATTATAAGAGTTTTCTTTAACGCCTTGTTCATCATTACTCCGTTTTTATTTGTATATTATATAGTATAGCGCAAACCAAACGATATAGCAATATATTTTTTTAATTCCGAATTCCGAATTCTTAATTCCGAATTAAAAAACTATTGCCTTTTTTGTAAGGCTGTGTTATAATCATTAAGCAAAAACTTTTTACGGAGGAGTTGTTTTTTATGCAATATTCACGCGAAGTACAAAATATGCAATGCGTGGCTAAGGGTTGCAATCACGGACCGGCGCCCATTCCCGAAGAGGGCAAGTGGGTCAAAGCCTACGATATCAAGGATATCAGCGGACTTACGCACGGTTGCGGTTGCTGCGCGCCCCAGCAGGGCACCTGCAAGCTTACGCTCAACATCAAGGACGGCATTATCGAGGAAGCTTTGGTCGAAACTATCGGCTGCTCGGGCATGACTCATTCGGCGGCTATGGCGGCGGAAATTCTTCCCGGCAAGACGCTGCTCGAAGCGCTTAACACCGACCTTGTTTGCGACGCTATCAACGTTGCAATGCGCGAGCTGTTCTTGCAAATCGTTTACGGCCGCAGCCAGTCGGCGTTCTCGGACGCGGGCTTGCCCGTCGGCGCGGGATTGGAAGACCTCGGCAAAGGCTTGCGCAGCCAAGTGGGCACAATGTATTCCACCAAGCTCAAAGGCCCGCGCTATCTTGAAATGGCGGAAGGCTACGTAACCCGCGTCGCGCTCGACAAAAACGGCGAGATTATCGGCTACGAGTACGTTAACCTCGGCGTAATGATGAAGCTTGTGTCGGAAGGCGTAAGCGGCAACGAAGCGCTCGAAAAAGCCAAAAAGCACTACGGCAGATTTGAAAACGCTGCTAAGTACATAGTGCCGAGAAACGAGTAAGGAGGAGATTTAACATGGCTATCACGTTTGAAGGATACGAAAGAAGAATAGACAAAATCACCGCCGAGCTCAAAAAGTACGGCATTGCCTCGCTTGAAGAAGCGCGCGACATTTGCTTGAAGCGCGGCGTTAACGTTGAGGAAATAGTTAAGGGCGTTCAGCCCATAGCGTTTGAAAACGCGGTGTGGGCGTACACGGTAGGCTGCGCGATTGCGTTCAAAAAGGGCGTAAAGACTGCTGCGGAAGCTGCGGAATGCATCGGTTTGGGCTTGCAGTCGTTCTGCATCCCCGGCAGCGTTGCCGATCAGCGTAAGGTCGGTTTGGGCCACGGCAACCTCGGCGCAATGCTGCTTAGAGAGGAAACGGACTGCTTCGCTTTCCTTGCCGGACACGAATCGTTTGCTGCGGCGGAGGGCGCTATCGGTATTGCTCGTAACGCCAACAAGGCGCGCAAAAAGCCCCTTCGCGTTATACTTAACGGCTTGGGCAAGGACGCGGCGTACATAATTTCGCGTATCAACGGCTTTACGTACGTTGAAACTAAGTATGACTACTTTACGGGCGAGCTTAAAATCGTGCGCGAAGTTCCGTTCAGCGACGGCGAGCGTGCAAAGGTTCGCTGCTACGGCGCGGACGACGTAAGCGAGGGCGTGGCTATAATGCGTCAGGAAAAGGTTGACGTGTCCATCACGGGCAACTCCACCAACCCGACACGCTTCCAGCACCCCGTTGCGGGCACGTACAAAAAATGGTGCCAGGAAAACGACAAAAAGTACTTCTCGGTCGCCAGTGGCGGCGGCACGGGCAGAACGCTCCACCCCGACAACGTTGCGGCGGGTCCCGCTTCGTACGGCATGACCGACACGATGGGTCGTATGCACAGCGACGCGCAGTTTGCGGGCAGCTCTTCCGTCCCCGCGCACGTCGAGATGATGGGTCTTATCGGCATGGGCAACAACCCCATGGTCGGCGCGACCGTCGCTTGCGCTGTTGCTGTCAGCTTGGCTAAATAATAGACAATAATAAATAACGCAAATTAAACAAAAGCCCTTGATAACCAAGGGCTTTTGTTGTATACGGCAATAGTGGCGTCGAGCAATTTATAACGAAACGAAACTATTCGGGCGTAATGCAAAACGAATTTCGCAGTAAACACACGCATATAAAAATTCCGCATTCCGAATTCATAATTCCGAATTTATTAAAAACACTTGCAATTCAATTTTGCATATGTTATAATACAAGTGAATTTGCTTGCTTGCAAGGGCAATTTCACGCCGTATTTCAACAAAAAGTTGTTTTACGGAGTAAAAAACGACGATAGTCGTGGTAGCGTTAGCTACAACTTTTTGTTATAATAAAGTATGACAACGGCGTCGAGAAGGGTTTTTCGGCGCGTTTTTTTTAGAGAGAGGGTCATGAAAAAACGTCTTTTAGTATTTATAACGGCGGCAATTATGTTGCTTTGCACGGCGGCATTCGCCATGGTAGGTTGCGGCTCGGATGCCGAAAAGCTCGAATACAGTGTAACTGTGCTTGCGCCCGACGGCAATCCGCAAAAGGACGTAACCGTATCGTGGCAGCAGTCGGGCAAGACGCATGGCAGCGCCGTAACGGGTGAGGACGGAGTTGCAACGGCTATGGTTCCCGCAGGCACGTACAAGGTGGTGCTGTCGGGTATGGGCGACGGTTTGTCATACGACGATATATCCGTTACTTCCTCGATGCGCGAGATTACTCTTCAGCTTCAGGCTGTAAAGATTACGTATACCGCTACCGTAATGGACAAAACGGGCGCGCCGGCTGCCGGCGTTACCGTAACATGGGCTAACGACAACGGCATAGGCGGTACGGCCGTAACAGGCGCGGACGGCAAGGCTGAATGCGAGCTCAATTACGACGAGTACACCGTTACCGTGTCCAATCTTCCCAACGGAAATATTTATACCGACACCAAGACGGTAACGGGCAAAGCGCCGACCGCCGTAATAGAATTGCGCGACGGCATGGCGGATAGCTATACCGTAACCGTGCGCAGCGCGGGCGGGCTTAAACTTAAAGACGTGACGGTTTTTGTATACAGCGGCACAAGGCCTATTTATTCGAACAAGACCGACGCTAACGGTATTCTTGCATTCGATTTGCCTGCGGACAATTATACCGTGCGCATACCTAACGTTCAGGAGGGATATACCGTAACTTCCACCCCCACTCTTACGTCGACGGTACGGCAAGGCGAGGTGGTGCTTACGTCCGAGGTAATACTCGACACTCCGCCTGCGCCCAGCGCCACCGCGGCGACCTATGTCATAGGCGACATAATTCACGACTATGAATGGATTACGCCTTATGAAGTGAATGGCGCAAAGGAAAAATATTCCATTGCCAAGATTTTGGAAACCAAGCAAGCGGTTGTCATCAACAACTGGGGCACGGAATGCTCATGGTGCGTTAAAGAAATGCCGGCGATGGAGGAAGTGTACGATAAGTTAAAGGACAAAATCGAGTTGCTGGCCATAAGCAATTATCAGGGCGGCGATTCGGAAGCGACAATAGTCGATTATCGCAACGCCAACGGCTATTCGTTCCCGATGATGCGCGACTACAACTCGTTTGCATTGCGGTTCCAAATAACAGGCTTCCCCACGACTATCATAATCGACCGTTACGGCGCGATTGCTCATGTCGAATCGGGCGCGGTTACCGCGGCGGAAGTATGGGAGCGGTTAATCAACAAATTCATCGGCGATAACTACGTGCAAACGTTCACGCCAGGCGACAAGGTGAGCGAATCTATCAACACCGAAATGTCAAGGCCCGACATAACCGTGCCCGCCGACCATTACGAAAAGGTGACTGCGGCAATCAACAACTTTACGGCGACAGACGACATGTACGTCAACTGGTACGGCGAAACGAAAAACGATATGATGTGGCCGTTTATACTCAAAACGGAGGAAGGCGTGTCGGATACCGAAGAGGTTTTGTGTTCGTCCAACTCCAAAAAACCCAACTCGATGTCCGCGCTTTACGCCACCGTCAAAATGCCGGCAGGCAAGGTGCTTGCGTTTGATTATTACAGCCAAACCGAAACGGACACCGATATTTTGTCGGCGGTTTGGGACGGCAGGATGGTAGTTAAGCAAATATCGGGCACATCCGGCGGCTGGAAAACATGCTACTTGTACGCAGAGCTTACCGAGGACGAACATGGTTTGGGCTTGTCGTATATCAAAAACAATACCAGAGATATCGGCTTGGACAACGTATATATTCGCAACGTTCGGTTTGAGGACGTGTCCGCAATGAACGGTGTGGATATGCTGCGCTATGCGGCATACGGCACGCCCGACGAGGACGATACCGAGTATCCGCACTACGTGGGCGTGGAGCTTGTAGACGGCTACTATCACGTAAAGCTCGGCGAATTGGAAAACAGCCAATATGCCGGAAACGACGAAAAGCCCATGCTGTTTGCCAACATGACCGGCGTAACTAATTGGAGCATAAATTCTGTTTCGGAGCTTATATATGCAGAGGACGCGGTAAAAGGCGGATATGCATACAAATGCAACATGACCAAGAACGGTCAAACATACAACTACCGCAACGACCTTATAACTTACTGCCGCGCAGCAACCGCGTCGGATATACCCGGCTTTGTGCCGGTAGACGAGGAGCTTAGCGCAATGCTCAAAGCGTTTACCGCCGAAGTAGAAGGCAGCTCGGCGCGCGCCAATGCGTGGTTGGAGCTGTGCAGCTTCTATTCGCACTACGGCGAGGGCGAGTATATACGCAATCCCATAATAGGACTTACCACCAAAACGGCGATCCCCGTCGAGTTGGCTGCCGAAACCACGGCCGACCTTACTCGAGAAATGGCGCCGTTCCCCACGCTTATTTACACGTTCACGCCCGAAGAGAGTGCGGTGTACAGAATAGAGTCGTTGTTGCCCGCGGACAGCCAGCAGGCTGCGCAGGTTTGGCTGTACGACGACGGTACCGACCCCGACCACGCGCTTGTTTACAGCGGCGACAATCGCATGGTGCGCGACGGTGTGAACGAGCATAACTTTGTCGTGTACAGATACTTGACCGCCGGGCACAAGTACTATATAGAAGTAGCATTCCTCATGCAGGAGATGGGTCAGCTGGACTTTAGGGTAACCAAAGTCGAACAGCCGGTAACCGAGCTGGTGCCGTGCTCGTCTAGCGACTTCGTAGGCATACTCGGTCCGGACGGCGAATCCATAATCGGCCACGAGCTTTCGTATGCGGTTACGTACTACAAGGACAGCGAAGGTTACTACCGCGTCGGCGATGAAAACGACAAGCATGACGACGATCCGTATATTTACCTTGACGTCAAGTATCCCACGTCGGTCTCGTTATCGTTCACGGCACTTGCGAAACAAAACGTAAAGGTTCCGTACCAAAACAAATATTGCGACTTTGGTACTTTCGATTTCCGTTACAGAATAGCATACAGCTACAAGTATAACGGCGCTAACGTGGAACCGACGTTGCTCGGCTACGTTGTGGACTATGACTTGACGCAACCAAACCACGGCATCGAGGGCAGGGAGTATAAGGACTACACCGCTATAGTAAATGGCTATATCGAGCAGTCCAAAGATACCGACGGACTTGTCAAGGTCAACGACGAAATCAAAGACATGCTTACTCTGTTTATAGAAACGCGCGTCAACCCGCTAAACGTTTACGACAACGGCACTATCGAATACGATAAGGCGCTCGACAACGAGTGGCTTAGACTGTGCTGGTATTACAGAGTGTACAACGAGCAAAACCCTTAATATAATTCGGAATTATGAATTCGGAATTCGGAATTAAAGAAGTCAAATTTATTAGTTATTATCGTCTGAATATATGGACGTAAAAAAATTTTTCAGGAGGCAAAAACATGACAAAACTGCGTAACAAAATAGTGCTTGTACTTTTAGCGCTTTGTCTTGCCGTGTGCGCCGGGCTGTTTGTGGCTTGCGGCGGCGACACGCCCCAGGACAACTCTGTTACATACACTGTCACTGTCAAGGCGGGGGATTCCGCTGCAGAGGGTGTAAAGGTTACGGTCAAAAAGGGCTCGACCATACTCGGTAAGCCCGTAACAACAGGCGCCGACGGCAAGGCGGAATTTTCTCTTGCCGAGGACGCCGGCTATACGGTCACACTGGACGACCTTCCCAGAGGCTATAAGGTAGCGGACGGCGCCGAACTCAAATTCGACGGACGCAATCTTACGGTCACGTTGGAGGAAAAGCCTGCGTCGTACACAATCAAGCTTGTCAATTACGATAACACCGCGTACACGGCGGCGGGCGTATTGGTGGGCATTTGCACGGTAGAGAGCAACAACTGCCTCGAACTTGTGGAGCCCGATGCAAACGGTATCGTCAAAATTTACGACGCGACCAAGACCGATTACCACATCCAAATCAAAGGTCTTCCCGCAGGCTACGCTTTTGAGAGCGACGGCACATATGCTTTGCAGCAAAACGCCGCAGGCAGATATCTCGATGCACAGCTTAACAAGGAATACGTAAGCCTTTCCGCTACCGTTGTCGAGCAAACAATAAAAATTTATCCCGTCAACGTCATAAAGCTTACCGACGCAATCAAGATTTCCGACGCGGAGCTTGAAAGCGATTATTGGTATGTAGAAGGCATGTCGGCATACAAAATGAATATCGCGGTTGAGGCAAATTCCACTGTCTACTACGAGTATACGGCGGATTACAGCGGCGATTACTATTTCTATTCCGATAAGCCTGATGAGTTGATTTGCAAGCTGAACGAGTCGTTCTTGCTCGGTGACAGCCATTTGTCGGGCAACGGCATGTTTAATCCGCCTGTAACGTTGGAAAAGGGTAAAAAGTATTACCTTAACGTTACCAACAACGGCGATGAAAAAGTGACCGCCGAAACGATATTGTCAACTCCGTACGCCACCTATACGACGGTAACCGGAGCGGGCACTGTCAAGGCCGAAGTAAACAAGCAGGACAAATGCGCTGTTATTGAGCTTGAACCTACGGCCGGCTCCACATATAAGCTGACCGTCAACGGCAACGGCGCTGTCAAACAAACGATGTCTGCGAATGAAGACTGCGAGTTTGAAGACGCCGATTACACAAACGGCAAAGAGTTGACCGTTAAGTACACCGAGGAAATGCAGGGCAATCTTTACTTTGCCGTATCGGTCAAGACTGACAGTTATCCCGCGGCGGTCGACGTAAAAATCGAAAGAATCGGCACCCACACCAACGAAACGGTTGTTGTTAAGAGTACCGTGTTTACGCAGGCGCCCGCCAAGCCCGAGGGCAAAGAACTTGCCTCCGTTGCCTCGGACGAAACGCTTGTAAAGGGTGATGACGGTTACTACCATATAGGGTCTAAGGACGGCGAATTGGTCATGGTTGCACTCACCAAAGCATTCGGCGTCAACTCCGACGGAATTATCTACATGGAAAGATGGAATCATAAATCGTCCAGTGTGTACGTCATTGACGTAACGTCGGTTGAAGATCAAGCAAACGCAAACAAGGGCAAGTCATTCAAGGATTACCGCCTTGTGCTTAGAGGTTTTAACGAATTCAACGTACAGCAAGAAGGCCTTATTAGTTATACGTATATTATCCCCACCGATTTGGAAGAAGATACATACTACTATGCCAACTACGTCAACGAGGATGGTGCATACCCGCTCGATGATTTACTCAAAGATTTCCTGACCGGATTTGCCGACACGCTTGGTACAGATTGGTTGTTTGCTTGCGGCTACTACGACGTACCGCAGGATGACGATCCGATTGTCGGCGAATACAGCACGGAAGACGGTGCATTTACCCTTACGATAGATAACAACAATCAATTTGTTATCATGGACGTAGGCGAGGGTATGGAATACGTTTCCGGAACATGGAGCAAAACCGGCAATGAGTATACATTCATAATCCCTAACGATTATTTTAACAGCGTAATGGCGTACGCAGACGGAGAAATCACGTTTAGCGATATCTTTAATGAGGATCCGTTGACATTTGCAAAAGTCGAAGCAGATGATCCGATTGTCGGCGAATACAGCACGGAAGACGGCGCATTTACCCTTTCCATAT
>CAMWMF010000016.1 GCA_947175335.1 uncultured Clostridia bacterium
ATCAACTATCGCCGTTAAATCGTACTTACAGCGTGAGCAAGTAGGACACGATATTATTTCGCAATAGTTTTTATCGGCGCCCACCTCTTGCAACACCGTTTTTGCGGCGTATACTTCGTTTACGGGGTCGCCCGACAACGACACGCGCACAGTGTCGCCTATACCGTCCAGCAGCAGCGAGCCTATGCCGATTGCCGAGCGCACAACTCCACGCTCGCCCGTACCGCTTTCGGTAACGCCCAAGTGCAACGGATAGTCCACCTGCGCGGCAAGCTTGCGGTACGCTTCGACCATGGTTTTTACGTCAGACGATTTTACAGAGATTACTATATCGTTAAATCCGCACTTTTCCAAAATGCGTACATGCTTTAACGCGCTTTCGACAAGCGCGGCGCTTTTTTCCATGCTCAAAAGCTCTTTTTCGAGCGAGCCGGTATTTACGCCTATGCGAATAGGCACGCCGTGCATTTTGCACGCGTCGACAACACGTTTAACCTTGTTTTCGTCACCTATATTACCGGGGTTGAACCTGATTTTATCAAACCCGATTTCACAGCACTTTACCGCGATTTTATAATCGAACTGAATATCCGCTACAAGCGGCATATCGAACTTGCCGATAAGCGGCTTGCACGCCTCGACCTCCGCGTCGCTCGACACCGCAAGCCGTGCAATATCGCAGCCCGCGTTTTGAAGCCGCGTAAGCTGCTCCGCCGTTGCACGCGTATCGAGCGTGTCGGTGTTGGTCATCGACTGTACGGCTATGGGTGCGCCCCCGCCGATTACTATATTTTTTATTTTAACCGTTTTACTCACGGATATATTTTACAACGCGAAAGACAAAATGTCAACAATCACAACGAACAACAGCAGCGTAACAAGTCCGACGGCGTTAATTATGCCCTGAATCTTGCGCTTGATAGGTTTTTTCCTTATCCACTCTATAATCGTGAACACAATTTGCGCCCCGTCCAGTGCGGGAATCGGCAAAAGATTGAACATAGCAAGATTGCTGGCTAACAGCGGCAAAAGAATCAGTATATTGCGCCAATCGGCTCTTGTAACGTCAGCCATCAGCTTGACAGATCCGACAGGACCTGTAACTTGCGTAATAGGCACCTGCCCTGTTATCAGTTGTCCGAACGAACCGAGTATCGACCATGACAGCTTAAATGTATACGGCACACAATAGGAAAACGCGTGCGCAGCATTGGCATTGATAAATTCGGTTTGAGACGTATAGCCGAAACCGACATATTCGGTTACATTTCCGTCCTTATCGGCGGTAGCAATTTTTTTGCGCTGTACATCCACGGTCATTATCTTGCCGTTGCGGTCGATTTTGAATTTGACCGTATCGCCCTCTTTGGCGTTTTGCACCAGCTCATTGTAGTTGGTCATAACGGTAATATCATGCCCGTCAACCGCCAAGATAATATCGCCTTTTTGCAGCGCGTTGTACTGATTGCCTTGCGCGTCGGTATAAACTTCGGCTATTTGCGGCGCGGGACAACCCACCGCCCAAATGTATATAAGCGCGAAAATAATGGCCGACACAAAGTTAAACACCACACCGCCAAGCAATACGATTATGCGCTTCCACGGCTTTTGCTGATAAAACGTTTTTGCTACGTTGCCGTTTTTATCCAATCGAACAGGCGCCGAATCTTGCGCAACAGCGACCGCTTTATCTTCCTCTATTTTACTGCGCATAACGTAAGACAGCAAATCATCGTCATTCGCACTATTATTGCTTTCTTGTTGAGTGTTTTCTTCTTGCTGCGCGGTTTTATGAGTAACTTCGTCATTTTTAGGTTGCTCATCATCGTCTATGGCATCATCGCCGTAAAACGCACAATATCCGCCGAGCGGCAACAAGCGCAGCGAAAACCGCTCGCCGTTTCGGCGCACGCGGCTTATCAGCTTTGGCCCAAACCCCACCGAAAATTCCTCCACCGTAAAGCCGAGTATTTTTGCAGCGGTGTAATGCCCCAGCTCGTGAATGAGCACCATTACAAGCAAAACTATTATGGATAAAAGTATAAACCCTAAATACAAATTATTGTCCTCTGTACTTCAAATATATTTTTTCGTACACCCGATTATGCGTTTCGAACACGTCGTCCGCCGTTTTCAATTCACAATGCGGCTCGGCGCTTATCGCATCCTCTACAATTTGCACGATATCGGTAAACGATACTTTGCGTTGTAAAAACAATGCCACCGCAGCTTCGTTGGCGGCGTTTAGTACCGCAGCACTGTTCCCGCCCGAAATAATAGCCTGCTTTGCAAGCTTTGGCGCGGGAAACTTGTTTTCGTCGGGCGGGAAAAACCGTAATTCAAGCGGCAACGACAGCGGTGTAAAATTCCTGTCGGCATGTTCGGGATAGCTAAGCGCATACTGGATAGGCAAACGCATATCGGGAAAGCCCGCCTGCGCCTTGATAGATCCGTCGCGGAACTCCACCATGGAATGCACTATGCTTTCGGGATGGATAACGTAGTCTATATTTGTAGTATTAAACAACCAGCGCGCTTCTATAATCTCTAATCCCTTATTCATCATTGTTGCGCTGTCTACCGATATCTTTTTGCCCATACTCCAATTGGGGTGCTTTACCGCTTGCTCGGGCGTAACACCGCAAAGCTGCGACTGCGGCGTAAAGTAAAACGGCCCGCCGCTTGCTGTAAGTATTATGCGGCTGAAATCATTTTCGCCCTGCAAGCACTGCCACACTGCGGAGTGCTCGGAGTCTACGGGATACAGCTTGCCGCCACGCTTTAATTGCTCGGTAACTATGCTACCGCCCGCCACAAGCGATTCCTTGTTGGCAAGCGCGACAGTCTTACCCTTTTCCAGCGCGTACAGCACGGCTTTGAGCCCTATCATGCCTACGACCGCTATAACAACCGTATCGGCGTCGTCGATAACAGACGTGAGCGCGTCGTCGCCCTGAAATACGTTTGCGTTCGGCAAAAGCGATTTCAGATCAGCATACTTTTCACTGTCGTATATGCCGACGTTTTTGCACGAAAATTCGCGCGACAAGCCCACAAGCTCGGTCACGCGACTTCCGCATGATAATCCCGTTATTCTATATTTATCCGGGTTGCTGCGGACAATATCGAGCGTTTGCCGCCCTATCGATCCCGTGCAACCGAGTACCGCTATATTTTTCATAAGAACAATATCGCGACGGCAAAGTACATATAAAAGAACACGCCGCAAAGCATAAATCCGTCTACTCGGTCGAGTATGCCGCCATGTCCCGGGAGCAAATTGGAATAGTCCTTAATGCCGGAACGGCGCTTTACAAACGACGCAATCAAGTCGCCTATTTGGTCGAATACCGAGCCGAAAAGTCCGAGAATTACAAAATTGATTATCGTGGTAGACCAATTTTCGGTAAGCATTGCAAGCCCGAAAATATTAACGTTATACTGTTTGGCAAGGAACGTGAGTAATGCGACAAGCCCGGCGCCCACAAGACCGCCGAACAAACCGCCTATCGCGCCGCTTATCGTCTTGTTGGGACTGATTGACGGACAAAGCTTTTTGCCCTTGATTGCACTGCCTATTTGGTATGCAAATACGTCTGTAAGCGCAGGCACCAAAAACATAAGCGCAATGCCCGCGTTGCGGAACGGCAACGACGATATAACGCTAATCCCCACTTCCGCGCTCATAAAGTAATTTATACCAACTGCAAACATGAGTATCGAGTTGGGATAAAGCATTACGAAAATGGTAGATATTGCGTTGCCCTTTACGTACGTTTTGGAAAACGCAACGGTAAGGACGGTCGCCAAAATCATTACGGCAAGCGTGACAAAGTACCCCATCATGCCCGACGCGTTAGTCCTGAAAAAGTATTGAGAAAACCAAAATCCCGCAAACCCTACAATCACCGCAATAAGATCGATTATAAATATGGGTTCGCTCGTAAAATTGGATACAGCCTTGCACATTTCGTACGTTGCGCAAACGGCAATCGCAAACATAAACACGTCAAAAAATATAGGATGTACGTACATTGACAGCAAGAATACCGCAATGTACACAATCGCTATAAACGTGCCGGTAATCACTCGGTCTTTTTTCATAGTTATTACCGTACCTCCATAAATTAATTATGAATCCGGAATTATGAATTCGGAATTAAAGATGAATTATTATCGACCTATTCTTCTCGTCCTATGCGAGTATTGCTCGAACATAGACTTCAATTCGTCGGTGTCAAAATCGGGCCAAAGCGTGTCGGTAAAAAACAGCTCGCTGTATGCGGCTTGATAGAGCAAAAAGTTGCTTAGCCGCTTTTCCCCGCCCGTACGTATAATCATATCGGGATCGGGCAAGCCCGCAGTGTACAGATTGCGCTCGATAGACTCTTGCGTAACGTCTCCGCTTTGCGCAGCCAGTGCGCATGCCCGCACTATTTCTGCCCTGCCACTGTAATTCATAGCCATATTAACAAGCGGCGCGTCGGGATTTGTATTTTGTCTTTCCACATCGTCCATCATGTCGCGAACGTCCTGCGGAAAGTACGACCTGTCGCCCGAATAGCACACGCGCGCACCGATTTCTATCAGCTTGTCCGCCATAGGCTTACCACGCTCGCGTATCAAATCGATAAGCGCGGCAACCTCGTCCTCGCTACGCTTTGCGTTTTCCGTGGAAAACACGTACAGTGTGACTATTTTTACGCCGCAGTCAAAGGCACAGTTCACAATAGGCACAACGTTTTTCGCGCCGGCGCGGTGTCCCGCAGCACTCGGCAATAAACGCTTGCGCGCCCATCTGCGGTTGCCGTCCATAATTATGCCGACATGAGTCGGTGCGGATAGAATGGTCGGTTCTTTCTTGTTAGATTTCAAGTAAGTCGGCTTCCTTGTCTTTTATAAGCTTGTCAACCTTTTCCACAGCGCCGTCAAGCTTCTTTTGGATAACCTTTTCAAACTCGGCAATGTCGTCCTCCGACACTTCCTTTTTGAGCTTTTTGCCTACGTCCATTGCGTCACGGCGCTCGTTGCGAAGGGCCACCTTGCTTTCCTCGCCGACCTTGCGCACCTGCTTGATCAAATCCTTGCGGCGCTCCTCGGTAAGCTGCGGGAAGGACAAGCGAATAACCTTGCCGTCGTCTACGGGGTTAAGACCGAGGTCGGCGGCGATAATCGACTTTTTCGCTTCTTTTAGCGCGGACACGTCGTAAAGCGACACGGTAAGCGTGCGAGCGTCCGTAACCTGAATATTTGCCATTTGGTTGAGCGGCGTCATCATGCCGTAGTAATCAACCATAACTCTGCTGAGCACGACGGGATTGGCACGACCTGCGCGCATAGAGTTAAGCTCCGATTTAAGGTGATCGAGCACCTTGTTAAACTTATCGTCGATTTTGTTTGAGGTTTCAATTAACAATTCGTTTTGCATAATGTATCTCCTTGTTATTATTTGTGTATTACAGTGCCGATTTTCTCGCCCGACACAGCGCGAATAATGCTGTTTTCTTCCGACAAGCCGAAAGCGATGATCGGAATGTTGTTTTCCATGCACATAGTGACGGAAGTAAAGTCCATAACGGCTATGTTCTTGTTGATAACGTCCATATACGAAAGCTCGCTGTACTTTTTGGCATTGGCGTTCTTTTTGGGATCGCTGTCATACACGCCGTCAACGTTCTTTGCCATAAGCAGTATATCCGCCTTAATCTCCGTAGCGCGCAATGCCGCGCCCGAATCGGTTGTAAAGTACGGATTGCCGGTGCCGCAAGCGAATATAACTATACGCCCGCACTCGAAATGCCTAAGCGCCTTGCGAAGTATAAACGGCTCGGCGACCGACGGAATGGCAATAGCCGTCTGCACACGGGTCGGCACACCCTTTTTTTCAATAGCGTCTTGAAGCGCAAGTGCGTTCATTATTGTCGCAAGCATACCCATGTGGTCGGCTGTAACCTTGTCCATGGCAACACCTTGACGCCCGCGCCAAAAATTGCCGCCGCCGACGACGATTGCCACCTGCACGCCGCTCTTGTTCAGTTGTACAAGCTGGTCGACAACCTTGTCCACGGTTGCGGGATCTATGCCCGTGCCGCTTGGACCGGCAAGCGCCTCGCCGCTCAGCTTTAACAATACTCTTTTATACATGTAAGCTCCTTAAATTGAAAGAGGTTGGGCTATACTTAACTTTATTTCAAAAAATCGGCTTACCGAAATTAACGATAAGCCGATCGAAAAACCATTATTTATTTTCCCGACAGTTTTGCGACTTCCTCGGCAAGATTGTCAGTGCGCTTTTCTATGCCCTCGCCCATAACGAACTTGGTAAACCGCACGATGTCGAGCTTGGTGCCCGTCTTTTTGGCGGTGGAACCGACAAGCTGCTCAATCGTAATCGAAGGGTCCTTAGCAAACGCTTGATACAAAAGGCAGTTTTCCTCGAAGAACTTGCCAAGCTTGTTCTCGGCAATCTTAGCCAAAACCTGTTCAGGCTTTTTGCTGTTCTTTTCGTCGTTCAAAAGCTGCTGCTTAATGATTTCGCGCTCGTGGTCGACAGCTTCTTGAGGCACGTCGCTCTTGCGAACGTACGGGGGCTGGAACGCCGCTATGTGCATAGCTACGTCGTGCGCCATCGCTACGATTTCCGCTGTGTTGGCGTCAGTCAAGCCTTCGACGGAAACCTCAACGAGCGTACCCATCTTGCCGCCCATGTGAATATAGGCTTCCTCAATGCCGTTTACGTTCTTTTGAACGGCAACACGGCGCAACGAAATTTTTTCGCCCGTCTTGGACGTAGCGGCGGTGATAAGCTCCTCCACCGTGCCGTCAGCCGTCTTTACGGCTTTAAGCTCGTCCACGTCGGCCTTTTCGCTTTCAACGGCGGCTTTGGCAACCGCTTCGCAAAGCGCTACGAACACGTCGCTCTTGGCAACAAAGTCCGATTCGCAGTTTACTTCCACCAAGGCGCCGGTGTGCTTGTCGGCGGAAATGCACGACCACGCTGCGCCCTCGGCGGCTATTCTGCCCGCCTTTTTGGCGACAATGGACATACCCTGTTCGCGAAGATATTCGCACGCCTTATCAATATCGCCGTCGGTGGCAACAAGCGCCTTTTTGCACGCCATAAGACCGACGCCGGTAATTTCACGCAATTTTGCAACGTCACTTGCAGTAATTCCCATAATATTACTCCTAATTATTTATTTATGTTTTATCGAAACTTAAAACGGTTTGCCGCTTCAAGCTATATTTGTTTTATAAACAAGGCAAAGCACGCCTATTATTCGGCGTCGCCTTCAGCAGGATTGCTTACAAGGCTGTCAAGCTGCTCCTGGGTTGCGGGTTCTTCCACAACTTCCACGTTGGCTTTGTTGGCAGCTTCCGCCGCAGCTTGCATTTCAGCCTCAACGGCACGGCGTGCCGCCAAGCCTTCCTCGCCCTCGCGCGCCTCAATAACGGCGTCGGCCATTGCGCCCGCAATAAGCTTGATTGCGCGGATAGCGTCGTCGTTGCCGGGGATAACGTAATCGACCTCGTCGGGATCGCAGTTAGTATCTACGATAGCGACGATGGGAATATGAAGCTTGCGCGCTTCGGCTACTGCGTTGTGTTCCTTTTTGGGGTCTACAACAAATAACGCGCCAGGGAGCGAACGCATATCTTTGATGCCGCCAAGGTTGTCCTCGAGCTTATCGCGCTCGGCTTTGAGCTTAAGCACTTCCTTTTTGGGAAGAAGCGCAAACTCGTTCATCTTTTCCATAAGATTAAGCTTGTTAAGCCGCTCTATACGGGATTTGATTGTAGAAAAATTGGTAAGCGTGCCGCCCAGCCAGCGCGATTTAACGTAGTACATTCCGCACTTTTGCGCTTCCTGCATAATCGCCTCTTGGGCCTGCTTTTTGGTGCCTACGAAAAGAATGGACTTGCCTTCCAACGCTACGTCTTTAATGAACGCATACGCCTTGTCGATCATTTCCACCGTCTTTTCAAGGTTGATGATATATATGTCGTTGCGCGACACATATATATACTTTTTCATTTTGGGATTCCACTTGCGCGTGGGATGTCCAAAGTGAACGCCCGCTTCCAAAAGCTGTTTCATCGTGATAATGTTTGCCATGATTTCTCCGTTTCCCACCTCGGTTTACACACTGCCCTCAAAAATTTGACAGCGCACAGAAAAACAACCGAGTGAGTAGTTAACATAATTATAACACAAGGTAAAGCATTACGCAAATGATTTTACACCCATTTTGCGTTTTTTTAGCGTTGTGTGTTTACTTAGGTTTGTTCGTTTGACGTTACACCCAATTAGTTTCGTGTCGTTATATATAACTCCACGCCACTTTTTCCGTATAACCGAAAAACCTTGTTCACCGATAATTCCGAATTCTTAATTCCGAATTCCGAATTACTCTTCGTCTTTGTGTTTGTGAACTCCGCAGCAACCGCCCTCGCAGCAATCGTCGTCACAGTCGTCGTGGTCGTGGTTGCAATCGTCGCAGTCGCAGCAATCGCAGCCGTCGCCGAATTCCGCTTCCGCTTTGAGGTACTCGTTGAATACCGCTTCAAGCACCGCTTCGTCGGTTACGGGCTCGAACTCGTCCGTTTCCTCGTCCTTTTGCACTACCTTGAAGATGATAGCCTCGTCCTCGCCCAAACCTTCCATCGGCTCGACGGGCTGCAAAAGCGCGTAAAAATCGCCTTGATATTCCACAACCGCAACTTCGTTAAAGTCTACGGGGTTGTTCTTATCGTCGTAAAGCGTGATTACTTCTTCGTCGATAAGCTCAACGTTTTCTTCTTGATTTTCTGCCATGATATTACTCTCCTAATGGATTTATTTATTATTGTCTATGTAGCCCTGCAAAATAACCTTTGCCGACATACTGTCGACTAATTTTGCGCGGTCGGCGGCTTTGCGTACCCCCGCCTCTATAAGCAGCTCGTCGGCTTCCACCGTGGTCAGTCGCTCGTCGAATAGCTCTACGGGCAAACCCGTCACCTTGCCGAGGTTGCGTGCAAACGCACGCGCCCTGCCCGACTGAACGGATTCCGTGCCGTCGAGGTTGAGCGGAAGTCCTACTACTATGCGCCCGACCTCGTGATCTTTTGCTACACTTGCTACATGGTCGATGGTATTGCGCATCGATTTGGTGTGATATACGGGTAGCGGCGTAGCCAGAATGTGCAAGCTGTCGCACACCGCAAGTCCTACGCGTTTCAGTCCGAAATCGACGCCCAAAATTTTATCTCCGCTTTCCACCGATACATTATAACACATAACAAAGATTTTTTACAGCATTTTTACAAAATTTTCTTAAAAATATTTAAACAATATCAATATCCTTTTCTGCGCATATCGCAAACGATTATTAACCATACTACTTTCAGGAGGAATGTATGAGAGGTCTTTTATTGGGATTTACTATCGGCGCGATAGCAGGCGCGGTTGCGCTCAAAAAAATGGAAAACTCCAAAGTGCCCGTAAAGGCGCTTAAAGCTGCGCAGAAAAAATTAGAGGACTAAGCGTTAAAAGCGCTTAACTACGGCGTTTACTATTTGCGCAGCGCAGCGCGCTTGTTCAATCGTGGTATTACGCCCGAACGAAAAGCGCACAGAGCTACCGGCATGCTCTACGCCCATTGCAAGCAGCGTTTGCGGCGGAGTTGCCGAACCCGCCGAGCAAGCGGAGCCGACCGAGCAGCACACGCCCTCGACGGACAGCGCGGTAGTAAGCCTGCCGCCGTCGATATAGCCGTTTTTACCGCGGAACACAACCGACGTTATTTCGTCAGTTTTATTTCCACATCTTATTACTGTACCGCAATCGAGAGTATTTAGAAACTCCGACGATATTTGCGTTACGTGCGCGTTGTACTGCGTGCGTAGTGCTTTTGCTTTTTGTATCGCTTCGCCCATAGCGACGATTGCGGGAACGTTGTGCGTACCTGCGCGCAAGCCGCTCTCTTGATTGCCGCCCACCGTCAAAGGATTTAGCTTAATCCCACGCTTTACGTACAAAAATCCGACGCCCTTAGGCGCGTAAAACTTATGACCGGACACGGCAAGCATATCCACGTCCCAGTCCTTTACGTCGATTTCAAGCGAATTTACGGCTTGCACAGCGTCGGTAAAGAACAAAACGCCTTTATCATGCGCCGCCGCCGCAAGCTCCTTTATCGGCTGAATACTGCCTACTATATTGTTTACAGCCATTACGCACGCAAGCGCGGTATTATCGTCAATCGCTTCGGTAAGCGCTTCGCGCGAAACTATGCCCTCGCCGTTTACCTTGATATAGCGCACGTTAGCGCCGTTGCTATTCAGCTTTTGCGCACACGCGAGCGTGGCGTCGTGTTCTATGTTCGACACGGCAAGCCCGCCGCTTACACCGCACAACGCGAGGTTTATACTTTCCGTACCGCCCGAAGTAAAATATATTTCGTCGGGGTTAGCGTTTATCGCTTCGGCGCACTGACGCCTTGCTTTTTCCACCGCCGCATTGGCTTTTTGCCCGAGAAAATGCGCAGATGCGGGATTATAAAATACTTCGGTATAATACGGCTTTGCCGCATCGAACACTTGCTCGTCCGTCGGCGTGGTGGCGGCGTAGTCCAAATAAATAGCTTCCTTCATTGCGCACCGCCCGCGCCGCAATTATTGCGGTATTCGTCAATCATCTCCGCAAGCGTTACGCTGTCCAGCACCTTGTTGATTCCGTCGGTAAGCTTGTTTAATACGTTACGGTTAGGACAATACATATCGGCGCAATTACCGCACACACATGCGGGCGCGTCAAATCCGTCGTCGAGCGCGTTAAGCATATCCCCAATCGTTATGTCTTTGGGGTCGCGCGCTAAAACGTAGCCGCCCGCCTTGCCCCTGTACGCCGTGACTATTTCGCCGCGTTTGAGCATTGCCAAAAGCTGTTCGAGATACTTTATCCCTACATCTGTTTGCTTGACGAGCTGCGACGCGCTTAGCGGCGCTTTGGATAGCGCGAGCATAAAACACAATCTCATTCCGTATGTTGCTCTCGTAGATAATCGCATATTTATTCTCCTACTTAAAGCATAACAAAAAGGAACTAACTTTGTCAAGTTAATTCCTATCAATCGAATAGCATTTTAAACTTATAGGGATATTATCTTTTGTACAACAAAGTTTGCGAGCATTGCGCCCATAACAAGCGGCGGCGCAGCTATCGACGACGGCGTGCCGTGCTTGACGAGTGGCGGCGAAAGCGCACACACTACGTCCAGCGACTGTACACCCGCCTTTTTAAGCTCGTGCCTAAGCTTGCGAGCAAACGGGTCGTCCTTTGTCTTATATATATCGGTAACGGTAAAATCACAGCTTATACGATTGCCCGCGCCAAGTGCGGAAACGATTTTTATATTACGCTTTATACACTCGACAATAAGCAACACCTTATTAGGCAAATCGTCGATTGCGTCTATACAATAGTCGTAACCGCCGTCTAATATTTCCGCTATATTGTCACTGTTTACAAAGTGAGAAATTGCTTTTGTGTTTACGACGGGATTTATTGCCGCCGCACGTTGCGCCGCGACAACAGCCTTGTTTTTGCCTATATCGCTTACGGTACTCAAAATTTGGCGGTTAAGGTTGCTCGGCTCGAAGTCGTCGCCATCAACAAACGTAAGACTGCCTATACCGCTACGAATCAGAACTTCCGCAGCACTGCCGCCCACGCCTCCTACGCCCACAACAAGCACTTTTGCTTTTTGTAGCCTATCAAGCCCGTCCTCGCCTATGAGCGCAGCCGTTCTTACAAACGCTTCACCAACTGCCATAATTTACAAATCTTTAATAACCGAAAGGTCTTTGGCGTTTACGCTTATAACTTCGCCGCTATTCATATTTTTAAGCGAATACACGCCGCTACTAAGCTCGCTCTCGCCTATCGTCATAACGTAAACAAAGCCTTGACGGTCGGCGTGCTTAAACTGCGCTTTAAGACTTTTGCCCATAAGGTCGCACTCAGCCGTAACGCCCATATCGCGCAAAGTCTTTACAATTTTTACACACGTATTGCGAGCCTCGTCCGATTGCGCGGCCACGAATACTTTGGGCGGCGGATTGTCAAACTTAACTCCGTGCGCTTCCGCAGCGCTTATAAGTCGTTCAATACCGCAGCCGAACCCAACGCACGGCGTGGGTTTGCCGCCCAGCTGTTCGCAAAGTCCGTCATACCTGCCGCCGCCGAGCACCGCCATATCGCCGTCGCACAGCTCGAAAACCGTGCGCGTGTAGTAATCGAGTCCGCGCACAAGATTTTTGTCCTCGACGTATTTTATGCCGATATCGTCAAGTCCTTTAAGCACTGCCGCATGGTGCGCCTTGCAATCGTCGCAAAGATAGTCGGATATGCGCGGCGCGTTCTTGTATATCTCTTGACAAGACGGCACTTTGCAATCTAGCGTGCGAAGCGGATTTACCTCGGCACGGCGCTTGCAATCGCCGCAAATTTGGTCGTGAACACCGCTCAAAAATTCTCGTAACGCCGCGTTATACTGCGCACGGCATTTATTGCAGCCTATGCTGTTTATCTTTAACAGCAAGTCGTTAAAGCCGATCTCGCGCAAAAAGTCGTGCGCAAGGCCCAAAAGCTCCACCTCGAAGCAAGGAAGCGAGCTGCCGAAAAACTCCGCGCCGAACTGGTGATGCTCGCGGTATCTGCCCGCCTGCGGCTGTTCGTAGCGGTACACGCCCTCTATGTAAAACAGCTTTTGCGGCAACGTTTCTATAACGTTGTTTTCCAACACGGCACGAACAACGCCCGCAGTACCCTCGGGGCGCAACGCCATTTTTCGTCCGCCCTTGTCGTCAAAGATATACATCTCTTTATTGACAATGTCGGTGCTGTCGCCGATAGAACGCAAAAACAGCTCCGCGTGCTCGAACACAGGCGTGCGAATTTGCTTTGCGTTATATAGTGCGGCTATCTTTTTTGCCGCTTTTTCCACCGCCTGCCATTTGTACGACTCGGACGGCAGCATATCTTTTGTGCCTTTGGGTGCGTTAATCATAATTTAAACTCAAAATTAAAGAATGTATTTTTAGAGAATATACTTTTTAAGGTCGTGTTCGGAAATCTCTTTGGCAAGATGCTCCGCAACGTATGCTTTGTCCACGTTTACGTCTATTACGGGATTGTTGCCGTCGGCATTGAAGCTGATATCTTCCAGTAAGCTTTCCATAACGGTATGAAGTCTACGCGCGCCTATATCCTCGCCCGTTTCGTTTTCCAACACCGCTATGCGGCTCATTTCCTCGATAGCTTCTTTCGTGAACGTAAGGTTGATATTTTCCACAGACAGCATTGCCGCATACTGGCGCGTGACCGCGTTTTCGGGCTCGGTGAATATGCGCACAAAGTCCTCGAACGAAAGCGAGTCCAAATCCACGCGTATGGGGAATCTGCCTTGAAGCTCGGGAATAAGATCGGTTACAGACGATATTTGGAATGCGCCCGACGCGATGAACAAAATGTAGTCCGTCTTGATTGCGCCGTACTTGGTCATAACCGTGCAGCCCTCGACTATGGGCAAAATATCGCGCTGAACGCCCTCGCGCGACACATCCATGCCGCCGCCCGAGCCTTGACGGTGCGCTATCTTGTCTATCTCGTCGATAAAGATAATGCCGTCCTCTTGCGCACGACGTACGCCCTCCGCCTTTATGGCGTCCATGTCGAGCAAGCGCTCGCTTTCCTCTTCCATAAACAGCGATACGGCTTCCTCCGCCGATACTCTGCGCTTCTTTTTGCGCTGCGGAATAAGACTGCCTAAACTACCCAGCATTTCGCCGAGGTTTAGGTCGATAGCCACCCCGGGCATCGATTCCATTTGCGGCATACGCTCGGCAAGCTCGATTTCCACAACCGTGTTTTTAAGCCGACCGTCGTGCAGTTCTTCCAGCACCTGTGACTTAATTACGCTTTCGGGCGTTTCGCTGCTCTTTTTGCGTGCCTTTACGATTATATCCGCCACCTTTTGCTCGGCAAACTCACGCGCCTTGTTTTCCACAACAGCCATTTGCTCTTGCTTGACAAGATGAACGGCAGTTTCGGCAAGGTCGCGTATCATCGACTCGACGTCGCGCCCGACGTAACCGACCTCGGTGTACTTGGTCGCTTCCACCTTGATAAACGGCGCGCGCATAATTTTGGCAAGGCGGCGAGCAATCTCCGTTTTACCTACGCCCGTAGGGCCTTTCATTATTATGTTTTTGGGCGTTATTTCCTCTCTTACCGACTCGGGAAGCTTGCTCCTGCGGTAACGGTTGCGCAACGCGATTGCTACGGCACGCTTTGCTTTTGTTTGACCGATGATATATCTATCCAGCTCGGCGACGATTTGCTTAGGTGTAAGCTCCATTACGCCACCTCCACAATGATGTTAGAATTGGTAAACACGCAAATATCGGACGCGATAAGCATTGCTTCCTTAGCGATTTGCTCGGCGTCCATATCGGTGTTGGCAAGCAAAGCTCTGCCCGCCGCCAAAGCGTAGCTGCCGCCCGAGCCTATGGCGCAAACGCCGTGTTCGGGTTCTATTACGTCGCCGCTGCCCGACACGATATACATTTCGTTTTTGTCGGCAACTATCATAAGCGCTTCCAGCTGGCGCAACGCCCTGTCGCCACGCCACAGCATTGCAAGCTCGACAGCGGCACGCATAAGGTTGCCCGAATACTTGTTGAGCATTTCCTCGAACCGTTCGCTGAGCGTGAACGCGTCCGCGACAGAACCGGCAAAGCCGAGAATGACTTGACCGTTGTATACGCGGCGTACCTTTTTGGCATTGCCCTTCATTATTACTTGATTGTTTTGCGTGACCTGTCCGTCGCCGGCTATGACGGTTTTGCCGTCCTTGCGCACGCCTATAATGGTCGTTCCTTCGAGTTTCATATTAGAATCTCCTTCACATTAATTCTATTACAGTTTAATTTTATCACAATCGCGAAAGATTTACAATTAAATTCGCGCCGTTAAAAGTCTATATTTTTCACCCACTCGCGCATACAAGCGTTGCTTCTGTCATAATACGCTTGTTTTCGCTCCGCTTTTTTTACTCCGTCTATCATCGGTAAAATTCCAAAGTTGGCGTTCATCGGTTGGAAATCGGAGTTGGGCGTTGTTATGTACTTCATAAGCGCGCCCAATACGGTGTTTTCAGACGGAACTACTGTATCCTTACTGCATATCAGTCTGTGCGCGTTGACTGCCGCAAGCAGTCCCGTAGCTATGCTCTCCACATACCCTTCCACACCGCACAGCTGACCGGCAACGAATACGTTTTGTGCCGCTTTAAGCCGCAAGTCGATATTGAGCGCGCGCGGCGCGTTTACAAACGTATTGCGGTGCATAACGCCGTATCGAACGATTTCGATATTTTTCAGTGCGGGAACAAGCGAGAACACACGCTTTTGCTCGCCGAATTTCAGATTTGTTTGGAACCCTACAAGGTTGAACAGCGTGCCTTCCGCATTTTCGCGCCGAAGCTGTAACACCGCATACGGCTTGCCTGCATCACGGAAACCGACCGGACGGAGCGGCCCGAAACGCAAGGCGTCCTCGCCCCTTGCCGCCATCACCTCTACCGGCATACAGCCCTCGAACACGCCGCCCACCTTATCCACCGCGCGTTCGGAGGTGATAAGCGCATTGTAAAATTGCAGGTATTCATCCTTAGTCATAGGACAGTTAAGGTAATCGGCGTCGCCTTTGCCGTACCGTGCGCCGAAAAACGCGCGGGAATAATCCACGCATTCGGCAGTTATGATTGGTGCTGCGGCGTCAAAAAAGTGCAACGACTGCTCGCCCGTTATTGCGCGCAACGACTCCGCCAGTCCGTCGTGACAAACAGGACCTGCGCACACTATGGTAAGCTCGTCAGTATTTATTTCGGTTACTATTTTATCTATTACGGTTATATTCTGTTGCTCGCGCACAGCTTTTGTGACCAGCTCGGAAAAACCGTCGCGATCTACTGCAAGCGCACTGCCGGCAGGCACGCTCACCTTGTGCGCGATATCCAGCAGACTGCAACCCAAAATATCCAGCTCGTTTTTAAGCGTTCCGCTTGCCGTAGTCGACACTGTGCTTTTAAGCGAGTTGGAGCAAACTATTTCGGCAAACTCCGCTTTGGAGTGCGCGGGAGAAAACCACAGCGGTTTGGCTTCGTAAAGATTAACCTTTACTCCGCGCGCTGCAAGATATAACGCCGCTTCCGAGCCCGCAAGCCCCGCACCGATTATGTTTACAGTGTTATTAGCCATTGTCAACGTTTTGCTTGTACTTACAGCTCTTATTAGAGCATTTAAGATACTTACCGTTTTTGCCCGTCTTTACCACCAAGTACGCGCCGCATGTCGGACACTTTTGGTCGGACGGCGGATCGGACGAAGTAAAGTCGCAGTCGGGATAGCCCGAGCAGCCGTAAAACGTCGCTTTACGCGTGGTAATCTTTTTGAGCGGTTTGCCGCATTTGGGGCAAGGCGGAAGCGGAATATCGTCGGCTTTTTTATCGCCGTTATTGTCTTCCAGATTGACTATATTTTTGCACTTGGGATAGTTGGGACATGCCAAAAACTTGCCGTACTTGCCCGTCTTTACAACCATTTTTGCGCCGCATTTTTCGCAAACCACGTCCGAAACCTCTTGTTCCTTAGGCGGCGCGATATTGCCGTTTTCGTCGAGGTTTTTGGTGTTTTTGCACTTGGGATAATTAGGGCATGCCAGAAACTTGCCAAACCTGCCCGTCTTGATGACCATTTTTGCGCCGCACTTTTCGCACACGAAATCGGTTTGCTCGTCGGGTGCTTTAAGCGTGTACTCGTCGTCCTTAGCCGCGCGGATTTTATCCTCAAAGCCCTCGTAGAACTTGGCAACCGTGCTTTGCCACCGCATGCCGCCGTCCTCTATACCGTCAAGCTCGGTTTCCATATTTGCCGTAAATCCGACGTCCATTATTTCGGGGAAATATTTGACAAGCATATCGGTTACGTTGCAACCGAGCTCGGTGGGCGCGATTGCCCTGCCGCTCTTTTCGATATACTTGCGCGAGAACAGCAGCGTAACCGTGGGCGTATACGTTGCGGGGCGACCGATACCCTTTTCCTCCATAGCCTTAACCAAGCTCGCTTCGGTATAGCGCGCGGGCGGTTTGGTAAACTTTTGCTCGCAATCGTAGTCGATAAACTTTTGCTTGTCGCCAATGTTCAACTCGGGAACGGTAGACCGTTCGTCGGGCTTGTCGTCGTTTTGCTTTTCGGCAACGGCATACACCTTGGTAAAACCGTCAAACACAGGCGTGCGCCCGCTTATGCGGAAATCGTAGCCGTTTGCCGATATATCCACCGACACCGAATTGTACGTGGCGTCCGACATTTGGCTCGCCAAAAACCGCTTGTAAATAAGGTTATACAACGCGTACAAATTTTTGTTGAGGTGCGGCTTTACGCTCTCCGGCGTGCGTTCGAGCGATATGGGTCGAATAGCCTCGTGCGCGTCCTGCGCACTCTTTTTGGAAGCGTAGTAGTTGGGCTTGTCCGGCAGATATTCATTGCCGAATTTATTTCCGATATACTCGCGCGCGGCGGAAATAGCCTCGGCCGATACGCGCGTGGAGTCCGTTCTTATATACGTAATAAGCGCGACCTTACCCTCGCCGGGTAGTTCTACGCCCTCGTACAGCTGTTGCGCCGCAGAAGAGGTTTGACGCAGGCTCATATTAAGCTTGTTGAGAGCGTCCTGCTGCATTGTGGACGTTATAAACGGCGCATACGGATGTGCCTTGGTAATGCTGCGCTTGACGTTTTGCACGACGTAGTCCGCGCCGTTAAGGTCGGACTTGACTTTGTTTACATCAGCTTCGCTCGAAAGCTTGATCTTGTCTCCGCCCGATTTGCCGATTAATGCGGCTTTGTACTTTTCGCCCGCGGGCGAGCTTAGCAGCACAAAGAAGTTCCAGTATTCTTCGGCGACAAACGCTTGAATTTCGCGCTCACGGTCGACAACAAGCCTGAGCGTAACAGACTGAACGCGTCCCGCGCTCAAATTGCTTTGTATCTTTTGGCAAAGCACGGGCGACACCTTGTAGCCGACAAGCCTGTCCAGTACGCGCCGCGCTTGCTGCGCGTCCACCAAATTCTTGTCTATGGCGCGCGGCTTTTTAAGCGCGTTTTGAATAGCGTTTTTGCTGATTTCGTTAAACTCGATACGCACAGCCGCGTCGCTCGGAATATTCAAAAGCGTAGCGACGTGCCAAGAAATTGCCTCGCCCTCACGGTCGGGGTCGGTTGCGAGCAGTATTTGCTCGGACGATTCCGCCACCTTTTTCAGGCTTTCGACAACACTCTTTTTGTCGTCCATTACAACGTACGTCGGCTGGAAGTCGTTCTTGACGTCCACCGACAAGCGTTTAGGCATAAGGTCGCGTACGTGTCCGCCGGTAGCAAACACTTTGTAGCCTTTGCCCAAATACTTTTGCACTGTTTCGAGCTTTCCGAAGCCCTCGATGATTACAAGTTTCAATTTATATCTCCTTTACCTACGACACGGTATTACGACACAGTATAAAGATTTTTTGATTTTTCATGGACGAGTCCGTATATAAGCAGCGCCGACAGCGCGGTGTTAAGCTCGGGCACCGTCATGCCGCAAGCGTCCACAAGCGCGTCAAACGACTTTTCTCCGCCGTTCAGCGCGTCCAACACGCTTTGCTCGGCAAAGTCGAGCGCGACGGTTTTGGGTTGCTCCTTCTTATTCTTGACTGAATAGTAGTCAAAAATATCGTCGGCGCATGTTACCGCTATCGCACCGTGCTTGATAAGATTGTTAGTGCCCTGCGAACGTATCTTGTCTATGTCGCCCGGAACGGCAAACACATCCCTGCCCTGATCGAGCGCGCAATTGGCGGTAATCAACGACCCGCTCTTATACGACGCTTCCACAACAAGCACGCCACGGCACAGCCCGCTGATTATTCTGTTGCGTTGCGGGAACGTGTATTCGGTAGCGTGCGTATCGGGCGTGTACTCGCTGAGCGCCAGTCCGTTTTGGCAAATCTCGTCGAACAGCGCCAAATTGGACGTGGGCGAAGCGTGGAACAGTCCACTACCCAAAACCGCAACCGTCTTACCGCCTGCCGCAAGCGCAGCGCGGTGTGCATAGCCGTCTATGCCGGTAGCCAGCCCGCTGACTATCGTAAACGCAGACGCCAATTCCTCTACCGTGCGGCTTGTAACGTATCTGCCGTACTGAGACGCTTTGCGCGTACCCACGACGGCCAAGCAAGGCTGCATTAGTATGCTCAAATCGCCTTTATAATACAGCACGGGCGGCGGATCGACTTCCTTTTGCGCAAGCGCTGACGGATAGATAGGATCAGCGCGAGTAACGTACTTTATGTTGTTAGACTCCAAATAATATTTGGCGCGGTCGATATACTCCTTATTCCTTGTCCGCTTTAACAGTCCGAAGGTTTTGTCGTCCAAGGAATATTTTATCTCATCGTCGTCGAACGAATCCCACAACTGCGACGGCGACATTTTTTCCAACAGCATGTTTATTTTGCGCGTCGGGATATGTGAGTACGACAGCCATAAATACAAATCGGACAATACCATCACTTGACCGCCTTATCCAGCGAACGGTACATTACCGCTTCCGCTACGTGCGCCGACGTTATGTCCGGCTTGCCGTCGAGGTCGGCAATGGTACGCGCAACCTTTAATATGCGCGTATACGCGCGCGCCGACATACCAAGCTTGTCGAACGCCGCTTGAAGTATGCGCTCGCCCGCCGCGTCCAGCACGCAATACTTTTTTATCATCTCGCTCGTCATTTTCGCATTGGAGTGCACGTTTGTACCAGCATACCTCGCCGTTTGAACGGCACGCGCCGCATTGACACGCGCTCGCACCTCCGCCGAACTTTCGGTATTGCTCTCCTTAGTCAAATCGTCGTAGTTAACCTCGTCCACGTCGATATGCAAATCTATTCTGTCCAATAACGGGCCTGAAATACGCGACATATACTTTTGTATTTGCGACGGCGAGCAAGTGCATTGATGCGTCGCCGAGCCGTAATAACCGCACGGGCACGGATTCATGCTGGCAACCAGCATAAAGTTGGCGGGATATTCTACGCTTCGCGCCGCACGCGACACGGTTACCACTCCGTCTTCGAGCGGCTGACGCAAAATTTCCAGCACGCTCCGCGGATATTCGGGAAGCTCGTCCAAAAACAGTACGCCGTTGTGCGAATAGCTTATTTCCCCGGGCTTTGCCGAAGGCCCGCCACCCGTCAGCGCCACGCGGCTTGTGGTGTGGTGCGGACTACGGAACGGTCGCGCAGTGACTATACCGCAGCTTTCGTCGAGGATACCGGCAACCGAATGAATTTTAGTCGTTTCCAGCGCTTCGGCTTCGGTCATATCAGGCAAGATAGTGGGCAAGCATTTGGCAAGCATTGTCTTACCGCCACCGGGCGCGCCTATCATAATGATATTGTGTCCGCCTGCCGCGGCAATCTCCAAAGCGCGCTTTGCGGCATACTGACCCTTTACGTACTTCAAGTCCTCGCCGCCGCTCGCCTCGCCGCCCAAAACAACATCGCAACAATCAATAGGCGTACGCGTAGCGCCGTCAATAAGCGCCACGGCGTCACGCAAGCTTTCCACGGCATAAATCTCTATACCGCGAATATACTTTGCCTCGTTTATGTTCGCCTTGGGTATTACTATCTTTTTAACGCCCTGCTCACGTGCCGCAATCAGCATAGGCATAACACCGTTTATGCGCGTAACTGCGCCCGACAGCGACAGCTCGCCCAAAAACACATAGTCGCGCGCACAGCTAAGCGGCTTTTTGCGCTCGTCTACACCCGCCTGTTCGGTGGAAACCAGCATACCCAGCGCAATGGCCAAATCAAAAATCGGCCCTTCCTTTTTGGTGTGCGCCGGCGCAAGATTAACCGTTATCTTTCGCGGCGAAAAGTCGTAGCCGCTGTTTTTGATTGCCGAACGAACACGCTCGCGCGATTCCTTGATTGCGGTATCGGGCAAGCCCACAACGTCGATAGACGGCAAGCCCATATGTATGTCGACTTCGACGGTAACGCCGTATCCGTCCAAGCCGTTAAGCGCATAGCTGTTTATTTTGGCAAGCATTATTTATCCTTTTTGACGGCGAAAAATTCGGATAGACTTCCGCCTATTGTTCGCTGAGTATCGAGCATACGCCGCTGCCCCGTCATTCCGACGCTTACTGTAACCACAGTAAAGTACAGGTGCGCAATAACAGTTATGACCGAGCAAGCGATAGTAACCGCCTTTATGCCGCCCGTAGCGGTCGCTTCAAGATTATAATCGCTTAGGTTGTTCATTTGGCCCATATTGCCGAGCGTGGTAAGACTGTTTACCGCAAAGCACAGCCCAACCGTAAACAGCACATAAAGTATGCGCTTGTCGCGGTTAAGCGCGTACGCGGCAAGCAAAACCGCAAGCGTGCCCTGCATACTCACCGCCGTGGAATCGGGATAATAAACCTGCATTGTAAGCAGCGAAAACGCTATAAGCAGCACCATTGTCGCGCGGTTGCGTTTGGTAAAGTACACAACGCCGACTACCGCAAAAATGATAGCGGCAAACAAGCACACAAACAGCCACGACGGGAACCGAGCCCCCGCCGTCGCGCCGCTGCGGTTGAATATGGAATACACGCTGAGCCCGTCCGAAGTGAAGTACGTCCAGCCACTGAGCGGCGCCAACAAAAATTCGTAGATATACGTAAACGGATTGTAACTGTGCGAGTGCACCATTATCAGTCCCAAAAGATATACGACAACAAACGACAGTACAAAGCTTACTGGCACGGTTATAACCGCACGGTAATCCGCGCCGAGCACCGCACCGCCCTTAATATTGTCGCGCTTTATATTGAGTATTGCACGCACCAAATGGTACACCGAAAATACGAATATCACGGGAAAAAGATATATGCCCTCTTTGCTCGAAAACGCGGCAAGCGTGGCAAACGCTATGGTTGCGACATGATTTTTGCGCGCCAAATAGTAGCACGCAAAGCAAGCAAACATAACGGTAAAAGTTATAGGGCTGCACCAAATAGCCGAGCCGATAAAGAATATCGGGCAAATGCAAACAAATCCCGCAAGAACAAGCGCGGTTGCGCGGTTGATATACCTATCCGCTATCTTGAACACGGCAAATGCCGTAAGTAAGTCCGCTATAATAAGCGGAAGCTTAATCATAAACTGCATACCGAGACTGTGGCTCGAAAGCTCCATGGCATTCGCAAGTCCGCCGAAAATCAAATACACAAAGTAAACGATTGGGTAAAGCACCTTAGACGCGTCGCCGCTGTAATACCCCGCAGGCCCGCTCAATTTAAGGCTGTTTATCATTGTTACAAACACGCCGTAATCGGCACGACTGCCGCGCACGCATAGTGCAAAAACAATGCGCAAAGCAAGCCCCGCAAAAAGTATACCCGCCATAATCAAAGCGGTATTTTTTACTTTGCCGCCATAGTCGGCAAACCTGCACAGCAATACAATCAACCCGATAAAGCATAAAACGGAAAATACCGTTGCCACAACTATTATCGAAATATCCGACGCCGACGCGCCGCTGACAAATAAAAGTTTCAAAATAAATACCCTCTCGCCTACATTGTAGCAAATTCTTTTTGTAATTGCAAGACATTTTATATATTAGATTTTGCGATTTCTTTACGCATAAAGCGACGCTATGAAATTGATAACGACGCAAAATTAATCGTGTGCAACAAAAAACTAATCACATGCCTGCTTCTATTATAAGAGTGGCGTCGATATCTTTATATAGTAAAAATATTCATTGGGTGTAACAAACAACGAATCACCAAAGCCAACACACAACATTAAAATTTTCTTGCGCACTTCTTTTTTCAAAAGAAGTGCAGGACAAGCAAATTTCGACTTTTTTCGGCATACAATATAACCCCAGCAAAAACAAGGAGTGGTGTATGATAATCGAAACCTTTATGGCATTTTTGTCGCGTATATTCTTTTTTACGTCGTTTGTAAACAACAACGGCTCGTTTCCCAAGCCGTTGTCCGCGGAGGAAGAACGGCAATACTTTGCCGAATACAAAAACGGCAACCGCGAAGCGTACGACATTTTGGTAAAGCACAATCTAAGGCTTGTCGCGCACATAGTTAAAAAATACAACAACGCCGGCGAAGCAGACGATCTTATAAGCGTAGGCAGTATCGGTCTAATAAAAGGCATAGAAACCTTTGAGCCCGACAAAGGCTGCCAGCTGACAACATACGCCGCCAAGTGCATAGAAAACGAAATACTAATGTACATACGCTCCAACAAAAAGCACCGCCAAGCCGTAAGCCTGTTCGAGTCCGTAGGCACCGATAAGGAAGGCAACGACATAGCGCTGATGGACGTTATTCCCCAACCGACAGACAGCTTTATCGGCATAGAAAACAGCCTTGTAATGGAAAAGGTAAAGGAAATAATGGACGAACACCTATCGGGCGTCGAGCATGAGGTAATTGCCCTGCGCTACGGCATAAAGGACAACACTGCATATACGCAGTCGCAGGTCGCCAAAAAGCTGAACATTTCCCGCTCCTACGTTTCGCGCATAGAAAAGCGCGCAATCGCAAAGATAGCCAAAATAATAAATTGACGACGCTATGTAAAATACTCCGCACGGTGATAACTGCGCGGAGTATTTTTAATGTTATTCTAATGATTTTGATATTGCAATCTTACTACGGTTTTGATATAATACGATTATGGAGTTAAAGACGCTTAAAAAATTAAGATACTTTGCATTTACCGTTTTGCTATTGGCAAGCTTAGGCTCGGTAGTTGTTTCTATAATAATATCGGTCAAGTATTTTGATGCCAAAGTGCCGTGGCAGTGCATACTCGGCGCAGCATGGACGATGGCAAGTTTAATTATGGCAATTTACAGTATGGTAGGAATCGATACCACCCAACATATGAATGAAATACCTAAAAAGAGAAAATATTACAGTACAAACGGAAAGCGGAAAATATTTAAATATAAGGAAGAATATATCAAGCTAAACGATTTAAATAATTTTCTTGTAAATACCAAGTCTTGCGATAAAATATATATATTATCCAAAGACAACACATACAGCGTGCTTAAAATCTATATGGAATACATACGCTACAAAAAACAATATCGTCAAGATACAAGAGCATTCATATTAGACGGTACCACTTATAATAATATCCATGACTTATCGAATTTTTTAAGCTACAATTACTTATTTAACGATGAAGATATTTGCGTTATCGGTTACAAACATGATCTCCCTACTTTTGGGCGTTATGATCTTTCATCGGTATTTTTCGGACATCGAAGTCCGAGCCATTTAAAAAAGTGCATTGACGAGAATAATTATTAGATATAATTAATAAACAGCTACTTACACGCACAGTTATAAACTGTGCGGGGTGTGTTTTAATTGGTTTTTAATATTATTCTAATGACAATCTTGTTGCCTTTAATAATATCATTTTGCTATACTATACTTATGAGGTGGATTTATGCGCTTAAAAAACAATCGCTTTGCTGTATATAATATCATTATAATATCGGTATATCTTGTTTTGCTGACCGCTTTGATTTTATGCATCTGCCTAATATCACCTGCTAACCAATTAAAAACAAAAACAGGTACCGTCAGCAAATACACTGACAATAAAGCTGACGACTTTTTAAGCATAATAACCGCTGCAAAGCCGTACTTTAACGTTCAATTTACAGACGGCACATCATATGCGGCAAGCGGTTCGTACTATGACGACATTGACAAAACTCTGTTTTCCGAGCTTTCCGTCGGCGACACATTAACTGTAATATACGCAGAAACAGACTTCGGAAATACCCATCCGATATACGGCATTAAATACAACAACAAGACATATTTAAGTTCCGACGCCGTTGTTACGAATTCCGCAAACGACCGAAAAATTACTGTGATTGTATGCCCTATCCTAATAGCAGTTATAACGGTAACGGCGGGCGTCTTGATGTTTTTGAACTACAAAAAGAACAAAACCGAAAACAATAAATCCGACGACCAATTAGAGCGGTTATTTTAATATCAATATTTTATCGCATAAAAAATGTCCATAGACTGTTTTGTCTATGGACGTGAGTATGACCCGTAAGCCGAATTCTGTTATGACGGTTATCTATCTTGCCGATACGTTGCCGTAACGGTCGAGCGATTGTAAAGGACGGCGGACAACCTTAACCCTTTGTCTTGCACCGAACGGGGTTTACACGGCTCAAAACGTTACCGTTTTGACGGTGAGCTCTTACCTCGCCTTTTCAACCTTACCCTTGCTGGCGGTAATTTTCTGTTGCACTTTCCTTGAAGTCGCCTTCACCGGTAGTTAGCCGGCGTTCTGTCCTGCGGTGTTCGGACTTTCCTCGTTAAAAACGCAACCGTCCGGTCATCTCAAAATTATTGTAGCATTTTTTTGCAGCAAAAGCAAGCCTTTTACGCCGCTTACTCGTCACTTTGCACCTGCCAAATAACGGGTGTTTTGCCGTCGTCGGCGTAATGCCAATAGTTGCCGCCGTCGTCGGGAAGGTTTTGTTTATCCTGCACGTAAAAATAGAACGTTATACGTGAGATACTTTGTCCTTTATATAATTCCGCGTAATTATACTTATTTTCTTCTGGCGCACAAGTTATATAAATACTTTTTTTGCCGTTTAAAGGTAATTGCGGAACGGTGGCGGCAAGCGTAGGCGACATTATTATTTGCGTAGTCTTGCTATTAGACATTCTCCCTAACTCCGTAACGGATTCGGGTATGCGCAATACTCCCAAGTTATTGTAACCCAAAGCATTATCGCCTATTTTTTTAAGCTGGGGCGGCAGTTCCAAACTCGATAAAGCGTTACAACCGACAAACGCATAATCACCTATTTCGGTGACGCCGTCGGGTATGGAAATGCTTTCCAGCGCGGAGCAGCTTTGAAATGCATAATTCGGTATACACTTTAAGTCCGCCGGAAGCCTGATAGATTTTAAACCTTTAAAATAAGCAAATGCGCCCTCGCCCAACGTTATGCCGTCGGGTACGGTCAACGTAATATCTTCAGCCCTCAAGTCACGAAACACGTCGCCCGAAACGTGTTTCGCTTCATTTGGGATAGCAAGCGTCGAACCGTTTGGAACAGAGCCGTTAAAGCCACAGATATAACCCTGTACCATGACTATTCCATCAGGTTGGTTTTGAAGCCATTTAGTTCCGCGCACAACCGAACGCCCGAAAAATTCTATATTTTTGGGGAAATTAATACGGACTAACGATAAACAATTTTGAAAAATTCCGCTTTCCAAACGGGTAACGCCATCCGGTATGGTTATTTCCGTAATCGGGCAATTTTCAAACGCATTCTCTCCGATGTGCGTCAAGCCGCTCGGTAAAGTCAAACTATCAAGCTTAACGCAACGCGTAAAAGCTTCCGAAGACAATTCTCGTAACGACGACGAAAGTATTACCTTTTTAAGTTTTTTACATTGATAAAAAGCTTTTTCGCCTATCGATACAACGCTATCGGGTATTTGCACTTCGGTCAGCGCACTGCAACAAGTAAACGCTTCGGCGCCGATTTCTTCCAACGTATTCGGCAAGCGTACACCCGTAGTCAACACATTTTCAACAGGCTCAATCTGCGGAATAGTAACCATACCCTCTTTCCAAAACCCATTCTTTGCGATTTTCTTTACCGGCAAGCCGTTATAATAATCGGGTATTACAATGCGTCCTATTAAATTTGCATTGCCACGCGACACCTCGTAGCCACTGCCGTCATCCAACAGAGTATATGACAAATTGGGCGTAGGTACCACATACGTATAATTATATTCTGCCGCATCCGAATCGGAATAACGTTCGCCGTCACCAATGGCAATTACACTCAACTCGTATTCCTTGTTCTTTTCCGTAAGCTTTGACAAACTAAACCGTGCTTCATCGACCGTATGCTCCTCGTCATCTACATACACAGCATACGTTTCGGCGTGCTTAACCTCGTCCCACACAAGCGCGCCGTCTTCCACCCGCAGGTTTTGCGGTGTAGCAAGACGTTCGCAGTTGGTATCGTGCGAACAAGCGCCGAGCATAAGCCCAATGGTCGCTATTACGACACATAACAATATTTTGATTATTTTGCTTCTTTTCATAAACGGTGCTCCTTATAAAAATAAACAACAAAGGCGCTGAAAAACCTTTCAACGCCTTTGTTGTTTGTGTAATTATAACAAACATGATTTGTAGTGTCAAGTGTTTTTATTAAATTCTTAAACGTTTATCGATTAATATTGTTTGGGCGGACGGCGAAGTATCGCCAATTCGGGCAGTCTTATGCCCAGTAATTTTACGCGCTTTGCAGGCACCTTTGCGTCCGTTATGCGCTCACCGTCCTCGTATTCCATAATTGGCACTTCTATTATTTTGTTTAAGTATTTATCGTCTGCGGACAGCACTTCCAAGCTTTCGCCCGTCTTGAACCGATTGCGCATTTCCACAACCGCGCCGTCCTTTTGGTCGCGCATTACTATGCCGCAAAACTCGTAATACTTTTGCGGGTTTTCGTCATGCACGGGCTGACCGTAATAGAAACCGGTATTGAATCCGCGATTTGGCGCCTTTGCCGTTTCATTTACGTACGCGTCTATCGGCTTTCCGCTTAAACTAGCGTCCAACGCTTTACGGTAGGCGTTTGTTATGCATGCCACGTAGTATTCGGATTTTACCCTGCCCTCTATCTTGAACGACGTAACGCCTGCGTCGTACACTTCCTTTAAGTGTTCTATCATGTTCAGGTCGTTGCCGCCGAATATGTACGTACCGTCGTCTTCCACAAACTCCAACGCTTCGTTGCTGCATTCGGGCTTGAACAGCATTCTGCACGCCTGATTGCATTCGCCGCGGTTTGCAGACCGTCCCGTCAAATAGTTTGACAGCAAGCACCGACCCGAATACGACACGCACATTGCGCCATGCACAAACGCTTCCAATTCTACGCTGTCGGGCAATGCGTCGCGTATCATTCGTATTTGGGTCAAATTCAATTCACGCGCAAGCACTATTCGCTTAACGCCCATATCGGCGTACATACGCGCCGCCCTGCTATTTGTCACATTCGCTTGCGTTGACACGTGCACGGGCACGTTGGGGTGTTTTTTCAGCAAGTGGTTTATAAGCCCCAAATCGGACACTATAAGGCCGTCTACGTGCAAGCTTTTTAAATAGTCCACATATTCGTCCACGCCGTCGAAGTCGCTGTCGTTGGGAAAAATATTTAGCGTGACGTAAAACTTTTTGCGCCTGCTGTGAGTGGCAAGCGACGCGGCTTTAAGATCGTCGTAATCGAAGTTTTTGCACGCGGCGCGCATACCCAGCGATTTGCCCGCCAAGTACACCGCGTCCGCGCCGTATTCGAGCGCGACGTCCAGTCTTTTCATATCGCCCGCAGGGGCTAACAATTCGGGTTTTATCATACTAACAATCTATAACCATAGGTAAAATCATCGGGCTGCGGCGGGTTTGCTTGAATATATAGTTTTTCAATTCTTTGCGTATAGTGTTGTTGAGCGTGTTCCTATCGCACTCCCTCAAATCCAAGCCCGAAAGCAAGCGCGCCACACAGTCGCGGCATGCGTCGAAAAAGTCGTCGCCGCCGTCCTTGTCGTACGCGAATCCGCGCGATGTTATATCGATAGCCGACACCGTGCCCGAAAGCTCGTCAATACAGATAACGGCTATAAGCAGTCCGTCCTCCGCCAAATGCTTTCTGTCGCGCAGCACCGAGCTGTCGGTATCGCCAACGCCCAAGCCGTCGACCAAAAGACTGCCCGCCGCGACCTGCTCGCCTATCTTGAACGTCTTATGCGACACGTACACGCAGTCGCCTATATCGGTAATTATTATGTGCGATGGCATTTCGCCCATTGCAACTGCAAGCTCGGCGTGCTTTTGCAAGTGCCTATGCTCGCCATGCACGGGAATAAAGTATTGCGGCTTTAACAGTGCGTGCATAAGCGACAGCTCGTCACGGCAAGCGTGGCCGGAAACGTGAAGCTCCGCCAAGCTCTCATAGATGACGCGCGCACCGTGGCGGTAAATATTGTTTATAACCGAATACACCATACGCTCGTTACCCGGTATGGGATGCGCGGAAAGTATTACGGTGTCGTTATATCCAAGCTTGACTTTGGAGAACTCGTCCGACGCCATTCTTGTTAGCGCGCTCATAGGCTCACCCTGGCTACCGGTCGTGAGTATTACCAAGTCCTTGTCGTCTACGTTTTTTACCTTTTCTATATCGATAATCTGCGAGCGGTCCATTTTAAGCTCGCCTATACGCGCCGCGCATTCGGCAACGTTTATCATAGACCGACCGCTGAACGCAACCTTGCGCCCGAACTCCGCCGCTAAGTCTATAATCTGCTGCAAGCGGTGTATATTGGACGCGAAAGTTGCTATTATCAAGCGCCTATCCTTGTTCTCGTTGAATATATTGCGCATTGATCTGCCAACCGTCGCTTCGCTCATAGACGATCCGGGACGCTCGACGTTGGTGCTTTCGCAAAGCAGCAACAGCACGCCCTGCCTGCCTATCTCCGCAATGCGTTGAAGGTCTATCATGTTTCCGTCTATCGGCGTAAAGTCCACCTTGAAGTCGCCGGTGTGGAAAACGGTGCCTACGGGCGTCGATATAGACAACGCGCACGATCCGGCTATCGAGTGCGAAACCTTGACAAACTCGACCTTAAACGCGCGGCCGAGCGCAATTGTATTGCCCGGTTGAACTACGTTAAGCTTGGCGTTGTCAATACGCATTTCTCTGAGCTTATTCTCTATAAGCGCAAGCGTCAGTCTTGTGCCGAATACAGGAACGTTACATTCCTTTAAGAAGTACGGAACCGAACCGATATGGTCTTCATGACCATGCGTTATAACGATGCCGCGAATCTTGTCCTTATTCAGCATTAAGTACGCGGGGTCCGGTATAATCAAGTCCACACCCGGAGTGTCCGACGTGGGAAAAGTAGAACCGCAATCAATGATGATAATATCCTCACCGAATTCGAGTGCGGTCATGTTCTTGCCGATTTCGCCTACTCCGCCCAAAAAGATAACTTTGAGCATAGGCTCGACGAATTTTTTTTGTTGCAAAATATTGCCTCCGTTATCAGTCCATTTATGGCTAACTGCATAAATGCGACATTTTTTTCATTTATTTAATCTATAAGTAATTATATTTACTCGCACAAAAAAGACAATGCTCGTTTGTTGTCGAAATATTACCTAAATATTAAAATGCGTTATGCGATACCTCTCGCGTCTTTTTAATTATAATCCTTTTTTAATTAAAACACAAGTCTTTTAGCGCACTTCTTTTAAAAAAAAGAAGTGCGCAAGAAAACTTTTAGTGTCGTGTATTTGCTGATTTATTCGTTTTTTGCTACACCCAACTACTTATATGTCGTTAAAAATTACTCGACGCCACTATCACAATTTTATCTAATACTTAAATAGCATAACACAAAGCCACTCTCAATAATTTGAGAGTGGCTTTAAGTCGGTTGTTACATTACATATCGGAGTCGGTGGGAACGCCGTTATCGCCGCTAGGCGCGCCGGGGTTGAGTCCGATTGCTCCGGGATTAGGCGCCTCTCCGCCAGCACCGAGCATGAGCCCGGGATCGTTCTGGAAGTTCATAGTAGGCGGCAAATATCCGTACGATTGATAAGGCATAGCACCCATGCTTCCCGCACCCAAACGCATCATTTGCTCTTCCAATTCCATTTCGGAAATAAGTATGGCTTCCAGCTCCTCGCGTTTGCGTTTGCGACGTTTAAGCAACAAGATGATGAGGATGATAAGCGCAATCAGGGCCAAAATACCTATGCCTATGCCCCACCAAATAATCGGGTATTCCTCGTAGCTGATCATTATCTTATCCCAGAACGAAGGCTCCGGTCTATCGATATTTTTGACTTTGAAGGTAACCTTGGTGGTTTCGCCGGTAAGGTCCATAACGCCGACAGTAAGGTCACATTCGCCACGGCAGTTGAACGTAACATAAAGCTGCGTGCCGTCATCGCTTACTCGCACCGAGCAAATTGTGGGCGCCGATACGGAAATGGTCTTGCTGTCGAAAGTGAGCTTATCGCCCTTGGCAATGTCCGGATCGCTAAACAGCATGTTGGGCGTGAGCATTACGGTGCCGTTGTTGTCCAAACCGTAGTCGCCCGTGCCGGTCATAAACAAGTAACCCTCGTCGCCATGGTTTTTAAAGTCATCCAAAAGCTTGGGTTCGCTATTCTTGCCGATGGTCGCGTTAAACGACATATTGACCGATTTAACGTTGGGATCGTCAAGTGCGTTCTTGTTCTTGAAGGTTACGTTGAACTTGATCAAATCGGCAACCTTGTCACTTACAAATACCCAGTCGTCGCCGTCCTTGCGTATAACTACGCCCGAAGCGGTCAAGTCGGTAATCACATAGTCGGCGCCGGGGTTGAATTCGCCCGGTTGTTCGGTTGCATGGTCCTTAATGCCGAAGGTGTCCTGAACGTTTTGGAACAACATTGTAGGATCGACCTTGGTAGGAAGACTGCGAATTGCCGTTATATCGTTAAGAGGCTTTTCGGCAATGTTGTAGCCGATTACAAATTTTACTCTAAACTCCGCAACACCATAGGACGCGGTTTCGTTGCCCTCTATGATATCGGCAACCAAAACGCTTACCGATTGTTCGCCGTAATAACCCTTTTTGGGTACAAACGAACATGTGGTGCCGGTATCCGATATCGCTATGTCGACAAGGTCGCCCGCGCTGTCGGCATCAAGCTCACAGTGCAAATTCTCAGATTCGGCATTGTCGCTGTATACAGCCGATACGCCGACAATCTTGAGCTTGTCGTTGTTAAGGTCCATTACATAATCGTTGATGTCGATTACAATGGGGTCACCGTCCTTGGTGGAAGATCCGGTAACTACAAACGGCTTGTTGTCTACGTCCTTTAACATAGGCGGCGCGTTAAGGATATGGATCTTAACCGTAACCGTAAAGCCGTTTTCGGTCTTGGCAGGATCGCCGCTTCGGTCTATAATGCGCATTATTGCCGTTGCATCGTCTATTTCGCGATTGGCGGTATGCGCTTCGATACTGAATCCGACAAAGTGGAACTGATCGTCGGGCATTACGTCGTTGCCGAATATAGGCGTAATCGTGGCAACATTGCCCGATTGCTTGTTAGACGTTACGCTAAGCGTTTTGCCGTGCATAAGATAAGTTTCCGAAGTGGCGCTATCCTTGCCGACCAAACGCATCGAATCGGTGTCCGTACGCATTCTCTTGTAGTCGGGGTCGGTAATCCACGTTTTTGCTTCATCCCTATCGACAAAGTAGAACGGAGCCAAAGTCTTGCCGGGAACCAAATACGCGTCGATAATGTACGAACGGGCTTGGCTGTCGTCTACGGAAAGCTGATAGTATCCGTTTTTGGGATCGGGCGTAACCTCGGTTATCTTGGAACGATCGATGTCGATGTTGGAGTTTTGAATCGTTATTTCCACTTGCACCGTCGCAGACTTACCGCCGCGGTCCTTGCCGTAGATGATTACAGGCAACGATACCTCGTCAAGATAATTGCCGTTTGCGTCTTTCATGTCGACACGTCTGTTGATAGTGATCTTGACGGAGTACGCCGGTATACCGTTGGCTTCCGCCCCGGTGTTGTTGACAGCAATAGTAAGCGCCTGCGGCTTATCCACTGCATCCACACCGCGCCAATCAAGTTGCTGCTCGGTAGCCGCCTGCATCGCCTTGGCGTAGTCGGGCGTAAGTACCTTGTCGGACACAAATCCGTCGTACACTACGTAGTCGTTAATGTCGGAATCGGTAAACAACGAGCCAAACGGATCTTCTGCATCGTACAGCTTGAATATTGCACTGTCGCCAACCTTGCCGCTGAATTGCAACACACCGGTATCGTCGTGCTCTTTGTCGACTGCAATAGGTGCGGAATCCTGAACGTTGACGTAGAATATGTCGCCGCAAACGGTGTCCACATCGGCAGGCAACACTGCACGCGATTCGCTTATGTACTTTTTAACCTGTACGTAGAGCGGAATATCGACGCCGTGGTTTGCCGAAATGGGTTTGAAGTGCAAAGATACGCCGTCGTCGCCCACATCGAACATGAAGTAGCGTTGAAGGAAAAGCAACAGCGAACGATTGACGTTGGTCATAGATACGCCGTCGGAATAGAATCCGCCGATAAGGAAGTTGTTAAGTCCGATTTGCTTTTCGTTAAGGAAAGCGTTGTCGCGCAAAACGGTATCCGATTTTAGTGCAAGCACTTTTTTGTTGACAACCGACGCATTGAGGTTGAACAGCGTGGAAATGTTTTCGAGCGAAACGGCCTCGAATTCGCTTTCGCTGTCGCCCACGTTGGTCATAAATGCGTAAATGCGCAGCTCGTAATTAAGGTTGGCCTTGTTTTTGACAACGTCGGGATCGTTAATCGGCTTTGCGCTTGTAGCGATTTGGTCGACGGAAGCCGGCATGTCGGGATAAGTAAGGAACTGGAATGTGCTTTGCACGTCCTTGATTTTGGCGAGCTCTTCCTCGTCCGTAGGCAAACCGACGCTTGTGCCGCTGTAATCGTCAAACGACTTGACGTATACCGAAGCAATCGAGCCGCGCTGGAACTGCTCTTGGCGAATAGCAGTATTTGTCATTTGCGCGTCGTTGGTTATAGATGAGTACAGTGTGCAAATGCGTATTTCTACCGGAATCGCGTTTTCGTACACATTATTACCGCTGTCGCGCACGTAGAACTTGAGCACGTCCATGTCACTTGTGTTGTTATACGTTTTGCACTCTATCGTGAACCATCTGTAATCGTTGGAAATCTCTACGGTAAAGTTGTCGTTGGTATATGTGTTGCCCTGCTTTATCATAGCCGAGCCGTTTAGCGATACCACGTTGTACGGGGTTTCGTCCGCGCCTCTCTCCTCGTTGTACATTGCAAGCACGTCGCCGCTGTCGGGATCGTAAGCTATCTCTTCGATAGGCAGTCTTACCTTGCCGTAAGCTTTGACTCTGCTGCCGCCGGTAAGCGTTACGTCCTTGTACGTTGCCGTAACGACAGAAGCATTGTTGATTGTTTCCGTTGTAGTCCTATTGGTGACGTTGTCGGAAATCATGTACATACTGTAAACGCCATGCTCCAACTGCTGCTGACCCATTACCGTTCTGTATACGGGGCTGAGCGCGGCATTAAGCTTGTGCTGAGCGTCGCCGTAATCGATTGCTACCGGCTTGGAGCTGACAACCGTCACGTACATCGTAAACGTTACGCGCGCATCGTCCGAGTCGACAAGCGTAATGGTTATGGGCATATTGCGGCATACCGCACGAGCCTGAATTGTTACGTCCAAACAGTAGTTGGTGCCGGTGCTCTCGCTGGATCCTTCCAACGAAATACCGTCCGAACGCTTGGTCGGCTCAAAGCAGTTGGTGTCGTAATAATTGACTTTTTCTATACGCAAGCCCCAAGGCATATCGTCGTCGGCCAGCGCAACATAGCCAAGATGCTGATTGCTGCCGCCGTCACGGTAATAGCTGTGCAGGCCTTTGTCGCCGTCCATCGCTTTTTCCGTAAGATCCTCGAACTTAACCGACGCATTGCGTGCAAGAAGGTTTGCCTCTGTAATTCCGGCGTAGCTGTTGCCTGCTCTGCCGTTAACCAATGCAAACGACGTGGAAGCGCGAGCGGACGCCGTAGGCGTTGTATAGTCGCTGGATGTATCAAGCGCCTCCGAACCGACAAACCTGTTGTACGGCGTGGTAATCACGGTAAACCTGTCGCCCACCTGCATTTCGATATTGGTCGTCGCGTTGGTCGCTTTGGAACGAATATTGGGCGTTTGGTTGATTACGTCTATATTTACGTAAAGCTTTTTAGTCTGATTGCCGTCGCTGTCGGTAAATGAAAGCTCGAACGTAAAGCTGTTTTGCTGCTTGGAAACGTTAACACCGTTTTCCACGGTCTGATACGTAGTACGCCTATTGACGCGGAACATAATGTTGTTGTCAATAGGTATGGCGTTTTGAACAAGCCCATCTTGCTTTTGGCTTCCACCCTCCATACGATAGTAATCCATATACATGATTACGTCGGGCATATACGAGGTACGAATACCCGTGTAATTGGGATTGGATGAATACTTTGCTTTGCCGTTGCGTAAATCGCTGTTGGCAGCCTCCAAATCCCTTGCACTGGTGGAATAGGACTGAATATTTGCAGAAGTTTCAAACGGTGAATGTAAGTACGTGCCGCTTTCCAGTCTGAACATATCGTCTTTTTGACGTTGCGGGTTGGCAGCATACTTGGAGGCGTCCGCTACGTCTGCTTTAAGTCTATCGTAGTCGGCTTTCCAGAAAATATTATTGCTGTTTGTTTTGAGCAAATTGCCGCCGACAATGGCATGCGACAGGTTGAGCGTGTAAGGCTGTCCTATGGAAAGCGCAACGTTCAACTTTTTATCGCCGTTTTGGGACTGAGAGCTGTAATCTTCGAGGTTGTCGGACAGCTTTGCCGCCGAGCCCTTGATTGCAATGTGAATTTCCAGCGCAACGTACGACGCAGCATCGAATCCGTCGCCGTGATCGTCGTAAATAAGCACTTTAAGCGGATAGTACGCGCCCAATGTCGGGTTGGAAGGATTGCGAAGCACAAGACCGCGCTGCGCATAATAGTCGGCGGCATTACCGCTGATCATATCCGCATTGATAGTAGTCTTTGCTTTGGGCGTAATTGACAACGTAGTGCCGTCAACTGACAAACCTACCGAGAAGTAATTTTCGTAGCCCTCGTTGTTGTTGTACGCATAAATACCGTCGTTCGGCCTGTAATTGTTTGACACGTTGTCAAGAGTACTCTTATCCCAGGCTTTAAAGTAGTTGGATATGGACAGCTGAGCAGGCATACCCGTATTGTTGCCCGCGGTAGCAGTTACCTTAGATACGTTGGTAAATGTAATATCGCTATTGCTTCCGGTATATTCCATGACGCGGTCACGACCCGAAAGGTTTTGCAACCTGCCCAACGAGCCGTACGCGAATTTGGCTGTATCGGACTTAGATTCGTCCAAAACATCCTTTCCGTCCACCTTTTTGTACGCGATATCGGCATCCTCGTACTGGATAACCTTTTGAGCGCCCTGCACCGAAGTGCCGCGCGACAACGCGATATACTGCGTAGGCGAATCGGTAGTCAAATCCAAAAGCTCGGTGTAGTAGCCCGCGCCGGGTTGGTTGGCGGACGACTTTTTAATCTCGTACGTTACGCCGCCGTTAGATGCTTTAAGATTGATCGGGCTGTTGCCGATTTCAAGCTTGAAAGTTACTTCGGCCGTACTCTTAGCCTTGTTATCGCCGTAGTTAGCTTTTGTCTTTGTGCCGGTGAATGTGCATTGAGCAACCTTAATCGTAATAGTCAAGGACGCCGCTTGCGAACGCGTGTTGTTCTTTCTGATTTTAAGTCCGAACAAATGCTCTTGCAAACCGTATTTGCCTGCGGTGCGGTTCACCAAAGCCTGATCGGCAAGGTACAACAAACGACCGTTCTCGCCAACTATATCATTGGCATAGTTGTTTTCCACAGCCTTGGCCACAAACGCTTCGGTCGTGCCGTCGGCTTTGTGCGTAGGCAAAGACAGCGCATGGTTGAGATATCTACTATCCAAAGCCTTTTCGTCTCTTTGATCGTAACTATCGTAAAGGTCGTAATCGTGAATTGTTACGTACGGGTTTTCTTCCGCGCCCGTCCATGTATTTACGCCGTCGCTGATTGTTACAGCCTGTCTATACCCCTCTCTACGGGTATAGAGATCCTCGGAACCTATATCATACGATACGTAGGATGTTGTAGAATACGATATTACGCCCGTCGTTTCGTTGATATCGGCAAAGCCCTGTTTGAGCGCAAAATAGCTCATAGGCACGTACGTATACTCATAATTGCCGGTAGAATCCTTGTCTCCCGAAACATATATCGTGTCCGAATAACGGAAAGCTTTTTCGCCATCCGTAATGGTGTTGCCGCTATCACGCACGTCGTAAGTAAAGCCGTTGGTTGCCAATGCATTGGCACGAGTATACTCGACGCCCGCGTGAATACCGGCATCCGAATTGTCATCTCCGTTTGCAGTACGGGTTTTGAGCAGTTGATCGGCAGTGCCGTTTGTGGCAATCGCATTACTTACGTGATACAGCGACTTGATATTGCTATCGACGTCATACTGCGAGTTTTTGTTGCGGTCATATGTGGGAACATACACCTTGCCGTCGGCAGTGCTGTCGGGATCGGCAACAGTGTAGTAGCCGTCAAACTGATTGTAATAGGTGTACGGCACTATGCCTATGTCGTTGATAAATAAGTCGTACGAAAGCGTTTGATGACCGAAAACCACAACGCTGTTGGTGCTGCCTGCCTTGTAAGCGGTAGCCTTGCCGGCGGTATCGCCACCAAACTTGGTTTCGTCACGCATGGATATGCGCAGGTTAATATACTTACCGGCGTCGGAAGCGGCTCTGGGCTTAACCATTATCGCCCAATCGGTAACTATCCACCTGCCATCGGCGTCAAAGAACTTGCTTCGGAAACTCTCGTTACCGAAATCCCCGCTCGTCTTTAACGTTTTGGCGGGATATGCCGTATAAGCATTGTTTTCGCCTTTTATAAAGTAAACGATATCTGTCTGAGTTAAATCGACCTTACCTTGCTCTCCGAAAGCACTCGGCGACGTATTACTTACCGATACGTCATATTCGTTGCCGTTTCTGATTGCGATAAGCGCCGCAACGGAATTGATTGGATTGCCACTCGCATCCTTAGACGACCAGTTATTGGTTGTTCCAAGCTGAGGTACAGCCGCTCTGTATCCTTCAACCGTAGCTGTCGTAGCGGTAACGTAACCTATGCCTTGAGCCGAATTGGCGTACGGCGAGGAAGCGGCCGAAAGTACTACGCCTTGAAGAGCGTCGGTATCGCTGACCAAATACTTGATTTGACCGGCAGAAGCGCTGTATGTCGAGCGCACGGCTTCCGCAGCACCGTTGCCGGAAACAAAGTAACGGGCACGCGTTCTATCCTGCGCGGTTATACTTTCGACATTCCACAAATACTGGAAGTTGGTATTGTTTTGGTCGAGCGCAATCTGTTCAAAGCCGTTTTCGCTCGTGTTATACCCGAACGCGGCGTTGATAACTTCTATGCGAATATAGCACTCCGACCTTTCGAGCAAGCCGTTATCGCCGTACCTGCCGTCGGTTGCATAGAACCTAATGTAAAGGTTTTGCACCGCCTGAGTGGAGTTGAGTGCCGTAACGGTGATTGCACTTGCCGTAATAGTTACGTCTATATAATTGCCGTTATACGAACGTCCGTTAGCGTCATTCTCACTGCCGCTGACGTCGGGTTTGTCTACCACCTGGCAACCGCCGGTAACGTCAAACCAAACCTCGCCGTCCTCGTTGTCGATAAGCAAATTCTTGGACAAGTCGGAGCCGCCGTTGGAAGCATAAATAACCATTGTGGACGGCTTAACCTTATCGTTTATAAATCCGGTTGTGGCATTGTTGGACAAATCGGATACTTCGTAGTTTTGAATGGGATTGGTAGTAAGCGTGAAGTACTTGTTGGGATACTGTACTCTGGGCGAACTGTTGATTACGTCGATTTCGACACGAATCTTCTTTAAACCATAGGAGTTGCCGGTAGCGTTTGCACCCGTGCGGTCGCGAACGGTAAACTCCAAGACCGCGGGCGAGCCGCTTGTAGTGCGCCTTGTTGCGGTGATGATAGCATAGTCCAAATTGTATGTGGACGCGGCGGACGCACCTGCTGCCTTGTAGGAAATTTGGTTGCCGAACGCATAGGTTACAAACCCATCACCCGCTACTTCCGGAGCCACAAAAGACATTCTGTTGGCCGAGGAATACGGATCGTATGCAAAGCCGTCAAGGCTGGTGCCGTCGATAGAACGCGCAAAGTACAGTCTGTCTATTGTCGTGTTGCCGCCCGACGCCGTACCGAAACGGTTGTTGGCAGTGAACTTTGTAAAGCTACGCGTGCCTTGCAACGCACCGATAAAGCTCATCAAGCCCGACGTATATTGCGCGCCGGTGTAATCGTATCCGTTATTTGCGGTAGACACGTTGGCGGAGGAAGCAAGCGCCGATATCTCCGTACCGGAGCCAGTATATCCGTCACCGGCAACGTGAAATACACCGCCGTTGAACGTGCCGTTTAAGCCGTTGAGCGTGAAACCTTTTTCAACGCCTACATTGTTTATATAAGCATTCATATCGGCGTCGGTAATAAGGTCGTACGGCGTTACCATAACGGTGGAATGTGCGGGCACCTTGTAACGGATTGTCGCTATACCGTCGCCCGTAGGCTGCGTATAAGTAGACTGCACGGTTACGCCGTTGGTGGTGTAATCGAGCTGTGCAACATTATCGCTATCCAAATACTCGGGTGCTTTGTTGCTTACGTTTACCGCAATATACGACGTGCAAGTCGCATTTGCAGAGTCCTTCATATCAACTTGAAGGTGTAGATATCTGTTGTGCGTCCAGTTGTTAAGCGTGATTTTAAGGCCGTTGACTTTTACGCATTGTGTGCCGCCCAAGTAGTCGGACAACGTTACTTCGCTGTTAGCCGGCACGGCTACGCGTCCGCCGAAATATGCCTTCGGGATATAGATATCAATAAACTGAACACTGAAATAGTGGCTTTGATTTTGACTTAATGTTGTATTGTTTAAGCGCGTTTGAAGTGTGCTTATATCGTTATTGATAGTAACAAGCTCGTTAAGCTTGCCGGTAGAAGTTACCGTAGCAGACAAACTATCACCGTTAAGCATGTTAGTGCTGTAATAGTTATCGGCGTCTGCCGCAAGCGGTCTTAAACCGGTCGAAACGTACTGGTTGTTCTCATTCTTATAGAAACCTATGGGGTTGACCTGCTGGTTGATGGTAATGCCCATCGGCGTAAAATAGAAGGTATTGCCGGGATTGCCGTTGGCGGTGGGCATTTCACTTGCGCCCGCGCCGTTACGCTCACGGTCTATCGTGTTGGGCGCACGGTTAGTCACTTGTATGCCGAGCGGCAACCAAATACCGTTATCCGCGGTATCGTTTTTGTCCTGCACGCGGA
>CAMWMF010000017.1 GCA_947175335.1 uncultured Clostridia bacterium
TTATTATGACCGCAACAATCGAAATAAAACTGCCTATGGTTTCGCGTATGTCGCGGAACGTTTTCAGCATTATGTACTTAATGGGCAATCTCCTTTGTTAATTCGGAATTAGGAATGCGGAATGCGGAATTGAAGGATTGCGCTATCGCGCCTTTCTTAAAATAATTAAAGCGCGCTTGCGCGCAAAACAATAATTCCTAATTCATAATTCCGAATTCCGAATTGGTTTTACCATTCAATGTTTTCTATCGGCACGCGCTCGGCGTTGTATTCAACCTTTTCCACCTTGCCGCTGCGCATATGTATGACCTTGTCCGCCATCGGCGCGATCGCGCTGTTGTGCGTTATCAGTATTACCGTTTTGTCGTACTTGCGATTGATATCTTCCAAAAGCTGCAAAACCATTTTGCCGGTCTTGTAGTCGAGCGCGCCCGTCGGCTCGTCGCATAATAAAAGTAACGGGTTCTTTGCAACCGCGCGCGCAATAGCCACGCGCTGCTGCTCCCCGCCCGAAAGCTGACTGGGAAAGTTTTTGGCGCGCTCACTTAGCCCCACGCGTTCGAGCGTTTCTGCGGGATCGAGGTGATCGTCCACAACCGACGCGGCAAACTCCACGTTCTCCAGCGCGTTGAGGTTGGCTATAAGATTGTAGAACTGGAACACAAACCCGACCTTTTTGCGCCGATACAGCGTTAGCTGTTTTTGCTTATACTCGGTTATGTCCTCGCCGTCCACTATAACGTTGCCGCTTGTCGCCGTGTCCATGCCGCCGAGTATGTTCAGCACCGTGGACTTGCCCGCGCCCGACGCGCCGAGAACTACGACAAGCTCGCCACGCTCCACGGTAAAGTCCACGCCGTTAAGCGCGGGAATCTCCACCTCGCCAAGCTTGTAAATCTTGCTGACGTTTTTAAACTCAATAAGATGCTCGCTAGCGGGCGGCGCAATCGTCGAATTATCTTTTGTGCGTTTTTTCATTCTGTCCCGCCTCTGAACATTTTCGACGTGCGGTACTCGCCGTAATATGTGTACCACCGTTGTTTTAATTCGGCTTCGGGCATCAGCGCCGTCAGATCGTAAAGTATGCCGTCTATAAGATTGGAAAGCTGCCGCTCGCTGTCCGTCGCGTTGGAAATAGGCATGGCGTACACCGAGTCGGTTATAAAGTCGAAGTATACTTTGTCCTCGGAAGCAAACTCGTCCAGCGCGTAACGCACTGCCGCAAGCTTTTCCTCGCGGTCGGTGTTGTTTTTGAGTATTACGCCGATTTCCTGCCGCAAAAGCTCGAGCCGCTCGATGCTGAGTATGCGCACGATCTCGTCCTTGCTCGGAAAGTACACGTATACCGTCGCCTTGGAATACTTGGCTTCCTTGGCAAGCAAATTCATGTTCATTCCGTCGTACCCAAGCTCGACAAGCAAGCGGTCGGCGACCTCCAATAACGCTTTGCGGTGGTAACGCGTTGCCGCCGCCTTTTTCTCCTCTGACATAATAACCTCTGTTTATATTGTAACATGCACGCACCGTAAAGTCAATAAACCCCACCTCTTTTGAAAAAGAAGCGGGGTCGATAAGCATGCAAAAACAGTGACACTTTTATTCTTTTGTCCTACGAAGCACCGAAGGTATTCTGAGCGTAGCGAAGAATCTCAGCCTTAATGCGGCTCCGCCGCCAAATTCTTAATTCTGCATTCTTAATTCCGCATCGCGCTTTGCAAGGTACACCGAAAACGCCAAAAGGCATTCGGCGGGATAGTACGTTGCAAGGCATAGCGAGCCGACGTATTTTTGGATTGAGGAGAACACGTTGAGCAGAAGCATTAGGTCGGAAAAGAAAAACAGCAGGCTGCCTATCATTATTATAAAGGTAAGCCACGAGCAATCTGCGGCAAAATTGCATATCGCCTTGCCCACCATCATGGAAATGACAATTGCGTAAACGATGCAGACGATTTCCATTGCAATATCGTCCGAAAAATCGAATATGGGCGCAAGCGTTATGAACAGCACCGCCAAAAACGCTATGAACGCGCCGCACAAAAAGTCGACAAAGTTGAACTTGCGCAAAAAGCAATACGATACCAAAAACAACACATGCCCGAGGGCGAACAGCACCGCGCCGGCGATAAAGTGAATTTCAAGTATAACGTCGCCGAGCATTGCAAGGAACAGCCCCGCCACCATGACCGCGGGAAATTTAAAGCTGTCGTGCTTTGTCAAAATAAGGTATAAAAGATTGACTCCGCCCATAATTGCGAACGCAAGGCTTGTGACGACCTTGACGGAGAACGCGCCGTAACGAATATACAGCCCGTTCAATATCATTATAAATAATACAAAAGCAAGATTGACCGCAAGAATGACGGTATTAATATCCAAGGGCTTTTTATTTTGCTCCATAACAACCTCCCGAAAATAAAGTGACCTCTTGAATAATACCACCCTAACCGCTTATTGTCAACGAATTGCACAAAACGCTTTACTTTTTTAATCGCATACTATATAATAAATCTGTTGTTAATATTGGAGGCGTATCGAAGCGGTCATAACGAGGCGGTCTTGAAAACCGTTTGGCGGCAACGTCACGGGGGTTCGAATCCCTCCGCCTCCGCCAAAAATAACCTAAAACGAACCCACACAAAGGAACGCTTTAGGTTTTTTATTATAGCTGTAGAGAGATATAAATATAATGATAAATGAAGAAAAAGAATATCAAGAATTTTTTGCAAAGGTCATAAAATCAAGTCATAATTTTGTAAACGATTATAAAAAATTGAGTCCACAAAATCAATTTAGATTTCAGCAAGATTTGAGATATCAAGCAACTTATAATATATTGTGTAGTTTGCTTTCTTTGTTTCGAAATTAAACTGTACCGTCACGCGGTGATATGCCCCTTATTACCTTACAGCCCACTACTGCGATTCTCATTTCAAGTATACATGTAGTTTATAATTCTATTAAGATTACAAGTACATGACAATCAAATATCATCGTACATTTTAAGTGTTTTGTTAATTCTATAATTACTTGCTTGACTAATTAAATAATTAGTATTATAATGTAAAAACAATGAGCAAAGAGACAATAAAAAAAGAAAATTGTAAAAATTTAATAAGCAGTGACTTTTATAAAGATATCTTAGATAATAAGGAAGCAGAATACTTAATTGAAAAACACATATTACATAATATACCTTTTTATTTCAAAGATAATATGGACTTATTATTTAATATAAAAAAACAAATTGGCGAAAAATATAATGTATCTATAACAAATATATATTTAGTTGGATCAGGACAATTGGGTTTTAGTTTAGCTCCCCAAAAGGAATATCGGGATTTCGTTCACATTGAATCAGATGTTTATAAGAAACGAAGTGATTTGGATTTTGCTATAATATCTGAAAGGCTGTTTGGACAAATATGGGATGAGATTTGTGATTATAGATTAGGAGAGTTAGCCCATAATAAAGAGGAAAAAGAGTTGTTTCAAGCCTTTCAAAATTACCTTTTTAAAGGCTGGATACGACCGGATTTATTCCCATTTGATTTTCCTATGAAAAAGGATTGGTTTGAGTTTTTCAAACAATTTAATCCTTTGGTAAATAGACAGGTTAGTTGCGGGATTTTTCGCAATGAAACAAGTTTTTTAAAGCAGTATAGGCGCTCCATTAAGGAGTTAATTCAACTAATACGCATGGAGGTATTATAATGAAAATGAACTGGTTACCTAACAATATGACTATACTAGATATTTATAATGAAATAAAACATGGTAAACTTACCACTCGTCCATACTATCAAAGACGGTTAGTGTGGACAATAAAAGATAAAGAAATGTTTATTGAAACGATATTAAACGGATATCCATTCCCAGAGGTGTATTTTTGCCAAGGAGAAGTAGATATGACTTCTCTTACAACTAAAAAATTTGTAGTTGATGGGCAACAACGCCTTACAACCATTGTAGACTATATTGATGGAAAATTGCCCGTAAAGAAAATTCCATTATTTAATAATTTAAACAACGAGGAAAAGCAAAATTTTTTAAATTATAAGGTAATAGTAAGAGATTTAGAGCAAATAACAGAACCCGATATAAAGGATGTGTTTAATAGATTAAATAGAACGGATTATACATTAAATGCTATAGAACTTCTATATGCTCAATATCAAGGAGAGTATATTTCTACAGCAAAAAATATTGTCAATATAAATGAAAACTTCTTTGATAATCTTTTGGGAGAAAAATCAATCAGCCGCATGAATGATTTAGACTTTATTCTACAAATAATGACTACCGTAGAAAATGGTATTTATTTTTCTGGATCTAAAGAGGTTGAAACATATGTAGCTCTTTATAATGATTATTATGAGAATAGTAATAAAATGGTACATTTAGTTTCTAAAGCAATAGAAATATTTTTAAAATTGAATTTAAAAAAAGACTCTTTGTTTTTTAAAAAAGCCGCAAGTTACTCTCTTATTGTTGAACTATGTCTTTTGAGAGAAAGGTTAGAAGAAATAAACATTGAATCATTAAAAGATAAATTATATGAATTTGAAAAATGCTTAATTGATAATAAGGAAAAAGATATAGAAACAAATAAATATGCGCAATTCTATAATTATTTATACCAAGCTACTGCATCAAAAACGGCAAGAGATTTTAGAGGAAATATGATAAGAGAATTAATTATTTCTCATATAGTCAGAAAAAAAGAATAACTTTTGACTAAAAATTCGAATATGTTTTTTAGTATAAGCGCACAATTACTACTCACCCATACCACAAGTTAAGCTAAGCTCTTCCAAAAGTTTAGCTTATTTTTTGTTTGAATACAAAATAGCTTTAGTCCATATTCAAATTATCGTATAAAAATAGTTCCGAATTTAAGAACTCACTTACAGTCATTTCAAAACCGTCCGATATAGCAATAAGCGTTTTAAGATTAACGCCCTTGGCTTTACCCTTCATTATGCTTTTTACGGTATCATGAGACAAACAAGCCAGTTGCTCTAATCGATATTGGGTTAATTTCTTTTCTTGTAATAATTCTTTAATTCTGATTGCAACCGCTTGACTAATATTCATATCAAACCTCTTGGGTGAATTTTCACCTTTAAGTTTAATATTATTCAAATTTTATTTATGGGTTAAATATCACCCAAACGCTTGACTTATTGATAATCATAGGCTATAATATGGGTTATAATTCACCCATATTAGGAGTAAACTATTATGAAAAAATTTATGGCTATACTGTGTACAATCATGATGATATTGTGCGTATCATTTGCGTTTGCCGGTTGCATAGACGATAAAGACGAAAAGCTATCGGTATCAAATGAAAATGTGTCTATTGATTATAATAATTTTCTTGGCTATTCCGTCAAGGTTACTGGTTCTATAACAAATACGACAGGTAAAGATTTATCATACATAAGCGTAGAATACAAAATATATGATAGTTCCAATGCTGTAATAGGGACAGCTTTAGCAAACGCAAACAGCATAGGAGCTGGCGAAACATGGAAATTTGAGGCAAGTTCTTTGGGCTGGTTTGACGAGCGTCCATCTACAGTAAAATTTTATAAAATTCAAACAATGAAAGAATTTTAAAGTTCAATATCCAATTTAATCTTAATTAAATTGTAATCTTAACATACAAAAAGGAAGTCGGTTAAGTTCCGACTTCCTTTAAACGTTTATTGTGTTATTATTTATTTCAGCCGATAAGTTCATTATACATGGCTATATATTCTTTTGCGCTTGAATTCCAAGAAAAATCGGTACGCATTGCGCGGTCTACTAGTCCACGCCATTTTTCGGGATAATAGTTATACAATCCAAGCGCGCGGTCTACCGCATTGAGCAAATCGCCCGCATCGTAACGCGCAAACTTATAACCGTTGCCGAAGTCGCCGTTGTACGCGTCGGTTATGCTATCCATAAGCCCGCCCGTTTCGCGCACTATCGGAATAGTTCCGTAGCGGCACGCCATCATTTGGGATAAACCGCAAGGCTCGCTTTTGCTCGGCATAAGGAATATATCCGCGCCCGAATATATCTTGTGCGACAAATCGGTATTGAACGTTATGACCGCGCGGAGCTTATCGTTATATGCGTCCTGCAACCACCTGAAATAGTTTTCGTAATCGCTATCCCCCGTGCCGAGCAACACAAACTGAATATCTTTGGCAAGCATGTCCTGCATAGCCGCTTTAACGATATCCAATCCCTTATGCGAAGCAAGCCGTGTTATCATGGCAATAATCGGCACGTCGCTCCTTACGGGCAAACCGAGCATTTTTTGAAGCTCCGCTTTACACACCGCCTTACCCGATTTATCTTTTACCGAATAATGCGCGTACATTGCGGGATTTTTCTCGGGGTTATACGATTGCGTATTAACGCCGTTAAGAATACCTCTTAACTTGTGCGCATTTCTGTTTAAATCCCAATCGAGGGTATGACCGTATTCTTGCGTAAGTATTTCCTTGGCATACGTAGGGCTGACAGTCGTGACCATATCGGCATAGTCTATTGCGCCCTTCATAAGGTTTATCTCGCCGAAGTGTTCTATACTGCCGAACTCATGCTCGGGAATGCCGAACACGTCGCCTATCATGGAACGGTTGTACCAACCTTGATATTCTATGTTATGGATTGTATACACTGTCTTTATGTTTGTGAACCCGTCGACATACATGTAAAACAGCTTGTAGTAAATGGGTACAAGCGCGGTCTGCCAATCGTTGCAATGCAACACGTCGGGCATGTAATCGAGCCGAGGTATTAGGTCTATCACCGCCTTACTGAAAAACGCAAAGCGTTCGCCGTCGTCATCGTAGCCGTACAGCTTGTCGCGCTTAAAGTAATACTCGTTGTCTATAAAGTAGTATACGGTATTGCCCTCTTGTATCTTGAACAAACCGCAATACTGCCGCCGCCACGAAAGCTCGACAGACGTCCAGCAAACAAACTGCAAATCACGGCGCCGTTTTTCGGGAAAGCTGCCGTAGAGCGGAAGAATGACACGCGCTTCGTAACCCTCGCTGTCGTTTATTGCTTTGGGCAGACTGCCCATAACTTCGCCCAGTCCGCCCGTGCCGGCAAACGGAAACGCCTCCGACGCGACAAACAATATTTTCTTTTTGGGCGTTTTTGCTTCCGTCTTTTTCGTTGCTTGCTTTTTGGCCGCCATGGTTTTGCTCCTAAATAATAGAGTTTTTGGCTAAATAGTAAGGGTGAGTTTCATGTCCCGACAGCATACGCCCATCGAGAATATTTACGAGTTTATCCGCAATAACGCAGTTGAGCGTGCTGTTCTCGCCTATTACAGTGTCTTGGAAAATGATCGAGTTTGTTATCTTTGCGCCCTTGGCTACTTTCACGCCGCGGAACAGTATGGAATTTTTCACTTCGCCCTCGATCACGCAGCCGTCGGCTATTAACGAGTTTGTCACCGCCGCAGTGGACGCTATCTTGCACGGCGCGCTGTCGCGCACCTTGGTATAAATATTAGCGCCGTCGCGGTAGAACAATTCGTCACGAATGTCCTTATTCAATAGTTCGAGCGAGTGTTTGTAATAGTTGCTTAGGCTGTCCACGTTTGCAAAGTATCCTGTTTGCATGTACGCGAATATCCTGAACTTGTTTGTGTTCTTTGCGAATATATCACGCTTGAAGCTATTGTAATTGTTTTCTGCGGCGCTGTCAATAAGTCCCAATAGGAACTTCCTATTCATCGCTATGATATTGGCAAACACCGTTTTTTCGCCGCTTGCCTTGTCGGTGTTTATAACTTTAACTACCCTGTTGTGTTCGTCCGTTTCTATAATAGTGCGCGGCTTGTTGTTGGTAAGCTCTTTATTCCTTACGACGATTGTTATATCCGCGTGATTGTCTATGTGCGATTGAACGACGTCGGCAAGGTTTATATTGCAAACGTTATCACAGTCGCTCATAACGACATACTCTTCGTCCGAATGGCTTATGAACGAGCGAATACTCCTTATCTCGTCGAACCCTGTTTCTATGGGTTTTGTATCGCCGTTGCCGTACGGCGGGAGCATTATAAGTCCGCCGTTTTTCCTTGACAGATCCCAATGCTTGCCGTTGCTCACGTGGTCCATAAGCGATTGGTAGTTGGTTTGCGTTATTACGCCAACCTTCGTTATCCCGCTGTTTACCATATTGGATAGCGCAAAGTCGATGAGCCTGAACCGTCCGCCGAACGGGATCGAAGCGAGCGAGCGCACCGCCGTTAATTCCGCTATGTCCTTGTCATGTATGTTGCCGAATATTATTCCCAATGTTTTCATTATTTCGCGCTCCTTTCCACTATTTCACCGGAACGTATGACCGCGCTCTTTTCCACCACGTCTTCTCTGCCTATTAGCGCTATTTTATCCTTGCTCGACTGCTCGTCGCCTATAACGGCATCGTCGTTTATTACAACATTCTCGTCGATCATGCCGTAGCTTATCTTTACGTTCCTGCCTATGACCGTGCCTTGCATAACGATACTGTTTTCGATTACAGCGCCCTCTTTGACTGTAACGCCCTCGCCTATTACCGAGTTGATAACCGTACCGTAAATCTCGCAGCCCGTAGTCATGATCGAGTTGATAAACTTACCGGTTTCGCCGATATACGACGGCGGCAGCGGCTGGTTGCGCGAATATATCTTGAACAACGAATCGTCAAGGTCGAGTACGGGTTTATCCCCGAGCAAGTCCATATTCGCTTCCCAAAGGCTTGTTACCGTACCGACGTCCTTCCAGTATCCGTCGAACTGATATGCGTACATTTTGCACTTTGCCGCAAGCATCTTGGGTATAACGTTCTTGCCGAAGTCGTTGACCGAGCTTTTATCCGCTTCGTCGGCTATAAGCTCGCGCACAAGCACGTCTTTTTTGAATATGTAAATGCCCATGCTGGCATGATTGCTTTTGGGATTTTTGGGCTTTTCCTCGAACGAAGTAATATGCTTATCTTTTGCATAGTCCATTATGCCGAAACGGCTTGCTTCGTCCGCGGGCACGTCTATGACCGCAATCGTGCAATCGGCGTCATGCGCGATATGCTCGGCGAGCATTTTGCTGTAATCCATTTTGTATATATGGTCGCCCGACAGTATAAGCACGTGCTCCGAATCGTACTCGTTTAGGAAGTGCAGATTTTGGTAAATGGCGTTTGCCGTGCCTTTGTACCACTCGCCGCCGTGCTTAGCTTGATACGGCGGAAGGGTGTGAACGCCGCCGTAGCTTCTGTCCAAATCCCACGGCTCGCCGTTGCCGACGTATTCGTTGAGTATTAGCGGTTGGTACTGCGTGAGTACGCCCACCGTGTCTATACCCGAATTGGTGCAGTTACTGAGCGGAAAGTCTATTATGCGGTACTTTGCGCCGAACGACACCGCCGGCTTTGCCACGCTGTTGGTAAGCGCAAAAAGCCGCGTGCCTTGCCCGCCGGCAAGCAACATTGCTATACATTTTTTCTTTTTCATAGCGGATTTCCTTGTTTGTGGTTTAGAGTAAAGATTTATACAAATCGATAATATCTTGCTTGGTGGGATCCTTGGGATTGCCGGGGCGGCATGCGTCGTCCATAGCCGACTGCGCAAGGAAGTCGATATCTTCCTCCTTGACAATGCCTTTGAGATTTTGCGGAATGCCAACGTCCTTGCTGAGCTGCGCTACCGCGTCGCAAGCGGCTTTTCGCGCTTGCGTCAGCGACATTTCGTCCACGCCGACGACCCCCATTGCTTTTGCAATATCGCGGTACTTTTCACCCGTCGCTTCCGCATTGTACGCCATGACAGTAGGAAGCAGAATAGCGTTTGCCACGCCGTGCGGGGTATCGTATACCGCACCCAAAGCGTGTGCCATCGAATGAACTATACCCAACCCCACGTTGGAGAAGCCCATGCCGGCAATGTACTGACCGAGCGCCATTCCCTCGCGCCCGCTCTTTTCGTTTGCCACCGCGCCACGCAAGCTTTTGGCAATGATTTCGATAGCCTTTAAGTGGAACATATCTGACATTTCCCACGCGCCTTTGGTTATATAACCCTCTATTGCGTGCGTAAGCGCGTCCATGCCCGTCGACGCGGTCAAGCCCTTGGGCATAGTGCTCATCATGTCGCTGTCCACGATTGCAACCACGGGGATATCGTGAACGTCCACGCAAACGAACTTGCGCTTCTTTTCGACGTCGGTTATAACGTAATTTATAGTAACCTCCGCCGCAGTGCCTGCCGTTGTGGGCACGGCGATTATGGGAACGGACGGATTTTTAGTAGGCGCAACGCCTTCCAGCGAGCGCACATCTTCGAACTCGGGATTATTGATGATAATGCCTATCGCCTTGGCGGTGTCCATAGACGAACCGCCGCCGATAGCTATAATATAATCGGCCTTGCTCTTTTTGTAAGCCCCGACACCCGACTGCACATTTTCGATAGTAGGATTAGGCTTGATATCGCTGTACAGCTCATAAGCGAAGTTGGCGCCTTTTAACACGTTAAGCACTTTGTCCGTCACTTTGAACTTTACAAGATCGGGATCGGAACAAACAAACGCCTTTTTCAGTCCGCGCCGCTGCACTTCGCCTACGATTTCGGTTATGCAGCCTGCGCCGTGATAACTTGTTTCGTTTAATACAATGCGTCCCATTTTCATTTACCTCTTATTTGTTTTTTATATTAAGGAAATCTTTCCTATACTTAACGCCGAACAGCTCGACAAGCTTTAACATATCCTCGTCTTTTATGGTGTTCACACGCGGCAGGTGCGCGGTAAGCATGTATATTTGCGCCGCCTTTTCCACCGTTTCTATCAGCCCGAAAGTTTCGTCCATCGTCTTGCCCGCGCCGTAAATTCCGTGCATTGCCCATACCACAAGGCGGAAGTCTTTCATCTTGTCAGCAGTTGCATAACCTATATCGTTAGTGCCGCAAAGCATCCACGGCAGTATACCTATGCCGTCGGGGAAAACGACTATGCACTCGGTGCACATTTCCCAAAGCGTGTGCGTAAACTTCTTTTCGTCAAGCTCGTGAACATAGTTCATAGCAAGAGTATTGGTCGGGTGGCTGTGCATTACTACCCTGTTTTCGGGGTCTACCTTTAACCGCGCCATGTGGCACATTAAGTGGCTGGGCAGCTCGCTCGTCGGTCTGCCGCCGTCCTTATAGCCCCATAACAGCTCCACGCCGTCCTTTGCAACGCGGATTATCCCGAGGTTGGTTTCGGGATCGTCCTTAACGTTCTTGAAGTATTTACCCGTCCCCGTCACAATAAATATTTTGCCTATAAGCGACGTGACGTCGAAGTCCGCTTCGTTGACTCCGGCAAGCGGTATCTTGCGAATTACTTTGTTTAAGTCAAGGTATTCCGCGACCTGCTTTTCGTCGAGCATATAGCTGATGTTTCCACCATTGCGCTCATCCCAACCCAAACGGTACATATTGGCTGTGGTGTCGCATATTTCCTTAACAAACGGTGCCGTTAATATATTTTTCATTTTAGTTGCGCTCCTTTAATATTTGCTTTTCGTAGGTTGTTATTTCGGGCAAATAGCTTTCGGCAAGTCCCTCGCGCTTTAAGTATTCGTTCCATACGATACCGAGCGGCAAATCCTTTATTTCCTCTTGCATTACCATAAGCTCGGTAAACTCCGAATTGTCTTGCAATTTTTTAAGCTTGTCGTGCGGTATGAGCAATGCAAACAGCAACGCCTTTTGCATTGCGCGCTGCCCCGTCACCCACGCGGAAAGTCTGTTTATACTCGCGTCAAAGTAATCGAGCGCAATTTTGACTTTATCCGTCGCGTCGTTACGTACTATCTCTTTGGCTATTTCTTTCAGCTCGTCTTCCAAAAGCACTACGTGGTCGCTGTCCCATCTTACGCCGCGCGTTACGTGCAACGCAACCGTGTCGTAGAATGCAAGTAACGACGGAATCTTATCCGAAACGTATTCAAGCGGATGGTAATGGCCGTTATCCAAAAGACAGCAAATATCATTTTTTGCGGCGTAGTTTTGGTAAAACTCGTTACTGCCGACGGTATAGCTTTCCACGCCTATGCCGAAAACCTTGCTCTCCACCGCGACTATTACTTTTTTCTTATCGTACTTAACAGAAAGAATTTCGTCGAGCGACTTCTTTAATCTAAGGCGCGGCGAAAGTCTGTCGGCGGGTACGTCCTTGTAGCCGTCGGGAATCCAGATGTTCATGACGGTCGGCGTGCCGAACTCGGTCGCAAAATACTCACTTATCCTTATACAAGCCTTGCAGTGTTCCACCCAAAACTTGCGCGTCGCTTCGTCGGGCGAAGAAAGCGAAAGTCCGTCCTTCATCATAGGATGACCGAACATTGTCGGGTTGAAGTCTATACCGTCAAGCTTTAACTGCTTGGCAAACTCCACCCACGGCGCAAAATGCTTAGGCTCGTATTTATCTCTATCCACCGTTGCTCCCACCGCATAGCTTGCGTGCAGGTTAAGCCGCTTTTTGCCGGGCATTAAAGAGAACGCCTTTTTAATATCCGCTTTTAATTCCTCGAAATTGCGCGCTCTACCCGGGTAGTTACCCGTAGTCTGAATGCCGCCCGAAAGGCTGTCGCTGCCGTCAAGGCCTATTACGTCGTCGCCCTGCCAGCAGTGAATGCTTACGGGAATTGTTTTAAGCGTTTGAATTGCCTTTTCGGTATCTACGCCGTAGTTTGCGTACAATTTTTTTGCTTGTTCGTACATGGTTTAATTCTCCATTTGTATTTTGAGGTTTCCTATTGCCGTCGCCTCGATCGGAAGCGCGATTACTTTTATGCCGCATATTTTTTCGGTCAAGCTATTCAGATATTTATTCTTTGCTCCGCCGCCTACTATATACAGCTCGGAGTATTGCTTGCCCGTGTTATGCTGTAATTCCTTTATAGCTTGCTTATAACTATGGGCAAGCGAAATATATGCGCAGTTAAAGTAGTCTGCAATCGTTTGCGGTTTTTGCTTTAACATATAATCTAACGCGGTTTTCATGCTTTCGGGTGAAAGGAATATTTTATCGTTTATATCCACCCATTCGTCAAAGCCGCTTTCGCTTGCTTCCTTCGTTATTTCGTTCCAAGGCTTGTTCGGGCAAAGCTCGTCGCGCAAACGGTTGACTACCCACATGCCCATGATGTTCTTTTGGTAGCGGATATACCCCACGCCGCCCTCGTTGCTGTAATTAGCTTTGCGGCTGTTTTCGTCGGTTATCGCTTTTTTAACCCTAGCGCCGAGCAGCGACCACGTTCCGCTGCTTATGTACGCGGCGTCGCCGTGCATAGGAATACCCTCAACCGCGCTTGCCGTATCGTGCGAAGCGCACAGCTTTACTTCGAGGTTGCCTCCAACGTATTGCGCCACTTCGGCCTTAAGATTTCCCACACGCCTGCCCGGTGCCTGCAAGTCGGTGAACAAATGCTTGGGCAGCCCGAGCTTTTCTATTATCTCGCTGTCGTAAGCGTTGCCTTTTACCAAGCCCGTAGTAGTAGCGTTGGTGTATTCGTGCATCTTTACACCGGTAAGCATATAGTTAAGGTATTCGGGTATCATTAAAAAATCGGTTACCGTGTCTAAATGCCCGCTTTTAAAATCGTCGTATAATTGGTAAATAGTATTAAACGGCTGAAACTGTATGCCTGTTTTGGCATACAGTTTTTTAAACGGAATGAGCTTGTGAACGCTGTCGATAACCGCTTCCGTTCTGTTGTCACGATAGGAATGGCAGGGTGAAACGGCGGTGTCGTAATACATAAGCACGTAGTCCACACCCCATGTGTCTATTGCAAGGCTTTGTATTGTCTTATACTTTTCAAATGCCGCTTTTATGCCGCTGATAACATTACGTTCAAGTAAGGATAAATCCCAAACGAGCCGCCCGTTTTGGCGAACGACTCCGTTGCCAAACCGATACACCTCGTCGGTTTTGATATTATCGCCGTCGCGCCAACCGACAATGTGTCTGCCGCTTGACGCGCCTATATCTATTGCAAGATAGTATTTTTCAGTCATGTGCTATTTCACTATTTTAAGCAAATCGGACAGCCTGCTTATTTTGTAGTCTGCCTTAGGGTGAGACTGTGCGTCGCCTATTGCCGCCGCAGTAAAGTCGCCCGCTTTTGCCGCCTCGATTCCCGAATAGGCGTCCTCGACTACAATACATTCGCTCGGATTTAAGTTGATAAATTCCGCCGCCTTTAAAAATACTTCGGGATCGGGCTTGGAACGGATGATATTGGTGCCGTCGGAAATGGCGTCGAACATATCTATAAGCTCGACCTTTTGCAAAATAAATTTAGTGTTCTTGCTGGACGAGCCGATAGCCGTTTTTATTCCGAGCGCACGCAACGCTATAAGCGTGGAACGAACGTCGTCGGATACAACGCTCGGCGAAAGATCGTTAAGCAATTCACGATAGATATTATTCTTTTTTTCTGCAAAGCGCTGCTTGTCGAGCGGCGAATAATATTTGCCGCCGAGTATGATATCGAGCGAGTCCATTCTGCTCACGCCGCGCAGCTTGTTGTTAATTGTTTTGTCAAAGTATATTCCAAGCTCGTCGGCAATCGCCTTCCACGCCTGATAATGGTACTCGTCCGTACTGAGCAGTACGCCGTCCAAATCGAAAATTATTCCCTTAACCATGATAGCCTCTTAAAAATACTTGCGCAGGAAGTACGACGGAGTGCAGCTCCACGCATGGCAATAGCTGTTTGCCGCGCGTGAGCCGTAAGGCGATTCGTCGGGATTTTCGGGATTGAACAGCTCGTAGAACGTGTCCGCGCCGAGCTCAGCCATTTTGCCCCAGTACGACAAGATTATGTCGTGCGCGTCAATCGATTTGCGGCACTCAACAAGCGCTTGAATATAATGGTGATAAGCATACGGCGTGACAAGCTTTACCGCGCCGTCGTAATACTTTAATCTGTCAAGTAATTCGGCACGCTCTTTCTCGCCGAACACATGAGCGAGGCACATCCAAATATTGGCCGCGTACGACACTTGTTTATCTGCACCGCTTACAAACAAGCCTTTCTGTTTGTCGTAGAACGTATCGATAGCGGCTTTTGTTTTCGCCTCGATATCGAGCTTGATTGCCTTGCAATCCTTGTCCAAACGCTCGCACAGCTTAACAGCCGCTTTTGCGCAATAAATATATACAGCCTGCGCGCCGCATTGCTTGTTTAGCGCAAGATTCCAGTCTAGGAAACACCAACCCAATTTGTCGCTGTCGCGTACGATGTCGCCGTCGAACTGCGCCTTTGCCAATTCCAACTGCTTTAACGCAAGCGGCAAAAGCTCCGTTGCCGTTTGTTTATCGCCTGTTGCGTTAAGGTAGTCGAGCAGCGTAGGGATAAACAGCAGCGAATAATCGAACATGTACGTATCGTCGGGAAGCACTTTCGGCTTGGTAAACACGCATGCGCTTATATTTCCGTTTTTGTCGGCAGTGCCGGCAAACAAATACAAACAGCGTTTTACCAAATCGTTATGCTTATACGTGCAATAATTGGTAATAGCCTGCAATCTTAAATCGCCCAGCCACAGCCTGCGGTCGCGTTTGGGGCCGTCCTCAAACTCGTACTGCATGCATTCGCGCATAGTACGCAAAGCGATTTTGTCTATTTTTTTTTCGAGCGGTGTGTTGCCTACGACAGGCACAAACTCCGGTGCGCTGGTAACGGTATCGGCAGTAAGCTTATTTATAATAAGCGAATACTTTTGCGACAACGCAACCGCTTCTATCTTGACGTACCTAAAAGCATATCTGCGTTTAAGCTTCAGCTTACAAGGCAGGGCGTCGATATGAATAAGCTCCTCTTGAATCCAGCCCTTGCTGATCCAGCCGTTATAATCGGTAGTATCCTCGTCTACTTCGTACGCGATTTCCGAAAACTTGATTTTTACAAGCGCGGGCGCATCCTGCGGGCTACCTGCCCAACCGAAATCGATAGTTACCGTTCCGACGTAATGATCGCCGAAATCATATACTACGCTTTCGCCCTGATCGAGTACCTTGTTGTCTTGCAGGGTGACTTTTTGATGTGTGAGATCGGGCATTAACGCCGCCGCTTTCAAAAGGAATTTTTTGTTCATAATCTTGTATCCCATTTACCGCAAAATGCATCCACAGGCGAAGCGCCGGTAAACTCGCTCCTGCCGACTAATTTTTCAATCAAAGCGTCGAGAATATTATCGGTGCCGCCGTACGTGTTGATGTACGTCTTTACGCGCGGCGCGTCCAAAAGATGATACGGGTTTTCGAGCGATATCATTATCGTCGGCACGGAATTCATATACACGGGCACGTCGGCACCCATAGGCTCCGCCCACTCTATTCGCACCGTTGTTTGATTGGACTTTGTTGCTAGGCTGACCAAATATATAATAAGGTCGTAATTGTCGTAAACCTCTTTTACGGGCTTAGCCATGCCCTCCCAGCCGCCGCCGGGTACGAACACCGTAACGTCAAAGCCTTCCGCTTTAAGCTTTTGTATAAACTTGTCGCAAGCGCCGACGGCAACACCGCCGCCCACCGCGCTTGCACTGCCTTCTTTTTTGTATACGAGTACGCGCTTATGTTTTTTGGGCGAAATGGGCAAAACGCCTTTTTCGCTTTTTACAAGAGTAATGTTTTTGTCGGCTACTTCCCTTTCGACTTTTGCATGCTCGGCACAGCCTACAATTTTACGCGCCGCCGTTTCGCTCGGAATATTATTCTTTACGTGCAGTTTTAACGACGCTTTAAGCGCAAGTATGCGAGTGACCGCCTCGTCAAGCCGCGCTTTTGTTATAGTTCCGTCTTTTACGCCCGCCGTCATAAACGCAAAATCTTCTTCTAGATTTTTGGTAAACAGGAACATGTCGCAGCCTGCGGCAATAGTGAGCGGCACAGCCTTTTCTCTCGGCATTACCGTGCCCATACCCGCCATAGTCGTGGAGTCGGTTACGATAAGTCCGTTAAAACCGAGTTTATCACGCAACAATCCGTTGAGAAGCTCGGGCGCGATAAGCCCGGGCATTACGTCCTCGTCTTTAAGATTGGGATTGAGCTTTTTGGAATATGCGGGCTGCATAATGTGTCCGACCATAACGGTCTTAGCGCCCGCGTCTATGCACGTTTTGTAAACGCGCCCGTAGCTGTCGTCCCATTCCTCGCACGACAAGCTGTTGACCGACGCGACAAGGTGTTGATCGCGCTCGTCCACGCCGTCACCCGGAAAATGCTTTATACTTGCGGCAATGCCGTGCTTTTGCACTTCCTCCACGTACGCTTTGCCGAATTCGGCTACGGTATTTACGTCGCTGCCGAACGTGCGCGTATTGGTAATGGGATTGCGGAAGTTATAGTCTATATCGATTATCGGTGCGAACGCCCAGTTAATGCCGAGCGCACTCGCCTCCTCGCCGATTATTCTGCCAAGTTCGCCTGCGTACTTTTTGTCGCCCGTCGCGGCAATGCCCATTTGGCAGCCGACGCGCGTACCCTCGTAGCAAGCTTGATTAAGACCCGCCTCGAGGTTCGCCGATATAAGCATGGGTATCTTGGCACTTTGTTGCAGCCGCGTTACTGTATTGACTATCTCGGCAAGGCTCATTGTTCGCGTCATTACGCCGCCCACTTTAAGCCCGCCGGCAAGATACCTTAGATAGTTTTCGTCGTCGGTGTATGTAATCAGACAAAACAGTTGCGCTATCTTTTCTTCCGTAGTCATGCCCGCAAGCGTGCTGTTTACCCATTCGATATCGCTATCGGATAAATTAAACGGGACCGATTTCAAGTTCATTTTATACCTCGCTCTATTGCTTATTTTCCGCCATTTTAGCCTTTCGGTCCTTAAATTTCGCCCACCATTTTTTAAACAGTTTACCCGTAACCAAATCCTTACATGTTTGTTCGTTGTTAAGGAAGATAAGGAACGCTACAAGCAATACGGCATTGATAATGGACGTGCTTGCTTGAGTAAGTTCGTTCGTAAATTGCAAAAACATAGAATTGATAAGCGCCATACAGATTGCAGCCAAAAAATATCCAAGCTTATCATTTGAAAAACGTCCGATAAAGCCGCCTATGAACATCGGTAGAAACGCAGTAAACATTAAGCTTATTGACCCGAAATTCAATTGACTACCGCCGATCATATGTGTATTCGCCGCTCGCAAAAAGCCTACTATACCCATTAACGCTCCGCATACAGAGTAGCAAATAAGCGCATTGGGTATCTCCTTGATTCCCGTATTGACGGAAATATTCTGACCCTCTTTAAGCGACCGATATTCCCTGCCGAACTTGGTGTGATCGAATACAACGTAAATGATAGCAAGCACTGCCAAAACAATCAGTAACGTAATCCACCAATTAGAACCCGCTGTGACCATCGAATCGCTATACGGCTCTTTGGTAAGATACGTACCTTCCGTGATGACGTACGAAATGCCCTCATATATAAGTGTGACACCGAGGGATGTAATAATGGGAGGTATTTTAAGCAACACATAAAGCCCGCCCGAAATAAGACCGAGTACTGCGCCCACAACCAAGCAAAGGAAAATCATAAAAAATGCGTTGGTGTTTCCGCCGCCGGCCGAATACGATATTTTGGCGGCGATAATAGAAGAAAGCGTCGCCATAGATCCAAGCGAAAAATCAAACCTGCCGCTTCCGAGATTAATTGAAAGCGCAATAGTCGTACACATAATGACGGCTACGTTGATCATAAACGTATTGAACTCTATTTCGTTACCGATAAGAGTTTTGCCGTTAGAGGCACATACAATCAAAAGAACCACAACAAATGCTAACGGTATCGAAAGTGTGCCCGCAGCCCTTATTCCGACCTTTTTGACATTTTGCTTATTGAGTAGACTGCTCATTTTTACCTCCGTACGAAATTCGCGACCGACCGATCACGGTCGGTCGCATTCGTACTTTTTTTAATTAATTATGCGGTTTTGCCGTCATTCTCGACAAGCGTCTTGAACGATGCGAGACTGACATTCTTTTCGTTTGTGCTGATTATCTGATCGAGCACCGTCTTATTCCATACGGGGCCTTCTGCTTCCGTGAAAGCATTGCACTCGGCAGCGGTCTTTGCAACTGCGAAGTTTTGCAATACCGAAACGGCTTTACCGTTATCGCGAATAGGCGTACCGTTGGCCGCGCTCTGAATAAGCGCCCATACGGGACCTACGCTCGACGCATACTTACCGGCAAGATATCCGAGTTTACCGTCATTCATGTGGCCGTAATTATCTGCGGTGAAAGAATCTATGTCGGCATATTCGATATTCGCGTCGTTCAAAGATCCCGCAAAGAATGTTGTTGCCATACCTACCGACAAGAAAGCGTCGGGCTGACTTGCGGCAATAGCGCCGAATTGTCCGAAAGTCGTCTCAGGGTTGAATCCGTCAAAATAGCTTACGGTTATTCCCGGAATATTTATTTTGGTGGAATCGACGGATTGTGTAATCTTTCCCGCTATTGCGGCGCCGGTAGCTCCGTCATAAGTGCCGCCGAGACCGGTTATAAGTCCGGCGAGACGGTTAACATGCATAGGATTGGGAACGAATGCACCGTAAATGCCGACTTTTTTAACGTTCTTCGTATCCTTGTAGTATTGCCCCATCGCAAGACCGGCATTATACTCGGCATCGTCGTTGGGTCCTACCTGACCGAGGAAATATTTGTAATCTTTTGCTACATTCCAATCGACTTCGGTCATAACGCCGGAAGCAACAACATAGTAAACACTATTCTTATTGCAAAGGTCTGCAATACCGATGCGGTCGAGGTTAGCCATATCTATAACGGCATGATAGTTTTGAGCAATCCAATTTTCGGTTTGTGTTTTTGCTGCTTCGTTGCTATCAAGCGTCGCAGAATATGTAAATTTTACGTTGTAGTTTTGCGGCGCCGGTAGCTCCGTCATAAGTGCCGCCGAGACCGGTTATAAGTCCGGCGAGACGGTTAACATGCATAGGATTGGGAACGAATGCACCGTAAATGCCGACTTTTTTAACGTTCTTCGTATCCTTGTAGTATTGCCCCATCGCAAGACCGGCATTATACTCGGCATCGTCGTTGGGTCCTACCTGACCGAGGAAATATTTGTAATCTTTTGCTACATTCCAATCGACTTCGGTCATAACGCCGGAAGCAACAACATAGTAAACACTATTCTTATTGCAAAGGTCTGCAATACCGATGCGGTCGAGGTTAGCCATATCTATAACGGCATGATAGTTTTGAGCAATCCAATTTTCGGTTTGTGTTTTTGCTGCTTCGTTGCTATCAAGCGTCGCAGAATATGTAAATTTTACGTTGTAGTTTTGCGCGACATAGCCTTCAAAATAATCTTTGAAACCTTTTGCCTCACCCGAACCGACGTCCGACGCAGTGAGAACGCCGACTTTGATTTGTCCTTGAATAGGCTCATAGTTCTCGGAGCCGTTGTCATCTCCGCACGCGGCAAGTCCCGCCGATGCTACTACACCCATCGTAAGAGCGATAGCCGAAGCGGCAATTTTTTTAAGCACTTTTTTCATTTTTTGATCCTCCATAGGAATTTATTTTTATTCGAGGAGTATTTTTGCTTGCTTGCAAGGGCAAAAATACGACGACGACAAATTTGGTGTAATACACCGCAGCTTGCTGCGTAACGGCGCGTCCGCGCGAGTCCAGAGCTTGCTCTGGGGTATAATACCTAATTTATTTTGTATCTTTACATTTGTAAAGGCGATACCTAATTATCTGGGCAAGTTTTTGGTTCTGTAGTTCATGCCTGTAACAAACACCACCGCCAAGAACGTGATTGCACTTATCAGCTGCACCCAGCCGTCGCGCGCGCCGCCCATCGATTGCAATAAGATGTTCAAAATATTTTGTAACAATATGTACGACGTGCCGCCGACAAGCGCGGCATAAATCCTTGAACGAGCCCCGCCGGAAATCGGCATTCCGCCGAAAACAATGGCTATAAAAACACTCATACCGATACTTCCTGCGGTTGTAGTGCTTACCGACGGCGCGTAGACTATCGTCATACCTGCGCCAAGTCCTACGCCTATGCCTGCCATAACAAACGCGATTATTCCGAATATGCTGACCGAGATGCCGCTCATTTTGGCGCAGATAGGGTTGCCGCCTAAAAACTTTTGCTTGCGTCCTATTTTTGTAAACTCGAATACGAACACGCAGATAAGCGCGAATACGGCAAGAACGATCAGTTTTAATATGGGTGAGTTAAACGCTTCCAGTCCCGCGCGCATTGCATAAGGAACCGATATAGCATAGCTTGTGCCCGTAGCGCTACCCTCGGTCTGGATAATGTTGGACGCGACTGCCGTTAAAACGGACAGCATTGCAACAGTTGTTACAAACATAGGCAGATGAAATACCGCCGCGATAACCGAATTTAACAGCGAGCAAGCAACGGCAACAAGTATACATACTATAAACATAGCAAACACGCTGCCCGTCGAAATATATACTATAACACCTATTGTAGCGCTGAATAACGTGCTTGCGCCGAGCGATATATCAAACGACCCGAGCGTAAATATAAATATTGCGCCGGTAGCTACAAAAGCGATAATAATAGCTTGGTTAATAAATGCCGTCAAACTCATAGATATCTTATAATCGTTCACGATTAGCAGTATCATGTAAACGGCAAACAAAATGCCGAGCGCCGCAATAGGCAGCAGGTTTATTACCCAACGCTTTATAAGCTCTTTTTTACGCGCGTTGTTGTTTTTCTTGGGCGCAGGCTCTTCGACCGGTGCGGACGGAGTGATATTTATATTTTCATTTTCCTTTACGTTTTCCATATTCAACCACCTATATCATGTAATTTATAACTTCGCTGTCGGTAAGGTCCGAACTGCGAGTAAACTCTTTTGCGATAGATCCGTCTTTCATTATCATGAGTCTGTCGCTCATGCCTATAAGCTCGGCAAGCTCTTCGGAAATAAGGATTATCGATTTTCCCTCTTGCTTCATTTTATACATGAGTTGATACATAAACTGCTTGACGCCTATATCGACGCCGCGCGTCGGACAGTCGAGAATAAGTATATCGCTACCTCGACCTACCCACTTGCCGAAAACGACCTTTTGCTTGTTGCCGCCCGAAAGCGCGCTTACAAGCTGATTTTTATCGAAACACTTAATAGACAGTTCGTCTATCTGCTTATCGACATACTCATTTTCCTTGCCGTACCAAACCAAAAAATTCTTTATGGCAAATTTATCAAGTCCGGCAACGGCTATATTATCCTTTATCGGCGCGTTTAGATTGAGCGACTCAACATCCCTATCTTTACTCACATAGCCCATTCCGAGTTTCATTGCAGCGCTTTCATTCTTTATCGTTTTCCCCTTAACGGTAAATTTTCCGTCTTGAGGCTTAACCGAACCGAACAAAAGCTTGCCGAGCGTGTGCATTCCGCAGTGAGAAAGTCCGCCTATACCGAGTATTTCACCTTTATGCAAGTCAAAAGAAACGTCATTAACGTCGCCGAAAGACAAATGCTCTGTCGACAGCACGACCTCTTCCCCACAACTCGAATCGTAGTCGCTTCTGTAATAATCGCCCTCGAGCTTTCTGCCGACCATATATTGCTTGATAGCGTCGGCATCGAACTCTTCCTTTTTAAGATTAATGATGATATCGCCGTCGCGAAGAACGGTCAGCGTATCGCAAACCTCCATCAATTCCTCGAGGTCGTGCGAAATAAATAAAACAGCCTTTCCCTCGTCGCGCAAACGTCGCATAAGCTTATAGATTACTTCTCTGCCTTGTTGGGAAAGCGCCGTGGTAGTTTCGTCAACAATAAAAATTTCGGGATTTTTGGCTATAACCTTTGCAATCTCTATTAATTTCCTATCTTGAAAATTAACGTCGCTGCAAGGCATTTTGCCGTGAATATGATCGACGCCTATCGCACGCATGATTTCGTCTGCCTCGGCATTCATTTCCTTTGCGTTTACAAATCCGAAACGTTTGCCGTTTTTCAACTTGAAGCATCTGAATTTGCCCGTTTCGCCAAGAAACAAGTTTTCGGCTACGGTTATACCGGGAATCGTGCCGCTTTCTTGAACGACCATGCCGATTCCGTGTTCCAAAGCATAGAGCATCGATGAAGGATTCCACGGCTCGCCTTTAAACACCATATCACCGCTCGTTGCCTTTTGCATACCGGCAATAATGGATGATACAGTCGATTTACCCGAGCCGTTTTCGCCGATAAGTCCGCGTATCTCGCCGCGATAAACGGTCATATCAACATTTTTGAGCGCACGGGTAGCCCCGAAGTTTTTGCTCATATTTCTGACTTCTAAAATAGTCGTGCCTTTTTCGACAGCTGTCTCGCTCATCTGTCCACCCTCTGCCTTTTATTTATGCTACCATTTTATCGCTAACTTAACGGCTTTTCAACGGCTTTTTTAACTCAAATAATTACACTATTTTACCTACATACATATTTTTTAAACGCAGTATGTTATTTAAAATATTTAATATTGTGCACTGTAAATAAACCTATATATTAAAAATTTGCAGTCCCATATTGACAAGCGCAATTTTTTACATTATAATATGCATGAGGTGGGAAAATGAACAAGCAATATGAAATTATCGAATTCGACAATGACACGCCCATAAGGCTTAAAAGTGCGTATGTGGAAACCCTTGACAGCCATTGGCACAAAGGAATAGAGCTTATACTTGTTCTTAACGGCAAGGTACGCGTCGTGTGCGACGGCAACTCGTACAATCTTGCCGAGGACGACCTTATATTGATAAACAAACATTCCATTCACTCGCTCAGTAGCGAAAACGGATGCAATCTTGTATCGCTGCAAATAAACACCGCCATAATAGAAAACAAAAAATTATACTTCAACTGCAATTCGGCAATAGACAACAACAAAGGGCGGTACTATAATCTGAAACGCATTATCGCCGAGCTTGTAAAAATAAACAGCAGCCATAACGATTACAACAAGTATTTCAACTTTTACGCCACATACCGAATTTTTTACGAGCTGTGCAAAAACTTTCCGTCAAACCGCGACGGCGACGAGCCCGAATCACGCAAATACTTCGAGCGGCTCAACAGCATAATCGAATACATAGACGAGCATTACAGAGAGAACATCACTCTTGCGCGGCTTGCCGAGCATGAGCATTTGTCCGTGCCCTATCTTTCGGCATTTTTCGAAAAGCACCTCGGCATAAACTTCCTTACCTACTATAACGAGCTACGCCTCGGTCGTGCCGTAAACGAGCTGTTATCCTCCGACCGTTCGGTGGAAGATATTTCGATAGACAACGGCTTTTCGGACCCGCGCTCGTTTGTCAACCTGTTCAAAAAGAAGTACGGCGAACTGCCCAGCGCATACCGAAAAGCGCGCGCTGCCAAGCCCAAAGACATCGGCCCCGACGCCAAGCTGACAGAATTCGGCGGCAGCGAAAGCAACCTGCAAATACTTGCCAAGTATCTTCCCGAATACAACCAAAACGCCAATGCGCCCGACGTTATTCCGTCTACCAAAAAGGTCGTTCACCGCGAAAACATAAGCGTTGCCGAAACGCACGGCGCGCTGCGGCATACGTTTAAGACTTTTACTTCGGTTGCGCGCGCAAAGGAACTGCTGTTCGGCGACGTTCAGCAAATGCTTAGGGAAATACAGCGCGATATAGGTTACGAATATATTAATTTTCACGGCTTGCTGTCCGACGATATGCTGGTATACTCCGAGGACGAAAAAGGTAATCCGCGGTATAGCTTTGTGCTGATAGACAAGATTATCGACTTTTTGATATCCGTCAATCTTAAACCAATGATTACGTTTTCGTTTATGCCCAAAGCGCTTGCGCTGTATCCCGAAAATACGGTTTACGCCTCGCCTTTTTGCATAAGCCCGCCAAAGGATATGAACAAATGGCGCGCCTTGATTTCGGCTCTCACTCAACATTTGATCGAGCGGTACGGCAAGCGCGCTGTGCGAAGCTGGGTGTTTTCGGTATGGAACGAACCCGATACGTCAACCACAATGTTCGGATTCGAAAACAATCTTGATTTTTACGAGCTATACAAAGTAACCTACGAAACGGTTAAATCGGTAGACAAAAAAATTGTTTTCGGTAGCCCGTCAGTGCTTGTGTCGTACAATGTAAACAGACAATGGATACGCGGCTTTATAGAGTGGTGCAAACGACACGAATGCATCCCCGACTTTTTGAGCATACACTTTTACGATAACGATTTCAGCGACGAATCGCTACCGACGCACCGCCCCGCACACCCAGCGCACGAGCGGCTGAATATGGACGAAAATTCGTTCAGCGAGTGTATCGGCATTACCAAGCAAATGTTTGCCGAACTCGAACTGAGCGATATCCCTATATACTTAACCGAATGGAATTTAACTGTATCGCATCGCAATCTGCTCAACGACACTTGCTTTAAATCATGCTATCTCGCCAAGAACCTTTTAAAAAACTATGACGAACTGGACAGCTTCGGTTATTGGACGCTTACCGATTTTATAGAAGAAACGCAGCCGTCGCCCGAGCAGTTTCACGGCGGGCTTGGAATCTTCACTCAGGACGGAATAAAAAAACCGCATTACCACATGTTTGAATTTGTCAACAAGCTCGGCAACAAAATTATAGAGCAAGGCGACGGTTACTTTATCACCAAATCCCACAATGCCGTGCAAATAATTTTGTACAACTACGAACACTTCAATCACCTGTTCGCAAGCGGCGAAAGATTCGATATGACGTTTACAAAGCGGTACACACCTTTTTCGCAGCTCGGCAAAATGCATGTATCGCTCACGCTATCCGACATTCCTTTCGACGAGTGTACGGTTGTCGAACATATACTCAATCAAAATCACGGCTCCGCTTTTGACGAATGGGTGCGAATGGGCGCCCCTAAGCTCAACGACTATACAGTAAACTACCTAAAACATATCAGCTGTCCCAAACTGATTATTCATACGGACAAAACCGACGACGGCAAGCTGGAAATAAACGCCGATTTGGAACCGCTGGAAGTGCGGCTTTTGGAAATCACCTACAACAATCCTTAATTAATTGCAAAACTCCGACGCATACACGTCGGAGCTTTGCTATATAATGGAGAAAATAAAGGGGCAATAGTTAATTTCGGATTTCTTTTTCAAGCAATTTCTTATCCGAATTTATTCGCCGCAGTCTGCGAATAGCCGATTCGCGCGACCGTTTAAGCATTTGTTCGGTCAAATACACCTCTCTGTCCGCAGGTGAAAGCGAATCCAAAAACGCCTGCTCTTCCGCTTTTTTACGCTCTGCGGCGGCCTTACGCTTTTCGCGCTGTTCGGGGGTGAGCTGCTTCTTTTGCCTGTTCTTTCTTTGCTCGGCACGCAGCTGCTTTACGCGCGCCCTGTCGTCGTCTGTCATAGGCGTAGTATTTTCCACAAGTCCGCGCAACACCTGCGCTTGTTCTATTTCCTCTTGCGCCACTCTATCCCTGTAGCTGCGCCATTTCAGTCCGCTTTCAAGTTCGAGCGCGATATCGTCGGTCGCCGCACTCGTAATGCCGAGATCGGGAATGTTTATAGGCAGCATTACCACGCCGTCGCCCACGTCGGGCTTGCGCATTACCATAAGTCTGTCGCCCGGGCGGATATCCAAGCCTTCAAACGGATTTTTTGTCGCGGCTGCTTCTTGCTCGGGCTGCTCGCCGTTCTGTTCGGCAAGCGCGCGCTTTTCGCTTATCTCTTCTATGCGGTAAACCTTTTTGGTTTCCGTTACTACCCGCTTAACCAAGCCGCGTTGCATAAGTCCGATTGTGCCGTCGGACGGAACATAATAGTCCTCCGCTTTATACTCGGGATTTTTAGCCACGCCGAGCGCGTTCATCATATCGGCAATAAGCTCTATTGCAAATTTCATTTTGCGGTCGCCGCGAATCTTATACAAGCACGGCGTTGCCGCATTGGACGCTTTATCGGAAACGTCCTGTACAAAATACTTAGTACCTTCGTAGCGCTTGGGGTCGACAGCGAGCAAAATGCACAACGTTTTGCCGCGAATTATAAACCGCGCTATTGCTTTGCGCCCGAGCATAAACGATTCGCGCTTCCAGCTCATTACGGAGCGCACGCGCATATACGAAAGCAATTCGTTTTTCAGCGCCGAATATCTGTCTTTGGCGTCGGGCTTTAACTGCGCAAGCTTGGCGGTGAAGCTGCGTTTATAATAAACGCGCTCGCGCCCCTCCCAAACGTATTCAACCTTATCCTCGCCGTCATCTGTTTCGTCCGCAATTTCGGCTTCGGCGGTCTTATCGGCAACCTCAATAGCTGCGGATAAATCGGATTGTTCCGATTGTGATTGCGGCGTTTCCGATTCCAACGGTTGCGACGCTGTCGTTGCAACTTCCGCCGCAGGAACGGTGTCCGACTCGGCAGTACGGCTTTCCGCATTTTCGTCCGCCGACTTTGTCAGCGCCTCGCCTTTTTCGAGCTTTTTCTTATCTTCGGGAGAAGCCGAATAGTACTCCCAATCGTCATCGCCCCAAGGTCGTCTGGGCAGGACGCCGTCCTCAATGTACTTTTCCAACTTTTTGCGCTTGCGTTCGGCGTCCTTAGCGGACTTCGGCTCGGCTATTATAATGCCGATAGCGTCCGAAACCGTCATGGATTGATCGCCGTCCTCTACGGAGTTATCTTTAAGCATTTGTCGGCTCTTGCCCAAAACCTTAGCCGTAAGCTTTTTCCACAACGTCAAAAAGTTAACGTAATGCGTTACCGCAACCCACAATACAATTATAAGCGCGATAACAATAAGCGCAATCGCCCCGCTCGACGACTGCAAAAATCCGAACAAATATCCGAAAAATCCGCAATGCCGGCCTGTATAAATGCCCACCACGTCGGAGAATTCGGGATGAACGGTGTCGACGCCTTGCGCATTATCGCCGCGAGTATAATAAATTGTTTTGCCCGTTTTTTCGTCCACCGCAATGGAATTTACGCGGTGCGTAACGAGTATTATACCGTCGCCGCGTTTTACTTCAAACGTAATTACGGTGCCGACCTCGATTTCGCTTTCACTTGTCGGCTTTTTTCCGACTATCATATGCCCTTCGGGAATAGTCGGCTCCATAGAATCTGAAACTATGGCAAATAACCTATTTCCTCCGAAAGTGGGATAATAATGATCCTTAAATAAACAAAGAAAAGAATTTATAATAAGCACGGTTAAAAAAAGCATAAGCAGTGCAAAGCCGCTCCACTTTAATATCCGTACCCCTTTGGATTGCTTTTTCTTAGCATTATCCTGTGGCGTCGCGTTTTTTTCTTCAATTTGTTTAACCGCCTCAGCCATATTTACCCCGTTATATTCTCTACGTTATATTGATTGTTGTCGGCGTTACAGCCGCCCCTATTTTTACCGATAGAGGCGGCCGCCCGTCAACATGGAGAAAATTGATGAAACTTAGATTTTTCTTGTTGTAACTTAATTTATTTGATTACGCAACTGTGTCAAGCGTAATGGTGAAGTTGTATCCCGATTTATCCATATCTTTTGTGTTTTCGGATTTAAGTACGATATTGATATATTCTCCGGTAAACAACTGGAAGCTGTCGCCGTCCGAGTCATAGTTGCCAGTAAGCACAGCGCCCGTGCCGTTTATCTGAGTCCAATCATCCAAAGACTCGGGAGCTGCGGTAATTGCGCCGCCAAGCTGAGCATAGAACGCACTGCCGCTTTCAAGCGCGTCGCCACCCGATACGGTAACGGTAATCTTGTATGCTTTGTTTGCTTGATATTCCGGAAGCGCGATTGAGTAGTATGTAACGCCTTCGTAATCGGAGCCCGCAGTACCCGTCTGATTATACGGCACAAGCTTGTTTGTAGTAGTCCAAGGCGTAGCGTCATTGTTTGCCGTAAAGCCAAGGATAGCTGCGCTAATGTGTCCCAAGCCCATGTTGTTTGCGGCATAGTCTTTGTCCATATCCGTATCGCTTTGCCAGTTTGCAAACGACGCGGCACCTACGCCTACAATGGACAATGCGGAAGCCGCCGAGATTATGAGTTTTATTGCTTTCTTCATTTTTTGTTCCTCCTAACGGAAATATTTTTTAATTTATTTCAAAGCGTAGCGCTCGCTACCTCTCTAAAATCATTGTAATATGTTTGTGCCGGAAGCGTAATTCAAGTGATAAGTCCCACCTACCAAAACTTTATATACACCTTGAACGCCCTCAACTTTTTCGAGCCAAGAAAAGTCGGACATATTACTAGGATCAACAGCATTACCATTCCAGCAAATATAAATCACATCGCCGGCTACTACGGTAATATCAACATTGAATGCAATAGCTTGCGCCGGTAGTGTAGAATTGACTGCCTCCTGCGTTCCGTCAGCGTGTAAAATGACTATACCCTTTCCGTTTGTTGTGGGCGTTACTGGAGGTTTATCGGGTATTTCCGGTTGATTGTTTAAATCCCATTTGCCTATATTCACGCCGTTTGCCGCATAGTCGGTGTCATAATCGGCGCTCCAAGCTGCGAACGACATAGGTATAACAGCGGCGCTCAAAAGCAATACCGCCGAAATTATAATCACTATAATCAACCTTCCGGTTAATTTTTTGGAATTACAAAAGCCCTTCATCATTTCCCTACAAAATTCTTTTCGTAGACTGATTTATACTACCATTGTAATCACTTTTTTAGGGCATTTCAACGCTGCCCATTATCCGATTTCTATTTAATTTTTATAATTTATAACAACATTTTTTCACAATTTACCCACATACACAATAAAAATTTGCGCTGTTTTGCGGTATATAAATTAACGGCAAATAAAAAATGCTTGTATTTTTTAGTTTTTTACTGTAATACAAGCATTTATTGTAAAATTTTACTGTGTGTAGGTGCGAAACAACGCTACATGAATTTTTTAACGTCTTCGAGGATTTTTTCTATACGCTGCTCGCCGCCGCTAGCCGCAGTTATGTACACCTTGATGAGCGGCTCCGTTCCCGACGGACGAACTATCAGCTTGCTTCCATCTTCCGCTTTAAAGGATAGAACGTCCGCCTTAGGTAGGTCGCGCTCATTTTTCGTAAGATAGTCTATAACTTCTATCGTCTTTGACCCGTCTATGGCATTGGGCGGGTTTTTGCGAATATCGGACAACACTTCCCGCATTCTTTGCGCGCCTGCCGCACCCTCATAGGTAAACGATACGGTGCGGTGATAATATTTTCCATACTTATTATAAATTCCGTCCAGAACGTCGGCAAGTGTTTTGCCTTCATTAAGGTAATCCGCCGCCATTTCCGCCACAAGCATGCTTGCAACAATCGCGTCCTTATCGCGCACGTACGTGCCGGACAAATATCCGTAGCTTTCCTCGTAGCCCAATACAAAGCGCTCACCCTCGCCTTTTTGTTCGAGCTTCTTTATAGTTTCGCCTATGTATTTAAAGCCTGTAAGCACCTCGCGTACTTCCGCACCGTAGCTTTCGGCAACGCGCGCCGCAAGATCGGTAGTCACTATCGTCTTTACGACAATCGGTTTTTTAGGCAAGTTGGCTTTATGCGAAAAAATGTAGTCAATCAACAACACGCCCATTTCGTTGCCTGTTATCAGCCTATATCCGTCTGCGGTTTTTACGGCCGCGCCAAGTCTATCCGCGTCGGGATCGGTGCCGATAACTATGTCCGCATTCCGCGCTTTTGCAAGCTCTAACGCCAATGCAAGCGCCTCCGGCTTTTCGGGATTGGGGTACGAGCATGTGGGGAAATCCCCGTTAGGTTGCGCCTGCTCGGGAACGACGGTTATATCGGTAAATCCGCGCTCGCGGAACATTTGCGGAACAATATAGCAACCGGTGCCGTTAAGCGGAGTGTACACTATGGATACCTTGCGCGCCTTGCCGACCGACATAGCGTATACACTGTCAAGATACTCGCGTGTGCAATCACAAAACACTATATCGCCGTTATCTACCGCGCCGTCAAAATCCGCAGCTTTAACGCTGAAAATTTCGGTGTTTTGAATATAACTGAAAATTTCCGCCGCCGCATTGTCCGTTACTTGACAGCCGTCCGCGCCGTACACTTTATAGCCGTTGAACTTGGCGGGATTGTGGCTCGCCGTAATCATAATGCCGGCGTCGCAACGGTAATGCCTTACCATAAACGATAAATACGGCGTCGGTTGCAACCGCTCGGATATGTAAACCTTAATTCCGTTTTGAGCGAGAACCGCCGCAGCATACCGCGCAAACTCTTCGGAAAAATTACGCGAGTCGTAGCTGATTGCGACCGTAGGCGCTTTTTTATAATGCAAAAGATAAGCGGCAAGCCCTTGCGTAACTTTGCCGATAGTATAAATATTCAGTCTATTTGTGCCCGCGCCGATAACTCCGCGCAAACCAGCCGTGCCGAATTCCAAATCCTTGTAGAAAGCGTCCAGTTTAGTATCGTCATCCATATTTTCAAGCTCGGCCCTGCACTCGACAGCCTTATCAATCCACTGCGCATACCTTTCTTTAACGTCAATCATACATTACTCCTTATATTTGATAAATACAGTTTATCACTTTTTCTGCAAAATGTTAGCGAGTAATATTCACGTCTTTAATCATATTTTTTACAATTTTACTTTATTTGATTTGAGTATATAATTATCTTAATCATAAGAATCAGCACCATATTTAAATAAAAATATTAATTGTTTTTAAATTATTATTTCCTTTTAAAACAGCGTTAATTGCTCGTATTTTTGCCCTTGCGGAAATTCGTGCAAATATGCGAACAGCTTATCGTTGTCGCAAATTATTCCCAATTCTTTACAGCGCTTTGCAAACAGCGCATATAGCCGTGCGGCGTTGGGGCTCGCCACCTCGTACTTGCCGCCGTAGGTTTTTATATACTTTGCCTTTAACCCCGGGAAAAGCTTGTCGAGCTGTTCGTAAAAATATTCTCTATTCCCATCGCGCAGCGTCAAGCCCATTCCGAAGTTAATAATGCCGTAAACGCCAGCATCCGCGCAATAGTCGATAATGCCGTTAATATTTTGTTCGGTGTCGTTTATAAACGGCAGTATCGGGCAAAGCCACACAACCGTCGGCACGCCGTGGCTTTGAAAAGTCTTTAACATTGCTACCCGCTCGCTCGTCGTACTTACATTTGGCTCTATTTTTTTGCAAAGCGCGTCGTCCGCCGTGGTCAACGTTGTTTGCACTACAAACTTGGTCTTTTCGTTTATCTTGCAAATCAAATCGAGGTCGCGCAAAATCCTGTCGGACTTGGTCTGCACGGTCATGCCGAAGCCGTATTTATAAACAAGCTCCATTGCCCCGCGCGTAAATTTAAGTTTACTTTCAAGCAGTATATACGGGTCGGTCATCGCGCCGGTGCCGATCATGCACTTTTTGCGCTTGCGGCGCAGTGCGTCCTCCAACAGTTCGAGCGCGTTGCCCTTGACCTCTATGTCCTCGAATTCGTGAGTAAAGCCGTAGCACCGACTTCTCGAATCGCAATATATACAGCCGTGCGAACAGCCGCGGTAAACGTTCATACCGCCATTCGCCGACAATATTCCTTTGGCTTTTGTAAAATGCACTTATCTGATAGCTCCGCTTAGTCTAATATATTATACCATATATTATCGACTTCGCACAAGCCTTAATTCAAAATCCACAGCGCCAAGTTGAGCGTTGTCGCAATGCTCAGCCAAACGGGATAAATAATTAAAATATATCCGAAAAGCTTCTTGTTTTTGAAAATATCTGCAACCAACAAAAATCCCGCAATAAGGTTTAGCAGTATTACGATATCGCCTAACAATAATTGTTTTAGGGTGAAAAATACCAAACACCACAGCACGTTTAATGCGCCGTTAATAATCATTAAAATAACGGTTGACTTGGGTATATCCCCGTTTTTCAGCCAAATAAAGTTGATAACTGCAAAGGCTATATAGATAGCCGTCCACACGATAGGAATAACGATATTCGGCACCCATTGCGACGGTTTGATTAATCCGTTAAACCAATCCATGCCGAGCCGCACGAATACGCTACCCAAAACCGCGACCGATATTATCGCAGCAAACGAAATTATTATTTTTTTAGTTTGATTGCTTTCCATATAATTAAATATATTGAAATCCGCAAAATTTTATGCGCCCGCATACGCGCTCACCACCGCGCTTTCGCATTAGCAATACACTTGAAAAAACGCTTTGTTCATGATATAATGACACCAATAAATCTAAATTTTAAGGAATAATAAAAAATGGATATTTGGGAAAAAATGTACAACGCCGCAAAAAAGGTGCAAAACGCTCGCACCATATCCCCCACAATCGAGGTGGGCAGCGTTGCGGCGGCGATACTGACTAAAAGCGGGAACATTTACGTAGGAATTTGCATCGACACGGCGTGCAGCCTCGGCATGTGCGCCGAGCGTAACGCGATTGCAAATATGCTTACCAACGGCGAGAGCGAAATCGACAAGGTTGTGGCTATTGTCGAGGACGGCTCGGTAGGAGCGCCATGCGGCGCGTGCCGAGAGTTTATGATGCAGCTTTCCAAGGACAGCGGCAATATCGAAATACTGATGGACTACGCAACCCGCAAAACCGTACGCTTGAAAGAACTATTGCCCGATTGGTGGAGCTGAGTGCGGCTAATAAGATTTTAACGGACGGGTCGCGTCAAGGAAGCTCCAAAAATAATCAAATTTGTAGGCAGTATATGCTTCTTGCGGGACATACATATAACATTTGTCTGCGCCTTGCAGAATATTGTTCGACACGTGGAATCTATCGGGTTCGAGCGAGGTTATATACACGCCGCCAAGCGCAGCGCATCCGTCAAACGCGTTTTCGCCCACCGAAGATATATTTTTGCCAAACGTTATTTTGGTAACAGTCGTATTGTCGGCGAACGCTCTATTGGCTATCTCGGTAACCGGCAAGCCCGCAAGCGCATCGGGCAAAACTATTTCGGTCAAGGTTTTGCCATAATCGGTCAAGCCGTCGACAGTCCACTCCCCGCTGAAAATCACATCTTCACCGTCGGTCGTAATATTCACGCCAGACAGATTGAATATTTTTGACGCCTCGTCCAATTCGGCGGAGCCCACCCCGCTCACGCCAGAACCCTGCGGAACCTGCGGCTTGTCCGGCACTTGAATGGTTACGGGCGTAAAAATATCCAGAGTCGCCTTTATCTCCTGAGCAAGCAATGCGGTGTAATACACGGCGCCTGCGTCGTTAAGGTGGAAATTGCTGTCATAGAACCAATCTTCATCAAGTATGTGCGTTTTAGGATTGCCTATAATGGTAATATCCAAACGATTAGTTAAGTAATCGTAATAATCCAATATCGCGTCGTCGTTTGAAGCTTCCGACAAAGCTTTTACGTTCATTGGCGAAAAAGTATAGTATGCCTTTGCGCCGGCTTTCTTCACCGCCCTACCGTAAGAATTGATATACTTTATGAACTCGCCGTCGATAACCGATTTAACAAATGATATCGGCGTTGCCGCGTCAAACCCGTCATTCATTGTATTATAAGGGCGTGCATACTCAATATCGCCGAAAGAGTTAAACGAAGAAACGTTGTAAACGCCGCTCGGATTGGGCTTGTTGTTGTTTTTCCAATACCCGAACTTGCCGCCGAGAAAAGTAAAAAACTTTCCGAACATTTCGCCGCCGTTATCGCCGTCTATCTTGTTTAGTATTTCATAATTTCCATCCAACGAATACCATGCCGCTTCGGCGTTGAAATACAGAGATAATGCCTGAGCATTTTGCTCGGGCGCAATTATCACTATGTCGTCCTTGCCTATAAAGTCCTTTGCTACGTCAAGCATATATTTAGTGCCGAGGTTTGCGTACAGCCCAAAATTTACAACGGGCATTCCCAACTCTTTTTCAAGCAAATCCGACCTCAACCCGAATGCAAGGCTCGATCCGCCTATAATAACGACTTTTTTGCCGGAAATACTTTTCAGCCTGTTGTACTTGATCGTCATGCCGCCGTAGAACGTTTTGTCGTACTGCGGAGCGAGCCCGAAAGCAAACGCAATCAATACCACAGGAATAAGTATGATTACAAAGATTATAGAGCTTATTAGAATAATTTTCTTCTTCATATCACACCTAAAACTGAAAGTAAATAAATGCGCTTGCGCCGCCGCCCGTAGCGTATACCGCAACCCATGCGACGGCAACCGCCGCGAGCATAAGCCCGTAGGTTACAAACCGCGCGGCAAGAGTTCCGCCATTTAGCTTAATATCATCGGTTGCGTCGCTTTTGATAATGCTGTAAGAAAACGCCAACACGCCGCACATCAATGCTATGCGGATGAGCGTCGTCGCATCAAAACCAAGCGCGTTCAACGCGTCGACACTTCCCGACCAATCCGTAAATATCTTTGCTATTGCTATTCCGCAATCCGAAAGACTGTTGCCGCGGAAGAATATCCATGCAAAGCATACCAACGCGAAAGTAATCATCCGTCTAAACCACAGCGTAGCGCAATTATCGACTATGCGAATTTTGCCATTGCTTTCAAGCTTTTTAAGCCCCACATTTTTGAGCTTGCCTATTATTTGATAAACGCCATGTATTCCGCCCCACACAATAAACGTCCAAGACGCGCCATGCCACATTCCGCTCAATAAAAAGACTATCATCACGTTTATAGCCCATCTCCACAGCTTGCACCTGCTTCCGCCGAGCGGTATGTACACATAGTCGGTAAACCAGCTTGTCAGCGACATATGCCACCGCCGCCAAAAATCGCGTATACTTGTAGCAAGATATGGACGATTAAAGTTGTCGCACAGCTTAATCCCAATCAAGCGCGCAACGCCGATAGCTATATCCGTGTAACCCGAAAAGTCGCAATATATCTGAATGGCAAACAATACCGTGGCCAGTATAGCCGTAAGTCCCGTCGCGGCGCCGATATTGTTGTATACAGCGTTGACGTAAACGGCTACACCGTCGGCTATTACAACCTTTTTGAAGAACCCGACAAGCATAATCCTAAGCCCGTCGCCAAAGTTGTTAAAATCGAACTTACGGACTTGCTTCAACTGCGGAATAAGATTTTCGGGACGTTCTATGGGGCCTGCAACCAACTGAGGAAAGTACACCACAAACAATGCATAATATCCCAAATGCCGCTCCGCATTGATTTTTCCACAGTAAACGTCTATAACGTAAGATAGCGTTTGGAACGTGTAAAACGATATGCCGACGGGCAGAATTAGATTGAGCGAAAACTCAGCTACATTATTCCCGCCGAGGTTAATAAGGGTTATCACCGAATTAACTATAAACAAGAAATACTTAAAAAAGAACAGAACGCCGAGGCAGCATAAAAGCGTGACAATCAAGCAAGCTTTCTTTACCTTTTTACTCTCATACTTTTCCATCAAAAGCCCTGATACATACGATACGACGGTGGTAAAAACTATCAAAAATATAAGCCATGGATTCCAGCTCATGTAAAAAAGATAGCTTGCAATCAAAAGCATAATCCAACGCCATCTTTGTGGCAATAGCCAATGCAGCAGTATAACTACCGGTAAGAATAATAAAAACTGCCAGGAGTTAAAGCTCATAGCTTACCCTCGCTCTTCATAGTTTGAATTAGTGTGGATATAACATTTTCGGTATGCGTGTTACGAAACGGATCGCCGAGGTGCATATCATGCTCTACAAAATGAATTCCATCGTAAATATAATCGGACTGCGTGCGAAGAACAGTCAAATCTACCGGCGAAAGTATTTGCTTAACTTGGTTTGAAAAATAAGTTACTTCCTCTATTGCCTTGTCAATAGATCCGCCAAATTCATTAATAATTTCGTCATATTTAATTGGCGGGAAAGTGACATAAACATTTACGCCACGCTCAACAAGCGGGGCATACATTTTATCCCGAGCCTTTTCCACCAAGTCATACAAGCCAAAGTTAAGCCAAATTCTATTATTCATCTCGGACTTATTCCACTCCGGATAAGCGGCCTCGTTCGTAATACGCAACCCGCTTTCATGAGGGCCAACCACCTGCTTGAAATATCCCGAATAATCACGTTCTGCAAGATCCTTGCGATCGGCATTGAACTGAGCAAACTTGTCAAAAAGGTTGCAATACTCGTTTACGGTAAGCGACGAGATAAAATCCCAATTCCCTTCACATAATCGCCATATATAATATGCACTTTGTAACTGCACAGCATAATCGTTGGTAAGCGGCGATAGCTCCGATGGGCCGTGCCATGCGCCCAAAAACTGTTCTGGCGCATGCAAAAATATATCATCTGCTTTAAGATATTCACTCAATACTTGATATTGCGCATAACTGCTGTACGTAGCATTATAACCGAGATTATAAACGTCGATTTTACGCCCAGCTTGATCGAACAGGTCTTCCACCACATAACAACAGTACCCGTACTTTACGCTGGAGCCACCAAGAAGGATTAGTTTTTGTTGATCGCTGTCAATGTGGTATGCCAATCGGTCGTATACGTTGGTTGCCACGGATGGCTCTTCGGTAGAGTATCGGGGCTTCATAAACGCATTCAAATGCAGTGTCGTAAAATTCTTACATCCAGAAAAAGACTTATCGCTTATTGCCAAAACATTATCCGACATATATAAGTCAGTAAGATTTTCGCAGTTCTTAAAAGCGTTGTTTTCAACTGTTGTTACGCTGTCCGGTATATAAATCGTCGAAGCGGCACAACCGGCAAATGCATTCTCGCTAATCACTTCAACTGTATTTTCGCCTATTTTTTGCGGGATAACGATTTCATCCAAATCGTGTATAGAATCTTTCATACTGATTTTACCTTGGTTTATTTCAAATAAGCTTGCATCAGTATAATTCTTCCAAACAGGCGTCAACAGCGTTGCGGTTTGATCAGACACGGCCACACGACTACCCAAGCCGATATACTCTCCGCTCTCCGTCATATAACCCGCCAAATATCTACTGTCACAATCTACGTCCAATAATCTAAAATCTACTGCGGTATATGTATTCGCACGGGCGTGGTGTGCCAACAGCTGTGTTACATCCTGTTCGATTTCCCGACCATCAAGTAGACAATAAATTATTGTATTGCCTGTGTCTACAATACTCTTATAATTAGCGTAAAGCGTATTGATCGATTCAAAGTCGTTTAACTGTATCGTTTCGCTGTAATCGAAAAACTCGCCGCCATCATTTAAATAATTATTTTCGCTCCAACAAACAAAGCGGTAATTCTCCTTAGGTGTTGCCGTAGCCGTCAATATATCTTCCGCATAGTAAACCCCGTCTTCGATTTGTCCGAGAACAGACGAAACCAAAACCTCGCCTTGTTGTTTGTTATTCTCTATTGCAAACGGTACGCTGCTCATCTCCTCCGTTTCCAGTCTGACCGTCGCCTTATATAACACGCTTGCAAACGTCACCGTCTGTTCAAAGGAAGTATCGTCGCTTATATCGCAGTCGTCGCCGTACGCGCCTATAATCTTGTACCCGCGCTCAAGCGTTACCTTAAATACAACTTTTTCGCCGCGCTCAACCGTTCGCTTGTTTTCTCCAACAACAGAATAATGCTCACCGTTAATAAGCGTTACCGATATGCACTTGTCGGCGTTTAATATAACATCGTCGCTACAAGCCGCAAGCAGCGCACAGCACAGCAGCAAGATAACCGCCGATACAATAACAAATATCCGACGCTTCATTTGGCTGTCCCACACTTTATCGGCAACTCGCTGTTATCGGCGAGGTTATGCCAAAACACCGTAGAGTTGAGCAGAGTGTATACGAGAATATACGTTAAAATATCATATATGGCTATGCCAAGTAAGAATGCGTACGTAACGCAAAATGCAACCGCCAAAAATGATATAATATATAATGGTAAACTATATGCACTATTTATCTTAATGCGCGCAAACACCGCCGAAAATAACGCAACTACCGAAAAAATTAAAATAAGAGAATTATTTTGCATCGTAAATAGTTTAAACTTTTACCGAATAAAAGTCAACAAATTAAAAGAATGTATATCTTTAAAACATACCCGTAAACAATAATTATCCTATAATATACTTGAAATTATTGTAATTATAGATTATAATTGCTTTATGAAAAACAAAAAACTTTCGGAAATGACGCTGGAAGAGCTTTGGCAGCTGTTCCCCATATTCTTGACCGAACACAACCCGTGTTGGGCGGATTGGTTTGCCGAAGAAGTGGCAACACTTAAAAGTATATTGCCGCCCGATACAGTTTACTGCCATATCGGCAGTACGGCAATAAACGGTATTATGGCAAAGCCGATAATAGATATTCTTATTGTAGTTAATTCGCCTGAACGCATGAAACAAGCGGCATGCCTATTGCAAAGCAACGGCTATATAGTTATGTCCGCCGCTCAAAGTCGCATATCGCTAAACAAAGGCTACACCGAAAACGGGTTTGCGGAGCGCGTTTTCCACTTGCATATACGGCTTGAAAACGATACCGACGAGATTTATTTTAGAGATTACCTAATTGCCCACCCCGACGTTGCAAAAGAGTATGAGCAGTTAAAGCTTGGGCTTTGGAAGCAATATGAGCATGACCGCGACGGCTATACCGAAGCGAAAACGGAATTCGTAAAAAAATACACCGCGCTTGCAAAGCAAAAATAGTCGAGATTTTTATTTTGCCCATGTGGTATACTCAACTTACGTTGTGAGGTAGAAAGTGCAAGAACAAATCGAAGCGGTGCAACGCATGCAGGACTATATCGCCGAACATTTGTCGGAGGACATCACTCTCGCCGATTTAGCTAAGGCGGCAATGTTTTCGCCGTGGTATGCGCGGCGTATATTCCTCGAACACACGGGCTTAACGCCGTCCGATTATATTCGGCGGCTGCGGCTCAAGCATTCGGCACTTCGGTTGCGCGACGAAAAGGTAAACGTTTCGGACGTTGCGCTCGATTTGGGATTCGGCAGTGTGGACGGATACACCCGCGCTTTTGCGCGCGAGTTCGGGTGCAATCCCAAGCAATACGCCTTGAACC
>CAMWMF010000018.1 GCA_947175335.1 uncultured Clostridia bacterium
AGAACAAAAAGGCAAACAGCAAGTCGCCGCCGAAAAAGCCAAGCAAAAAGCTGTTGCTAAGGCCAAGGCCGACGTAGCCAAGGAAGCCGAAATGAAGGCAGCCAAGGAAAAAGCCGCGCAGGAAAAAGCTGCGGCTAAGGAAGCCGAAATGAAGGCGAAAAAGGAAGCCGCGGAAAAAGCCAAGGCCGAAAAAGCGGCAGCCGATAAAGAAGCGAGAGAAAAGGCCAAAGCCGAAAAGGCAGCAGCCGACAAAGAAGCAAGAGAAAAAGCCAAGGCCGAAAAGGCAGCAGCCGACAAAGCCGCCAAGGAAAAGGCAGCAGCCGATAAGGCCGCGCAGGAAAAAGCGCTTAGAGAAGCCGCCGAAAAGATAGCCAAAGAAATAGCGGAAAAGCCCGCTAAGGAAACGGCGGAAACGGTAGCCGAAAAGACCGCCGAAACGACGGCTAAGGAAACCGCCAAGGAAACGGCTAAAGAAACAGCCGAAAAGACGGCGGAAAAGACCGCCAAAGAGGTTGCCAAGGAAGCCGCCGCGACGCAAGCAGCAAACGCTAACGACGATGACGACGAATACGACAACGAGTTCGGCGACGAAAACTCGGCTGTCAAGGTAACGCTCAAATTCGACGAGGAAAAGGGCGACTGGGTAATCGAACGCACGGATATGAACAGAGCGTACAGACGTTTGCCCACCAAAGCTGAAGCTTTGCCCGTTGCTCGCGAACTTGCCAAACGCTTGGAAGCTCAGCTGATAGTCCATAACAAGGACGGCAAGCTCAGCTACAACCTTTAAAACAAAATAACCGCCTTCGGGCGGTTTTTTTGTTAGTGAATAATGAATAATGTCGGACTGCTTTACCGCTGATTACCTTCCCCCACGGGGAAGGTGTCACCATAGGTGACAGATGAGGGCAATCATTAAAATCTTATCCTTTTTACTAATTCTACATTCTGCATTTACAGCAGCAGCGCTGCCGCAACCACTATCCCCGCCCCCGGCAGACCGAGCACACCGACGAGCAAGGAGTTAAACACATTTAGCGGCAACGCGATAATATTGAACGCGGAAAGTCCCGCAATCAACGCGCCGCCCGCCAGCGAATTTATAACAATGCGCAGCACCCCGCGCGTTTTAAGGTGCATAACCCACGCTACGACTGCTACAAGCATCGCCGCCGCCGCAAATATCAAAACCGTTTCCCAACCGAATTTCATACTGTAATATATGACAAATCCCGACCGATAATCGGTCGGGATTTGTCCGGTTTTGTCAAATAAAAGGTTTTTTGTTTAATATCAATGTTATTATTATTCGTCCGACGAAATGACTGTTTTAAAATCGGTGGGAAGCGTAACGGTTGTTTTACCCACGTTAAAAACAATAATGCTCGATACGGTCTTGCCCGTCTCCGGCTCGTCCTCGTCGTTATCCGACCACTCTTCCACATAGCCGAAGTAAACTATCTTGCCGTTTTGAATTTTGATAGTGTACGTTTCGACATCGCTTACATTGTCGATATCATCATCATCCTCTTTGAACGTAGCGGTATAAGCGCCGTTCTCGAACGTGAACTCGGCAAAGCCGTTGTATGCAGTCTCATATTGCCTGAAATCAAGCTTGGCGTTTTTCATTACGTCTTTATCTGTTTCTTTTCTGTACCAAGCTTTTTCCGTAACATCGTACTCGTATTGGTAATTTTTTCCGTCACCCATGGCAGCAAAGGATTTTTGCGGTCTGGTTTCCAAAACCCACTCACCGTTTTCCATTACGTAATCGCCCGTTTCGTCATCGTACTTTCTGCTCGTATACGTGCCGTCGATGCCGTATTTATCGGTTGTCATGGTAAGCGTAGAATCACCTTTGGTATAAACCTTGCCGTCTCTCTCGCGCCGCATGACCGACCTCGCCGAAAAGTTAGCAATGCCGGTATAATCGAACGCCGCCTGCCACGCCGCTTCGTCGGCGACCTGCTCGGACTTGATAGTAGCGGGATCGGTGTCGGCGGTAATTCTATCATCGTGGTCACCGCCGTCGCCGATGCACGCGACCATACCGAACGCCGACGCAGCAATAGCCGAAGCTAACATAAGCGATAAGATTTTCTTTTTCATGATTGGCTCCTTAATAAGGTTAAATTCAACAACATTATACCCACCGTACGGCAGATTGTCAATCGTTTATTAATTGATTATTTATTATATACTCTCTTTCACCACACAGGTAAGCGCAATAACAAACGTACTGCCCTTGCCCTTTTCGCTTTCGACGGAAATCGTGCCGCCCATCATTTCCACTATCTGCTTGCAAATAGTAAGGCCCAAACCGCTTGACCCCGACTCCCTGCCGCGCACCTTGTCGCAGCGGAAAAACCTGTCGAATATCTGCGCCTGATCCTCTTGCGATATGCCCATACCGTTGTCCTGAACGGCAATTTCCACGCCGCCCTCGACGCACTCTATAAACAGCTTGATAACGCCCTTTTCGGCGGGCGTGTACTTGATGGCGTTATCTACAAGCGTGCGCACCGCCTCGGTAAGCAAGTTCTTATCGGTATTCAGCGTGACGGACAGCTCGCCCACAAGCTCGATTTGGTGTCCTGTGTTGAGCAGCTTGTAGCCGTCCACAACCTCGGCAACAGTTTCGTAAAGGTTGAACTCGGTGCAGTTAAGCGCAAAATCGCCGAGCTTGGCAAGCCACAAAAGCTGCTCGACAATGCGCTTCATATTTTCGCTTTCGCGCGATATCGCTTCCACCGCCTCGGCAAGCACCTTGGGGTCGTCCTTGCCCCACCGCCGCAAAAGATTGGCATAGCCCGCAATGACGGCAAGCGGAGTTTTAAGCTCGTGCGACGCGTCGGATACAAAGTTTTCCTGCCGCTCGAACGCCTGCTGCAACGAATCCAACATTGAATTTATCTGCTCGGTAAGCTCCATCAGCTCGTCCTGCGAATCGACGGGGTCGAGCCGCGCCGACGCCGATAAATTATTCTCCTCGGAAATTTCCTTAACCCTGTGCGTAATCTTGCGCACGGGACTTATCATGTACTGGCTGGAAAATCCGCCCAGCACCGCGCCGAGTATAATAAACACCAGCACGACCACGGCGGACGTTATTATAAGCCGTTGCATATACGCTACGGAAATACTCTCCCCGCTACCAGACAGCTTGCCTATGCTGGCAAGCATAAAGGCGGCGTAGCCTATAAGCATAAGCCCGAACACCACTGTAAACACGACGGTGGTTTTGGCTGTTATACCTATTTTCAGTTTTTTGGACAGCTTTCTAAACCCTATCACGCACAGCGTAACGGGAAAGAAAATACAGCAAAATATTTTAAACGCAATAGAGCGCGATTTGCTTTTCCGCTCAACGCGCTCCGAATTTTCGGACTTTATCTCCGCTATTGTTTGCTTGACGGCTTCTTTTTTTTCCTCGTCGGAAGCAACTTGCTTGTTATCGTCGTTCATCTTATAACGTAACCCGCGCCGCGCACGGTTTCTATAATATTCACTTTATAAGTATTGTCTATTTTGGCGCGTAAATACCGTATGTACACGTCCACAACGTTGGTGCTGCCGTAAAAGTCGAACCCCCACACCTCGTCTAAAAGCGTTTCGCGCGAAATTACTACGTTACGGTGCTGCATAAGGTACAACAAAAGATCGAATTCCTTTTTGGTAAGGTCTATGGGCGCGCCCGCATACGTGGCGACTCGCGCGTCGGGATTGACGGACAGGTCGCCGCAAATCATATTGTTGGTCGACGACGCGACGGCGTTTTTGGTATGCAAGCGAATACGCGCCAAAAGCTCCTCTATTGCAAACGGCTTGGTCATGTAATCGTTTGCGCCTATGTCAAGCCCCGTCACCTTGTCAACCACTTGGTCGCGTGCGGTAAGTATTATTACCGGCGTTTGCTTGGACATACGCAAGCGGCGCAACACCTCTATGCCGTTAAGCGACGGAAGCATAACGTCCAAAATAATAAGGTCGAAATCGGCGGCAAGCGCTATGTTAAGCGCCTCCCTGCCGTCGCCGCAAATGGTGCAGGCGTAGTTTTCGTGTTCGAGCTCCAGCTGCAAAAACCGCGAAATCTGCGCCTCGTCCTCGACTATAAGTATGCTTTTTCTATCCATATGGCTGTGTTCCGATTTTGTCGTTAGTTAGAAGCGTTTAACCGTTTCTATGCGCAGGGTGTTGGTATTGCCCGACACGCCTACGGGCACGCCCGCCGCTACGACAACCAAGTCACCCTCTGTTACAATTCCCGTATTAAGCGCGCAGTTTACCACATGCTTAAACAGCTCGTCGGACGATTCCTGTTTTTTGCTGAGCGTGGGCACAATACCCCAGTTCATAGCAAGCTGATTGTACGCCTTTTCGGACGTTGTGGGCGCAATGATCGGCGCCGACGGACGGAAACGCGAAATCTTGCGCGCGGTGTAGCCCGACTGCGACACGGCTATAATCGCCTTGGCGTCAAGGTCGAACGCCGCCGCGCATGCGGAGTGCGAAACCGCGTCCGTAATAGACTTGATATCTGCGTCGAGTACGTTAAACCGTTTTTTAAAATCTATACCGCTTTCGGCACGCTCGGCAATAGTCGCCATCGTGCGCACCGATTCCACAGGATAGTTGCCCGCAGCCGTTTCGCCGGAAAGCATGATAGCGGACGAGCCGTCGTACACGGCGTTTGCCACGTCGGAAATTTCCGCACGCGTCGGACGCGGATTGGTTACCATCGATTCAAGCATCTGCGTGGCGGTAATGACCTTTTTGCCGCTGCGGTAGCACCGCGAAATAATGTCTTTTTGAATACCGGGCAGCTCCTCGAAGGGTATTTCCACACCCATATCGCCGCGCGCCACCATAACGCCGTCGCACTCGGCAAGTATGGACATAACGTTGTCTACGCCCGAGCGGTTTTCTATCTTTGCGATGAGCTGAATGCTGTTGGCGTCGTTCTCGTTGAGTAGCCGCTTAACTATGCGCACGTCCTCTACGCTGCGCACAAACGACATTGCTATGTAGTCGACGTCCTGCGAAATGCCGAATTCTATGTCCGCGCGGTCGCCGTCGGACAGGTACGGCATGTCTATAAACGTGTCGGGCATGTTAATGCTCTTGCGGTTGGAAAGATAGCCGTCGTTCATAACGGTAGTCACTATATCGGTCTTATTCACGCTCTCGACGGACAGCTCGATAAGCCCGTCGTTTACAAGTATGCGCGTACCCTTTTTTACGTACTGCGGAAGGTCCTCGTACGACACGGAAACTATGGTTTGGTCGCCCTCCACCTCGCGCGTGGTAAGCGTAAACTTATCGCCCTTTTTCAGCTCCACCTTGCCGTCTTTGAACGTCCTTATGCGGATTTCGGGCCCCTTAGTGTCAAGCAAAATAGCAACAGGCACGCCCAATTCCTTGCGCGCGCGCTTTACCATATCCATGCGCCGCTTGTGCTCGTCGTACGTGCTGTGCGAAAAGTTAAGCCGCGCTACGTTCATTCCCGCGCGTATCATGCTTTTAAGCACCGAGTAATCGTCGGTAGCCGGTCCAAGCGTACATACAATTTTGGTTCTGCGCATAATGTAGTTTCCTCCGTTATGGATAGGATTTATATAAATATGAGCGCGTAGGCGCAACCGATAATTCCGAATTCTTAATTCCGAATTCCGAATTATAATTAAAGTATTTCTTTAATGCGTTGAATAAGCATTGCTTTTTCGTTGCCCTTAACTTTTTGAGCATAGGACATCAAAAGCGTGGATTGCTTGCGGTTAAGCTCAACCTTGCGCTGCGCGTTCTTTTTCATCATCTCGATAAAGAACTTGTCGAGGAATTCCAGCATATACTGACCGAACGAGCTTTTCATAGCTTCGTTCTTGATTACGTTTTTAAATATGCCGTCCACAATATCCACCTTGTTGGCGACAAGCAGGTTTATGACCATGGTAAACAACTCGCCCTTGTCGGCTGTCGGCGAAAAGGAAAACACCGCACGGTTTACGACGGGACGGTCTATAAGCGTCTTTTGCACCTTGGCGGCGTTTGCTTTAAGGAACAGCTCGTATATGCGGTCTACGTACAGCTTGGCAAAGACGAGGTTTTTAAGGTCTGCGTCGTTGCGGATAAGCATAAATTCCCAAAGGTCCTCGGCGGCGCCGTAATCCAAATTAAGCATAGCGCCGAAGTACTTGTCAACCGCTGCCTGCTTCAACATATCGGAATTGAAAAATTCGCTCAAAATCTCGTACTGCTTGATTTGTTTGGTGTTCATAAATCCTCACAAAGTAAAAATATTTTTCATTCTAATTATACATTATACGCAATCCAAAATCAAGCGTTTTGCCAAATTTACCGCCCCGTTTTGCGGCAAAAACGCATTACTATATGCGGACATTCAACATAAATGCGATTACGCGTTATTCAATATGTACCGCGAATGCTTTTCCACTTGGAATTTGGCTTTTTCTTTCCAATCGAGTTTTTCGGTCCATTCGTATTGCGTAGGCAAAAACGATATTACGTTACCCTTCATTCCCTCGAATGGCTCGTCGTAACAGATAATTGCGCTCGGCTTGACACGCTTTAACATTTCGTTATAGCCAAGCATAAAATCGTCCTCGCAATTTTCGCGGTAATACGTGCAAACCGCAACAATCGAGCCTTGCTCTATCCCGTCGAAGCAAAAGTCGAACGTGCGCTCGTCACCCCACGCAACTGTCGGGATAACGCGCAAGCCTTGGCTTTGCCAATACGCGCCGCACCAACGGTTTTTAAACACGCTCTCTATTTGCAACGCCAACGGCATATCGGTAAACAAGCTGAAATCGGGCGTTAAAAGAGCATAATATTGCTTTAACTTTTCTATCTCGTCATCCGGCTTGTCGTAAACCTTATCGAACTTCCAATCGTGCATAAAAAAATGCACCGTTTTTTGTGCATTCTCGTTGTCGTTTATTTTGGTTTTGGTATAGTCTACAAACTTGATTTTGCTTATGTCGATTTGCTGTTTACGCACAAGCGGCATATCGTACTTGCCCACGCCGCGAAATTCGTTGCGCACAAACAACCTTTTGTGTTTGGCTTTTTGAATGTCGTATTCGGTCAATTCTTTCATTTTGTTTTCTCCTTTTATATAATTGTTTTAATCCTCGGGCGGAAAGTCGTAATCATGCTCGTCGCCGCAATACATAAAGCACGGATGTACCACCTCATCCCAAATGTCTTTTAGTAAACGACCGCCAATGTTTGCTTGGTCATGAAATTCATCAATCGATATAAATGATTGTTCAAACTCTTTGCTCGCCAAAACCGCGCCATTGTTTTTACGAAAAACTTCATAAACTTTCCCGTTATGCCAAAACAACATTTCAGCATAAAACTTTAATCCGTTTATAAAATCTTCAAACATCGCCTTAAATTTTTGACCCGCCTTGTACTGCTCTTTTGCGCGCGAAAGCGGTACAAGCATAGGGTAACTTATGCCGTAGCACTCCTCATAAAATTCGCTGCCGCCGTTGCTTTTCCACCCACATTTTTGACATTTACACGTATTACCATAATCGTCCGCAAAAGTAAGTGCGCCACAAATTTCACATTTTATCGCATTATTATATTCCATTGTATTATATTTCTTTTCCATAATGCTATCAATCCTCGGGCGGAAAGTCGTAATCGGATAGCGAAGCAGCACAATACATAAAGCACGGGTGTACGACTTCGTCCCAAATGTCTTTAATCAATCGCCCCCCCTATATTCCCGTTATTCACAAAATCATCAACGCTCTTATATATTTGTTCTGCACCTCTACTTTCCAAAAAAATTCCCGTATCACGATACCGCACGGCATAATATTTGTTGTTATGCCAAAACAGCATTTCTTTGTACCAATTCAGTCCGTTTATAAAATCCTCGAATGTTGCCTTGAACTTTTGTCCTTTCCTATATTGCTCTCGCGCACGCGAGAGCGGAACAAGCATAGGATAACTTATTCCGTGCCATTTCTCCATAAGTTCATTACCGCCGTCTTGCATCCAACCGCAATGCGGGCATTTGTCAGTATTGCCGTAGTCATCCATAAATGTAATATTGCCACATACTTCACACTTAGTTGCATTGTTATATTCCATAGGATTGCATTTCTTATCCATATTGCTTACTCCTCATAGCTTGGATAGTTGATATAGTCAGACGGCAAATGCTCCGTGCCACGTTCTATATCGGCTTTTACAATGCCGTTCTCATCAATATACGTTTCAGTATACGTAGACCATACATGGTCATGAACTCCGAATTCTGTTTCTCCATAATCCCTATTTCTAAACGCTATTCCGTTACAATCGTACCAACGACTTTGCACTCGCACTCCATTGACATTATATAAGTCCATTCTTGAATTTGGCTTTACACCAAATCGTGGCAAACTTCCGACTCTGCCAATTCTTTTTGTAACCCCGCCGCTCGGTATTCCACCCGCACCCATTATACCATTCCTCCTTTTGTTTTGTCAATGTGTACTGTTTTTGTTCTCATACATTCCTCCCTCTGTTTTTTAGGCAACAAAAAACGGAAACCGCAAAAGATTCCGTTTAGAGCGTAATATTTCTCTCGAATATAGTGTAACACACCTTGTCAAGACCATAAAATCATAACAATTATTCCAAGTAGTTTTGCCGCAACAAAAAAACCGACAGAGCGTTATGCCCTATCGGTTTTGTCATATAACGGTCAACATCAATGCAAGCACCCCGAGCGCAGCGGCAAGAGTCGGTATAGCGACTACAACGCCGATTTTAAGAAAATCTATGTACCTGAACTTGACTTCATGCTTGTTCAAAATATTGCTCCACATGATTCCCGCAAGTGCGCCTATGGGCGTAAACAATGCGCCGAGGTTGGAGCCGATTATCGTTGCGAACACCGCGCTCGTCGCCGCTCCGCCGCCGGATTGTATTATCGACGAAAACAGCACGCTCATAGGAATGTTGTTTATCAAGTTGGACGCGAGGAAGGAAGTCGTGCCGTATTTCAGCACTGAAAGATTGCTGCCGAGTAGCTCGCCTATTTTTGCGGTAACGCCGTTCTCGTTCAAGCCGACGATAAGCACGAACATAGACAACACAAAAGGTATCAGCTGGTACGGCGCACGCTTAACGCAACCGAGCATAGCCGCAGGCTTTTTGCGCCGCACGATTGCGATTACGCCCGATATAACGAACAAGCTTCCGACGGCGCACGCGGACACTATCCACATTTCGATATTTATGTACGAGCCGATTGCGAGCAAAACGGTACAAACTGCAAGGTGAACTATTCCCACCCACAGCGAAAGCCTATCCTCTATCACCACCGTTTCCGCCTCGCCTTCTATGGGCTGAGCAAGCTTTTTGCGAAACATCAAATACAGAGCGAGGAATGCAATCAGTCCCGCCGCCACGGTCGGCACAATACTCACTTTTAGGTACTGCACAAAGTCTATACCGCAAGCGGTTGCAAGATATATGTTTGTGGGGTTGCCTATAACCAGCACCATGCTCCACGTGTTGGCGGCAACGAATTCGGCGGCAAGGTACGGCAACGGGTTTATTTTTGCGTTCTTTGCAAAGTAGCAAATAAAGGGCGTAAACGACAGGATTATAACGTCGTTGGACGTAAACACCGTCAGCACAGACACTGTTATGTAAAGGAGCATAAACAGCTTGGTTTGGCTTGTCTTGGCACGCCTAAGCACCACGCCCGCAAGATAGCGGAAAAATCCCAGCTCGTCGAGGAATATGGACAGCACCGTCATCGACAAAAACAGAACGAGTATTTTTACGGGGTTTACGGCGGTGTCGGATATAAACGCGTCGCCCACCGCCTTAACGCTCGCCCCGCCGCACGCCAATAGTACACCCGCGCCGACAAGCGTAATAACCCAATAGGTATCTATACCGATTTTTCCCAGCTTAATCTTCGGGAAAAACTGTATGCTCAGTATCATAGCGACACAGGTTATGGAGCAAATAACAATAGCAAGCGTCATACATAACAATATAGCATATTTCGACAAAAATGTTAAACAAAATCCGCTATTGATTTTACATTGAAAAATTGATATAATCAGTGAGTAAAACCTTTACTTAAAACGTTGTTTAAGTAGAAAGGGTTAAACAGCCTTTTCGGAGGATCCGATGGAACGCGGAGCGGAGTTGTACAACAAATATTTGCGTGGCGATAACGAGGCATTAGAGCAGCTTGTTATCGGATACGGCGACGGGCTTATCGGCTACGCCTATTGTTTTCTGCACGATTTCGCGGCGGCGGAGGACGTAATGGAAGACACCTTTGCCACACTTATAGTCAAGCGCAAAAGGTTTGTTTCGCGCTCCCCGTTCGAGGCGTATCTGTTCAGGATAGCGCGCAACAAATGTTTGGACCGCTTGCGCAAGGCAAAACGCGAAACGCGCTTGGACGGCATAGAGCTTGCAGCCACCGCCGATATAGAGGACGACGCGTTAAAGGTCGTGCGGGACGAAAAGGTGTACAAGGCAATGCTAACCCTACCGCGCGACTACCGCACTGTACTGTACCTTATGTACTACCAAGGCTTTACGGTGGACGAGATAGTCGCGGCGCTCGACAAGAACAAAAAGCAAGTGTACAATCTACTATCGCGCGCCAAAGCCGCCCTCAAACAATTATTGATCAAGGAAGGTATCGGTTATGAAGACCTATAAAGAGCGCACGCAAAGCATTCTGCAAAAAGCGGAAGTACAGCGCAAACAAAAGCATAAAAGAATAACGTTAATAACGGTTTTATCAAGCGTAGCGGCGGTTATACTCGCGCTCAACCTCGTGCTGTTCGTGCCGTACACCGTAGGCGGCACCGATTTGACAAAATACAGTTCAAGCGAATATTACGGCGTTATCCAACAGCTTTACGGACTTACGCATGAAATTACCGAACCTCGCCGAACAAACAACTTTAACGAATGGTTCGGATTCATTTTCAAAGCGGGCGCAGCAGCCCCCGCCGATAAAAATTTAGCCGGTAGCTCAAGGCCACCCACCGCCCCCGGCGCGGAAACCGATTCGAGCACTGCAATCGGCAACAACTATCAGGAAACAACGCTCAACCAAACGGACGGCGTTACCGAAGCCGACCTATTCAAGCGCAGCGACACACACATATTCTATCTCGGGTACACAAGCACGTTCAGTAGCACGTCGTATGATTTACGAGTTTATTCGATTGACGGCGAGGACTCGAAGCTTATAACAACGTACACCGTCAAGCCCGACAAAGACACGTCGTTCTCGGGATACGCCGCCGACCGAGAAATGTATTTAAGCAAGGATTTAAGCACGATAACAATTATATCGCCGTGCTACAATTATCAAGCGGGCGGACGATACACGACGGTAATCAACGTGGACGTATCTAATTTGTCTAATATCAAGGAAAGCAACAGAACGTATATCTCGGGACGTTACGTCAGCTCGCGCATAGCGGACGACAATTTGCTTGTAATATCCGATTTTACGGTGTCACGCAACGCGAACTTCGACGACGTAACGGCGTACGTTCCGCAGGTCGGCAAAAAAGACAGCATGAAGCCGCTGTCTGCAAAGGACATCGTATGCCCCCAAAACGCCGACAAAGCACGCTACACCGTAATTTGCTCGCTGGACAGCGATTTGGAGGTAAAGGATTCCGTCGCGCTGCTGTCGTTCTCCGACGACGTGTACGTTTCGCAAAACAACCTGTTTGCCACCCGCACGTACGACAATGCCGTCCAAACGGCGGACGGCATAGAATACACGGACGGCACGCACAGTATGACCGAAATACGCATTGTACCGTACGATAACGGAACGTTGGGCGATACCCGTTCGATAACCGTCGACGGCACCGTACTCAACAGATACAGCCTCGACGAGTACAACGGCGTACTCCGCGCGGTAACTACTATCAACTATTCCGTAGGCAGGAATAGAAGCAAATGCATGCTGTACTGCTACGACTTGGACACGTTGGAGGTTACGGCAAAGGTAACAGATTTCGCACCCGTCGGCGAGTCGGTCAAGTCGGCGCGCTTCTACGGCGACGTCGCGTACGTTTGCACGGCGGAGACAAGAGTAGTTATCACCGACCCGGTATTCGCGTTCGACCTTTCCGATTTGAACAACATAACGTACACCGACACCGGTACAATCCCCGGCTACTCGCTGTCGCTCAATAAGTTTGCCGACAATACCCTGCTCGGCATAGGATACGGCAACGACATCCGAACGCTCAAAATCGAGCTGTACGAACAAACGGACAGCGATGTAAAATCGGTCGCCACATACGAGGAATGGGACGTAAGCTTTTCGTCGGAGTTCAAGGCGCACCTTATCGACGCTAAAAACGGCATTATCGGCTTGGGCATATCGTCGCTCACGCAAGACGGCACGCGCTACGCCATATTCCGCTACGACGGCTACGACCTTACGGAAATCGCGTCGGCCAAAACCGAATCGCATATTGTGAATTATATGCGCGCAACTGTAATCGACGGCTACGCCTATATCTTTGAAGACGGCGGATTCCACGTATTAAAATTAGCATAAAAAATTACACTGTATCACAACAAAAGCGGGAGCAAACACTCCCGCTTTTGTATTTGATTATTCTACTTCAATTCGTCGATAAAGTTTTGCATTCGTTCGGTTACGAGTTGGTCGCGCTTCATACCGACAAGCTCCTCACGGCTCACCCACTTATAAGCTATCGTTTCCCATTCCTGCAAAGTTATGTTATCTTTGTCCCAATCGGTAACGCAAAGAAACTCTACAAAAATGCAATGCACCTTATCATCTATTACCTGCCCCACTTCGGTCAGTTCGGACGCGACAATCCCCGTTTCCTCACGTAGCTCTCTTACAGCGCACTCAAGCGGCGTTTCGCCCGCAAGCGCCGAGCCGCCCGCAGTTGCTTCCCACATTCCGCCGTACGACTTTCTGTAATCCCGTTGCATAAGCAAATACGTTCCGTCGGTGTGCTTGACCAAAATATCGCAAACAAGATGAAACAGCCCGTCCTCGATTTTTACCCCGCGCACAAGCTGCTTGCCCTCGACCTTTTCAAAGTTACAATTATACGCATCCCAAATTTCCATAAATGTTTACTCCGCATATACTTTATATCGTTATTTTATAAGTTTTTTAATAATATGCTTGACAGTCTTTTCGGGCGTCTTTTTTTCGTAATCGCGAAGCAAATCGAAATTACTGAACGTGCCGCCGTCGGGGCTCGACCAGCCTATCAGCCACTCATTAACGCAATCGTCTGACAAGTTGTCGCTGTCGGACTTGTATTTAAAAACGTAATATACTTCCTTCTTTACCTTGCCGCTGCCCAACAGTTGTATGTCGTCAGGCTTTTTGCCGAGCTCGGTGGGATAGACAAGCCAATGCACCATGTCGCTTTTTGCCAAGTATTCCGCATTGTTCAGTTCGGCGGGAAACAGCTCTTGCTTGCCATGCTTGCAAAGCAAACCGTAAGTAAGCTCCGCGTACTCCAAATCCTCCGCGAGCGGCTTTACAATGCTTTCGGTTACGGTGCGATTGTTATTAAGCAGCGTTTCCAGCGCGTAGTACCGAACGTTGTCGGTGCACGATTGCAATACGCGTTCAAGCAGGTCTAACAGCCTATCGGTTATGCAATGCTTGCACACGTCCGCCAAATATTCCAACTCGACCATTTCGTCGGAATCCGGTTGTGCTATGGAAATCAAGCGTTCCGCTTCGTCGGCAAGATATTCGGCAAGCGCCGCTTGCGCTTCGGGCGAAAGCTTTTTAATGCCGTCCTTATACTCGTTTAAGCCCTGCAAAAATTTACCCCGCCGATACTCGTCGGTTATGGGCTTGATTATTTCGATCACTTTATCTATGTCGGCTTTGGAAACGGTGTTTTGCTTAAAAAGCTTATCGACGGCGGTTTCTATCGTACACTCGGCGGAAACGAGCGTCACCAATTCTTTTATAACCTCTATATCGGCGTCGGTTGCGAAATCGGTATTTTTTCCGGCAAGAGTGTACAGCATAAGCAGCTTGTCTTCGTAATTGAATATTTCGTCCTTCTTTTTGTACTCAGTCACAGTCGGTATAACAGTCAAAAGCCTACGCATTTCGTCGACCGAAAAACGCACTATATATTCGAGATCTGCACGCGACAGACTGTTGGTTTTTAATACTATATTGCCTATGTATGACAGCAAATTGGCGTGTTCGGTATACTTATCCGTATTCTTTACGCTATCCAGCATTTCAGTTATTTGCGACATTTCTCACCCCGCGAAAAATATTTTTTTGATTATACCATAGCGCATAAAAGCTGTCAATATGATACGGTTAGATTATCTAAGTACACCAAAGAGAATGCCCGCGAAGACTAACGCGGTCGGGCTTCGGCGTTCCGCCGAGCACAAGACAAGCACCACTCGCCTCGATATTACACATAAGTAAAGCACCCAAAGAGAATGCCCGCGAACTGCGCGGGCGGGCTTCGGCTACGCCGAGCGCCTAGCGAACTGCGCGCCGAAACTGCTTACTTATAATCGATATTTAATATTCTTTATAATGTTTAATGTATATTGTGTTTACAACGACGCGCTACTCTTGCTTTGGGTGCACCACCAAAAAAACACGCACAAGGCGTGTTTTCTTGGTGGTGCACCCAAAGAGACTCGAACTCCCAACCTTCTGGTCCGTAGCCAGACGCTCTATCCAATTGCGCTATGAGTGCAAATATAATAATCAAAGTAAGCGAACTTACGAAGATTATTATAAACCACACAATTTACTTTGTCAAGCGTTGTGACGCAGTTAATTTAAAATTCATAGCATTTGCGGCTGGCTCCTAGATTTCTCCACTACGCGCATACGCGCTTCGGTCGAAATGATGGGGCTACATGTTCAGCTTTACTCCCATCACCCCGAGCGAAGTCGAGGGGTCTAGGCGTAGCCGCACAATCTATAAATCTTAACCTTATCTATAATTCTGCATTCTTAATTCTGAATTTCCACCACGGCGGTTGCTATTTTGTTTTGGAATGCCTTGTCGTGTTCGACGAAAATCATGGTCGGGTTGAATGCGGTCAACAACTCCTCTATTTGTATGCGCGAAAAGACGTCTATATAATTTAGCGGCTCATCCCAAACGTATAGGTGCGCGCTTTCGCACAAGCTTTTTGCAATCAAGGTCTTTTTCTTTTGCCCGCCCGAAAAGTCCGACATATCCTTGTCGAACTGCGTTTTGTCAAACCCCATCTTTTGCAGAATGCTCTTAAACAAGCTCTCGTCAATCTTGCTGTCTATCGCAAGGTCTTTCAACGTGCCACACAAAAAAGACGCGTCTTGCGGCACGTAAGATATTACAAGATTAGACCCTATTTTTATATCGCCGGAGTGGTCTATGTCCTGCCCACACAGCAACTTTAACAGACTGCTTTTGCCGCTGCCGTTTTTGCCCTCTATCGCTATTCTGTCCCCGCGCTTTATACTGAACGATACGGGACGCATAACTTCCCTGCCGTCGTACACCGCCGCAACGTTACTGAACGTGGCAAGCGTTTCGACGCGGCATACGAGCGGCGCAAGCTTTAACTTATGCGTATACTCAACGTTTTTTAATAGCTGCGATTTTTGCTCGATTTCCTTTTGCTGTCGCGCTTCCACAACCTTTGCGCGCTTCATCATCTTAGCGGATTTGTGCCCTACGTAACCTTTATCATACGCGCCGATTTTTGACGCTTCAACTTTATCCGACCATTCGGCGGTGCGCCGCGCGGTTTCCTTTAAGCGCCTTATATCCGTTTGCAGCCGCGCCGCCTCTCTGCGCTCGTAATCCTGTTGCCTTTCGAAGTCGGTCATAAACGACGAAAAGTTTCCGCCCACAACGTCTATGTTCGACTTGTTGAGCGACAAAATATGATCGACGCACCCGTCCAAAAAATTTCTGTCGTGCGACACCAATATGAACCCTTTTTTCCTGCGCAGATATTCCGCCACCAAGCTGCGCGCCGCCGTGTCCAAGTGGTTGGTCGGCTCGTCAATAAGCAAAAACTTCCCCTCGTTCAAAAACAGCGCGGCAAGTAACACCTTGGTCTGTTCGCCGTTACTCAACGTATTAAAAGGACGATACAGCACTTCGGCACTCACGTCAAGGTAGGACAGCTCGCGCATAAACTGCCAGTCCTCGGCGGCCGGCGCGACGGCGTGCAAAATATCCTCGGTGTTTACGCTCTTGTCCTCTACCTCATACGGAAAGTAGTCAAACCCGACGGACGAAATGATTTTGCCGCCGTATTCGTACTTACCCATAAGCAAATTCAAAAACGTTGTTTTACCCCTGCCGTTTCTGCCCACAAACCCAAGCTTCCAGTCGGTATCTATACTGAAACTGACGCTATCGAAAATAAGGTCGTCGCTCGTCGGGTAACCGAACGTAAGATTTTCCACTTTTATAATAGCCATAAATTTTCCTCCAAAAACGAAAAGAGCTATGAGAAAGTTTCCCATAGCTCAAAAGACATAGTAAATATGTTTGAGAATAAAATGATTAAACTTTCTTGCAAACCGCGCAAGCCAAAATAAACATATATGTTCGTTTGACTAACGCTATTCAATTTAGCAAGAAGCTTTCTTCACTTTGCACCTCAAAGTTTTGTTGTAATCAGTTTACCACACCGCGACAAAAATGTCAAGCGGTGGTTTTGGGTTGTTTAACGTACTTACTGTTGACGCGTATTGCGTTGAGTATGGCAAGCACCGCTACGCCAACGTCGCCGAAAACGGCAATCCACATATTGGCTATGCCGAACGCGGAAAGTATGAGTATTGCAAGCTTGACTATAAGCGAAAACCAAATATTTTCAAGCACTATCGCCATAGTCTTTTTGGCAATGCGTTTGGCAAGCGAAATGCCTTTTAGGTCATCCTTCATAAGAACTATGTCGGAAGCCTCTATCGCCGCGTCGCTACCCACGCCGCCCATAGCAATGCCTATGTCCGAGCGCATAAGCACGGGCGCGTCGTTTATGCCGTCGCCCACAAAGCACAGCACGTCGTTTTTGTCTTTGGCGGCCAAAAGATTCTCAACCTCTTCCACCTTGTTTTGCGGAAGCAGCGACGCCTTGTAGCCCGTCAATCCGATTTGTGTTGCCACGCTTTCGGCAATAGCTTCGTTGTCGCCGGTGAGCATTACCGTTTTGCAGCCCATACCGTTAAGCTCGCCTATTACCTGTTTTGACTCTTCTTTTATCTCGTCGGCAATGAGCAGCGACCCGACAAACTTGCCGTTATGCGCCACGTATACAACGGTACCCAGTCCGTCCTCTTTTACGTACTCTATACCGTTTTGCGCCATAAGCTTGTCGTTGCCGCACAAAATAGTATCGTCGCCGTTTGTCGCTACAATACCCGCACCCGCAACGTTAGTCAGCGTGTAACCGCCGTCAACCTGTCCGCCGTAAGCGGACACGATCGAACGCGCTATGGGGTGATTGGAATTCTGCTCGGCAATTGCGGCAAGCCGCAAAACGTTGTCCCTGTCGCTTTCGGGCGACACCTTAGTCACAGCGAAATTGCCCTTGGTAAGCGTGCCCGTCTTGTCGAACACAAACGTATTGGCTTTGTTGAACTTTTCAAGATAGTTGGAGCCCTTTACCAAAATGCCGTAACGCGACGCCGCGCCGATACCCGCAAAGAAGGACAGCGGGATAGAAATAACGAGCGCGCACGGGCACGACACTACAAGGAAGCTGAGCGCACGGTACACCCAAGTCGACCAGTCGGAAGTGACGGCACCGGGGATGATTGCCAGCAGTAGCGCCACACCGACGACTGCGGGCGTATAGTACTTGGCGAACTTGGTAATAAAGTTTTCCGCCTTGGATTTTTGCGAAGACGCATTTTCCACGAGGTTGAGAATTTTGGACACGGTGCTGTCGTAAAACACCTTTGTCACGCGCACTTCTATTTGCGAGGTGAGATTTACGCAACCGCTTATAACCTCGCCGCCCTCGGCAATGTCGCGCGGCAAGCTTTCGCCCGTCAGCGCCTTGGTGTCCAGCGTGGTAGCGCCTTTTACCACAACGCCGTCCAGCGGTATTTTTTCCCCGGGGTTTACCACTATAACGTCGTCAACATTTACCTCGCTCGGGTCGACCGTTTCCGTGCCGTCCTCGCGCTTAACGTTGGCGTAGTCGGGGCGAATATCCATAAGCGAGGAAATGGACTTGCGCGACTTGCCCGTCGCGTACGACTGAAACCACTCGCCCACTTGATAGAACAGCAGCACGGCGCACGCCTCGTCAAAGCCCTCTATTTCCAGCCCGCTCACTCCGCGGTAGATAGCCAAAGCAAACGCACCGAGAGTCGCCACACACATGAGAAAGTTTTCGTCAAAAACCTGTCCATGCGCAATGTTGCGAACCGCCTTCCACAGCACGTCGTAGCCGATTACTATGTACACAGCCAAGTACAACGCGAACGGGAACAGCCAGCCGTATTTGCCGCCGAACACGCTATCCAGCGCAATAACCTTATCGGTAATGAATATCGCAAGAAACGCCGCTAACGCAACGAGTATTCGTATTAAATTCTTTTTTTGCCGTCGTGTCATGATAACTCCAATAGATAATTAGGAATTATGAATTCGGAATGCGGAATTATGGGTGGTAATAACGTAACATGTATGCGGCGGTTCGCCTAGACCACCCCAGTCCCCGCTACGGTCGGGGTGATGGGTATGCGAACTGTACTATTAGAAAAGATAATCCAATACTCCCATCATTTCGAGCGAAGTCGAGAAATCTAGGCGTAGCCGCACAATATAAAATCTCAACCTTATTTATAATTCCGCATTCCGCATTCCGAATTTAAAGTATTATCCTGCAATCGGGCTCTACCTTTTTGCAAACCTTAACGGCTTCTTTCATAATATCTTCAAACCGAGCGTCATCCGCTTCGATTGTCAACCTTTGACTCATAAAGCTAATGCTTGCGGCAGTAACGCCGTCAATCTTGGCAATCGCCCGCTCCATCTTAGCGGCACAGTTGGCGCAATCCAAATCCTGCAATTTGTAAACCTTTTTCATAATAACCCTCCGTAGGTTGTTTTTAATTTATTGTTGAACACTTTTATTTTTCGAGGAGTATTTTTGCCCGCTTGCGGGAGCAAAAATGCGACGACGACAAATCATATATAATACAACGCTGCTTGCAGCGGAACTTGCGTGCTTTGCGCGCAAGTGTAGAGCTTGCTCTACAATATAATATGTGATTTATTGAGTAAGTGTTCAACTGTTGTCCCTTAAAAAACAGGTTTAACCCTGTTCGTTAAGTTATTTTACTTGTCCTCGTTTACGTGCGTTAAGCCGTATTCCAAAATCTTGGTAACGTGGTCGTCGTCCAGCGAGTATTTGACTTCCTTCCCCTCTTTGGTGCCCTTGACGAGCTTTGCCGCCCTAAGCACTCTAAGCTGGTGGGAAACCGCCGATATACTCATACCCAAAACGTCGGCTATCTCGCTCACGTACAGGTCGCGTATTTGCAAGCATTGCAATATCTTGGCGCGCGTCGAGTCGCCGAACATTTTGAACAAATCGGCAAGGTCGTATATAACGTCGTCGCTCGGCAGCATATTCCTAAGCGCCGTAACCGAATCCGTATTTATTTTGCCGCCGTTATCAGTCATTCCGACCTCCAATACTTGAACGGTTCTTCAACTGTTCAATAGTAGTATATACAATACAACACTGTTTGTCAACAGTTTTTTACAAAATTTTTAAAAAATTTTTTACAGCAATTTTATTAGCTCGTACAGGTAGCCGATAAATTCTTCCACGGTCAATACCGTAATACGCTTTTTGTGCTTGCCTATTGTGTGCGCAAGCGTTTTGCCCTTTGCGCTCTCTAATGCGGCACGGAACGTTTCGTTGTCAAACATTGCCTTGTACGCAGCAAAGCGCAAATCGGCGAACTCCTTGCTTTTGCGTTTGTACCGCTTCCCCTGCCAGTACAGATTGCCGGTCAGCTTCCACAACCGTTTTTTGCCGCCCGCCGCCTTGGCTTCCTTTCCCGCCAGTCCGCAAACTTGTTTTTGCTTGTCTGCGTTGCGGTATTTAAGCGCTTGCAAAAAGCCCTCCATGCTCGCGCACTGAACGCCGTCGAACACAAAGCCGTTTGGATAAAAATTGGACAATACGTTCGCGGGATATTCGCCCTTGCTGTTAATGTCTATTACGTCAGTCATACTCGCAGCTCCCTTTTCAGATTAATATAACACGCGTTACATATTTCACAGTCGCGTAGCGCCCTGTGCGCGCCACGCGTGGAAATGCCGTAATACTCGGCTATCGTAGTTTGCTTGTGATTGGATATGTGCGGCAAGGCTTTACGCGCAAGGCGGAGCGTATCAACAAAATCGTTGTCCAGCACGAGCCCGTTGTGCAGCCACAGCTTGTCGTACAAAAAGTTGACGTCGAAGTTTACGTTATGCCCGACAATAATATCCTTACCGACAAAGTCGTAAAACCGCCCCAACACGTCCGCCGCATCGGGCGCGTCCGCCACCATATCGTTTGTAATGCCCGTCAGGTTGGTTATAAACCACCCTATCGGTTCGGTCGGCTTGATTAGCGACGAAAAGGTATCTGTCACCATATAGTCGCGGCATTTGAGCGCCGACACCTCTATGATCTCGCAATCGCCCGTGCTGAGTCCGTTGGTTTCTATATCCACCACGGTGTAGTCGGGCGGAAACGCGAACAAACTTTGTCCCTTAAACTTCCGCTGTTCCATCCGTCGCCTCGTCCGCGCTTGCGGCAGCTTCTGCGTTTACTCTGCCGTCCACGTTCTCTATACCGCCGGCGATTGCTGCGCCGTCCGCGTTATCCACGGGTTGCGGCTTTTTGTAAAACCCAGCCTTGTAGCAAATTATGTAATAGCTTATCATCAACGCGACGCCGGTCACAATCCACGAAATGGGATAGATTATCATAAGCAGCCAGTAGTAAGTGTACACGGCGTATATGGAGTAAATCCACACTATACGCAATATGCACGACCCGATAATAGTAAACACGGCGGGCAGCATGGAATGTCCCATACCGCGCAGCGCGCCGCCCGCTATCTCGTACAGACATGGCAGCATAGACCCCGACAACACGCACCACATACGAATAACGGCAAACTCGATTGCCACCTTGTCGTTGGTGTAAATGCGTATAAACGCGTCGGCGCCCAGCGTGAACACCGCGCACAGCACGGTGGATATTATAAGCGCCGCGAGCATGTTTATCTTGAACACCTGCTTACAGCGGTCGAGCTTGCCCGCCGCATAGTTTTGCCCGAAGAACGTGACCGTGGACGACGCAAAGCCGTTGACAAAAAAGTACACGTAGTATTCGAAGTTGACGGCGTCGCCGTTGCCCGCAACCGCGCTCGACCCGAACGCGTTTACCGCCGACTGGATAAGCACGTTGGCGATTGAGAACACCACGCCCTGCAAGCCCGCAGGCAAGCCGATAACGATTATGCGCTTAACGTACTCCTTGCGCACGCGCGAGGTACGACGAATCTTGAACAATCCGTCCTTCATAATAAACCACATAACGAGCGCAGCGGAAGCTACGTTGCAAATAACGGTCGCAAGCGCAACGCCGGCAACGCTCATCTTGCACGCCGCGACAAACAGCACGTTCAGCCCGATATTAAAAACGCCCGTAACCAAAAGTATAAACAGCGCCTTTTTGGTATCGCCCACTCCGCGCAGCACCGCCGCACCGAAGTTGTAAATCATCAAAAACGGCATGCCTATAAAGTAAACGCGCAGGTACTCGGTAGCGAGCGGAAGCGTTTCGGGCGGCGTGTCCATAAGTTTAAGCAGCGGTGCGGAAACGCCTATGCCCAGTCCCAGCAGCACTACGCCGCTGACGGCGGCGATTATAAGCGAGGTAAGCACAACGCTGTGCAAGTCGTCCGTTTTCTTTTTGCCCACGTATTCGGCTATGACTACGGTAACGCCAACTGACATACCGGAGAACAAATTTATAAGCAGATTGACCAGCGCGCCGTTACTGTTGACCGCGCTTTGCGCAACGCTCCCCTCAAACCAAAACACCACCGCCATATCGGCAGAAGTAAACAACTGTTGCAATATTCCGCACAGCGCCAAAGGCAAAGCAAAAATAAGGATATTTTTCAGCATCGGGCCGTGCAGCATATCCATCTGTTTGCGCTGCTTGCGCTTGGGGCTATCGGGGTTGATTTGCTCTATGTTATCCACTCGAAAAATCATACCACTCTCGCAAAAAAATGTCAAACCTTTGCCCAAGCAATTATACGCAAACAGCAAAAATCTATTGACAAAAAGGTAGATATGTGCTATAAAATTCTTAACAAAAAATTTCTTACAAAAGGAGTTACATTATCATGAAAAGATGCGCAGTTTGCGGAGAGATCGTAGAGGACGGCGTTGACGTTTGCCCCGTATGCAAGGCTAAAAAGTTCGTACCCGTCACCGAAACCAATTACGCTTGCGAACACCATGTCGGCGACGGCAAGGTCGAGGACAAGGAAGTCACCGAAGGCCTTAAAGCCAACTTTATGGGCGAATGCACCGAGGTAGGTATGTACCTTGCAATGGCGCGCGTTGCCGAGCGCGAGGGCTATCCCGAAATCGCCGAGGCTTACAAACGCTACGCCTACGAGGAAGCCGAGCATGCTTCTAAGTTTGCCGAGCTTTTGGGCGAAGTCGTTACCAATTCCACCAAAAAGAACCTCGAGCTTCGTGCCGCCGCGGAAGCGGGCGCTTGCGAAGGCAAGCTTGCTCTTGCAAAGCGCGCCAAGGAGCTTGGCTACGACGCAATCCACGACACCGTGCACGAAATGGCAAAGGACGAAGCCCGTCACGGCGCAGGCTTTGCGGGAATGTTAAAGAGATATTTCGGCAAATAGTCCGCTTTCTCGCCTTCCACGTGGGGGAAGGTGTCGCGCAAGCGACGGATGAGGGGCGACCTTATTACAATACAAAAGACGGCTCGATAACGAACCGTCTTTTTTGTTGCTGTTTTACAATTTTATACAATTATTCTTGTAAAATAACACAAATACAAGTATATGTGATAATATAACACCATACCGTTCCGTGGTTGCAACATCAAAAAACAATCCACATGTCTCCTTGAAATGGGGATTGTTTTTTAAATAAAAAAAGATAGGCACTCGCCTATCCTTTTTGTTATTGCTTAATATTTTACAGCCGTTAAATGCTGTTTAATATATCCTCGCGCTTTTTGTCGTACTCTTCCTGAGTAATCAAGCCTTTGTCGAGGAGGTCTTTTATTTTTGCAAGTTTTTCGTCTACGGGAGTAGCGTCGGTTTCGGCGGGAGTCACCGCGGTTTTGTTTTCGCTCTCATCGTTCAGTTGTCCGGCAGCATACTTCATCATATTTCTTCTGTCAACGCGTCTAAACACGACAGACGAGAATATAGAGAGTATAAAGGATATGGCTAATAATGCGTACGGCCAAGCCTTTGTCAACCATTCCGCCGTATCGCTGATTAAAAATTCTCCTTTTTGTGTGATGGTGAACGCAGTAAGCAAAAGACAAATGAAAAAGTCGAAATACACCTGCGACACGCCCGACATGACTTGATAAGGTATAAGCGTTTTATTATACTTGATTACGTTTTTAGCTATAAACGACGACACAGTCAGCTGAATAGATACTATAATGACTGCGCGAATTGTGTTGAGCGTGCCGATAATATCTTTGGCATAATCGATAACCGCGCCGGTAGAGTCGATACTGCCGCTCGCAGCCGTATTGACAAGATTGATAATCAACCATACGCATATTATCCAAAGTATAATGCACACGCCGCTTATCGCCAAAAATACTATCGCGGTAATTCTGTAACGCTTAGCTTTGAGCGCTTCCAGCACACGCACCCACGGCAACGCGGCAAAAGCGCCGATACCTATAACGCCTACCGTACATACGAGCCCTGTACCGGTAGAGCCCAGCGATATCATTCCGGTAATTCCGAAAATCAAAACCGCGACGGCTACAATTATAACCAATATGGAAATAAGCTGCACAAGCTTGTAAATCTTGCCGTCGCCGGCCTTAGGCGCAATCGCCATATCGCCGTTATCATAGCCATAGTAAGACATTTTTTCCATTCCTTTTTATTAGATTGTAAGTTAAGCTGAGTATACAGTATATTTTTATATTTGTCAATACCTTTCACAAAATTATACCCAATTGACAAATATTATATGTCTATTTTAAATTATTTTAAAAATCAATTTCGGTCACGTCGTCGGGCACTAAAATATCCAGCTCCTGCTCTACCGAAGCGTCGGTGATTTTTTCGGCGGGCATAATCAAATACTTAGCCTCGCCCTCGGCAAGCACTTCGCCGTCCATGTTCATTACGTAGCACTTGGCAGAGTACGCGCGCGACAGCTTTTGCGAGTAAACGCCCCTGCCTTTAAGCGGCACGTCGTACGGCACGGGCTTGCGGTACTTGACGTTAATATCCATAGTAACGGCAATCTTGTCGGGACAGTCCGTCCACAGCACTCTGCCAGCCAGCTCGTCAATCATCGTGGCAAGCATGCCGCCGTGAACGCGGCCGGGATAGCTTTGGTGTTCGGAGCGGAACGTGAACAGCCCGCCCACCGAGCCGTCCTCCATGTTATAAAACTGCGCCTTAACGCCCAAAGTGTTTTCCATGCCGCAAATAAGGCACATATGCGAATTGTTCTGTTTGGAAACTACCTTCATAATTCACCTCTTAGTATAGTGAAATTATACAACTTAGCGAATTTTTTGTCAAACGCTGCACATTTAATTCGGAATTCGGAAAGCGGAATTCGGAATTATGGATTGATTTGTCATTTTCCTCACCGTATTAAGTACAGACTCTTCGGCGGGCAAAAAAAACGCTCAGAGTGACAGGTAAATAGGCTTAGGATAGTTTTATACCGGCAACATCACCATAACGGCAATTATCGGCGTATACCACGTCATATTATTGTCCTACGCAGCAACCGAAGGTTATGCTGAGCGCAGCGAAGCATTGTTTATTAGTACCGCGAGAGTACGACATATAATAGTTGTGCCATTACTGCCCTTAATTCCGAATTCATAATTCCGAATTCCGAATTCATTCTGCATTCTTAATTCTGAATTCTTAATTAAATTAAGTTTTTCTAATCAATTTCTAATCTTTCTCATATTGATTTCTAAGAATTGTATGCTATAATGATACTGTAATCACAAGGAGGATATTATGAAAAAACTTGACAAAACCTTATCGGTAATAATCTTGGTCGCGTACGCGGTGCTGTGGGTCATATCGTGGATAATGGTATATACCTCTGTGCCGGCAGGTGTAATAACCGGAATGGCGATAACACGCACGGTGGTGCTGTGCCTTATGTACGTGGTAGTGCTGTACAATGCGCTGGGCTGGACTAACAACCTTATCCTGCGCATAGTGTTCATCGGACTTGCACTGTTCCTTATAGCCAGCGCGATTGCAATGCAGGTACCCGAAGTGTATAGCTACATTTTCGGCAAGTACGGCATCCCGCTGATGGTCTAAAAAACGAGTTTTACACAAAAATACAGGCGCAAAAAGGACTTAAACGCATTGTTTTCGTCCTTTTTTGTTGTTTAAAAATTGACAAGCGCCGCCGAACATGCTAAAATATAGCATATATTATTGACATACTCAAAAACGAAAAAGGAAGCATTTATGTCCAAGGAACTTTACACCGCAATGGAAAAAGCGCCGCAACGCGCCACGCTCAAAGCACTGGGATTGACGGACGACGAGCTTGAAAAGCCGCTCATCGCCGTAATTGCCGCACGCTCGGAAATCGCTCCCGCGCATATGCATTTGGACGATATAGTGAACGCTGTCAAAATCGGCATCTATGCCGGCGGCGGCACACCTATAATCCTCCCCTCTATCGCGGTGTCCGACGGCATTGCCGCGGGCGGCGTGGGATTCAAGTACGGGTTACCCTCGCGCGAGCTTATAGCCGACAGCGTGGAGACAATGCTTATAGCGCACGGCTTTGACGGCGCGGTATTCGTTCCAAACACCGACACGGCGATTGCGGGTATGCTTATGGGCGCGGCACGCGCCAACATACCGTCGGTGTTCGTAACCGGCGGACCTATGGACAGCGGAATTTTCGGCGGCAAAAAGATAGGGCTTGCGTCTATGTACGAGGGCGTAGGCAAGGTAAAGTGCGGATCTATGAGCTTGGACGAGCTTACGCAAGCGGAAGCCGTTGCTTGCCCCGCGGCGGGCAGCGCAAACGGAATGTATGCGGCAAACCCGCTCGCCTGCGTATTGGAGGCATTGGGCCTTGCGCTTGCCGGCAACGGCACCGCACCCGCGCTCGGCAGCGAACGCATACGCATAGCCAAAAACAGCGGTATGTGCGTGTGCGAGCTTGTTCGCAACGCCGATACGCCTAAGATGATAATTAACAAGCGCTCGCTTACCAACGCGCTCAGGCTGGACATGGCGCTCGGCGGTTCGGCAAACACCGTACTGCATATAATGGCGCTGGCAGCCGAATACAATATCGCCATCGACCTCGACTACGTTCAAAATATATCCAATACGACGCCCGTGCTTGCCCTCCTTATGCCCAACGGCAAAGCGGACATGTCGGACTTTCACCGTGCGGGCGGCGTTCAGGCAGTGCTGCACGAGCTTGCCAAAAAGAACATAGTAGACGGCGCGCTTCGCACCGTCGCGGGCTGCTCGCTCACTTCTTTGTACGAGCACGCGCACGTGACCGACGAAACGGTAATACACAAAATAGATAATCCCGTGTCCCCCGTCGGCGGCATAACCGTCATAAAGGGCAACCTTGCCGAAACAGGCGCGATTGCGATGCGCACGTCGTCGAGGACGGTCATAAACGGCAAAGCCAAATGCTTCGACCGCGAAGAGGAAGCCGTGGAAGCCATATATTCGGGCAGAGTCAAAAGAGGCGACGTGGTGATTATTCGCTACGAAGGACCCAAGGGCGGCCCCGGCATGCGCGAAATGCTCCCCTCGGCGGCGGCTATCGTCGGCATGGGATTGGAAAACGACGTAGCTATAATAACCGACGGCAGAATACCCAATGCAACGCGCGGCTTGGTAATAGGCCACGTTTGCCCGGAAGCGGCGGACGGCGGCAAGATTGCGCTTGTCAAGGACGGCGACGCTGTCAAGATAGATATAACAGGCGGCAGGATCACCCTTGACGTTCCCGCAAAAGAACTGCAAGCAAGGCAAAAGAAGCTCCGTCCCAAGGACTCCAACGCGACAGGCTGGCTTTTAAGATACCAAAACTTAGTCACCACCGCTGCGGAAGGCGCAGTGCTCAAAAAGAAGTTTTAATCAGTCAATACCGAGCGCAATGCTCGCAAAAATTAAAAATCAATAAGGAGAACAAATAATGTTTGAAAAAATTCAACAAGAGCTTGCCGAATACTTCGGAATAGACGCAAGCACGATCACACGCAACACCACGTTCGCAAACGACCTTAAAGCTGACTCGCTGGCGCTGATGGAACTCATGTTCAGCTTGGAATCGGAAACGGGCAAAACGCTTGACGACGACGTAATGGACAAAATCGTAACCGTCGGCGACCTTTGCGACATGTTGGAAAAATAATATGAAAACCACATAAAAAATCCGCGCTCATCGGCGCGGTTTTTTTGTGCCATAATCTACTTGTAAATCAAAAACAAGTACACGCCGTTGGGAAAACGGAAGTACGGCATTGCGCCGCCCGAAATGTTAAAGCCCGCGTTATCCACGTTTTTGTACGCCTTACCTATTTCGGTGACGTACATATCGGCGCTGTTCACCTGCGTTTTGCCCGCAAAGTCAAGTTTAAGCTCTATCTTGCCGATACCCCCCTTTTGGTCGGATATGGCGGAAAACAGTGCGTCAAGCTCGGCTTGACTCTTTACCACGCGCGAATAGTTTTTGCCGCCTATATTAACCGTATTGTCGGAATAGTAATCGAAGTCGGCGGGCGCGGTAAACTGCGTTTGCACAAAGTCGTGACCGTTCGGGTTAAAGCTATTCAGCGTATCGTCGCATATAAGCATAAAGCCGTGCGCTATTTGCTTGTAGCTTTTATCACCCACTTCGTAATGAACTGCGTCGGCGGTGACGTCCACGTTGTACCACTGCCCGTCCACCTTTACCTTGTTCCAAGCATGCGGCGCCGACGAAAACGAGCCGGTAACGCGCATGCTCTGTATGCCCTCCATCGCGCACAAAAAGTTGAACGTACGCGCCAGTCCGTCACACACGGCCTTACCGTTAAGCAGCACCCCGTCAATAAAGAATGCGGGATTATCGGCGTAATCGGTATTGCCACCCAAATAGGATTGATACAGCTTAAAGTCGTAATCGGTTTTGGAAATAAGCCAATCGTGAACGACGTGAACGGTGTTCACCTCGCGCTCGACGCCTTGCCAATCGTCGTGAATGTAGGCGGACAAAAACTTGTGCGCTTCGTCGTATATCGGCTGCACCGGGTCATTATCCGCAAACACAGGCTTTTTACCGTCGTACACCACTGTATCGTACAAAAGCTGCACACGCTCGCGGTACTGCGCCGGTGTAAGCTCGCCCGACACAGTCGGCATTTGAAACTGCTCGAAGCTATCGATAGCAACCGCTTGCTCGGCCGTTGCCGCTACTATATGCGGCTCAATATCGGGCGACGTTATATCCCCGCCGCAGCCGCACAGCATAAGCGCTGCCGCAAATACAGCGACGACGATTGATATAAGTTTACGACTAAATTGCATAACGCAATCCGTCAAACGTGACTGTAAGCGTCACGTCGCCGCGTTGTACCGTCAGAGTGAGCGGCTTGCCCGTGCCTTGGCGGTGATATCTGAGCAGCTGTCCCGTCACTCCGCAAATATCGGAAAAAGTGTTATAGTCGTCTATCTTTTGCGTCACGGTGTAGTCGCCTATCTTGGTTATTACGTCACCCACTTTAAGTTTGCTCGCATCGTCGTACACATTTTTTACGGTCAGGTTAAAGCCTTTATATTCGCAGGCGATATCCAGCATGGGCATACTTACACTGCCTACTGCGGAGCTTGTCTTGCTTACGTTTACCGTAAACAGTCCGACAGCGCCGCCGCCACCTTCGAGTATTCGCTTGTACACGGGATACACAATGGACATAGGCGTGGCAAAGCCTGTATTTTCCACGTCGGTTGACGCGCCGCCCTCGGTATCAACGCCGGCGGTATTGCTCATCCTGTATGTTCCCAAACCGATAAGCCGTCCGTTCATATCGAACACGCCGCCGCCGCTCATTCCGGCGTTTATAACCGCCGTAGTGCGGAACACGGGCACCGTCTTTTTTCCGCTTACGCCAAACAGCTCGTCACATTCCAACAGCTCGCTCTTGCGCGAGATAATTCCGTCGTATGCGGAAACGCCCATGCTCATCGCATTGCCGATTGAAACAACGTAATCGCCCTCTATAAACTCCACGTCGGGCGAAAGCACGTCGCTGCCGTCAATATCGAACACAGCAAGCCCGTCGTCGACGGCAACGCTCAATACGGCTATATCGTAATGGCTGTCGTAGCCCAAAACGTCCACGTCGGCAAAGTAATCGTCGTAACCGTAAAACCTTACATGCGGCGCGGTGGAGGTATTAGCAACGTACTGTGCAATGGCGTGCGCATTGGTAAGCACTATAGCCTTTTTGCCGTCGCGCTTCATCGCTATACCGCTGGAAGTAAGAGAGCCGCACCGCACCTCTACAATACTGCTTTTACGCGCGGTTACGACTGCGGCAACGTTTTGCTGCACAACGCCGTTAGTGTTGATTTCGGCGGGCTTAATGCCCTTTTGCACAAGCCGCGCGGTAATCACCGCCGAGCAAATGCCGACAGCGATACACATGACTGTCATAACGAGAATAACAATCCAAACAAGCCTGTTATCATGCCTTTCTACCGGACTGCCCTTGACCGAAGCGTACCCGCCGTGCATAGTATTGTCGCCCTGCTCCGCCTCGTACATAGTAATGGCGTCGGGCTCGGCAGGTGCACGCTCTTCCTTGTCCGTAGGCAGCTCGCCGTTTGACACAACCATAAGCTCGTCGGACGGCGCTTCGCCCGCGATAGGCGCAGGTACGTTGGAATTCTCATTTGTATTATCTTGATTGATTTTTTCTTGTTCGTCCATAACCACATTGTACCATAAACAAAAGACGGTTGTCAACATTAATGTTTTGTCGAAAACCCCGAGTAATCGAACTATTCGACAACGCGCGAAAAAACGTAGTATTCACCCTTTTCGACATAACTACACATTGACTGTCGAAAGTATATAATACTCACCTTTTTCGTCAAAAACGCGCAAAATAAAACCGCCGCTTTTAAAGCGACGGCTATTATACGTTTTTAATTCCGAATTCATAATTCCGAATTCCGAATTATCATTACGCTCTGTTTATTTTATGCGAGTTTTTGTAGTACTCGGCGGGCTCGTACCTGCCTGTCATCTGCCAATGCACGGGTTGCATGCCGTTAGCGGAAAGCCAGCTGTTTACCTTGGAGAACGGCTTGGAACCGAAAAAGCCGCGGTAAGCGGAAAGCGGGCTGGGGTGCGCGGAAGTCACAATAAAATTGCGATCGGAAATTAGCGACATTTTTTCGCGCGCACTCATTCCCCAAAGGATATACGCGACAGGCGTTTTGCGATTGTTAAGCGAACGTATAACGGCGTCGGTAAGGTTGTGCCAGCCCAACGACGCATGCGACTGCGCTTCGCCAGCGCGCACGGTGAGCGACGCGTTAAGCAGCAGCACACCTTGATTGGCCCAGCCGACAAGGGTGGTGTCGTCGTTCGGCTGGACGTTCAAGTCCGACTTTAACTCGGTAAAAATATTCACCAGCGACGGCGGCGGTTCGACGCCCTTATTGACGGCAAAGGCAAGCCCGTTTGCCTGGCCTGCACCGTGATAGGGGTCCTGACCGAGTATGACCACGCGCACCTCGTCGTAGTCGACAAGCTGCATAGCGGCATAAATACGGTCGCGCGGCGGGTACACCGTATAGCGTGAGTATTCGCGGTCGACCGATTCCATAAGCGTTTTAAAGTACGGCTTATCGAATTCGGCGGCTAATTGTTCGTCCCATTTTTCGGTGATGATCATAACGGTTTATCCTTTGCTATTTGCTAAAATTCGCCGTTCATAACCGCGCGAACGGCGGTGTTCATAACGGTGGGTATTTCGCGGCTTTCCACGCCGTAAAATATGACTTTGCCTTGGCGGGTTCCATCCACAATATGCGCGCCCTTCAGTATGCGCAGCTGGTGGGAAACGGTGGTCTGGTTGAGTCCTGTCACTGCGGCAAGATCGCTTACGCACATTTCGGACACTGTAAGCGCCGAAAGTATTTTGAGCCGTGTAACGTCGGACAGCGCGTCAAAAAAGGACGCAAGCGCCGTAAGCCCGGACTTAGACGGCAAGCTATCCTCGACCTTAGCGGCCGTAATACTGTCAAGAAGCAGTGTGTTCATATGCAAATATTAACATATAAAACTGCATTTGTCAACGCCGAAAAAAGTCGATTATATTAAGCTATTATCAAGTATTGGCGAATAGGACGCGCCGATTAAGTGACGCGTCCGAAATACATGTAACACAATCGACAAAATTCGCATATATGATTTTGTGTAATGACGGAGGGCGGTTATGCAAGACGGAATTTTCAATTTATTACTGATGATATTGATGATGGAAAACGGCGGCGGCACGGAAAGCATTAACCAGCTGATAATAATGTTTTTGATGATGAACTCGCAACAAAGTCGCAACAACGACACAACAAACAATCGAGGGTCGCTTTGCTGCCACAACTGCGGCCGCGAGGAAGGGTTTACGTTTTAATTCGGAATTATGAATTAGGAATTCGGAATTAAAGTAATACGATTTTAACCGTTTCTATAAAACAAAACAATCCGCACAGTTATAAACTGTATGGATTGTTTATCGTTAAAAAATTATCCTTTTTCTTAATTCCTAATTCCGAATTCCGAATTCCGAATTCAATGCGCTACATTTTTTCCGGCGCGTCGAGTAGGACAAGCTTCAGCCCGCGCTTTAATGCGTCGGCTACTCGAAGCGTAAGCTCCAACCGCGCTTTTTCGGTCTCCCCGCCGCACATAATCCTGTCTGCGTTGTAGAACCTGTTAAACGCTTGGCAAATCTTGACAAGCCTGCGCGACACGACCGACGGCTCGTACTTGACTGCGGCGGTATACACAACCTCGTCAAAGTCGGCAAGCAGCTTGACAACCTCGTACGCCTCGTCGTCGGTAAGCTGTGCCCAGTCGATTTTCTGTGACGGCTTATACCCCGCCTTGGCAAGCACCGAACGGCAACGCGCGTGCGTGTACTGAACGTACGGGCCGGTTTCGCCGTCAAAGTTAAGCGCGGATTCCAGCGAGAAATTTTTGTCTTTAAGCTTGCCGTCGTACAGCGCGCCGAACACGACCGCGCCCACGCCCACGCTTTCAGCAACACGCGTTTTGTCCTGCAAATCGGGATTGCGCTCGGCGATTATCGCGGCGGCTTTTTCCACAGCCGAATCGAGCACGTCACTCAAATACAAAACGTTGCCCCGCCGAGTGGACAGCGACATGCCCTCCACCGACACCATGCCGTAGCTTACGTGCACCATTTCCTGCGCCCAAGGCTCGCCCAGCAATTCCAGCACCTTAAATAATTGTTTAAAGTGCAATGCCTGGTGGCTCGCCACCACGTATAAGCATTTATCGAAGTCGTAGTTAGCTTTGCGGTAGTACGCCGCGGCAAGGTCGCGAGCGATGTACAGCGACGCGCCGTCGCTGCGCCGTATAAGCGCGGGCGGCATATCGTCGGTTAGCTCGACTATTTCCGCGCCGTCACTCATTTTCAGCAAGCCCTTGTCTTGCAGCTTTTTCTCGACGGCGGGCACCTTGTCCACGTAAAAGCTTTCGCCGAGATAGCTGTCAAACTCTATGTTGAGCCGTCTGTACACCTTTTTCGCTTGTTCGAGCGTGATAGCCTTGAACTTTTCAAACAGCTCGACGGCGTAAGGATCGCCGCTCTCTATCTTTTTGGACCACTCGCGCGCCTCGGCGGCAACGGCCTCGTCCTTTTCCGATTCATTGTGGTAACGTACGTACAATTCGAGCAGCTCGTCCAGTCCGCGCTCGTTAAGGCGCGCCTCGTCGCCCCAACGTCTGTATGCCGAAATAAGCCCGCCGAACTGCGTGCCCCAGTCGCCCAAATGATTGATGCCGACAACCTTCGCGCCCAACTCGCGGTAAATGTTGCACAGCGACCCGCCTATAACGGTGGTCATAAGATGCCCTATATGAAATGGCTTTGCAATGTTTACCGACGAATAATCAAGACACACCGTCTTGCCGTCGAGCGGCTTATAGTCGGCAGCTTTATCGAACGCGTGGCGAATAAACGATTCGCGCTCGATTGTGAAGTTAAGGTAACCGTTAAGCGCTTCCACCTTTATGCCGTCTATCGTTAATTGCGCAGCGGCCTCGGCGGCGATAACGGCGGGGCTTTTGCGCAAAATTTTTGCGAACTTAAAGCACGGCACGCAGTAGTCGCAAAACGCGTCCGCGGCAGTTACGTCGCTCGGCTCCAAGCCGTTAAGCACGTTTTTTGCCGAATTGTATATTAAAGTCTTATAATCGAACATATGTACACCTGTGAATATGTAGATAATTCGGAATGCTGAATGCGGAATTAGGAATTATAGCAGTTGAGCTTTTTCACTTTTAATTCCGAATTCATAATTCCGAATTCCGAATTAAACGTTAAACTTAAACTCCACCACATCGCCATCACGCATAACGTAGTCCTTGCCTTCGCTGCGCAGCTTACCCGCGGCTTTAACTGCGGCAAGCGACCCGCAAGATACGAGATCGTCGTAGGACACGATTTCCGCGCGAATAAATCCGCGCTCGAAGTCGGAGTGGATTTTGCCGGCGGCTTTGGGCGCGGTGGTACCCTTTTCGATAGTCCAGGCGCGCACTTCTTTTTCGCCTGCCGTAAGATAGCTCATAAGCCCCAAAAGCTCATAGCCCGAAGTGATAACCCGTTCAAGACCGGACTTAGTCAGTCCGAGTGCTTCGAGGTATTCGGCACGCTCATCAATAGGCAGCTGCGATATTTCGTTTTCCACCTTGGCGCAAATATCTATAACGGCCGCGCCGTCCGCCTTGGCGTATTCGCGTATGGCGTCCACGTATTTGTTGGACGGCTGACCAATATCGTTTTCGGAAATGTTGGCGCAATATATTATGGGCTTGACGGAAAGCAAAAACTGTCCGTCTACCAATGCCAGTGTTTCGTAATCGAGTTTAAGCGAACGCAGCGACTTGCCCGCGTTTATGCACTCGGTCATGCGCGTTAGTAGCTCCAACGCCTCGACGGCTTTTTTATCGCCGCTCTTGACGGTCTTTTCAAACCGCGCACGCCGCTTTTCTATGCTCTCCAAATCGGCGAGCATAAGCTCGGTATTGATTGTGTCGGCGTCACGCACGGGGTCGACGGTGTCCGACACGTTTATTATATTCTCGTCGTCAAAGCAGCGCACAACCTCGATAATGGCGTCGCATTCGCGTATGTGCGACAGGAACTTGTTACCCAAGCCCTCGCCGTGCGACGCGCCCTTAACAAGACCGGCAATGTCGACAAACTCTATTACGGCGGGAACAACGCGCTTAGACGAATACATTTTTTCCAAAACGGCAAGCCGCTCGTCGGGCACTGCCACAACGCCCACGTTGGGCTCGATTGTGCAGAACGGATAATTAGCGCACTCCGCCCCCGCCTCGGTTATGGCGTTGAACAGCGTGCTTTTACCGACGTTAGGCAATCCTACAACTCCGATTTTCATAATCGCTCCAAATAATTAATAGATATATTTTACAATATATAAAGTCCCATGTCAAGCAAACATTTAATTCGGAATTATGAATTCGGAATTCGGAATTTACAAAAAGAAAAGATTGCCTACATGAATACCTTCCCTCGGGGGAAGGTGTCGGCGAAGCCGACAGATGAGGGCAATCACTCGAAAACTATCCTTAATTTTATCGTTTATTCAGTTATCGCTCAACCCTAAAATATATGCAGGGTCAACGTCCAGCACTTCACAAAGATTAGCAAACGTATCCAGCGCGGGAAAAATCTCGCCCGACACATACTGCGCAATCGCCGGTTGTTTCACCCCTATCTTTCGCGCAATTCCAGTTTGCGACAATCCGCTAAATCTAATAGCCTCGGACAACCGTTTCCTTATAATGTCAACATTAATCATATCCATAATATTATAAGTAATACCTATAATTTAATTGACTTATAAGCACACCTTATAATATACTAAATTAAAAACAAAGGACTATTATGGAAAATAATAACTCTTGTAGAAACTGCCGATTTTTCAAACCGCACTATGCGCAAAACGACGACGGCGAAATGTACATGCTGGGAACCGGACACTGCGAAAATCCGCATATTCATATAATGCAATTTAAAAGAGGATTTAAAAACAACACCGCTTGCAATTATTGGCAAGCAGTAAAGGACGAACAACCCAAAGTAAGCATTAACGATATAATAAAAAACATGGCGACCCGCATAGAGCAAATCGCCACGTATTTGAATATTAAATAGATTCTGTTTATTTTAACACACGCAAGTACGTATCAAGCCGTTCAAGCATATATTCGGCAAAAAGCGTTTGCATCGGCATCAAGTCGCCTTGACCGTGATAACTGTCGAATGCGTCATAATATCTATGTCTATCTGTGTACTTTATATCGATAGGCGGATAGCCGGCTTTCATTAATTCGAGGTTTATTATAAGTCTTCCCGTTCTGCCGTTGCCGTCAATAAACGGGTGTATAGCTTCGAACTCGATATGAAATTTAGCAAGCTTGGTAATTATATTTGTCGTATCGGCATTATAGTCTAACAAAAGCTTTTCCATCATCGGCGCAATCGAAAACGGCTGCGGAGGTTCATGCTTTGCGCCTAAGATGCGCACGGGAATACGGCGGTATATGCCGCGGTCTTGCGGCTTGTCCGACAATACAAACGAATGTATTTGCTTAATCAAGCTCTCCGTTAGCGGCTTGTTTTCCTCGACAAGCGCACAAACAAATTCAAACGCTTCCTTATGTCCTATCGCTTCCAAATGGTCATTCAGCGGTTTTTTATCGACGGTCACGCCCTGCAAAACAAGACTTGTTTCGCGCAAGGTCAGCGTATTTCCTTCTATGGCGTTGGAGTTGTAAGTGTACTCAACGGAAAATTCGTCGTTCAACCGAATAAGCTCACCCTTCGACAACGGTCTTAATGCGCTAAGCTCCGCCTTTTTGGCTTCGATTTGCGCGAGGATTGCCGCCGTATTCTTAACTCGTCCGTCAAACGGCTTAACGGCATCGGCGGGAATATTCCAGCCACGCCCTACTTGCATTGCTCCTTGTATTTTGCCTTCCGCGCACAATACGCGCACGCGCCGCTCGGATATGCCCCACTTTTCTGCGGCTTGCTTAGTGGTTATATACATAATAAACTCCTCATTACTCAATGCTGTTATATTAATATTATACCGTTATCGGAATAATGTCAAGCCATTTTACGGCATTTATCGGAACAATACTAAAATTGCACCTAAAACAAACGTATTTTAGGCGCAAAGTCAACTGTTTTAGGCGCAAATCACTTATATTGTTCCGCAATCGGAATAATACTAAGCATATTTTAACATTTTTCGGAATATTACGGCAATTATGGTATCATCCATAATTCCGAATTCATAATTCCGAATTCCGAATTAAACCAGCCTTCTTAATTCAAAAGAAAATCGATTCTGTCCCCTTCCACCTTGTCGACGATTATATTGACTTTATCGCCCAAACGGAACGCAGCCCTGCCGCACATAATACACATACGCTTGGAGTCGAATATTGCTGCGGGCGGAAGATTGCCCATGCGCACAAGCCCTTCGGCGGAATTGTCCAGCTCTACAAAAAAGCCGAACTCGGTGACCGAGCTTATTGTTCCGCTATACCTTTCGCCTATGTGGTGTGACATATATTCCGCTTTTTTAAAGTCGTCCACCTTGCGTTCGCAGTCCTGCGCGATGCGCTCGGCTTTGGAGCTCTTTTTTGCGGCGTCGCTTGCAAAGTCCTTGTATTTGGTAACAGCTTTCATTCCGCCACGCAAGTACGCCTTGATAATGCGGTGGATGGCAAGGTCGGGATAGCGGCGTATGGGCGAAGTAAAGTGGCAGTAGAATTCTTCCGCCAAGCCGAAGTGCCCCTTGTTTATAGGTTGGTAGTCTGCCTTTTGCATTGCGCGTAGCGTCACCTTGGCGACCGCCGCCGAAATGTCTTTGGGAACGCCGGCGAGCAATCCGGCAACCTGCGACGGCGACGGGCGCATGGGACAGCTCATTCGCACACCCACGGCGTCCAAATACTCGTTTAGCGCAATAAGCTTCTCAGCCGACGGGCGCTCGTGCACGCGATACACAAACGGCATTTTGGATATTTTGTTAAACGTTTCGGCGACGGCGCAGTTTGCGAGGATCATAAACTCCTCGATTATCTGCATGCTGAACAGCCGCTGTTTTTTTGCTATGTCGGTCACCCGCCCGAACTCGTCGAACTTGATTTCCGTTTCGGTCAAATCAAAGTCGATCGAACCGCGCTGTTTTCTAATCGCAACGCGCTTTTGCGCAAGCTCTTTCATTATTGTCAGCGACGACAAAACGGTATCGTATAACTCGTTTTGCATTTGTCCGTCCAGTGCCGCTTGAACGCCGTCGTAGGTAAGCCGCGCCGACGAACGTATAACGCCCTCGCAAATTTCCGAGCTAATGCGGTTGCCGTCGTTGTCCAGCTCGATTATCGCGGCAAGCACGAGCCTGTCCTCGCCCATATTGAGCGAACACAGCTCGTTGGACAGCGCTTCGGGCAGCATGGGGATAACGCGATCGGCAAGGTAAACACTCGTACCGCGCAGCAGCGCTTCCCTGTCCAGCGGCGACCTTTCCGTAACGTACTGCGCCACGTCTGCAATGTACACGCCGAGCGTGTAGCCGTTTTCGGTTTTATCGATAGACACCGCGTCGTCAAAGTCCTTGCTGTCCACGCCGTCTATCGTAAAAATAATCTTATCCCGAAAATCGCGACGGTACGGCTTGCTAGCTTCGTTCTCGTCTATAACCTTGCCGTAGCTTTCCGCTTGGTCTATTACGTCCTTGGGAAACTCGGTGCGCAGGTTATGCGACGCGATAACGCTTTTTACGTCCATGCCTATTTCGTCCGCGCGGCCCAGCACCAATACCACCCTAGCCTTGTCGCACGTAGAGGTTTGCACAAGCTGTACGACAACCTTGTCGTGCAGGCTCGCCCCGCCCGACGCAATAAGCGGCAGCTTTTCGCCGTAATGCCTATCGTCGGGTAATACGTAATAAGTATTGTCGCGGTAGACCACCGTGCCGACAATGCCCATGGGGTTCTTTTCCAAAATCTCGATAACACGACCTTCGCGCCGACGTCCTCCGTCGCGCCTGCTTCTGTCACCCGTTATGAGCGCGCGAACGGTATCGCCGTGCCGCGCGCCGAATAGGCTGTTACCACCCACAAACACGTCGCCGTCCTGGGTGGAAATAAACCCGAACCTATCGCCTTTGCAGTCGATAACGCCGGTAACTATATCAAGCCCGCCGTCGAATATTCCGCGCGGGGATTTGTAATGCTTATTGTATTTCATGATCTATCCTAAATTATTCCCTTTATTTAAAAAATAAGTAATTGGCGGGAGCAAATTGGAAAGTGACGCGGCAAGATTGCGTCGGCGATTTTCGCGATAAGCAGGACGCGTGCTGTGGTTCGTAGCATCGCTACGTACGCAGTACGCGGACGAACTTAGCGCGGAAATCGACAGCAAGATGTCGCACAAACTTTTCAATTTGCGACCAAAAAAAAGTGGAGCTTGCGCTCCACCGACCTTTTTACCATTGTGCGAACAGCAACGTTACGAAGAACCCTACCGCAAGCACGCCCTCGATTATACCGAGTATAACGGTGATTTTTT
>CAMWMF010000019.1 GCA_947175335.1 uncultured Clostridia bacterium
GTTCATGGTTTTTGTTCTCCTTATTTGAATAAATTTTTTATTTCGTTCGGCGTGGGAAAGCAATATTTTAAATTGCTCATCACCGGTTGCCGATAAAAACTGTTGAAAGTCCTTTTCCGTAATAACGGCGGATTGGTCTTGTTCTTTAATATTGTCCTTGTGTTCCATAACTCACCTCACAGGCTGCTGCCTGATTACATTTATAGTTTAGCTGCGAATTTGCAAAAACACCACAACATAAAAACCGAAAATTGTTGGTTTCTAAAAAGTTTTTATGCTGCAAACGATTTTACTTCTTCAACGATTGCGTCCATAAGTAGGCTTGCTTTTTCGTACTCGCTCTCGCCGCAAACAAACATACTCGATACGGTAGTTTCACCCTTAAACGACGATACCGCGATTTGAAAGCAAGGGGCTTTGTTCAGTCCGCTGTAACCGACAGCGTTCACGACAGTTGTTCCGTCAAATTTAAGTTTGCTTTCGTCGAGCTTGCCCAAGTTGGTATAATCGGTGTATGCGCTCGTATTCATTCCGCCGTAAAGTTTCAAGAACTTGTCAAGCGTCGATTTTTCGTATTTGGACACGAGCAACCTCGGGCCCGCAATATCGTTTTTGGTTTGCTTTTGCTTATTCATAGCACGGTTGACTACGGTTAAACTTTCGGCAAACGTTTTACTTTGGGATAGTTTGACGTTTAGATTATAAGTTCCACCCAAATTTGCTATTCCCGTTTCGCCACTCGCATACTTGCGCAAATTAACCATGCAGGGAATATTTATTTTCTTCTTGGAATACAGTTTACCGATTGCTCTGCCGTAGGCTGTAAGGAATACGTCGTTAAGCGTAGCCCCTTGTCGTTTAGCGGCGGCGTGTACTTTTGTCATAACGTCAGACGGGATACGGCGTTCCGCAATATGTATTTGCTCGTTATTGCCTTTGTCATAGACCCGCGTATTCTTGTATCCGCCAATCATAGAAAACAGCATTTTCATCGTATCGCCCGCCGATACCTTTAAATTACCCGTAAGCTGAGAAAACTCTCTGTTCATAAGTGCGGAATAATCGCCGCCCGCCGTGCCGTTATAAAAATCACAAAGCAAATAGATAAGCTTCTTAAATCCGATTCCGTCGCAAATCAAGTGGCTGACGGTAATTACGAGCAAATTGTTCGATAACGTGAACTTAATCAACTGTTCATTCGAGTTGAGCGATTCGGTCAAAAGACTTGTTCTGTTTGCCGTATTGTCAATTACAAGCAAATCTTTTCCCGTAAGCGCATCGTTTTCCACGAATATATTTCTTTCACTGTCGTAGCGGCACTTTAACAAAGGAAATACTTTGATTAAGTTGTCGAGTGCAGCGGTAAGCTTAGCCGTATCCAATGCGCTTTCAAGCTCGATAAGCTCGTGAATAAACGGTTCGTGATACTTCGTGTTTATATATTGCATTAAATCAAGTGGTTGAACTTTGTACTCTTTCATAATGCACCTCCTGTTTACAAGTTAATTGTAAATCGGTTTTCACAAAAAAACCACAACATAAAAACCGAAAAATGTCGGTTTCTGGTTGCTTTTTCTATTTATCATTGCTATAATAAACATATCAACCTTTTAAGGCGGCAGACTATGAATAGGTCGGAATCAAAATTTCAAAACACGGCGAACAAAATGGGCGGCGCACTTGTAACTTTGTTAGAGAACAAAGAATTTGCCGAAATAACCATTATGGATATTTGCAAGGCTGCGGATGTAAACCGTTCGACTTTTTATGCGCACTACGAGAATACGTACGATTTGTTAAAAGAAACCTATCAAGGAATGATAGGCAATTTTTTAAGCGAGTGTACCTTTGAAGATCCCGTAGATTTGTCCGATATGCGTAAACTCGATAAAGACGATTTGAATTTTATTACGCCGAAATATCTATTGCCATATCTGAAATATATACAGGCGCACAAGCGGCTTTTTAAAATTTACGCCGAAAACGCTACCGCCTTTGAAGCGAACGAAATGGACAATTATATGATTGAAAACTTTTTCGTTCCTATCTATGCAAAGCACGGCGTAACCGACAAAAAGCTTATTTTCTATATGCAAAAGTACTTTTTGAAAGGCATAGACGCCATTATCAACGAGTGGGTGCGCAACGACTGCGAGGACGATATTTTGTTTATCTGCGAGATTATCACCTACTGCGTGCGTCCGAACGCACAAAAATAGCCGACGGCAAATTATGAATTTTTGGAAAAAAATTATACAATGGTTTGCCAATCCAAAATGGTATTTTCTATTGCCCGTAATGCTTATTGCAATAGGAGCGACGGTTGGCGGTACCTTAATACTTACGCAAGACGGTCTTTACAAATATATCGTTTGGGGATACGTTTTGCTCGGAATAATGGGCGTGACGCTCGGCTATTCTGTTTTCGGACTTGTGCGCATTTATCCCACCGCAAAAGACCGCATATTAAAATGGTCGGAAAAATATCCGCGCATCAATAAACTATTCAACTATTACGGTTTCACCACTCTTTTAGCAACAGCAGGCTCGCTAATTGTAACTCTTGCGTTTGCCGTATATAACGGCGCTATCGCGACGGGAATAATGTGTTCCGCCAACATCTCCCCGACTCATTCAATATGGTTTTGGGCATTAACAGCATATTACATCGTTTTAATTGCGCTTCGCAGTAACGTTCTTGTTCATCATGGGAAAAGCAGAAAAGCCGTATTAAACGGACAGTCCGAAACGCAAACTCTGATAAACGACGGAAAACTATACCGCACTTGCGGAATACTATTGTTCCTATTACCTGTATGTTTGTCTTTTGCAATCATGCAAATGGTGCGCGAGGGTACTTCTTTCGAACATTCCGGTATTATGATTTTCGTCTACGCAATATATGCGTTTTTCAAAATCATAACCGCCGTGTACAGTTTTATTAAGCATTTTCATAATAATTCAATGACGATTATGGCAACAAAAAATATAAAGCTTGCCGACGCTATGGTTTCTATTCTCGCGCTGCAAACGGCTATGTTTCGCGAGTTTAACGATAGCACGATAGGGATGAACACCGCTATAATGAACGCCGTAACCGGCGCGATAGTATGCGCGCTTACCGTCGCCATCGGCGTATACATGATAATCAAAGCAAACATGCAAATTAAAAAATTACGCCAAAAACAAGAAAGCGAATAAATAAAAAACAGGATTGGAAATAACCAATCCTGTTTTATTTTTGCTTAGATATACGCGACATTTTTTAATGCGGTTACTTACCCACAATGGGTGTTGTGGGCGTATACGTGCGTTTTAGCGCGTCAAAACGCTGTTTGCGGCGGTATGCGCAATCTATCATCTTGTTTATCTGCTCGGAAAACGGCATTTGTTTTGCGAACAGCGGCGACGCCAGCGACCCCGGGATTGTATTGATTTCGTTGACGTATATATCGTCGTTTTTCACCATAAAGTCCACGCGCGCGACGCCACTGCACCCTATCGCGCGGAACGCCTTTTCCGCCAAGTCCTGCACTATCTCGTTCTTTTCCGCGCCTATCCCCGCGGGGATTTTGTGCTTTAACGATTTTACGTCGCCCGCGTACTTATCGGCAAAACTCAAGAATGTTTTCCACCCGACAGGCTGCTCCGTTTCGGACACGGTAAGCTCCTCGTCGTAGCTGTCGCCAAGCACCGCGCAGTTGACTTCGATAAAATCCGTCAGCGCTTTTTCTATTATCACCAAATCGTCCCACTCGAACGCAACGCGCAGCGAAGCGTACAGCGCCGACCTATCTTCCGCCACCGATATGCCTATCGAGCTGCCCAAGTTGCACGGCTTGACTATTACGGGATAGCCCATTTTTTCAACCGCTTCAATCACCTCTTTTTCGTCGGCGTTATATTTTGCGTGCGTAGTAGTCACGTACGGCAACACGTTAAGCCCCGCATGTTCGAACGCTATCTTAGACAGCACCTTGTTCATGCCGATTGCCGAAGCCGCTACGCCGCTGCCGGTATACGGTATGCCGCACATTTCAAGCAGGCCTTGAAGCGAACCGTCCTCTCCCAAAATCCCATGCATGCACAGCAGCGCCGCGTCCACCTTGTACAGCTTTTTGTTTTTGTGGTACAAATAGCCGTCGTCGGGACGAAGGTGCACCCTTTTCCCGTCGAACCTATTGTTGCGCACAGCCGACACACTGTCGAAGCAATCCGCCGCCCACCACGCGCCGTCGCCGTCTATGTACACGCCCACACACTTCTGCTTGCACGCGGACATGGCTTGCAGTCCCGTAATTATGCTAATGTCGTGTTCGCACGACCGTCCACCGAAAAATACAGCAATCATATTTGTTGTATATGATTGCCGTAATTAAATTGTGATAGAATTTTATTTTATGTTTATTTTACAAAAAGTAGAACGAAAAAGTTAAAATCGAAACGATAAACAGGTACAGCGAGAACCACTTAAAGTTGGCTTTGGCAATGAGTTTTAGCATTACCCTGACCGCTATATACCCCGACGCGAACGCTGTTGCCGCGCCTATAAACATGCCGAACCAGTCCACGCTGCCGAGCGCGCCCGCCTTAGCTACGTCCACTACGCTGAACAGCAGCGAACCGCAAATAATGGGTATACTCATCAAGAAGGAAAACGTGGCTATCTGTTTGCTGTCGGTGCCCGCCACAGTGCCGCCGAAAATTGTAGAACCCGACCGCGACACACCGGGAAGCACGCCCAAGCCTTGCATTAATCCCATAGCAGCCGCGCCACCCCAACCAAGCTCTTTCGGCTTTTTGTTGCGCTTTGCCACTATTTCGCTTATAAGCATAATCGCCGCGGTAAACGCGAAAAAGAAGCAAAGGTACTTGGCGGTGGAAAAATACTCGTCTATCAAATCGTTGCACGCAAGCCCGACTATTACGGCGGGTATGGTTGCGACAACCAGCATACCAAGCTTTTTGTACGGTTTTTTAAACAGCTCCAATATAGGCTTGTACAGCACTATAACCACGGCGACGAGCGTGCCCACATGCACCACAACGTCAAACAGCAAAAAAGAGCTGCCGTCGTTAAGCCCCATCAGCTCTCTTGTAAGTATAAGATGTCCGCTGGACGATACCGGCAAAAACTCCGTAAGTCCTTGCACAAGCCCCAGCACCATGGCTTGCCACCAAACCATTAATTCTACCTCCGAAATAACCGTCACAATATAATAATGAATTTTATATTAAAATTATTACTCGCTTCGGTTAAACAAACGTTTATGCTACGCCGCGTCGCTTGCTGTTGCGGCAGTCGCGGCGGATGCGGCAAGCGCCATTTTCGCTTCCGCGTCGGCGGCACGCAGGCTGGATTCGCGTTCCTTTAACGCCTGCTCCCTCGCGGCGCGCGGCACTACCTCGAACACTTTCTTTTCGATTCCGACCTCGTCCTCTTTTTCCGCTATCTTTTTGAGCTCGGCAAGATCCTTGTCGAACTTAGCCCTGTCTATCGCTTCCAGCTTGGTTACGAAAATACCTTCGTGCATAGTTTGATCGACCTTTTCCTGGTCGTAACGCAGCTCTTCGAACAGCTTTTCGCCGGGGCGCAAGCCCGAAATGACTATTTGAATATCCTTGTTAGGAACAAGGCCGTTAAGCCTGATAAGGTTGCACGCCAAGTCGTAAATGTACACCGGTTCGCCCATATCGAGAACAAACACCTCGCCCGAACTCGCCAGTGCGCCCGTTTGCAGTACAAGCCGCACCGCTTCCGGTATGGTCATAAAGTAGCGTTTGATATTGCGGTCGGTAACGGTAACCGGTCCGCCCTCTTGTATTTGACGCAAGAACGTGGGAATAACCGAGCCCGACGAGCCCAAAACATTGCCGAAGCGCACGGCCGCCATTTGCATATCGCCGTCCTCGGCGCGCGTTTGCACCAGCATCTCAGCAAGGCGCTTACTCGCACCCATAACGTTTGCGGGATTGACCGCTTTGTCCGTGGATATCAATACAAACCGCTTTACGCCCGCTTTTTGGCACTGCTCGATAAGGTTTTTCGTACCGAAAACGTTGTTCTTTATAGCCTCGGTGGGCGCAATCTCCATCATAGGCACGTGCTTATACGCCGCCGCGTGGAACACTGTTTCGGGCTTAAACCTATTAAGCACCTCCGCCAGCTTGCCCGCTTCGCGCACAGTACCCATAATCAGCGAGTACCGCGAGGTATCGAACTTCTTTTGGAATTCCTGGTCGATATTAAACATTCCGTTTTCGTTTTGGTCGAAAATTACCAAGTGCTTGCAGCCGAACGTGAGCGCCTGTCTGCACAGCTCGGAGCCGATAGACCCCGCGCCGCCGGTGACCATAACCACCTTGTCCTTGACAGACATATCCACAAGCTCGGTTTTAACCTTAAATTCGTCTCTACCCAAAAGCGATTCGATTTTTATGTCGCGCAACGCGAGAGAAGCGTTTGCCGCCGCATTGGCGTCGCTTATAGGCGGAAGCATCTTTATTGGAATATTGTACTTGGAAATACGCTCGTATATATCCTTTAACCGCGATTTGGTTATATCGGTTATGGCAATTACAAACATATCGGGCGAATAATCTTCTATAATTTGCTCTACGTTGTCAAGCCCGCCCGCAACAAGATTACCGCCTATGGACCGGCCTTGCTTGTCCGCGTCGTCATCCATAAACGCAACGGGCATATATCCCTCGTCGGTATTGGCGATAAAGCGGTTGTTTAGTACCGCGCCTATATTACCGGCGCCGTAAATAACAGTGCGCAACGGCTTTTTGTCGCTTGCGGCAAAGTTGCCGCGCTGAACGTGCTTAAAGTAGCCTATAAGCATGTTGGAAAACCGCGGGATAGACGTAAAGACAAGCGATAAAAACACGTACAGCAAAATTTGCGTGCCCCAAAGTTGAACGTTGAACGCCGCAAAAAGCACCGCTTTCATAATCAAAAGCACGCAGTACGACATAACGTACGACGCGACAAACTTGATAAATTCTATCCGCCCGGCAAACTTCCACACCACGTTGTAGCAATTAAACAGCGCGAGCATACATACCGGTATGCCCGTCATTATAATCATAATGGGTATTTCGAAGTTTTTATAATTGAGAGGAACTGAAACGGACACCTGATTGAACATAGCCTTGCGTGCAAGCCAAAACGCAGCAAAGCAAAAAGCTATGTCGAATATAAACGTTAACAAAACACCGCGGTAGCGTGGCGAAAATAAAGCCTTAACGTTTACGTTAGCTCGTTTCCTTGTATCTATTTGTTCCGATCGATTGTCGGTTTTTTTCTGCTGTTTTGCCATTACCCCTCGATTATGCCCTTATATCACATTGTATATTACCACAACGTCTCAACTTTGTCAACACCATGGGGTAAAATTATGTCGACATATATGCAATTAGCGCGTTGCAAGCATTGTTTAAACGTTATTTGCGAGTATTTATATACTTTTTGAATACCGAAAGCACTTCGTCTATTATGCGCGAGTCCTCGCACTCGCACATTACGCGCACCTTAGGCTCCGTACCGGACATGCGCACTATAAGCCTGCCTATGCCCGACAGCCGCGTAGTGTACTCCTCGACTAGGTCTATCATACCCTTTTCGTACATTATGGATTGATCGGCATACTCTGCTATCGCCTTTTGCGGGAAAAGGTTAAGCTCTATGAATTCGCCAAGCTTACCTTTTTTGAACAGCGTTTTGGTGAGGAACATACTCGACATTATGCCGTCGCCCGTCGTGGCCTGCGGGTAAACGATATAGTGTCCGCTCTGCTCGCCGCCGAGGTTATAGCCCTTTTTGAACATAAGGTCGCAAATATATTTGTCGCCGACGGGAGTGCGAACAAGCCGCCGCCCGTCCTTTTCCAGCCGCCGCTCCAACGCGGTATTGGATAGAATAGTGCCTACCATAACGTTGTCTTTTAGCGTCATTTCCCTGCCGATATTGTACAGCACGGAATCGCCGTCCATAACCTTGCCGTCAAACACAAACGCAAGTCTGTCGGCGTCGCCGTCGTACGAAAAACCGAGCTTGTAGTCGGTACCTATCATGGAGTGGAGCACGTAGTCGGGATGAAGCGCGCCGCAACCGCAGTTTATTTTTTCGCCGCGCAGCTTGTAGTTTTCTATTTCGACCGTCGCACCCAAGCGCTCGAACGCTTCCTTTGCGACGGTGGACGCCGCACCGTAGCCGCAGTCCAGCCACACTTTGGCGCCCGTCATATCGTAGTCCACCGTTTGCACAAGGTAGTCGATATACTGCTTTTGCGCGTCGGGAATTTCATGAACCGACCCGACGGCGCGTGCCTCGCTGGGATTTTCGATATAGTATTCTATACTGCCCTCTTGCTCCTCGCTGAGCTTGACGCCGTTGCCGTCGAATATCTTTATGCCGTTATACTCGGGCGGATTGTGCGACGCCGATATAACGATACCGCAAAGCGCGTTGTACTTGATTGCCATACGCGCTATCGCCGGTGTGGGAAGTATTCCCACCATCAATACCTCCGCGCCGCCGCGTTTAAGCCCGTCTATAAGCGCAGCCTGAATTTCCGGCCCGGACACACGCGTGTCACGCCCCACGACAACAATGCCTTTGCCGAAGTACGCCACAATGGCAAGCCCTACCTTGTAGGCCAAAGCTGCGTCAAGATTGTCGCCGTATTTTCCCCTTATACCGTCGGTACCGAAATATTTGCCCATTTATGTCTCCGTTTTGCGCCATTATAGCGCATAAAATTCTAAAGTAAATTATATACTACACAAACTTTCTTGTCAATATATATGCGCAAAATTTTCTATTTGCAAACATTTATTTATTAACGGTTGACATAACGGTTAAATATGGCTTATAATATAACGGTATGAGTGAATTTGTGCAAGGTATAGCCCAAGCAATGAACAACGCGCTCGGCGCACCGCTTAGCGTATTGTTACTGTCTATCATACCGATAGCCGAAGCACGGTTTGCCATACCGTTCGGCATAAGCATGGGACTTTCGCCTATGGAAGCGTTCGGCTGGGCGTTTTTGGGTTCGTCGCTTATCGCGCCCATACTGCTGACAGTTTTTATCCCCACCATAAACGCGCTGTCAAGAACAAAGTTTTTTTCCAAAATCGGCAAATTCTTGTACGACAAGTTTGAAAAAAAATCGCGCTCGCTCGCCGATACCGTTCAAGACGAACATATAAGCGACGGGACTAAAAAGCCGTTTATAACAAAAAGCGATCTTAAAAAGATGGGCGGCACGGCGCTGTTTGTAGCCGTTCCCCTGCCGCTGACGGGCGTGTGGACGGGCAGCGCGGTCGCTTCCATACTGAAAATCGGGTTTGTAAAATCGCTTATCGGCGTCGTTATCGGCAACGCCGTTGCGTGTGCGATAATCACGCTTATATCGTTTTTGTTCAAGGACTACGTCAACTATATCACGCTCGCGTTTTTTATAATTGCGGTAACTGTTGTGGTAGTACTTATCATAAAACTTATATTGTATAAACCCAAAACCGACGGAGAAAATAAAGACACGATTTCCGCCGAAACCGACGAAACAACCAACAAAGATTAAGCAAGGAGTACACTATGTGCGGAATTATAGGTTACGTGGGCGGCAAGCAGGCCGCGCCCGTTTTGCTTAAAGGACTGCAAAGATTAGAATACCGCGGCTACGATTCAAGCGGCATAGCGGTTATCGAGGACGCCCAAATAGGCGTTATCAAAACACGCGGCAAGGTTGCCACGCTGTGCGAAAAAGCCTCGGACGGCAAAGCCTTGAACGGTAACATAGGCATAGGTCATACAAGATGGGCTACTCACGGCACGCCCAGCGATATAAATTCCCATCCCCACCTGTCGGCGGACGGGCGGTTTTGCATTGTCCATAACGGCATAATAGAAAACTTTGCCGAGCTTAAAACCGAGCTTATAAATCACGGCTTGCCGTTTACCAGCGAAACGGACAGCGAAGTAATAGCTCAACTATTGCAGTATCTTTACGACGGCGATATGGTGTCCACCCTGCGCAATGTCATGGATAGACTTAGCGGTTCATATGCAGTGGGTATACTTTGCGCCGACACGCCCGACATCCTGTACGCCATACGCAAAGACAATCCCCTCGTAATAGGCATAGGTCAAAACGAAAACTTTATCGCGTCAGACTTTGCGGCTACGCTCGAATATACTCACAGCTTTGTACAGTTGAACGACCGCGAGATCGCACGCCTAACCGCGCGCGCGGCTACCTTTTTCGACTGCAACGGCAACGCGCTTAAAAAGACGCCGTACAACGTGAACTGGGATATTTCCAGCGCAGAGAAAGGCGGTTATCCTCACTTTATGCTAAAAGAGGTTTACGAACAACCCAAAGCGATAAAAGACACGGTAAGCCCGCGCGTAAAGGGCGACAATATTGTACTTGACAAAGTGGACTTTTCGCCCAACAATGTAAACAGAATAAACCGCATCAATATAGTCGGCTGCGGCTCGGCGTACCACGCGGGAATCGTCGGCAAGCACTTTATCGAAAAATATTGCAGAATATCGGTAAACTGCGAGCTTGCCAGCGAATACGTTTACAGCGATCCCATAACCGACAACCGCACGCTTACCATCGTCATAAGTCAGAGCGGCGAAACGGCGGACTCCCTTGCCGCCCTCCGCCTTGCCAAAAAGCTCGGCTCGCACACCATTGCCATAGTCAACGTTTTGCACAGCGCCATAGCGCGCGAGGCGGACGACGTTCTTTACACCTACGCAGGTCCCGAAATATCGGTTTGCACGACAAAGGGCTACACTACGCAGGTGGCGGCGCTGTATTTGGTGGGACTTAAAATCGCCAAGGTCAAGCACGTAATTTCCGACGCGCGCTATTCCGAGCTGCTGAACGAGCTTACTCGCCTACCTGAAAAAATAACCGAAATTCTAAAAGATATAAACCAAATAAAGCAATATGCCGAAAGCTATGCCGAGCATAAATGCGTGTTCTTTATCGGCAGAAACACCGACTATGCCGCGTCGCTCGAAGGCGCGCTCAAGCTCAAAGAAATATCGTATATCCACGCCGAAGCGTACGCCGCCGGTGAGCTGAAACACGGCACGATATCGCTTATAGAAAAAGGCACAGTCACCCTTGCTCTCGTAACGCAGGAGGGACTGTATTCCAAAATGCTGTCCAACATAAAAGCGGTGCAATCGCGCGGCGGAACGGTGCTTGCCATATCGTCGCAAAAAAATAAACAAATCGGCGAGGAGGCTGACGGACTGCTTACTATCCCCGATTGCGACGACGACGTCACACCCGTACTCACCGCCGTTATATTGCAGGTGTTCGCCTACTACGTCGCCGCCAAGCGCGGTTGCGACATAGACAAACCGCGCAACCTCGCAAAATCGGTCACGGTAGAATAATTAATTCGGAATTAAAAATGCAGAATTAAGAATTAAAAATAAGGTTGGTATTTTAAAAGTTAAAGCCCTCTTGTTTGAGAGGGCTTATTTTTTATATGTAGACAAAAATTTGATCGTGGGCGTATACTCGCCTTTTTTCGCCGTCAGTCCGGACAGCTCCAAGCAGTATTTGAGCCGCCGCGCCGCGCCCTCTGCACCGTCGTAGATTTTTATTTTGCCGTCGTATATTTCGCTTATCAAGCCGGATATGTAACTGTAATGCGAACAGCCGAGTATAACAGCTTCCGCGTCGCCGTACTTTTCAAACACCTCGCATAAATACGGCTTAATTTTGCCTATATCGCCCTGATTGTCTTCTATAAGCTTGGCAAGCTTGGGCGAAGCGAGCGGCACCACCTTTTTGTCGCAGCTTTCCAACAGCCTGTGGAACCTATCCGAGGCGAAAGTCGCGTCGGTTACGAGTGCGACGGCGTAGCCGTTTTTGCCCAGCTCCTTTACGCACGGCTTGACTGCCGGTTCCAGCCCTACCACCACGCGCGTACTGTACAGCGCGCGAATACGATCGATTGCCGTGACGGTTGCGGTGTTACACGCTACTACCACCGCCTTGCAGTTCATCGCAAACAGTTTATCCGCACACGCAAACGCCGCTCGAGCTATATCGTCCTCCGGCTTGTTGCCGTACGGCATATTCGCCTCGTCGGCAAGATAAATAAAGCTTTCGTCAGGCAACAATGCGGTGCAGTATTTTAGCACGTTCAACCCGCCTACGCCGCTGTCAAACACTCCTATCGGTCTATGCATAACGTATCTTGTATATGCGCGGCGGTAGCGGTATGTTACAATTACGCCCCCGCCGACCGACCGAACGAAAAGGCATTGTTTATCGCGCCCGCGATTATGCTTGCGCAGTCCTCCACAAGTATATCCACGTCCTTAGGCGTTACAATCATGTCGCAGCGGGGCTCGGCGTCGCACGAACAGTAGTCGCGCACTATCGTTGACGAATACACGACAAGAGGCACTCCCACCGACACCGTGCGTATGCCGAGCGTGCGCTCGTCCAGTCTGCGTCTGTGGTTTTCCACTCCGCTCCCCGGCGTTATGCCGCTGTCCGTCACCTGAAACGCCGTGGCGATCCGGTTTGCCGCCGCGGCGGTGAGCGCGTCCACCACCACAATAACGTCGGGCTTTACCCTGTCCGCAACGGCCGAAATTATATCGAAGCTCTCTATGCCCGTCATTCCCAGCACGTTGGGCGTGAGCGCGCACAGATACTTGTTATCGCCGTTTAGGTGACGGTTGACGCACAACCGCTTGAACACCCTATCGCCCAGCGCGTCGGCGGTCAAGTCGGGATTACCCAGCCCCACCGCCATAACCCTGCCACAGCCGTTGCAATAGCTTTTTAGGCAAGATGAAAGCGCGTCAATAACGCGTTTATATTGATTGTTCTCGCCTTTGACGACGGCGGTAGTTTCCAGTGTGGCGTACTTTCCGCACGGCTTGCCGAGCTGTTTGGACATAGTCTCGTCCACGTTAACCTCGTAGTACTTGATAAGTCCGTCGTCCTTATTGTGCTTATGCTTGCAAAATTCCACCGCCATGTCGGTATAAACAGCGTATTTATCCATAAAAATATTGTTTGTAAAAGAAAAAAATTTAATCGTAAACCCGACAAACAGTTGCAAAAACCGTTTTAGTGTGTTATAATTGTATGGCAAATAGAAAAACGGCGATAAAAGGAGTAAAATCGTGCCTAACATTAAATCCGCTAAAAAGCGCGTACTTATTACAAAAAAGAAAAATGCTCGCAACCGTTCCGACCGCTCTAAGGTCAACAACGCAATCAAGGCATTTAACAAAGCTATCGATTCGGCTAACATCGAAGAAGCAGAACGCTTGCTTCCCCTTACCATGTCGATTATCGACAAGGGCGTTACCGCAGGTATTCTTCACAAGAACGCTGCCGCCAACAAGAAATCGGCGCTCAGCAAACGAATCAGCGATATCAAGAGCGGCAAGGTAACCGTCACAGTCAAAAAGGACAACAAGACCATTGCTGCCGAAAAAGCTCGTGCCGCTAAGGAAGCACGCGAGGCCGCTCGTGCCGAATTCCGCGCCAAACAGCAAGAGAAGGAAGCGGACAAGGCCGAACAGAAAAAGAAAAAGGCTACCAAAGAAAAAGAAAAGGTAGAAAAGGTCGAGGAAGAAAAGCCCAAAAAAGAAAAGGCTACCAAAAAGACCAAAAAGGCCGAGACCGCCGAAGAAGCGCCCAAAGCCGAATAATTTATTAAATATTAAATCGCTCCCCTATCGGGAGCGATTTTTTATTTCGCGTGTTTACTTATGTGATTCGTTTTTTGTTACACCCGCAAATTGCTTGCTAATAAAAATTGCTTAACGCTACTCTACTCTGCGTAACGATAAGCAATCAATAGTTCTTAATTCTTAATTATCATCGTCGTCCATAATAACGCCCAGCTCGCGCATTATGTCCTTTAAGTCCTCTTTGGGATGAAGCGCCTCGGCAAAGGAAAATCCTGCGGGCGACCTGTCCGTGTATTCGTCGTCGACTGCCGCACTCGCCTCCTGCCCTTCGTCGCCGTCATCGTCCTCTTCGTCCAGCGACTGCTGCAAGCGCTCGCGTTCCTTTTCGTACTGACCTTCTATGTCCCCCGCACGCGACAGCACTTCTGAGATTTTTCGGTTTACCTTGCTCGCTTCGACAAGCTCGTCGTCCAACGGGTACGCGGCAATAATTTGATTGTAATACGACTGCCATTTTTCGTGAAAGCTTTTAAGCTGCGCTATTTCCTGATTGTACTTAATCAGCGACACGCGCTCGATATCGTCCGCCTTTTTCAGCGCGGAAGTTATCGCCTTGTACACAAGCGCTTTTTGGCTCTCGTACTGAGCGATCTTACTCTCCGCGTCGGCAAGGCTTTTTTTCAGTTCGTCAATGCGTTCGCGCTGACGAAGCATCGTGCTTTCACATTCGCTGCGCGTCGCCTCTACATAGTTATCCAAATCGGTTTGGGTGTATTTCTTTTTGCCCTTCATTTCCTTCTCTCTTATTTATTCTTTGTAGGCTTTTGTACTAATATTATTTGAGGAGTATTTTTGCTTGCTCGCAATAGCAAAAATGCGACGAAAACAAATTTGGTGTAATACACGCTGCTTGCAGCGAAATAGCGTGAAAAACACGCTATTTCAGAGCTTGCTCTGGTGTATAATACCAAATTTACTTATTCTTATGTTCTTCCAATATTTTGTGCTTTAACGCGTACAGTCCGTCGGATATGTTCACCTTGTATATTTGCGGATTGTCTATGCGCTTATACTCATCCCAAAACTTGGCTTTTTCTGCCGTGGCAAACTCAACGATTTGCGCAAGCGTAGGCTTGTCGTAAACGCACTTGCCGCCGTCGAATATTTGGCGATGCATAGGGCGCAACACGTAGTCGTTTAACGTGGTGGTCTTCCACCGCTCCGTTTCGTGCGTAAGCACCAACGGCTTGCCTATTTGCTCGTCGTGCAGCGCGATAAGGTCGGCAAACGCCATGCCGCTATCCTTGTCGTAAACGCGATACAACGTTTTGAACCCGGGGTTTGTCACCTTTATCAGCGAGTCGGAAATCTTCATACGCGGCTCCATTACGCCGTTCCGCTCGATTGCTGACAGCTTGTACACGCCGCCCAGCGACGGTGTGTCTTCGCTGGTTATCAGCTTTGTACCTACGCCGTAAATGTCGATTTTCGCGCCCTGTGCGTTGAGCGATTGCAACAAGTACTCGTCTATATCGCCCGACGCCATTACTACCGCGTCCTTAAAGCCGGCGTTGTCAAGCATCTTTCGCGCAACCTTGCTTAGATACGCCAGGTCGCCGCTGTCCAACCGTATACCTATAGGTTTATGCCCCTGCGCTTTAAGCTCTTTAAAAACGGTTATTGCGTTCTTTATGCCTTGAATAGTGTCGTAAGTATCCACAAGCAGCAAGCACGTGTCGGGATAAACCTTTGCAAACGCGCGGAAGGCGTCCAGCTCGCTGTCAAAGCTCATTACCCAGCTGTGCGCATGCGTGCCCTTGACGGGAATATCGAACATTTGTCCTGTAAGCACGTTGCTTGTCCCGTTGCAACCGCCTATTATCGATGCGCGCGCGCCGTATATGCCGGCGTCGGGGCCTTGCGCACGGCGCAAGCCGAACTCGACCACGCCCTTGCCCATAGCCGCCGAAACTATTCGCGCCGACTTGGTTGCGATAAGCGTTTGGTGGCTTATAATATTGAGCAACGCCGTTTCCACAAGCTGCGCCTCGATAAGCGGCGCTTTGATTGTGACAATCGGTTCCTGCGGGTAAACGATATCGCCCTCGCACACCGAGTACATGTCGCCAGTAAATTTAAAGTTCTTTAAATAATCGAGAAATTCGGGATGGAAAACGTTGAGCGAACGCAGGTACGCAATGTCGTCGGCCGAAAAATGCAAGTCCTTTATATAGTCGATTGCTTGATCGAGCCCCGCAAACACCGCATAGTTAATGGTGTCCTTTTGACGGAAAAACAAGTCGAACACCGCCGTTTGGCGTGCTTTGCCCTCTAAAAAATAACCGTCCATCATCGTAAGCTGATAGAGGTCGGTCATCATCGTAAGATTACGCATTGTCTGATTTGTCCTTTTTTAAATATGATTCAACCGCGATAGCGATTACGGTAAGCCCGCCGAACGCCGCCAGCAGTCCGCTTGCCAAGCCGTAACCGCACGCGCCCAAAGACGCAAGCGCCAATATCGCGCCTATGCCGCCGAAAAACACAATAGCCTTGATTTGCGGCAATTTGCTTTGCGCAAACCACAGCGAAAATAAGCACCCTATTGCCGGCGACGCTATGTAAACGGGATATAACTGTGCGTATCCTGCCGTTGTTGTAACCGCCAATAACGAAGTAAGTCCGCAAGCAAGAACTACGCCCGCGAACCACATGGAAAGCGAATTTTTGGCTATTACCGCGCTCAACAGCACTGCGGCGCCGAATCCGAACAGCACAGTAGGCGCGGCTATATCACGCACGGCCGCCTTGATAACGCCGCAGCCTGCAAGCACCAAAACAATGCCCGCGGCAACAAGCAAGCAGCCCATAACGATATTGCACGCGCATTTTTGCTTTTTGGAAAGAGGAAGTACGACGTCAGTCGTCCCACTTGTCTTCATACGCATCCTCCGCGTCGTCAGATATGACCTCTTTTGTATCTACTTGGTTATTAGCCTTTTGCGACTGCGGACGAGCAGCATTATTACTATCGTCCGTTTCGTCGTTTTTAACTTTGATGGCAACGCCGCTTTCGTCGACGATTATTTCTTCCTTGTTCCTTACCTTTTTTCTGTCCTTAAAGAACACGATATCGGGCATGGGAAGAGCGAGCTTTGTCTTTTCGTAGCCGAAGTAATCGTCGTTCAGCTTTTTTTGGTCGACAAATATAAATACTTTTTTGCCGGCACGCTTGGCGCGGATTATGTGTGTAGCTATAATAGCCACGCCCATAACGATAAACAGCACGCTTACAAACACGCTTACGCGCATGCCGCCCAAATACAATACGTCATTGACGCGGATTGCTTCTATCCACGCCCTGCCTATACCATAACATATGCCGTATACGGCAAAAACGAAACCGTCAAAGCTTTTGTGCCGACCCAAGTACAAGTACAGCAGTACAAAGAACCCGAAAAAGTTCCACAGCGATTCATAGAACCATATTGACGTGCGCCATTCATCGCCCACCTTCATGCTTATAGGCGCCCACTGGAATGCCGAATTGGTAACAACCTCGCCGTAGCATTCGCCGTTGGCAAAGTTGCCCCAGCGTGCGATTACCTGACCGAGCATGATAAACGCAAAGCCTACGTCGGCGATTTGCCAAAACGATACGCGCTTGTTTTCGGGCAGTTTTTTTCTGTTCTTCCAAAAATGAAAAATAACCGCGCCCGCAATGGAGCCGAAAAGCCCGCCGTATATGGCAAGCCCGGCAAGCCCCTTAAACTCGCCGTCGTCCGTAAATCCGCAAAACTCCGGGAACGTCCAAGGATTGCCCGCCATTACGTCGAACACTACGTGGTAAATACGTGCGCCTATTATGGCAAGCGGCAGGCAAATTATAATCATATCGATTATAACGTCACCTTCCAAGCCATGATGCTTTGCGGCAAAGTAGCAACCTATAACGCCGCACATTATACCGGTTGCCATAAGCAATCCGTACCAATTAAACGAACTGATAAAAGCCAAAGAATTCATATCCCGATTATAGCCCTTATCCGCTATTTTGTCAAGCTTTTTTATTGGCGTGTGTTTACTAAGCGGTTCGTTTTTTGTTACACCCGCTTAATTATATATCGTTATAATATATTTTCGCCACTATTGCCCCATTTCCTATTGATAATTCCGAATTCATAATTCCGAATTCCGAATTGATTACGGCGCTACCGCTATGACCTGCGGGACGGCGCGGTAAACGTTTTCCCGCACCTTTACGCGCTTTACTATTTGCCCGTCCTTATACACGTTGATATACGTTTCGCTTGTAATACCGTCCTTGCCGAGCGATACCAACATCCTTTTTCCGCTTTCAACGCCCTGCTCGAAGTATTTGTAATCGCTGTCAACCACCTCTTGTTCGGCGAACTTTTCCACTCCGAGCACTACGCTTTCGGGCTTGATTTTATATTCCGATTGCTCTCCGTAAATCTTGACCGTCGCCGTACGGCCGTACACCTTGACGGCAATGTACACCGAGTGCGTTGTCGTATTGGTCACAAGCAAATCGCTTACCGAGCTTATCATGGCGTCCAATCCAGCAGGACAGTACGACGGGCAAATGGAATGTGCATTGGCAGAGCAGCTAAGCCCCGCAATGAGCGCTGCATTATACACCGCCGTGGACGCTTGGCACACGCCGCCGCCTGTGCCGTCTATGTACTTGCCGTCTACTATAATCTTTGCTTGCTTAAAGCCGTTTGCCGTCGTACGCTCGCCCACCGCCATGTTAAACGACAATGTTTCGCCCGCGGGAATAATAATACCCTCTATCTTGCTCAACGCCAGCTTTACGTTATGAGCGCGCTCCTCCGACGAGCTACTGAAATCAGTTGTATACGAGCTGCGCAGTTGTAGCTCCGCACGAAGCATTTCCGAGGTTATTATAGGCGGGATTTCCGAGGTGTCCGCCTTTACCTCACCGCCGCCCGAAAACTTAAACGCGCAGTATATGCTTGCATACAGCTTTTCCTCGTTTATGCGCCTGCCCGCCTTTTCGGGCACAACGGTAAACGTGCCGCGCTCGTACTCCGTTTTGGCGTCGGTAGGCGGCACGAAAACACTGTCGGCTATTTTGTCCAGCTCGCGCACAAGCACGGGAAAACATTGCTTCACGGCGGTTTTATAGTCCGCGCCGCGCGCAACACATTCGTCCATATAGTCTATTTTTTGGGGTAACGGCGCGTTTATCCTACGCGCCGCTATTTGTTCTATAACAGTAAAGTCGGACGGCGCGACGGGCATATCCGTATACACGTACTTGTCTGTTCCGTACGCCACCGTAAGCGTCGGATACGTTACGTTTTGTTCGTCCGCCGCCTTTGCCGCGCCCATTGTAAGCAGCATACATGCTAACAATGCCATTATGTATATCGATCTACCGAGCTTTTTCATACGTGAATAGTATGTCGAATTATATCGAAAGTATTCGGTAGCGTTCTAATCCTGTTTTTTCTTAGGCAGCTCCGCAGGGGTTTTGGGAAGTCTTTGCGCCATTTTTTGCAAAAACTCGACGTTGTTGTTTTTGGGATTTATTATACATTCCTTCCACATCGCTTCGAGCGCCGCCGATATAGCCTCGCTTTCGAAGCCCATATCCACTAAATCACGCCCCGATATTTTGAGCGATTTTTTAAGTATGGGCGCACCCTCTTGTATCATCTTTTCGCGCACCAGCTCGAACCTGTGCGGCACCGCAGCTTCCTCCGGTGTGACCATGCCGGTAGCTATCCTGTCCGCGCGGATAAGCGCCGTAAGCTTATCCAAAATATCATAGTTTTTGGACACGAACACCCGTATTTTTGCCTCGCGAGCGTCACCGCGCATATCGTACATATGCGCACCGCACAGCCGCACAACTTGATCTATAACGTCGTTGGGATAACGCAGTCTGTTCAATATTATTCGCGCGGCAATCGCCGAGCTTTTTTCGTGACCGTAAAAATTGCCGAACTGTTTAAAACAATATGCCTTGCCTATGTCGTGCAACAGCGCCGCAAGCCGTACGTTATGCAACGGCTGTGCCACAAGCACGGTGCGGAATGTATGCTCCAAAACGTCGTACTTGTGGTACTGCTCGGGCTGAGCCATACCGTCGCACTCCACTAATTCGGGGATTAAGTTTTTCCACAAATCCAACTGCTTCAACAGTCTGAGTCCGCGGTACTGCGCGTTTTTAACGCCGTTAACAAGATCGGCATGCAAAATTTTGTCCAGCTCCACGCGCTTGCGTTCGGCGGTTATGTCGGCAAGATTGCCGCTCATCGCCTTTGCCGCGCGCGCCGTTTCGCCTTCTATCTTAAAGTCCAGCTCCGCAGCAAGCCTGACAAGCCGCAGTAGCCGCAGTCCGTCCGACTCGAACACATGCTTGTTGCAGCCGCGCAAAACCTTCATTTCGACGTCGCGCACGCCGCCAAGCGGGTCGATTATCTCGTCGCGCTTGACGTCGTAATAAATCGCGTTACAGCAAAAGTCCCGCCGCGACGCGTCCGCGTAAAGATCGGTGGTAAAGCTGACGCGAATAGGCGTGTGTTCGCCGCCCTCGCCGTACTCCTCCACTCTAAACGGCGTGTATTCGTACTTAACTCCGTCGTATATTATTTGCGCCGTGCCCATACGGTGATTGACCATTGTCATCGTAGTGCGCGGCGGCAACGACAAAGCTAGCGCGGGCATAGGTCCGGCTATATCTATATCCGTACATTTGTACCCGCACAAACTGTTGCGAACATACCCGCCCACAACGTAAACGTTGTCGCCAAGCGAGCTGATAAATTTGGCGCTTTTTTCGTCAAGATTGATTTTCATATTAATATCCGTATTTGTTGGTGATAAGAGTTTAGCATATATAAATAATAAAATCAAGCTTATTATGTATATATTGACTTTTAATTTGCTTTATTGTATAATCATCATAAATTCGATTAGGTGGTAAAAATGAAACGCAAGTACGAGATAGCTGTTTTATCAAAGGGAGGATTTGCGCGTACGGTGCGCATATGTGCGCCCAAAAAGGCCGACCGCGCAATAATAATGCACGACGGGCAAAACGCGTTCTACGACGAGGACGCCTCGTACAAAAAGAGCTGGCGAGCGCTAGACGCACTTAAAGCGGAAAACATAAAAAACACCGCAATCATCGGCATAGACAGCACCATCACCCGCGAGTTCGATTACGTGCCATTCCCCGTCGAGAACGCCGAAAAGTACGGCATAAAGCAGGTCGGCGGCAAAGCGGACGAATACATGGCGTACTTAGAGGAAATTATTATTCCCTACCTCGACAAGCGGTTCGGGTTTAAGCTTTACGGCATGCTCGGCTCGTCCTTCGGCGGACTTGCCACGCTGTACTTTGCGGCTCGGAAAAACCCGCGCGTCAAGGCGTACGGAATGTTCTCCACACCGCTGTTTGTAAGTCCAAATGCTTTTACCGAGTTTTTCAAAAACGCGTCGTTCGACGCCGACGCCTATTACAAGGTTTACACGGGCGGCAACGAAATAACTACCGACAATCCCGAGTTGATGAAAATAGAGCAGCAAGCATTTGTGACCGACTGCTACATCCTTACCGACGAGCTTAGAAAGCACGGCGTGGTAAACCTCGACCTTACCATGACGAACACGGCGGTACACGACGAGCTTGCATGGCGCGCACCGCAACAGGACTTCTTTAAAAAGTTTTCGTTGCTGTAATATTTTTCCTATACGATACGGTTATTTATCTGATGCGCTCGATAGTTCGGGCGCATTAATCTTTTATTAATATCAAAATCGAATTTTCAAGAGTCAGCGTCCGCACCGTAGCAGAGCGGCTAACGGCTTTTACAGCCGTCGCAACTGTGTTTCCCCTATCACGGTCGGAAACCGTAAAGCCGCCCTCGGCACAAACCTCTATCGCTTGATAGCCAACGGTATACTCCCCACATAGCGGCACGGATATCGTTTTGTTTTTTTGGTACGCTTTTGCAAAATTAGTAGCAATCTCGCTCAGTCTGTTGGTTTGGTCTTCGTTTTTGGCTATATAACAATTTATCGCCACGCCGTTTACCGTCATATCGGCAAACACGTTTACTGGCGATTTTGCCGTTTGCGGCGCGTAGCGCAACGTTGTCTTTTCCTCATACCTATACGGCTCGAAGTGCGTGGAAAAAGTTTGCGCGTCCGTCAAGAACAGATAGCTGTGCATCCCCAGCTCGTACCTATCTTCAACGCCGTCAAGATTTAGCGTCACGTGCGAATCGCCCCAAGTGCAGTCCACCGTATACCACGCACCGTTGACGTATACCTTGTTCCACGCGTGTCCGCCCGCACTGTTGATATCCTTATCCGCATCCGCTCTGCCCACGACGCGCACGCACGGTATGCCCTCTATATTGCACATTAGCGAGTACGCCTTGCTCATGCCGTCGCACACCGAGTTAGCATTGTACACAACGCCGCCGATTTCGGTTTTTCCGTCACCGAACACTCCTTCCAAATAGTACGCCGAATAGCTTTCGCTACCGCTCATAATCAAGGTTGCCGGCGTATCGTACGTTACGTGCCACATTATCCAGTCATAAATGGCATGCGCCTTTTGCACGTCGGTCATATCGACGGTACAAATACTGCGCAGCACGCTTCGCGCTTGCTCGTAAACGACTTGCGCCGTCGAGCCCGCCTTGGGTATCGGTCTCACCCCGTTTTGCGCCGCCAAATACAATTCGTCGGAATACGTTACCTCCGCCGTGCGCTCCTTAATTTTGTCTATTGCAAACTCATGGTTTGACGGACGGTTTTTAGCCGCGTCCATGTTGATATGCGGCAATATTGCGTGAAGCTGTGCCGACCGCTTTGCCGACCCGTCGGTTTGCGTCGACGGATTGTTTACCGTGCTGACGGTAAACTCTGTATGCATTACGCCGCCCGAATCGCTTACTCTTATAGCCGAATAGCTTCCGCTGGTAGCGGCTATCGGGAAGGCGTTATCCCACAAATCCTTTGCGCTGCCCGATCTGTTATAGCCGATATAGCAATCGAACGACACTTTTGTATTTGCTTCTTTCTTTCTGAAATATATATAATACTCGGCGATACGCGCGTACTCGATATCCGATGTTACGTAAAGATCGCCGCACGGCAAAACGTTGGTCACATACTGCTTGGCAGTTGCCGGCAACTGCGTGAACGATACAAAATCGGTATACTCGCTTTCGGTTATAACGTCGCCGTCGCCCAAAGATTTTACGCGAAATTTATATTCTTGCAGATTAGCGCCGGTAGCGCACAAATCGATAAACGGTCCGACGTCGAAGCCGTTTTCGTCGAAATACGCAGCATATTGCGTATCGTTTTGCGAATATTCCACCGCGCCGCCCTGCGGGTGCGTTATTTCCACCTTTACATTGTTGTCTAACGCTTCGTCGTACACGAGATAAGCATGCGGGTACAGATTGTCAAACTTAAGCCCGCTTACCGTGGGCAACATTGCGCCGCGGAATAAAGCTTGCTCCGAATATTCGATTTGACCGTTTACCTTGACTGTAAGCGTGTGCCGCCCCGCCGTCGGCGTATACGTGTACGAGCTGTCGGTGCCCTCGTACAGCGCTTTGTCGTCCTCGAAAAACTGAAAATAATTTTCGTCCGCACCGCTTACGTCCACCGAAAAAACCAAATTGTCAAACGGTTCGCTTTGTTCAAGCTCGCCGCTTACATTCACTTCGGCGGTGACAACGTTGTACACTCGTACCGTTATTGCATTGGAAGCAAAGCTACCGCACTTAGCCAAAACGGTATACTCGCCTGCCTCGCTCGGCGTAAATTTGAAGTCGGTCGATAAGGCCAGCATTTGGTTAAGCCTATCGTTTACGTACCAATACACGCTCTCACTTTTGCTCGGCTCGCCTTTTGCCGTCGGCGTAAACGACACCTCGGAAGTATTGCCGAGCGTTTGCACAAGCTCGCCGCTTGCCGTTATGCTAAGCGAATCCTCCTGCTTTTCGGAGACGGTGACTAATATGCTTGCGCTTGCCGAGCTTGTATACGCAGTTATACGCGCTTCGCCCTCGGTTTCCGCTTTTATTACGGTATTGCTGCCTTTTTCCACAGCGACAACCGCTTCGTCCGACGTCTTTAACCGATACACGGTCGTGTTTGTTTCGAGAATGCTTGTAATATCGTACGCTTCGCCCACACTAAGTCCGAGCTCGCGTTGCGTAAACTTGATGACGTCCGGCTTGAATAACTCGTTCATAAACGAGCAGCCGAGCATCATTGCCGCAACTACCGTTACAAGCATTACGGCAACAGCCGCACGTATATGTCCCGAAATTCTTTTTGCACCAACCATTTGCATTATCCCTCCGATTGTACCGCTCTCGGCGATACGGCTATCGCGCAAATAACGCCGTCCGCAATTATAGTGCGCCTGCTGGCAAACGTCGCTTTAAGCACTTCGCTTGCATATTCGTCTATCGCTCTGTTTACAAACCCGGATATTTCTATCACTTCCGCTTCCGTCATGTCGACGGCGCAAGCAAGCTCCACGCCGTACGTGTTGTTGTAAATGATTACCTCGCCGCCCACAAACGGTATGCGCGTGTTGCCTACCGTTACGGCATTAAACGCATTAAATACTACCGCACGGACAAACTCATACTCAGCTTCCGTTTTGTCTATATAGTTATCCATATACACGCCGTCATAGTCGTACTTTTGCATATACCTGGAATTCACCGTATCAAACGCCTCGTAGCCGTCGTTTACATTGCAGCCAAGCCGTTCCATATCGTCGTCCGTTATAAGTAAGCCGCGGTGCGACGTAAACCAAACATTACCGGTTGAACCTGTCGTCCCCTCGATCATCGTCTTGCCGCCGAATACGTCCACGTTGTACCATAATCCGCTAAGCTTGACTTTATTGTAATATCCGTACCCTTCGCCGTAACAGATAACGCACTCTATGCCTTCTATACCGCAAAGCAGCGCAAACGCCTTGGCGGCGCCCTCGCTGTTTACCGCATACCCCGACCCGGTAGATTCGCTTGCAAATACGCCCTCCAAAAACCTGCCGGAAGAATTGCTTGCGACGGACGAATTTACGGTAAACCACTGCAACCAGTCGTATATAGTATGAATCTTTTTCTCTTGCGAGTAGTCTTTGCCGATTATGCGCAACAGAGCTGTTTTGGCCGAGCGGTAAACGGTATGCGCAACGTCGCCGCTTTGCGTAGTCGGTTTCAGTCCGTTTGATATCGCTATAAGCAGCTGCTCGCTGCCGGACACCGATATACTTCCCGCCGCCCTGTCGGACGCAAAAACGTAGTCGTTGGTACGTCGGTTTTCGACGTTATATTCTATGTGCGGAAGCTCGGCGTATGACGTGCTTTTTGACGCAGTTTCATACCTTTCGGGTCGGTTGGAGTACTGCGCGAAATTCAGTGAAATAACGTTGCCGCAGGCATCCGCCGTAGCGTTAAGTCCCAGCCTTTGCGCCTGCGCTGTAATTATCTGCATGGTGCGTTCCACATCAGTCGCAACATAGCACCGCGCGTTTTGAGCCCCTGTTGCAAACAGCTCGCGCACGTATTGCTCTGCCTCGCCTTCGCTCGAAATAAACGAATTGCGGCAAAACACCTTGTTATCGAGATATTCTTGGGCGTCCGCATCGAGCTGAACAAAATCAAACTCGCACTTATCGCCGTCCATTCCTATGATTATAGTGTAAGCTTTGGGGTCGGGCGCACACAACGTAATATACTCAGTCGCTCTAAACCTACCGTCGGTAAATAAATGCGAATACTGAGCGTCGGTAACGTCGAATGTGCTTCGCTTGCCGTCGGGGTCGATAATGCAAATATACATAACCTTACGACCGTTAGCGTAACGAACGTATACCCCTTGTTCGTCGTCAAACTCTACTTTGCAGTCGGCATAGGTATCGCTTGCCACGTCTAGCGTTAACTCGTTTTTACCGTCTATTTGCTTTTGTGCGCCGTTTACATACAAGGCAATATTATGTCGCCCGGACGTCGGAATAAAATCGAACATGGCGGTATTACCCATAGGTTCGTCATCCACACGCCACTCGTATACCGAGCGCGGATTGAGCGAGTTCACCATCTCGCGTGCGGTAAACGTGACGGTCGAGTACGCCGTAACGCCATCCAAACTAGCATGCCGCACCGTCACCTCGGTCGGTCTATACACCTTTATTTTGCAGCTTTTTGCAATATTGCCGACGGTAGCCGTTACGGTATACACACCGTAACCGTTTGGCGTGTACTCAAAACGGTTGCCTGTATATTCCGTGCCGTCGCTTACCCGCCACCGTGCAGCCGTTTGCGGGGCGACAGCGCCCTCGAATTTCGCCGACAAAACAACAGTCTTAAACTCGCCGTCGCTTGCCGTTTGTATGCTGTTTTCCGTAGCGACCGTAAAGTCCGTCACGGCGCGGTAGTTTACGTTTATTCTCATCACCGCCGTTTTGCCGTACGCGGAAATGGTCACCTCTGCCGCGCCTGCCTTGACGGCAACTACCGTAGTGCCGTCTATCGAAACGCAATCCGAATCGGTGTTAAGAGTAACCGTTCCGCCGCTTGTCGCGGGCGAAAAATTAATGTAAGGCAACAAGCTTCGGCTCTCGCCCACACTCAGCGAAAGCTCGGTGCGCAGCAAAACCATGTTAACATCTTTTTCGGAACAGCCGAATAAAAGCGCCGCAAAAAGCGTCACCGCCGCCGTCAGCGCTATGCGTAAAATATTCGTTCCGATTTTTTGCACTGTTCCCACAAATATATTATATCATTAAATTGTAACAAAAGCAAGGAAAAGCGAAAAATTGCCCGCTCACTATTTGTTATCATTTTACGCGCACGTAAAACATAAGATATACCGATGAATTCCATGACCAAAGCAGTAATGACGATGACGGCATTCACCTTTGCGGAACGCACGCTCGGCTTTTTGTTCAAAATCTATCTGTCGCGCGAGATAGGCGCGGTAGGAATGGGTATTTATTCGGTCGCGCTGTCATTCTTTTTTGTGCTGATAACGCTGCTCACCTCCGGCATACCGCTCGTTGTGTCCAAGCAGACGGCTACAAACAAGGAGCAAAGCGGCGGAGTATGTTCGGCGGCGCTTATATTCGAGCTTGCCACGGCGCTTATAGTTTGCCTTTTGGTAGTGACCTTCCAAAAACCCATCGGCTCGCTGTTTGCCGAACGGCAGTCTATGACGCTAGTTATAGTAATGCTGCCCGCACTGGTATTTTCTGGCGTGTACTCGGCGTTACGCGGCGTGCTGTGGGGCGAAAAACGCTTTATGTCGGTCAGCGCCGTCGAGCTGATAGAACAAGTCGCGCGCATAATCGGCTGCGTTGTTCTGTTTTCGCTGTTCTCCGACAAAACGACGGCCGTCGCCGCGTCTATGACGGTGGCTTGCGCAGTGTCGGCGGTTGCCGTCGCGTTGTTCTACTTTTGCGGCAAACGCAAGCTTAAAAGCCCGAAAACGCATTTTAAGCCGCTTATAGCAACGTCCGTGCCCATCACGCTGTCGCGCACCACTTCCAGCATAAACAACTACATTATAGCAATCGCTATGCCGTTTTTGCTTATGTCGAGCGGACTTAATTCCGAACAGTCTATGTACGTATTCGGGTCGTGCGTGGGAATGGCGTTACCGCTGCTGTATTTGCCCATAACGGTTGTAGGCTCGCTGGCGTTTGTCATGATTCCTACCCTGTCCGAATCATACGCCTTGGGCGACAAAAAGAGCATGTGCCGCCAAATAGAGAACGCGCTGTCGTTTTCGGTAATAATCGCGGCGATAGTGTTGCCCGCCTATATGGCGCTCGGCGAACCGTTAGGCATCTTTATTTACAACAATACCGACGCCGGCATATTCTTAAAAAAATCGGCGTGGCTGCTACTGCCGCTTGCGTTCGAGAACATTGCATCGTCAATGCTCAACTCCCTCGATTTGGAAAAGAAGTCGCTTATAAACTACCTTATCGGCGCGGTAACGATGTACGTTATTTGCTTTGCGTTCTACTCCCGCTTCGATATGGACGTATTTATACTTGCGTTCGGGCTTAGTTTGATTTTGTCGTCGGTGCTGGACGTTATAGACATTAAGCGCCGCACCGGCTTTAAACTGAAATTCTTTAAACCTCTTTTTATTTGCCTTGCCGCCGCGTATCCCGCATGGCTGTTCACGAAATACGTGCACTCGATAATCCCGGGAACGGTGCTGCCCATAATAGTGGCGGGCATTGGCGGCGTGTGCTTTTCGACGCTCGCAGCCGTCATATTCGGCGCGGTAGACTTTGAAATGACGGTTAGCAAAAAACGCAAGAAACACCTACCGCTGTTTCGCAAAAACAAACGCAAAACCGCGTCTTAATTCGCTTTACTTAAAAAAATGCACATGCTATAATAAGCTTAACATTAATACCAAGGAGAAGCCCGACATTGATGAACAATCAACAGGAAATTGCGACTCCGGACGATAAAACGCATACACGTAAGGTCCGAACGCAAAAATTAGAATTCGGAACTACAAAATGGTTGACGTACGCGGCAATGTTTACCGCGCTGGCCGTGGTAATGAAATTTATCGGCCAGTTTTTGACTCTTACCGACAGCTTTAAAATCACGCTGATATACGTTGTATGGCTGATTGCAGGCGCTACGCTCGGCGTTTTCGGCGGCGGCGCGGTGTGCTTTGCTTCCGACGTTTTGGGCGCGATCATATTCCCCACAGGCGCGATAAATCCATTTTTGATACTGGGCAATACCGTGTACGGCGTGATAGCCGCGCTTGCGTTTAGAATACCCATAAAGAGCTATGTAGCCAAGTTTATTATCGCGGGCGCTATTTGTACCGTAATATGCACCTGCGGAATAAACACGCTCGCCATTTATTATTCGTATTCGTATTACAAGGTTATTAACGTATGGCAATACTTTATCGCCTACCGCATAATGCAGCCGGTTGTCGCCGTTATCAATATCGCAATCGCGCTTGCAATGATACCGCTATTGAATCGGCTGAAATTGCTACCGCCCATCAAGCGGCGCAACAAAGCAACAGCATAAAATATTACCAAAACAAAAAACCGCAAAACAAGTACGTCTTGCGGTTTTTTATTTTATCCTTCCGTTCGTTGCTCGTAAACGGCAAAAAACATTTTTTGCACTTGAGAATAATGGATTATGCGCACCGGCTTTTGCGTTACCGGGTCGCGCACAGGTTCGCCGGTTATGGGATCGCTGGGCGTTACCACCGTGCTTTGATTGCCGTTTTCATAACTGCCTGTTCCGTTGGTCGCGCCGTTGGACTCCAAATACCAGTTGTTGAAAAACTCGGCTATCTGCCCTATCAAATCCCACTGCGAATTCCAGTAGTCGCTGGCATACCACCGCTCGGTGCGCACTTTACCGCTTATTCGCGCCGAAAATGAACGGTAGGACTGCATATCCTCGGTAAGGATAAACGCCTCCAAAAGATTATCAAACGCGTAATAATATCCGCAGTACCGCAAATAATCGTCGTCCGACGATATCAATACGTACCGCGCCAGCAGATTGGCGTCGCCCTCTCGGAACACGCCCTTGGCGTGCGCCAGCTCGTGCGCAAGCGTAATTGTACGCGTTGTCGGCGGTGCGGCGTTGTTGACGTTGGCCTCGCCCGTCGGCAAAAATGTCATGCCCGTTATAAGCATTTGCGACATAAACCAGCTGTTTACTATCGGCTTGGCTGTCGGCGTATATTGATTAAAATACGGATCGGTCAGCTTGGCGTACTCCACCTTTATCCGCTCCGCAAGCTCGGGAAATGTGTACGGGCATTCCACGCAACCGTTTTTGTCGCGCGGCAGCGTTTCGGACAGCTTGTTATAGTCGGACAAAAAGTACTCGATTACAGGCTTTACGCTCTCCGCGTCGTATTTGGTTTGCGACTGCGGAATAGGCATTTCCGCGCGGTAATACGCAAACGCCATGCTCACCATGTACAGGTTAAGCATGTAAATTACACCCACGCATATAGACAGCGCGCCTGTAAGTATACGCTTGAACCGCGCTCTTCCGAGGTTGATAATAAGCCGCACGTAAAAGAAAATACCCAGCCCGATAAGGCAAACGATAAAGAACTCCATTACCGAAAACGGCAGCCACGAAGTGAGCGTGCCCATAACGCGCTCCCACCCGGCTTCGATGTGCGTAGTCCACCACTCGGCTATTTGCGGGTCGGTACGCAGATCGTTCATCAGCAATAACGGCATAAGCAATCCGCACGCAACTGCGGCAAGAATAAACACCGCCCTACCGATAGGTCGCTTTACCTGCGGTGCGCGACGACCGTCAGCCATGTACATGCGCGTGTACCGCTTGGGCATAATATATCCGTTGCGCTTTTGCCGTTCAAATTTCATAATAGTATTATACCGCACACAACTGCATTTGTCAATATGACTACTCGTTTGACATAATTTCTTTTATCGGCACTCTGTTTATGCGCACGGCATACACAGTCATTGCGCAAGCATACAGCGCGATAAAAGTTCCGAGCGTTATAAAAAAGTATCCGACGCCGAAGCTGTACGTGGCAACGGTTTTTACGTCGGCAAAAACTACGTTGACCATAACGGTCATCAATACATGTTGGTAGACCGTGCCGATAGCAAAACCCAAAAGCGCAAACGGCACGTACCCCAAAAGCACGGATAAAGAGCGCTCTTTAGCCGAATAACCGAACGCCTTCATAACGGCTATACTGCTTTTGTTTGCGTTAATTGCCGTTGTAATAGCCATAAACAGCGCTGTAACGCCCAAAATAACGCCGATAACCAAAATCATCACACCCATAATTACGCTGCTTAAATCGCTCATTGTAAGCCCCATTTGAAGCATTGCCGAATAACAAAAGCACGCAAACGCCACAAAGAACACGACCGACTTTTTACCCGCCAGCGTGGACAAACACATTTCCGCCAAAAAGGAATGCTGTTTATCTGACGGTCTGCGCTTTGACTTTGCGGTAGCTTTGCCACCCTTAATCATTGACACTATGTTGCGCCGCAGCGACAGCTTGGCGTACAAACACGCAAACGCGGAAAACGTTATCGTCGGCGCAACCACAAGCGCGGCAAGCAATTCCGCATGATAGTTGATCGCTATTGCGGGCATACCGTCAATCGTCATTTCGCGGTAAATGATCGGCATTATCGCATGCCCCGCGCCGTAGCCCGCCGCCGCACCTATAAGCGTACTAAGACCGAACACCCAAAAGCTCAGCGCGATTTTGTTGTCCGAATACCCCATTGCTTTGAGTATTCCGAACCGTTTGGCGTTGCCGTCGATAAACAGCTTAATATAGAACACCGTCATAACAACCGCAATAAGACACAACACTCCGCCCGTAATGGCGCATGTAAATTTTGCCGAAGTCATATTGGCGTCGTACAGAACTCTAAGCTCGCCGCTTACCGCACCGTCTATCGCCTGCGCGTCTATATAGTAATTCAAAAAGAAAGTGCATACAAACACCGCGCAAAAGCATACCACCGATATGCCGAAAAGCTTTACGCCGTCCTTTATTCCGATTACCATATCACCACCCTATTTCGTACGCAGACTTGGGCGAAGGGTTATCGGTTACGCCGATAATCTTGCCGCTGTTCATTTCCACAACAGAGTCAGCCATATCCGCTATATTGCGGTTGTGCGTGACCATGACCATAGTAAAACCGCGTTCGGCCTTCAGCTTGGCGATATAGTCCAAAACGTTTCGCCCCGTACTTTCGTCCAGCGCGCCCGTCGGCTCGTCCAAAAACAGTATCTGCGGCTTTTTGGCAAGCGCACGCGCTATGCACACGCGTTGCTGTTCTCCGCCCGACAATGCGCTCGGCATAGCTTTAATTTTATCGGCAAGTCCCACCGCTTCGATTTCGCGTAAGTAATCCTTATTGCCTGCGAGGTCGGCGCCTAAACGCACGTTCTTTTCCACATTCAAATGCGGCAAAATATAGTATTGCTGAAAGACAAACCCAACGTATTCGCGGCGGAATTCGGTAAGCTGTTTGTCATTCATTGCGGATAGATCTTGACCGCACGCGACAACGGTGCCGCTGTCAGCGCGCTCCAAGCCCGACAGCACGTTCATAAGCGTGGACTTGCCCGAACCGGACGCGCCGATAATTGCGACAAAACTGCCTTGCTTAATAGTAAGCGACACGCCACGCAACGCCTTGACAGCGCCGCCGTTAAATTCCTTGTGTAAATCGGTTGCAGTAAGCATAATCAACCCTCGCTTTGCTTGATATGTTTTATCATAGCGATACACTCATCTTTGAGCATAGCGCGCTCGTCGGTAAACCTGCACACGCCTGTCACAACTGCGGCGGCAATGCCGTGCGTATACACCCAAAGATGCATATACAGCCGCTCGGCTTGTTTGCGTTCCAGTCCGTAGCTATCTATAACCGATTGCAAAATCTTTTCGGCGTTTTGGTCGATTGCGTCAAGCACCCCGCGCTCGTCAAGCCCTTCGGCTTGCTCGCGCATAAACAGCAGCATAAACAGCTTGGGATGTTCGTGCGCAAACCTAAGGTATGCCTCACCTACGCCGCGAAACGGAACATCGTCTTTTAATCCCTCGGCAACGTACTCGTTGTACAATGCGTTTGCGCTGTCAACGACCGCGGCGCAAACCTCGTCCATACTACTAAACACCGTAAATATCGGGCGCGGCGAGCTGCCGAGCGCAGCTCCGAGCGTACGCGCGGTAAGATTATCGAACCCGTTTTTCTCCACCTCGGTAAGCGCAGTATGAACTATCTTCTCTTTTGTAAACTTCGATTTAGGCGGCATAATATCTCCTTATATAAAACAATCGTTTTAAAACACTTGTTTTAGTATATCGTATAAGTATGTATATGTCAAGCATTTTACCAAATGCAGAATTAAGCGGCTACGCCGCATTAAGGTTGAGATTCTTCACGGCGCGCTATCGCGCTTGTTCAGAATGACAAAAAAAGAGTAGCTGAACGCGCGACCAACCCATCACTATTTTGTCATCCTGAGTGAAACGAAGGATCTCATCCGTTTTTAAAAAATTTGTAATTGTCATGCATAATACCGGCATAATCGGCACAATATAAAGTTGTAAGGCAGTCACGCGGGTTTACGATAGGTATATCGAAACTAAATGCCGATAGAACCTCCTACCCCACAATGCCTTACAGACGGTTCGTAGAATGTCGTAAATATTGACTACGACAAGCGAAACGGAAAATTCCTCCAATGTTACGGCATTGTGGGATTTTTTCGTTGCGGGAAAACCTAAAATTTTTTTAAAAACTCACGCATAACCCTCTGAAATATGCACAACATAATAGTGTAAAGCAAATAACTTTTTTACGCCGAAAGGAATGCTTTACAAAAAGCCAATCGCTGCAAAAGCGAATACGAAAAATCCACGTTATGTTATGCAACATGGATTTTTTCGTTTCTGTAAATTCTATTAAGCGCCAATCAATATGTGCGAAACTTATATTTTTTCTTTACATATTCGATTCCGAAATTTTTTACATCAGGATAAATTTTATCAAACTCTTTACGCAAAAGCTTACAGTCGCATTTTGTAAACGCCCATCCGCGCCAAATCGTTAAGCTGTACGCAGAAAATATTTCACTTATGGTAATGCCATTGTCATCTTCTTCATCATTGTCGAAATCAAAATCAATTGAGCCTATACCAATATACATTTCACAAGCGTACGGTCTTTTACGATATATTTCCCTTCTTGAAGTCAAGAGCATCTTATCCTCATCTACCTCATCCGGATAAAGCCATAACAAACGGCACTCAGCTTTAAGCCCGATTTTATTCAATTCTTCATTGTAGGGCTTGATATATTCTTGCATTTGAGCAAGCATATCGTCTTCGTGCGCATACAAAGCCTTACACTTATCGTCGAATTTTTGTTTATTCATACAATTATTCCTTATTGCAGTTTTCTGCCGATTTTTTGGAACAATTTGCCTAATTTATATTTCCATTCTTTTAGCTTATTCAAACCGACGTTAATCTTGTCATCCCACACAATATTTTTATCATCAACTTTTGCAATTTCCACAAAGCTGCCATTACTATTCCAATACATAAATGCGACGTAGCCATCATCCTTACTGAAATCTATAAATGCCTTTGCGTTTGTAGTATTACGGTCTGCTTCCCCATTTAAAAATCGTATATGGTCCGCTACTATATTATCGTCAACGTATTCGAACATTTTATCTTTTTCAATTAGACCATTGACCATTGTCGTCATCAAATCAACGATATATTTTAATTGCGTGCTTCGAGAGAAAGCTTCTTTATTACCGAAAAAGTATTTTACAAATATATCCCCGCTTACATATTTAGCAATATCAAAACCAATACGCATTTCGATGTAACTATTTTTAGTTAGTTTTAATAGTAACCTATTCTTATTTATTATTGCCCCTACGGATAACTCAATTATGGTGCCGAGCGCCAGATACCCCAACCAAACACAAATTGCATACAATATCGACATTTGATTAGAATTACCCAACTTATAGAACAATGCCCAACTACCGACGCATAATGCCGCCTCAAACAGTCCAATTAAAATAGCTAAAATGAATACCAATATGGGACGTTTATACACGCCGGAAAAATCAATACCGCCGCCGCCGATTGCGCATACCGCAAAAACTATAAACCAAAGATTTAAAAAAAGAAAATTCACTCGATAGCCGCTCCTAAACGCATACAGCTTGTAAAGTAATTGTACCATACACAACACCATATGTCAATTTTTGCGTTTACTTATTTTTTGCACGCCATACCACTATAATAGAGAATAAATAATGAAAAATAGTAGTAAATACGAAACGCCGCAAATTGTTCCACACAAGATTGTGAACAATAAGCCTAAATAATCGAAATAAGCGACTATAATAAATCCCGCTATTACAAGTAAAATAATAATAGCCGTGATAATATAAAACGCCAGCATGAGCTTAAACGTTATTTTATACACCGTTTTTTTGTTTTCATAAATCGCCCAATCTCTATGCCCGATCATAGGAATAAGAACGCGCCACAGCCCTTTCAATTCTATTTTAGGTTGTTCGGAACCGCTTTTCCATAACGCGTGATTTAAGTGTCCGATATAGCTACCAAACATGGCGGAAAGAGGTAGTAATAATAGCAGAAACGGCGCACCAAACACTACATAATAATTCATTAAAATCAAATACTCCCAAGCTACGATTATATATCTACATATTACAGTATTTACATAATAATATCAATGCGCTATCCAAGCAGTTTTTACAAGATTAATGTAAAAACTGCAACGACAAACTTTTGCACAAAACAAAAAACCTCGCTTTATAAAAAGCAAGGTCTTTAATCAAACATAACAGTGTGAAAGATTAGCGAATTAAATCGGTTGAGAACATAAAATTTTTGGTACCTGCTCTAATTGCAGGTTCCTTAAAGGAGGTGATCCAGCCCCACGTTCTCGTAGGGCTACCTTGTTACGACTTAACCCCAGTCACTGGTTTTACCTTAGGCGGACGCTTCCCTTGCGGGTTGGCGTGACCGACTTCGAGT
>CAMWMF010000020.1 GCA_947175335.1 uncultured Clostridia bacterium
GTTCCACGCATCGGTGCAAGCGACGTCCTTAAACCAGCCGTCGAAGGTATAGCCTTCTTTGGTAGGCTCTTCGGGCGCGGTTATCTTTTGGTTATATTCGGCCGTTGCGGCAAGAGCCGACAATTCGGTTTCGCCGTCCATAAACGTTACGTTAATCATCGATACTTCGATGTCGAACGTAGCCGTAAGTGTGCCGTAGGTTACCGTAACGGTTACGGTGCCGAGCGTGTCGGTATTGTTGCCGCTGAGCGTGTAATCGGTAATCGTCTTGGTCAAGCCTTCGGTATCGGTGGCCGTTACAACCAAGCCCTCGGCGTCGAAGTCCTCGCCCTTGAAGTAATTCGTTTTGGTGGGTTCGGTCTTGACAGCAATGGCCGCGATTTCCGCGGGCACGTAAGCCTTGATAGTCAGCTTGCCGCCTACCGAATCGTAAACGATATCGTACAAGCCGTCGGTGAGCGCCGCGAGCGTAATGTTGCGGTCACTGTTAAGATTGAGCTGGGTGCCGACTGCGACAAAGTTGCCGCCCTTCCAAGTGCCGTTATCCACAATCTTGAACGCGTCGTTCTTTTTCAGATATACGCCGCGGAAGGTGTAAACGCCGTTATTGTTAAGTACGGTTACAGCCTCGCTTTCGGTAGACCAGTCTTGGTGATACAAGAAGCCGCCGGTAAAGTTACCAGCAATGAATATCTTGTCGTCAGGTCTTGCGCCGAACGTCAACGTGCCCTCGCCGTCCGTCGCGCGGCTTTCGTCCGCGTTCTTGGAAAGCTCGATGCTTATGGAGTTGGCGTACCCTTCCTTTTTGATATACAGCTTCCACACCGCGTCTGCGTATGCGGGGTTGATAGCCGTTACTATATAGTTATCGCCGTCGACGCCTATGGTGATAATATCGTCACAGCCGCCGTATTGAGTAAAGCCGTCCGCGCTTGCGTGATACCAATCGCCGCCCTTGTATGCGAGGAATTTGACGCCCACAGCCAGGTGTACGCCGTCTACTATTACCTCGCCGCTGTTTTCGGGATTTATCGCGGCGTCCACGTCCTCCCACGTTTCGGGATTGGTTTGGGTAAGAATATGCAGGTAATAACCTACGCTTTCGTCCTCCGTCCACTTGGCGTAAATGGTGGTGGTGCTCGTAATCTTATCGGAATCGAAGTTCCACGCTGCGGTGTAATTTTCGTCCTTGAACCAGCCGTCGAATATATATCCGTACTTTGTAGGATCGGCGGGTTGGGTAACAGTGCCGTTGTAATCGACTTCCTGCGCCTCGACCGCGCTGCCGCCCTTGCTGTCGAACGTGACGGTATAGCTGGATTGCGGTTCGTTTACCGTTACGCTAAACGTTTTGGTCTTGCCTTGGTATGTGACCGTTACCGTTTGCGTACCAGTCTGAGCCTTGTTGTAGCCGGTTATCGAGCAAGCGGAAAGCGCAACGTCCGATTTGTAGCCGTTGGTGTATACCGCTTTTACGGTCAAGCCCGCGGTATCGAGATTGTCGCCTACCGTGTATTCCGTTCTTGCGGGCGGTGTGATTTCGATACCGCTAAGAGTAATCGCCGCGTACGCTTTGATAGTAAGCTTATTATTTACGGAATCGTAAACAAGATCGTATTTGCCGGTAGTCAGCGCGAAAAGCATAATGTTGTCGCCGTCGCCGATATCAAACTGCGTGCCTACCGCGGTAAAGCTGCCGCCCAGCCAAGAACCGTTATTTACAATCTTGAACCTGTCGCCCTGTTTGAGGTACACGCCGCGGAATACGTAAATTCCGTCGCTGCCGAGTACCGTCATTTTGGTGCTTTCGGTAGACCAGTCTACGTGGTACTTAAAGTCGTCGGTAAAGTTACCGGCAATGTAAATCTTGTCGCCTACGCCGTCGCCGAACGTCAATTTGCCGTTGCCATCGGGAGTACGGTTTTCGACGCCGTTTTGCGGAAGCTCCAAATAGACGTAAGTGCCATCCAGCTTAATGGTCATCGTCCAAGACACGTTTAAGTACGCGCTGTCAATCCGCGTCACTTCATAATTGTCGCCGTTGCCGACGATAGTTATAATATTATCGTAGTTGTGAGCGAAGTATTCGCTGCTGGAATGATACCAATCGGTACCGTCTTGCTTGTAGTCTACGACAAGGAATTTAGTACCTACTTGCAGCTTGACTCCGGTAACCTTCCACTCGGCGCCGTAGTCACCGTCCTGCCAAACGGCGGTGTACTTCTCCTCCCACTTATCGGCGGCGATATCTGTAAGAATGTACAGATACGAGCCCGTTTTGGAATTCCTTACGTCAATCTTTACCCAGCCTTCCAAGCCGCTGTAGCTGACGGAGAACCACTTTTCGCCCGGTGTGGACATGTCGGGAGCGTTAATCGTATACCCCGAAATGAGCGCCCTTACGCCGTCCGAGTTTACAGTTCTGACGTTCAAGTCGTTCTTGACAACGGTATCGCCAACTTTAAAAATCTTATCGGGATTTCTAAGCTCGACTTCAAGACCAGTTAAAGTAGCTTCCGTATACTTCTTTATACGAAGCGTGCTGTCGTAGGTATTGTAAACGATGTCGTACCAACCGTTGTTGATAGACGTGAGCGCTATGTCCTCGGAATAATCGCCGTGGATCCAGAACTCTTGATCGAGCGCTTCAAAGTTGCCGCTCAGCCAGTTGCCGTTATTGACAATCTTGAACGCATCGTTCTTTTTGAGATAGACACGACGGAAGGTGTAAGTACCCCAGCTTTCAAGCACTTTTATCGCAGTGCTTTCGGTAGACCATCTTTTTTCATACTTAAAGCCGTCGGTAAACGTACCGGCAATAAATATCTTGTCGTTAGGCCTATCTTCGCTGAACGTCCAATCCACGTTGTTCGTAACGGCGGGACTGCGTTTTTCGTTGGCGTTGCGGGGAACAAGGCTTATGCCCCAGCCGTCCTTTTTGATGTAAAGCGTCCACGAAAGATTTGCGTAACCGCTTGCCATCTTGGTAACTTTAAAGTTGCCGTCGTTGTAGACAACGGTAATAACGTCGTTGGCGTTCCATTGCGTAAAGCCGTCTTGAGCGTTGTACCAATTATCCCAGCCGTCGCCATGCTCGACAACTAGGAATTCCGTACCCACTTGCAGCTTGATTTCCGCAACTTTCCACTCGCTGTCCTCGTTATGACTGCTAATCTTGTCGCCGTACTTATCTTCCCAAGGGCTGTTGTCGTTAGCGCGAACACGCATAAACGTGCCCTGCTGTACGTTATACGTCCAGCTTGCGACAAGAGTAATATCGCCCGTGATGGGAGTATTAAAGTCGAACGTGCTGCCGTACAGCGTCCAGCCGTTAAAGCCATGCAAGTCTTTGACGGGGTTGGCGGGCTTTGTAGCCGGCTTGTTGTATTCCACCTGCTGAGTTTGATGTTCTTCCTCGCCATTGTCAGCGTCGAACATTACGGTGTACACAGCAATGTTCCACTTGGCGTAAAGCGTGGTGTCCGCTGTGACCGTATCGACGTCGAAGTCCCAAGTGTCGGTGCAGTCTACGTCCGTAAACCAACCGTCAAAGTTGTAGCCGGTGCGCGTAGGCGCGGGATTAAGCGCCGTGGCAAGCGTTCCCTCTTGAACGTTGGCGGTTTTGGTTATAGGCGTTTCGTCGTAGTTGTAATTGAACGTTACCGTAAACGTCTTGATAGCGGCTATACGCGCATAGAACGTTTTTTCGCCCGTCGAGCCGAGCTCGATACCAGTTACCTTGTGCGCGTTGTCGTAAACGGCGTTGCCGTCCTCATCCTCGCCCACCTCGTCGTACCAGCCGATAAAGGTGTAGCCCTCTTTGATGTCGGTAGGATCGAGCAAGTCCACGACGTCCTCTATGGTGTACGTTACCTTTTCGGGCGCGGTGGCGTAGGGATTGCCGTCCTCGTCGTTTTCTATAACGTAGTTAATGGCATACTCGATAGCCGTCCATTTTGCGGTGAGCGTAAAGTATTCGGTCACCTCGGAGTCAAAGTCGTACGCTTGGTCTTCGCCGTCCTTGAACCAGCCGTCAAAGGTGTAGCCGACGCGCTCGAAATCGCCCTCGGGCCGCGTGATTTTTGCGTATTTATCCACGGTCTGCGCGGCAGGGTTTTCCATGCCGACAACGCCCGTGACAAAGCTTACCGTGCGTTCTGCCTGCGTAACGGTAACGATAAAGCTGTCTTCAAAATTCTTATACGAAATAGTTACGGTTTGGTCGCCTTCTTCGGAGCTGTCAAAGCCCGATACGTCAAAGTCGCCCTCGGTCAAATATTCGGTGTGGATAATGGTTTGGTCGTTGGCGTAATCGGCCGTTACGACTATGCCCGTCAAATCCAGTCTGTCGCCGACGTCGTAGTCGGTTTTGTCGGGGTATGTTATGATTTGGACTCTTTCGAGATACGCTACCGTAACGGCAAACGTTTTGAACTTGCCGCCGTAGGTGACGGTAACCGTTTGATCGCCGAGCACGTCCTTGTTGTAGCCCGTGACTTCGCAATCGGCAATTTCTAAGTTTTCCTCGCTTTCGTCGGTGTATACCGCGGTTACGGTTAAGCCGGTCAGGTCAAGCTCCTCGCCTACCGTGTATATCCTTTTGGTAGGGGGCACAATGTTTATATAGTCGAGTGCACGCGCGGCGGAAGCAACGGTAAAATTAACCGCTTTGGTCTTGCCGCCGTAAGAAACGGTAATCGTCTTTTGCCCTGCGGTCGACATGTCGGGGTTGGGAGTGTATGTAAAATCGGTAACCGCGCGCTCGGAGCCATCCGAATACTTGGCGGTAACCGTTATATCGCTCTTGTTGAACGTGTCGCCCACCTTGTACTGCTTGGTTACCGACGCGTCGATTTCCGTAAGCGTGGGCGATACAATATTATTGTCCTGCCACTGCGCATACAGCTTTAAGTCCGCGGCGACAAGTGCGGAAAAGTTGTACGAAACATTTCCTGCCGCATCGACCGTCCAGTCCGTGAACGTATAATTCGCCCGTGTGGGATTTGTCGGCTTTTTTGCCGCCGTATTTGCATCCACACTGTCCGTGCGGTAAACCCCATTGTTGGGCGCACCGTCGTAGTTGTAATAGTACGTTACGGTGTACGTTTTTTCCTTATTGTCGGGCGCCTTAACTTCCGAACAAGCCACGGCAAATCCGGCTGTCAATGCCAAAACAAAGACAATAAACAATATCCCTATTCTTTTCCTCATCATTACCCCCAACTATATGTGTCAGTGCACACTTTTAGTTGATACATTATATGATACTACTTTTGCCATAGTTTGTCAATAGCAAATTTTACATTTCTTCAAACCAAAATATCTCATTTTAATACCCGTATAGCGTGTTTTTGCGATATTGACAACGTTTAATCGCGGTGATATAATGAATATATGAAGCTGATATCCAACAAAACCGACCTGACAAGCATGGACTGCCATATCCACAGTACGTTCTCCCCCGACGCACGCAGTTGCGGCGCGGACGAACCGCAGATAATAGCGGACAGAGTGCGCGAAGCGGGCTTGCGCGGCTTTATAGTAACCGACCACTTGGATATGAGCCACTGGGACGGATATATAATAGACTTCGACAAGTATTTCGACGCGTGGCAACGCGTGCGCGACAACAATCCCGACCTTACAATATATATAGGGTTGGAAGTCGGGTTCGAACAAAAGCACGCAAGCGAAACGGCAAAGCTTATCAAAGACCTGCCGCTCGAATACGTGATTAACAGCGTGCATTACTGGGAACATCCCGTACCCGCACCCAAGGGTATGCCGCCCTACCTTACGTACTTGCAAGCAATACACAGCTCGCTGGACGCCGATTACGAGTTTAACACTATCGGGCATATCGGTTTTTTGGAAAGGTATATAAATACGCCGATGGAGTATGCCGAGTATAAAGATATTATGGACGATATTATCAAGACCGCCGTGGCGCGCGGGTTGCGGATAGAGGAAAACACCAACGCCGCACTGCCACCCCGCCAACCGCGCGCCGACTTTTTACGCGCGTACAAAGCGGCGGGCGGAGTAAAGCCGGTGCTCGGCTCGGACGCTCACACCTCGGACAAAATCGGTCAGCACTTCACCGAAGCCGCCGAGTTTTTGAATAAAATATTCGATTAAAATTAAGGACACAACAAAAAACGCACCTATATACACAAGGTGCGTTTTTTGTTTGCATGTTTTAATTATTACAAGCTTGCTTTTAGTATAGCGCGGATTTCGGATTTATCCAGCACCTTATAACCACCGTCCATGATAAGCGTGCTTTCCGTTATGCCGTCCAGCATTTTTTCAGTCGCGCCGAGATCGGTTATGTTCATTACGAGCCCTATGCTCTTCATCCAGCTTTCCATTGCCGCAAGGCCTTGCTCGGCGGTCTGCTGCTCCGTCTTGCCGTCGGGGTTTACGCCCCAAACGTTTACGGCATACCGCGCGAACTTTTTCAGTCCGTACGGCATGATAAATCTGTAATAGGGCATCGATACCGCCGCGAGCGTCATTCCGTGCGTGGCGTCGGTATGCGCGCCCACCGCTTGACCGAGCATGTGCACTTCCCAGTCGGTGGTCTTGCCCTTGGCGACAAGGGTGTTGAGCGCCCACATGGCTATCCACATTATGTTGCTGCGCGCCTCGTAGTCGGTAGGGTTGCTTACCGCTATATTCGCGCTGTGTATAAGCGAGCGTAACAGCCCTTCCATTATATAATCGCTGGTGTTGTCGTCCTCACCCGAAAAATACTGTTCGAGTATGTGCGACATTATGTCGTATATGCCCGACACCATTTGGTACTTGGGAAGCGTATACGTAAATTCGGGATTGAGTACCGAGAACTTGGGAAACACGTTCTCGTCGAACACGTGCCCGATTTTCAGCTTTTGCGCGTGGTTGGTTATAACCGAGCCGCCGTTCATTTCGCTGCCGGTGCCGACCATAGTCAGCACGCACCCGACGGGAATAATATCGCACGTCGGCTCCTCGAAACGGATAAAGTATTTATCCCACGGATCGTCGTTGCAGTTGACCGACACCGACACCGCTTTGGCGTAGTCGCACACCGACCCGCCGCCGACCGCGAGTATCAAATCGGCCTTGGCTTTTTTGGCGCGCTCTATCCCCTCGTTAAGCTTGTCCGACGTGGGATTGGGCATTACGCCGCCATCCTCGTAAACGTTCTTACCGTTGGCTTTGAGTATGGCGACAACCTTGTCGTATATGCCGTTCTTTTTGATAGACCCGCCGCCGTATACGAGCAGTACGTTTTTGCCGTACTTAGGCAGCTCCTCGTTAAGTCCATCAAGCGCGTCCTTGCCGAAGTAAAGCTTTGTCGGGTTGCAGTACGTAAAATTTCCGAGCATGATTTAACTCCTTTTTAATTCCGAATTCATAATTCCGAATTCCGAATTCATAGTTATGTTCTATTCAACGACAAAGATAAAAGAATACACGTCTTGCCCGCCGTCGAAGTCGTAGAATTCCAAGTCGGAATAATTGTTGCGCACGTGCGCCGCCACCTTGGCAACGTCCTCCGCGCTTGCGCCCTTGCCGCGCATTGCTATAATAACCGCCTTGTCCGTCTTGTCAATTTTATCCAACAGCTCGCACGCGGCGCCAATCATATCCCCGTTGCACGCAAGTAACGTTTTATCGGCAAAGCCCAAAAAGTCGCCTTTTTTTATGTCCATACCGCTTATGTGGCTGTCGCGCACGGCGTACGTTACAAGCCCCGTTTCCACCGTGCTTACGGCGTCCGCGAATGTCGCTTTAATCTTATCCACGTCGTCCGCGGTATAGTCGTGCATCGACAGCGCCGAATATCCCTCGGCAAGCGTCTTGCTTTCGATTACGACCACTTGCGACTTGGTGTACAGCTCCGCCGCCTGCTTGGCGGTGAGTATTATGTTGGAATTGTTGGGCAGTACGAAAATGACCTGCGCATTGACCTCGTCGAACGCCGCTATAAAGTCCTGCGCCGACGGGTTCATTGTCTGCTTGCCGTCCACGACGTAGTCGGCGCCCAGCGACTTGAACTGTTCTATAATACCGTCGCCGTCGGCAACCGCAACGCAAGCGTACTTTTGCCTATTTGCATTTTTGGGCGATTGCCGCACAAACCGATTGCGCACAACAGCTTCGGTGTGCTGAACGGACATGTTCTCCACCTTGACCGCCACAAGCTCGCCCACCGTCAGGCAGTAAGCAAGAACCTTGTCAGGCTCGAAGGTATGCACGTGTACCTTTATGCGCGTGCCCGTCTTGAACGCGACAATCGAGTCGCCGCCTATCGATTCCAAATACGATATAAGCGTTTTTACGTCGTAGGCTTCTACGTCCGTCTTTTTGCTCGTAAGCTGCGCGATAACCTCGGTGCAGTAGCCGAACTTCATCTCGCTGTTTTCGTCGAAGTTATCTGCGGCCGAAGTAGCCGCGACTTCCGCATGCGCGTGAGCGTTTTGAACACTGTCCGCAGTGCCGAGCAGTGCGCGGTTCATTCCTTCCACTATGTACACAAACCCCGCGCCGCCGCTGTCGATAACGCCCGATTCTTTGAGTACGGGAAGCAGCTCGGGCGTGCGTTCGAGCGACGCGTACATTTCGTCGATAAACACCGAGAAGTATTTATCCGTACTTTCGTCGTCGCCTACTTTACTCGCGCCGTCGGTGGCCTCGCGCATTACCGTGAGTATCGTGCCCTCGGTGGGCTGAACGACCGCGGCATACGCTTGCTTTACACCTGCGGTAAACGCCGCTTTAAGCTCCTTGATCCCCGCCTGCTTTACGCCGACAAGTCCGCGCCGAACGCCCTCGAAAAACTGCGAAAGTATTACGCCGCTGTTGCCGCGCGCCGACAAAAGCATGCCGCGGGCAAGCTCCGCCGCCACTGCGGAAATATCCGCACTGTCCACCGCCGCGAGCGCATTTATGCCGCCCTCGATGGTGCGCGCCATATTCTCGCCGGTGTCGCCATCGGGTATGGGAAAAACGTTAAGCTCGTTTACCGTCTGCGCGTTGTTTCTAAGATTGACCGCTCCGCTCCTTACCATGTCGGCAAAAGCGTAGCCGTCCAACTTGTAAGTTATAGCCATATAGTCACCTATTACGGCGTTATTCGCCTAACGTTGCGTACTGATCGCCGAACGCGTAAAGAGCAACCGTTTCGGGACCTACCGACGCGCCTATGGTGGGGCCTATTTCGTTGATAACGATTTCTTTGGGATTGATTTTTGCCTTGACCTGCTCGGCAAGATATTGCGCGTCCGCTTCGCAATCGGCGTGCGCGACGAAAACCGTTTGCTCGGACGCTGGATATTCCGGATCGGTAAGCGAAGCCGCAAGCATATTGACGATTTCGTCGAGCGAATTTTTACGCCCCTTAACCTTTTTGACTGCCTCGTTTTCGCCTATTTTGTTGCTGATGAGAATGGGCTTGATGCCGAACAGATTGCCGAAAAACGCTGCGGTAGCCTTTACCCTGCCGGCGCGTTTTAAGTACGACAAATCTCCGATAGCGGCAAACTGCATTGCTTTGGGCGAAATAGCCTCGGCATGCGCCGCAACCTCCTCCACACTCGCGCCGAGCGCGGCAAGCTTAGCCGCCTCGATAGCCACAATCAATTCGCCGCACACCGAGTTTTTGGGGTCGACACAAATTATCTTTTGATCGGGATATTTTTCCATCAAGCGCTTTGCTTCTTGCATACCGAGGTTGTACGAACCGGACAGCGCCGACGAACACGCAACGTACACTATGTCGTAGCCTTGTTCTAAGTACAGCGTAAACACGCGTTCGAATTCGGGGCCGGAAACCTGCTGGGTTATTATGCGCTTGCCTGCGCGCATTGCGTCGTACATATCCTTAAAGGTGAATACGTCCTGATCGCAGGAGGCAGGCACTTCCTTGCCGTCCCATACAAGGCTCATAAGAGCGTAGTCGAAATTGTATTTTTCGCGCAATTCCTTGCAAGGATCTGCACAGGAATCGGTAATTACTTTAACTTTGTTCATAATAATTTTTCTCCGAAAGTATTTGTATGAATAGCTAAACCGCTACTCACTTGTGAATAGTATCATATACGTGCATATTTTGTCAAACATAAAAAGGCAACTCGTTACTCGTTGCCTTTGTTGTTGTCGTCATGTTTTATTTCGTACCCGAATATATCGTATTCCGGTTGCTTTTTTTCTCCGTCGGGCGTTTGCTCCGCTTGTTTCTTTTGCTTGATCAGTTCGGCTTTGGTAAGATTTGCCGGAAGCTTTTTGAGCACCGTAACGGACAGTGCACAAAACATAAAGTCTAACGAAACAAGCACGGCAGTTGAGATAACAGCAAGCACGGCGTAACCGCCCACCTTGCTCACCCAAATATTTACGTCTATATCCAAGCCCACCGTAAGCACGTTGGTCGCTATAAGGTACACCACGCCGACGGTCAGGTTGAAAAACGCTATTGCAATTACAGCGCGAATAAGCGCAGTTTTCCACTTGAAATAAGTTAGTTTTTCCGCGAACGCCGCAAGCACACCGTACGGCGCGAATATAAGTACGAACATAAGCCACTTGACGGACAGCCCGCTCATAAGGAACATGAGCCCTATCGACGCCGCGGCACACAGCAGTCCGTATACGATACTGCCGCGCTTACACGCCAAAAATATGCAAAATGCCGCTAAGTATAACGGCATAAAGCTAAGCGGAAGATACGCCGTAGCGGCGCACATTATTACGGCAAGCGCGGTACATACCGCCGCCGTCGTTAATTTTTTGGTTTGAACCTTCATCAGCAGCAACGCATTGCATTGCAAAGGCAGTCGGTAAGGCAGTACGCACAGCAGCACGTGGACAGGCAGTTTGCCATATCCTGCGGTTGCTGGCCGCCGCCGTAATCGTAGTAACCGCCGCCGTTTTGACCGCCGTAGTTGTTGGGATTGGGGTTTGTGTTTTGGTTGTTTTGTTGATTTTGGTTTTGCGTCGCGTGCTGACCGACGCCCATTGCGAGATTAAGCTTATCCAGCGACGCGCGGTACTTGGAATTGTTGGGGTCTTCACGTAACGCCATTTCCAGCTGCGTTTTGGAATCGGTCAACCACTCGCGCTTATAGAAAATAATCGCCTGCATGTAGTGCCATTCGCCGTTGCGGTCTTGAATGCAATCGAGCATATCCTGCGCCTCGTCGTACTTGCCTTGGCGGATAAGCTCGTCAACAGTGCCGAAGTCCACAGCAGTACCGCCGCTTACGTTATCGTGACTTAAATCGGCGGAAATCAAAGCCCACGCTTCTTCAAGCTCTTGAAGCTTGCGCGCGCCCTCGTTGCCCTCCTCGCCCGAACGGAAGCGTTGCTCGCCGTACAGGTCGTGAAGCTCTTGATATTTGGCTCTTATCGTTTCGGGGTCGGCGGATTTGTCCAGTCCCAAAACCTTGTAAGGATCTTTCATAGTCAACTCCTTTTAAACACGCGGACTTTTGAGTTTTTTATCGGACTGCAACAACTCTTTCACTTTGCTTTGCAAGCCGTCGAAAACTATGTTGCGGATTAACGCGTAGCTTTGCGTAAACTTCATTGCTTGGAAGCATTCCCGCGCCCGCGCGCAAATGCCGTTAAAGCAAAATTCCAGCTCGTCCTTGTGTTCGGCAATAAAGCCTTTTCTGTTTGTAAAGTTGCCATACGCCGCCAAAAACGGATTGTACCGCTTGTGCTTAGCATCCTCGGTTATGTCGTCCAGCGCGTCGGCAAGATAAACAAACTTACCTATATTATAGCACAGTCCTTTAAGATTGTCATCTGTTTGCACGCCCAAAATAAGTTCGGGCAACTTTTTGAGCAGCGACGCAAACGGATCGGCGGCGCGGTCTATGCTGTTTACACCCGATTGTTCCACTTTGCGCTGCGCCGCATACGCCTTTTCTATCGCTTCGTAGATTTGCGGGTACGCCTTTTTCGCCGCACGGAACGGCTTTTTCAGCGCACGCATAACAATCCTGTACTTCACGCCGTCGCCGTCTATAACGCCGTCGTTCGCCTTTTGGTAGGACAGCAGTATGTTGGCGGCAACAAGCCGTTCCAAGAGCGGATTGGGTTGAAGTATCGCCTTCTTTTTGGGATTGAGTATGCAGCCGTGTTCCTCGATAACCACGTTTTGCGCGGAATAGTCGTGCAGCAACGCCGAAAAGAATGCAAAGTCGTAGTTGGTGGTGAACCGCGGCATATTGCCGTACAGCACCCCCGTTTGACAGCACATTCCGCAATAGAACGATCGGTAAAGCACGTAGTCGCTCATCCTAAGCGTCGATTTGTCGGGAACAACGTAGCCGTACATTATACGCGCACAAACCCTATTTTTTTGTAAACCTTGTCGAGCGTTTTGCGCGCAAGATACGCCGCCTTTTGCGCACCCATTTTCATAAGCTCGCAAAGCGCGTTGTCGTCGGCGCGCAGCTTTTCGTACTTTTCGCGTATAGGCCTGAGCGTTTCAACCGTCGCCTCGCCCACACGCTTTTTAAAGTCGGCATACGAGCAGTTTTGGAACTCGCGCTCGGCTTGTTCGATAGTAATATCGTTTTCCGCCGCGTATATGGTGAGCAGGTTGGTTATGCCGGGTTTGCTCTCGCTCGCCTTTATTTCGGTGTCGCAATCGGTTACCGCGCGTTTGAACTTGCGCATAATGGCCTCGGGCGTGTCGAGTATGAATATCGAGCCGTCGCCCTCGCCCTCGCTTTTGCCCATCTTGGCGGTGGGGTCGGAAAGCGAGTGTATGCGCGCGCCGTAAGTGGGAATCTTACCCACAGGCACGGTAAACGTAGGAGTGTAACGGTTGTTGAACCTATTGGCTATCGTGCGGCAAAGCTCGACGTGTTGAAGCTGGTCCTCGCCGACGGGCACGATATCCGCTTGGTACAGCAAAATATCCGCTGCCATAAGCACGGGATAGTCGAACAATCCGACGTTGATATTGTCGGGGTTCTTTTTGCTCTTGTCCTTGAATTGCGTCATACGGCTTGCCTCGCCGAACATGGTGTAGTTGTTCAAAAGCCAGCTGAGCTCGGCGTGCGCGGTAACGTGCGATTGCAAAAATACTACGTCGCGTTCGGGGTCTATTCCCACCGCGATGAGTAGCGCAAAAAGCCGCTTGCTGTTTTCCCTAAGCTCCTTAGGTTCGATAGCAACGGTAATGGCGTGCAAGTCGGCAACTGCAAACAAGGTATCGCAATCCTTGCCCATATTCCCCCAGTACTTCATAGCGCCGAGGTAGTTGCCGAGCGTAGGGTTGCCCGTGGGTTTTATGGCGGAAAACACGCGCTTGCGCTTTTCCGTATTTTGCTGTAAGTTTTGTTCGTTCATGATAATACTTTTTATACTCTTAATTTTTGCAATACCGCTCGGTCAAGAACTTTAATATATCCTGCGGCGGTATAACGTCGTTGTGTATTTGTTTTGTCGAGTATGCGGCTATCAAGTCCTCGGGTGCGTCCAGCGCGGTAACGTCCTCCATTTGCCGCATAAGCCGTACGCTGTCCGACGGAATTTTTTCGCCGAGCGCGGTCATCACCCACTTTGCCGACCTGTACGGGCTGGCTATGGACAGCACCACAGTCGGGTGGACAAAATCCCTTTCGATTGCAACGGCATATGCCGCGGCGGTGTGAGTGTTGGCAAGATAACCGTATTCATCAAACAAATCGGCTATCACATCCAGCGCGTCGTCCATTTCCGCAATGCCGCCGGCAAGAATGTTGCGCAGCTCATGTATTTCGTCTTCCGTTACCGAAAACCTGCCGCTGCTTTTCAACTCGTCCATGCGCTCGGCGGTAAGCCGGGCATTGCCGCCGCTTATGCCGAAAATCAACCGTTCTAGGTTACCGAGCAGCGGCGCGTCGGGGCGGCGACTCATGCTGTTTATGTCGTACGCACCCGAATTGATAAAGTCTATAAGCGCGGTAAAGTTGGTCGCCGCAATCGCAAGCTTATTGATAGGCAATCCCATCTTGGCCGCGTAGTAGCCAGCTATCATTCCGCCGAAGTTGCCGACGGGCATTACAAAATCTATTTTGTCGCCCGCAGCTATTTCGCCCGAATTTACAAGGTCGCAGTATGCCGAAAAGTAATAGGCTATTTGCGGCACCACTGTGCCGATATTGACCGAGTTAGCCGACGACAAAACGATATTATTCTCACCGAGCGCGGCGTTTAAACGCTTGTCGGTAAGCGCGCCTTTTATCGCGGCTTGCAGCTCGTCGTAGTCCGAGCTCACGCCCACTACGGTAACGTTACTTTGGTCGAGAGACCGAAGCTCCGCCAGCTGCAAATCGTTAAGCTCGTTCTGCGGATAGAACACGCACAGCTGCGTGCCATCCGCTTTGTCGAATGCAAGCGCGGCCGCCTTTCCTATATCGCCCGCAGTGGCTATAGGTATCAGCGTTGTTGACGTTATGTTCTTTTGCGCTTTGGCGCGGTTGATAAGCTCGGGCAAAAGTGCAAGAGCAATATCCTTGGACGAATGGCTTTTGCCATGCCACAGCTCGGACACAAACGCATTGTCGTCCACCTTGACGGTGGGCGCGGGATCGTCCTCGCCGCCGAACACTTGTTTTGCTATTCCGCTTACATCGAAGTCGAAAAATGCTTTGAGCGTTTTGTTTACGCGCGCCGCAAAGTCGAGGTCGAGCATATCCGTATAGCTAAGCGCGGGCAGCTCCCGCGGCACATACAGCCCGCCGTCAGGCGCAAAGCCGTTGAGCACCGCAGTCGCTCCGTCCACCACTACCTCCGCGTCGCGGGTAGAAGTGTAATTAATCATTGATTATATTGAACTTATTGAAGAAGTTGGGAAGCTTATCGCCCGACACGGTCGCCGTGAATTCGGTAGCCGTAAACTTTTCCATCGTATCGAAAATGGGTTTGAGCGCTTCGGGATCGACGTTGAGCAGTCTGTTAAGCCCGTCGATAAACACGTACTGAATATCGAAGTTGGTTGCGAGCATGCCCTTTAAGAATCCGCTAAGCTCGTATGTATTTCTTACGCCGTACTCCGCAACGTTGACGAACCGAATGTTGGGATTGAGCCCGAGCGACTGGTTGTTGTCAGTGATAAAGATTACCTGACCGGTCGCTTTTTCGACTGCGGCATTGGCAGCGTCCATGACGCGCTTGGTTTTGCCCGTTCCTTTGGTTCCGTAGATAACTGAAATCATGATATTTACACTCCTTTTGGGTTATTTATCTTTTAATTGCGATATAAACGCGGCTATGGCGTCCAGTCCGCGTTCTATGTCTATTTCGGACGCCGCGTACGACAGCCTAACGTATTCGGGTGCGCCGAAGCTTTCGCACGGTATGACCGCGACCAACGCTTGATCGAGCAGTACGGAAGCAAAGTCGAACGCAGACCGTATGCACTGTCCGTCCAAATGCTTGCCTATAAACTTGCTTATCGACATCATAACGTAAAACGCGCCCTTAGGCTCGATAAAATCGACGTTCAGTCTTTGAAGCCGAAGCATCATAAGCGCACGACGCGCGTCGAAGGTCGCCTTCATTCCTTCCAAAAACGCCTCGCCGTGAAGCTTGTCGGTAAGCGCCGCCACCGACGCGTACTGCGCTATGGAATTGGCGTTGGACGTGCTGTGGCTTTGCATGCTCGACATAGCGTAAGCAATATGCTCCTCTGCCGCCGCATAGCCCACGCGCCAGCCCGTCATGGCGTACGTCTTGCTCAGTCCGTTTATTACGATAGTGCGTTCTTTTAGTATATCCGAATACGCCGCTATGGAATGGTGCTTGCGCTCATACGTCAGCTTTTCGTAAATCTCGTCGGACACGACAAAAATTTCGTGCTTTTCTATCTCGTTAGCCAGCGCGTTAATCTCACTGCGGGTGTACACCGCGCCCGTCGGATTGTTGGGGTTGTTGAGTATAAACGCCTTAGTCTTAGGGGTTACTGCCGCGGCAAGCTCGGCGGGAGTTATCTTAAAACTGTTTTCTGCCTTGGTCTGAACGAATACTGGAACGCCGCCCGCCATCTTGACGATTTCGGGATAGCTAAGCCAGTACGGCGACGGAATGATAACCTCGTCACCGACATTGAGTATTGCCATAAACGCGTTGAACAGCGAATGCTTGGCGCCGTTGCTCACCACGATATTGGACGGCTCGTAGTCGAGCGCGTTGTCGTTTTTCAGCTTTTGGCAAATCGCAGTTCTAAGCGCAGGCGTACCCGCCGCGGGCGTGTACTTGGTAATGCCTTTGTCCAAGGCCTCCCGCCCGGCGTTCACTATATATTCGGGCGTGACAAAGTCGGGCTCGCCCGCCGCAAACGAAACCACGCGCATACCGTCCGCTTTCATCTTTTTCGCTCGCGCCGTTATCTCTAAGGTCAACGACGGCGAAATCTGTTTTGCGCGTTTTGCTATTTCCAAATGCTTTCTCCTTATAGCCGAAGCTAAAATGCGTTTTATATATTATACACTATTGATAAGGTAAAATCAAGTACCTTCGCCAATTCGGAATTATTGAAAAAATTTAATCAAATAAGGGCGCGAAGCGCAGTCCGACATTATTCACTATTCACTATTATTTATTCACTATTCCACGTCGCTCGGCAGTCTGAAATCGGAGCGCGGCGAGAATGATATAGAGCCGATTTTTACGCCGTCGGGCATACAAGAACGCTTGAACTGCGACGCAAAAAACCGCTTAAAGAACGTGTCGAGCGCCTTTTTTATTTGCTCGTCCGCTACGTCGTAAAACGCCGTCTTTAACAAGAATTCTATCTTTTTCCGCGTAAAACCGTAACGGCAATAATAGTACATAATAAAGTCCAAAAGGTCGTACTTGCCCAGAATGTCCTCGGTCTTTTGCGCTATATTTCCTTTGCTGTCGGCGGGCAACAGCTCGGGCGAAATGTCGGTGTTCAAAATATCTTGGAGCACTGCCTTAGCTTCGCCGCCCAAGCGCTCCGCCTCGTATGCGATAAGGTGCTTGGCAAGCGTTTTGGGCACGCCGGCGTTCACGCCGTAGGACGCCATATGATCGCCGTTGTACGTGCACCAGCCGAGCGCAAGCTCGCTCATATCGCCCGTGCCCACAACCAAGCCGTTTACTTGGTTGGCAATGTCGAACAAAGTCATGGTGCGTACGCGTGCCTGCGCGTTTTCGTACACCACGTCCGTTTTGTCATGCCCTATGTCGGCAAGATGACTGTTGACCGTATCCTTGATATCTATTACTTTGATTTTTATGCCCAGCGCGGCGCAAAGCTTTTCGGCATTGCCCTTTGTGCGCGCGGTTGTGCCGAAGCACGGCATTGTTACCGCCGTTATCTTATCCTTGCTTACCGCGTTGTTGCAAACGAGCAGCGCAAGCGCCGAATCGAGCCCGCCCGAAACGCCGAGCACAAGCGCGTTAGCCTTTGTCGCGGCAAAGCGCTTTTTAAGTCCCGCCGTCTGCATGGCGATAATAAGCTCGGCGCGGTAATTGAATTCGTCCGCGGGAATAAACGGATAACGCGGCACTTGGCGGCAAATGCGCTCGCCGTGCATTTTGTCGTCCAGCTTAAAGGTTACAAGCTCGTATTTTTTATCTGTCGGCTTTACGCCGATTTTACGGCGTTCGTACGTAATCCGTTCTACGTCTATATCGCACATTGCGTTGTCGCCGTCAAACGGGTCGCTGTCGTCCAGTATAGTACCGTTTTCGGCTATCATGTTGTGGCCCGAAAACACCACGTCAGTGGACGATTCGCCCGCGCCCGCATCCGCATAAATGTATGCGCAATGCTGTTTGCCCGACGTGCTTTTTACCAGCAGCTCGCGGTACTCGGCTTTGCCGACAACCTCGTCGGACGCCGAAAGATTGGCTATTACCGTCGCACCCGCGCGGCACATAAACGCCGACGGCGGAACATCCGCCCACATATCCTCGCAAATTTCGCAACCGAGTACAAGGTCTGGATAATTCTTACACTTGAACAAAACGTTGCCCATAGGCACGCCGTAATCGTCGCTTGTTACCACTCCGTCAAAGGCGGGCGCAAAATACCGCTTTTCGTAAAACTCGCCGTAATCGGGCAACTCGGTTTTGGGCACAATACCCAAAATCTCTCCAGCCGACATGACGATAGCGCAGTTGTACAAATTGCCGCAATGTATAACGGGCGCACCCACAACGACTACCATATTTGCGGGCACGTCGGCGGCGATAGCTTTTACCGCCTTTTCGGTCTTTTTCATAAGCTCGCGCGTAAGAAACAAATCGGCGCACGTATAGCCGCACACGCAAAGCTCGGGAAACACTGCTATTTCCACGCCTGCGTCCGCGGCGCGCTTAATCAGCTCGATTATCGCCTTGCCATTGTAATCGGGATTGCCTACCTTTATTTCGGGCGTGTATGCGCCCACTCTTACCATGCCGTATTGCATATTATTTACCTCTGTTACTCGGCTATTATAACTCCGTCACGCGTAAACAAAACTTTTGCACGCGCTATATCCTGCTGGTACAAATCGTCCTCGGTGCGTTCTATATGGGCGCGCTTTTTTACGCCCAACGCATCAAGCGCCTGTTCCAGTACGCTCTTTACGCTCGGGTCGCCCATTGCCAAAAACACGTCGTCGGGCGAAACAAACGCTATGTATTCGTCACGCTCGCGTACAGTAACACCGTGCGACAACAGTCGCATAACGCGCGCCGAGGACGGCGCATCCGACTTGCGCAAAGTGCGCACTATTTTGCCTTGAAGCTCCAACCCCTGCTCCGCCGTAGCCTTTAAATGCCAAAACTCGCCCTCGTCGGCTGCTGCGACCTCGCTCTTGCCGACACGCGGCTTTTGAGCGGCGCGCATAGGCGCGGGCTCGGGCGGAGGTGCGTTGTATGTTTCGGGCGGGGGCTCCGGTTCGTAATCGGGTACGCTCTGCGGCGGTGCCTTCGGTTTCGGCTGCTCTGTCGGCTTAGCCTGCGCCGTCGGCTGCGCGATAGGCTTAGTCGGCGCAGTTGTCGGTTCGGTAGGATTTGCCGCAGGCTGCGATGTTATTTTATTTTTTTTTTGCTCCGCGGGAATGCCTGCGGAGTTTTCGAGCGCTGTAAGTCTGCGCAAAATATCGTCTTCTTTTTGTCCGCCGCACACCGTTTTGATGAGCGCCGTTTCCAAAAATACGCGCGGGTTGACCGAATATTTAAGCCCGCTCTCGGCGTTGCCCAGCTCGGTAAGTATGCGCGAAATTTCGGTCATGCTATACTTGTCCGCCGACTGCGCTATGTTTTGCACTGTGGCCTTGTCGGCGTTTATCAGTCCGCCCGCTACGGCCTTGTCCTTGCCAACCGACTTGCACACCAAAACGTTGCGCGTGTAGTCTATAAGCTGACGGCACACAGCCGACATGGACTTGCCGCTTTTTACGAGTTTATCGATAACGGTAAGCACGCCCGTAAGGTCGCGCGAAGCTGTGTTGTCGAACAATGCGGAAATTGCCGCGTTGTCGCCCGCGCCCGTGAGCGCAAGCACGACTTCGGGCGTAATTTCCTCTGCCGCAGAAGCGAGCGTATCGGCAACGGAAAGCGCGTCGCGCACGCTGCCTTCACCCAGCCGCGCAATTTCCTCGGCGGCGTCGGGCGTATACTTAATGCCTTCCGCGTCGTAAATGCGCGCTATGTGCTTGGCAAGAATATCGGTGGGAACAAGCCTGAAATCGAACCTAATGCACCGCGACAAAATTGTCTGCGGCAGCTTTTGCGGCTCGGTGGTTGCGAGTATAAATATTACGTGCTCGGGCGGCTCCTCTATAGTCTTTAACAGTGCGTTAAACGCACCGCCCGTCAGCATATGCACCTCGTCGATTATATACACTTTATATTTGCATGCGACGGGCAAGTACTTTACCTTTTCCCTAATATCGCGCGCGTCGTCCACGCCGTTGTTAGACGCGGCGTCCATTTCTATAATATCGACGTTGTCGGCAGCGAGCTTTTTGCACGCCTCGCACTCCCCGCACGGGCTGCCGTTTACGGGATGTAGGCAGTTGACCGCCCGCGCAAAAATACGCGCGCACGACGTTTTGCCCACGCCGCGACTGCCGGTAAACAGATACGCGTGTCCGATACGGTTAAGTTTAATTTGATTGGTCAGCGTGGTGACGATTGGGTCTTGCCCTATAACGTCCTCAAACCTTTGCGACCGATATTTTCTGTACAATGTAGCCATACGCTAAGTATAATACGAAAAGGACGGTTTGTCAAGACAATTCGGAATTCCGAATTATAATCCGAATATGCTTTGCGGCATGGCGTTTATTACCATGCCGAGCGCGACGGAAACGACGTACATTACCGCGATTACGAGCACGGTATTTTTTACCGGCTTGTTTTGCTTGGCAAGCACGGCGTAGCCTATGCCCGCACCCACGCACAGTCCCGCAACCGCGCCGCCCAAGGACAGTCCGCCCACAACGTACAGCTCGGTTATAACGACGGACGCGGCGCAGTTGGGTATAAGCCCGACAAGTCCCGCAAGCACGGGCTGGAAATATCCCGTCGAACCTATAAACTCTGCAATGCGATTTTCGCCCACGTAATACACCGCTATGCCGAAAATCACGTTGACTATAAATATAAAGAATATTACGGTAGCGGTATGCAGTAGCGGGTGCTTTATGTACAAATCAAACACGCGCTTAGCCTTTTGCTTTTTGGTCGCGTTTTCGCCGTCCCACTCGTCCTCGTCTATGTTATGGTGGTGGCAGCCGTGTATATGTACAGCCTTTCCCTCGTCGTGGTCATGCTCGTGATTGTGGTCATGTTCATGCTCATGGTCGTGATTATGTTCGTGCTCATGCTCGTCTATATGCGCGTCGGTTGCGGCGTTTTCGGCTGCCGTAACACTACGCTTTTGCATAAGCTTTTGCGCGGCAAATGCGATATATCCGACAAGGAGTGCAAATATTATTTTGATTATTATTACGGGTAATATTTTGGTAACGCCCGCGTAGCTGGACAGCATTATGGGCAATGCCTCGTCGCTGGTGGCTATGTACACGGCAAGGAGCGTGCCCAATGCTATTTTGCGCTTGGTGTACAGCTCGGTAGCGACCACCGAAAATCCGCACTGCGGTACTATTCCGACCGCCGTGCCGATTAGCGGAGCAAACCCGCCGCTCATTGCCTTTTGAACTCTTACGTTTGACTTGTACTCCAAAATCTCTATAATGAAATTCATTATCAGCAAAAACGGCAGAACTTTGAGCGTATCGATAAACGCGTCTAAAAACACCTCGCCCATCAGTCACACCTCTTTTGCGCATACGTACATTCTATAAGATCGGCTATTTGCTTTGCCGCTCTAGGACTGCGCCCGCCTTTTTTGCGTGCGGCAAGCTCGGCGACCGAGCCGTATTCGTCACGCCACTTTATGGCACGCGACCTTAGTATTTGCTTTAATATATCGACAAAGCCGTCGCTGTCCGGGCTTAAGTACGTGACAACAAGCCCGAACCTATCGAACAAGGCTAGCTCGGACTGACTGTACGAAAGCGCGTCCCGTCTTTCGCCGTCGCGGGCGCGGTCGATTGTGCAGTACACCAAATAATTATCGGGCGCGTCGTCCAGCACTCTGTCGATAGCGGCACGGTTAGCTTGCCACGCGTCAACGTCCACCGCGTCGGCAAAGATGATAAACCTTTGTTTGAGCCCGCGTATTTTTTTGACAAGCTCTTGTAGCTCGGATATGTCGGCTATCTCTATCAGTTTCAGCCTGCCGCTAAACTCGCCCGCCACCGCGCGCACCGTAGCCGACTTGCCCATGCCGCGTTCGCCGTACAGCAGCGTGTGGAATGCGGGTAAACCGTCCACAAAGCTTTTTGTGTTTTTTTCTATCTCGTATTTTTCCTCTATGTAACCTTTTAGGTCGGACAGTCTTTCGCTTCGCGCCGCCGCAGCCTTAAACGCACCGTCGCGGTACACAAAGCTATCCCCGCCGCTCAATACCCCGCAGCCGTTATTTGCGTACGCTTGCAGCAGCCCGTCGTAAGTGACGGCAAACCCGCCGAACCCGAACTGCGGAAAGAACGGTGCATCGCCGCTGAACTCGCTCGGCTTGACAAGCGACAGCTGCTTAAAGGTGAGCAGCTCGTTTTGCACTTGCGCTTTTATTTTGGGCGAAATGCGCTCGCCCCTTGCCGCCGCGCGGCTGAACGGATTGTCGTCGGCAAGCACAAGCTTTTTTATCCACTCGCCCGTGCTGTCGCAGTCGCTATCCGCAACGGCACGAAAAACCTCCGCCGCAGATTGTACGCGGTGGGACGAATCGGTTGCGGCAATCAGCTCGGCAAGCGGCCTTGCCGCAGCCGCCACAGCCGAATATACCGACACCGATTTGTATTGCAAATAAAGCTTATGCATATTGTCCATAATATAGTCAGCCATAGTGTACTACTTGTTTGCGAATTTGTCAACAAAGGTAAAACACGCAAAATCACTTTCGACAAACCTTATCCCCGTTTGACAAAATTCGCAATATAATATACAATATTTGTATGGAAAGAATATTCACTGTTGACGATATAATAGACTGCGTAAACGAGTACGGCATACTTCCGTTTTGGGCGGAAGACGAGTTTTCCGCGTGGCAGCTTAGCGGCGTAAGCTTTATGAAGCTGTGGAATATGCGCGAAAAAGCGATAAATTCCAAAAAGATTGCGTACGGCAAATTTGTCAACAAAAAATCGACGTTCGTGTCGCTGGAAGCCTTCCCCTACCTGTGCGCGCTCCGTCGCGACGGATACGACTTCGATTCGCTTTCCGACGAGGGACGTGCTCCGCGACGGGAAATAGAATTGATGAACGCCGTCGGCAACGAACCCACGCGGTCGTACAGACTGAAACAATCGCTGAACATGAAAGGTTTTGACGGCGTTGTCACCTCGCTTCAAAACAAGACATATCTGTGCCTTACCTTTGAAAAAAGCTATATGGGTACGGCAATGCTAAGCCGCCCCGAAGACGTTTTCGGTTACGACTACGTGCGCTCGGCGTATAATCTTTCGGTCGAGGAAAACGCAGCCAAGCTTTCAGAGCTGTGCAAAGGACTGTACGAATTCGACGAAAAAACTCGATCGAAAATTCTATCGCCGGCAATTTAATAAAAAAATAATCCCAAACAAAAAACCACCTTTCAGGTGGTTTTTTGTTTGTTGACTTTTTACAGCGTTTCGAGCTTACGGTTGAGTTTGGCAAGCTGCTCGCGTTTGAGTTCGATTTCCGCCGAATAGGTGCGGAAGAACTGCACGTCTTGCTCCTCGGGGTCCTGCTTGCTGATAAGCGCATCGATAATCGACGCCTGCGACCTGGAACGCTTGATTTCAAGCTGTTTGATTTCTTCCTCAAGCGATTTGATTTCCTTTGCAAGTTCCTTTTTGAAAGACATATTATTTCTCCTTGTTTATTTTTTATTTTGTGACGGTTTCTTTGCCGTCGAGGTTTTGGATTGTGCAGGCTTTTTAGCGGTGGACGGTTTCTTTTTGGTCGCCGCAGTTTCCGCCTTAGGCTCTTCCGCAGTTCCTTCTACCGTAGGCGCAGCAGGTGCTTGCTCGGTCGGGGCTTCTACGGGCGCAGCAGTGGGTTCTTGCACAGGCGCGGGCGTAGGCTCGGGCTTGAGCTCTTCCGTCCCGTCAGGCGCAGTACCTTGTTCGGGGTTGGCAGTTTCACGCATGCGGTTGGCAAGCTGCTGTATGGCCTCTGCGCGCTCGCGCATCTTTTCGGCACGAGCTTCGGCCTTGCGCGCTTTTTCTTCCAGCGCGGCTATCTTCAAGTCGACAGGCAGTGCTTTCTGCTCGGCGGCTCTTGCCTTGCGCGCTTCCTTTTGTTCCTCGCGCTTTGCTTCGGCCTCGCGTTGTTGATTGACTTCGTCCATTTGCTGTTTGTATTCGTAGTTCTTTTTGCTGGCACGGATAGCCGCAACAGTGGCGTCCACCGCTGCCTGAGTGCGGATGTCTATCATCAGCTTGTCGGTGAGAATACGAAGCACGCCCTTCTTGATAAGTACTAATACGATAAGCGCAACAATGAGCAGTGCGCCAATCACTATAAGCACCGTCGCCCACACGGGAATACCCGGTTTTTCGTGGATTGCAAATACCGTGCTGTATTCCAGTCCGTCGTAGTCGCCGGAGCCGATTACAATCGCGGTAAGGGTGTACATACCCGCTTTAGCGGAGCTAAGCTTGTTTACACCGGTAACGTTGTTGTAGATATCCTTACCGTCGCCGTCCTTAATTACGATATTAACGTCGCCGTATAGCGGCTTTGCAACGGGCAAGTTGGTCGATTTGAATTGTCCCTCCGTCCAAACGACAACAGCGGGCGTGACATCCCATCTATTGGACGCGCGGAATATTCTGAACGGCACGCCGCGCGGCATAAGCGCTTTGTAATTGGTGCTGCCCTTGACAGCGGCAAACAAGTAGTACGTGCCCGCGGGAAGCGCGGTAAGCGACTCCGCCACGTCGTCGGATACAAGCCCGTCCGTCAAAGTGAAGGACGCCAACACATCGGCCGCGGGGGTTTCGCCGGCTTGGTCGGTAGTTATCTTAAACGACAGATCGGCATTGTTGTCGAGATAAGTCGGTCTGGCTGTGATAAGGTTCATTTGCTTATCGTAGTTACCGTATGTCCAATACATGATGCTCGGCACGTCCTGCCACGAATTGACAGCAGGAGTGATTTCGTACACTTCGTCAAACGGAACCGAGCCGATAAAGTTGCCTTTGCCGACAAACACGAACGACGCTTTGCCCACTTTTACGCTTTCGCTGGTCAACTCGTAGTCCTCAAGCGGCACGAGTTCGACGCCGCGGAACGTTACTACAGCTTGCGGCACGTTGTTGTTTGTCGCGTTATATTCCACTTTGTCGGTCAAAAGCTTTATGGTTATGTCCTTGTTGTCCGCTTCGTCAAGGCTGACATTTTCGGCGTTAACCTCGTAGCAAGCGACGCCAAAGTCGTAGGTACGGGAAAGGGAGCAAAATACAACGCCTGCCGCCTCGTGTTCATTATTATCCCACCACCAGTGTTCATGATCGTCGGTGGAGGTGTAAGCGGGCACGTACACGTTGAGCGTGTAATTACCTACTTCAAGCAGATCGAGTTGAGCGGCGTAGTAATCGTCGTCCAGTTCTTTGGTCGTATCAATTACATATTCGCCCTGCCCCATCTGTACGTCATAATATTTAATGACAGTGCTGCTGCCGGTGCCGCTGTACTGTACTGCAAAACGCGAAAGCACCTTGTCGCCGTTTGCAAGCGTGAACACTGCATAGTCGCCATGCTCGGGACGAATGTCCAGTGCGGAAACTTCGCTGCCGAGTGCCCAGCCCTCTACCACCGTGTCCTTATCGCCTTCAAGCGTTCTAAGTGCGTTGTGGAGGGTGACTATGTACCAATCCTTGGTGAGCGTAATTGTTTTTTCACCGTTATCCAACACCCAGTTATCGGCAAGGGTAATCGTCGCGGTAGTGGTTATTTTGTTTACCTTGTTCGCTTCGCCCGCAGCGGTTTGCGCTTCGTAGCTAACGCTTACCGCAGACATGTAGTCGTTAAGCGTTTTATTATCGTTTATTTGATAGTTCTTGTTGAGCTCGACCGTGTATTCGTCGCCGGTATAGCGCACGTACGAATTGTAAAGCATACCGATCTTTACACTGGCACCGTACTCGCTGTTATACTCCTCGTCGGGATCGAAGTACGTCATGCAGTCGCCGAGCGCCGTATCGTTTTCGCCGTCGGTAAGCATCCAAAGCCTATTGGGTTCACCGTCGCCGTGGTAGTCGGCAAAGTCGCTGTCGCTCAGGTCGAGCACGGCCGGAGCAATGGTAAACGTTATCTTTTTGTCGGCATCGGCAATATCCGTAGACGCGCCGTCTATTGTTGCCGTGTAGTTGGCGGCGTTTGCGACAGTAGTAGCGCTCTCCTCCCCAATAGCAAACGACAAGTGCATGTCCTGCGAGTCATAATAAACCTCGGTGACATTATCCCCATCTTTTACTTCGGCACGTATCCGATCGATATAATCCACACCATCGTCGTACGTATACAGGGTCGTGCCGTTTACGAACGAATGCCATTCTCCGTTAGACACCTGATATTTCCATGTCACAGTGCAGGTAGCTTCTTCCGTATCGGTCTCGTCCGCAGATGCCACGCTGCGCGGCAATAGCAAAACTACCGCAAAAGCGACGGCAAGCGCACAAAGCACGGTAATAAGCGCCTTGATAAGCTCGGTCTTTTTCAGTTTAAACGTCATGGTAATCCCTCCGTAAACGTTTGGATGCTTTTTCTGCCGATTTAAAAAACGACAAAAAGCGCGTATACATATATACTATTGTATTATATATGTTACGCACCCTTTATGTCAAGTACTTTAAGGAAATCCCATACTTCTTTTTGAAAAAAGAAGTATGCAAGAAAAACTTAATTCATATGTTTTGTAGGAAAAATGCCTGCCTATTCTATCAAAACATAATCGCTATCGAACGTTTATGCCGCGGAAAGAAGTAGAGGCAATTAAAGCTTTATCACTATATTATAACGTAAATTTACCTTTTAAAAAGCGTTCTTGGCTGTTTACTTCCTCGCCTATCACGTCGACAGGAGTGTACGTGCCGAGCTCGGTAAGCTTACGCGCCTTTACGTTGTCGGCGAGCATGACCGACAGCATACCGTAAATTTTGTCGGCTATTTCGCCGTCCAGCACGGGCGTGGCTATTTCCACGCGCTTGTCGGTGTTGCGCGTCATAAGGTCTGCGCTGCTTATAAATACGGCTCTGTCATCCTTATCGCCAAAGCTGTATATGCGTGAATGTTCGAGCAGCCTGCCGACAATGCTTATTACCGAAATGTTTTCGGTCTTACCCTTTACACCAGGCACAAGGCAGCAAATGCCGCGCACTACCAATTTTATTTTTACGCCCGCCTTGCTCGCCGCTATCAGCTTGTCGATAATAGGCTTGTCGGTAAGGCTGTTCATTTTTGCGGAGATGTATGCGGGCTTGCCGCTTGCCGCCTTTTGCGTTTCGCGCTCGATGTACTTTATGATTCCGCTTTTGAGCGATTTGGGCGCGATAAGCAGCTTGGAATAATCGCCGTTTTCTATATTGCAAATTGCGAGGTTGCGGAAGAACGCTACCGCGTCCGCCCCCACGCTTTCGTCCGAAGTTATTATGTTCAGATCGGTATACAGCTTGCTCGTTTGCTCGTTGTAGTTGCCCGTGCCGAGGTGAGTAATGTACCGCAGCTTATCGCCGTCGGTGAGCACGATTGAAATAATTTTGGAATGCACCTTGTAGTTGCCGCAGCCGAATATGACCGTACAGCCCGCTTCTTTAAGCACTTCCGAAAAATACAGATTGTTCTCCTCGTCGAAGCGCGCGCAAAGCTCTATTACAACAGTCACTTCCTTGCCGTTCTCACTCGCCTTTTTGAGCGCGTCCACAATGCGCGAACGGTGATCGAGTCTGTAAATGGTTATCTTTATCGACGCAACGCGCGGATCGACGGCGCACTCGTCGAGCAGTCGCACCAACGTGTCCATGCTGTCGAACGGGTATGCCAAAAATATATCGTGATTTAGCGCCGCTTCCAGCACCGAACAGTCGGGAGAAACGGGTGGCATCAACGGGCGTTGCGGCTTATATTTTAGCGCGTCCACGTATTCGGGATTTATATACCCGCCGAGCGACATAAGGAATTTAAAATCGAACCCGTGCCGCGCGGTGAAGCAATACTGTTTTTTAATGCCGAGCAGTTTAAGCAAAAACGCCTTTATATCGGGCGCGCCGTCGTCTATCTGAAGCCGCACCGCGTCCTGCGTGCCGCGCAGCTCCACCTTGTGTTTGAGAAACTTGGAAAAATCGAAATCGCGTTCTATATCGTTGTCGTCCAGATTGGCGTCGAAGTCTGCGTTGCGCGTAAGCCTGAGCATAGCCTGACTGCGTATCTTATACCCCTCGAACGCCATATATCCGAACGTGCGGATAAGCTCTTCCACCGTGATTATGTTCACCTTTTTGCCGCCGTCTATCTTGTACACGCGCGGCAATTTTTGGTTGATAGCCATAACGCCGTACATAAGCCTGTCGGACTTAGTCAGCTCGAACATCATGTAGCTGTTCATGTTCTCGAACTTGATCATAGGATGCTTGGCGTCAAGCACCATCGGCGACAGCAGCGGCAACACCGATTGGGTAAAGTAATGCTTGCACTTGGCATACTGCTTTTGCGACAGCTCCTTGCCAGAGCGTATTCTCAACCCGTTCTTGTTAAGCTCCGATTTAAGCTTAACGTACACGGCGTCGGCGGTCTTGTAGTAATCCTTGGTTAGCTTGAGTATGCCCTCTACCTGCTCGGTTGCGGTAAGGTCGGTCTTGTTCTCCTTGGCGTCGCCGTTCACCTTGGCGTCGCTCAAAAGACTGCCCACGCGCACCATAAAGAATTCGTCCAGGTTGGAATGGAATATGGACAAAAACTTGCACTTTTCGAGTAGCGGGTTGGTGGCGTCCGTCGCCTGATCCAATACGCGCTTGTTAAACATCAACCACGAATACTCGCGGTTTATGTATACGTCCTTTATAAACTTGTTTTCGTTTGACATGATTGTCCTTAAATATTATTTGGAATTAGTCCGATTTCTTTCCGTTGCTTTTCTTTTTGCGCTTGGGCTGCGGCGGTTCGGGCATGTACGTGGGAATGCTCTCGTTAAGGTCGATTGGTACGCCCGTCTCCGCGCCGATTGCAACAAGCGACAAGTACCCTTCCTTAACGCCGCAATCGCTTATCATAACGCTGTCCGGCTTGAACCTACGCAGCATTTCTTTCAGTACTATGGCAGCCACAGGCAAAACGTGAATCTTTTCGGGCGCGACCTTCATTATAAGCCGAGTGCGGTCGGACGACGAAAGCAGCCATTTGCAAAACTGCTTGTATTTGGTATAGTCGAATTCGGTGCTCATACGCTCCTTTTCGCAATACTCGCTGTAAGCCGCATATATAGCGTCATTGATAGACCCGACAAGCACCGCCGTGGTGAACTCATTCTTCCCCGCAAGATTTGCTTCGTCCGACTTTTTGCGCACGTACTTTTTAATGCTCTTGGCTTGGTCGTCGGTCGGGTAAATGTCTACCGTGTACTTGTTGCGCAGCTTGATCGGCCCGAAGTCCAAGCACACCATTTCGTCCTTGCGTTCTTTTTTAAAGTCGCAAAGCTCCACGCTGCCGCCGCCGATGTCGATAAGGATAACCTTTTCGTACGCCATATATTTGCGGTTGGACAAAAAGTCGCAGTACGCTTCGGTAACGCCGTCGAGGTAGTTGATGACGATACCCGTGCGCATACGAATTTTTTCCGCAACTTCTTCTATGTTATCTATATTGCGCAGCGCCGCCGTGGAAATGCAATAGCACTCATCCACGCCCATCGCCTTGACGGTGGAGCGCGCCGTGATGAGCGCGTCGATAAGTTTTTCGATGCCGCGACGGGAAATGGAATGCCCCTCGAAGTAATCGGCAACGGCAATGTTGGCGCGGTCTTTGTACACCGCCGTAAAAATGCCCGTAGCCTTGTCGCCCTCGGCAACAACTATCGACACACCCGTCGAGCTAAGGTCTATAACTGCGTATTTCATATTTCACCTAATTATAAAAAGTTTATAAATATTTCTTTTTGTCATTCTGAGCGTAGCGAAGAATCTCATCCTTATTCCTATCCGCATTCCGAATTAGCGTCCGAAGGACACTCCAATGCTCTCCGCCGCCTTAATCTCTTGACAATCGACGGGAACAAGCTTGGCCTTGCCCGCTATATCGGCAAGCGCGTTATACGTAACCTTGCCGCCGACGAGCGCGACCGTCACGCCGAACTTGCCTTCCTCCACCAGCTTGCCGGCAAAGCTGCCGAACTCGGTGGAAAGCACACGGTCATACGGCGAAGGACTGCCGCCGCGCTGGATATGCCCGGGCACAACCACGCGCGTTTCGACTTTGGCCTTTTCGGCTATTATCTTGGCGAGCGAATTGGTTATGGTGGTGTCGTTGCCACGCGCCGCCGCACGCTCCTTCTTTTTCATCTTGCTTTCGGCTACCGTCATTGCACCCTCGGCAACGGCTACTATGCTGAACGCCTTGCCCGCGTCGGCACGCCGCTCGACGGCCTTTGCGACCTTTTCGGGCGAAAACGGAATTTCAGGCAAAAGTATAACGTCCGCGCCGCCGGCGATACCGGCAAACAGCGTAAGCCAGCCCGCCTTGTTACCCATGATTTCCACAAGCATCGTTCTGCCGTGGCTCGCCGCGGTGGTGTGTATTCTGTCTATGCAGTCGGTCGCAATGTCCAGCGCAGTGTGGAAGCCGAACGTCACGTCCGTGCCCCAAATATCGTTGTCGATGGTTTTGGGCAAGCCGATAACGTTGCAGCCCTCGGCGGAGAGTAGCGCCGCCGTCTTATGCGTGCCCGCGCCGCCAAGCGTGAGCAGGCAGTCAAGCCCCATCTTTTTGTAATTCTTTTTCATGAGGTCGAGCCGCGTCGTGCTGTTTTCGTCCTCGACGGTCATCAGCTTGAACGGCTGGCGCGAAGTGCCGAGTATGGTTCCGCCCAGCGTGAGTATGCCGGTGAAGTCGGCGGGCGACATTTTGCGGCACTCGCCGCGAATAAGTCCGCCGTAGCCGTCGGCAATGCCGATAAGCTCAACGTTCTTTATGTTCTCGAAAGCGTACTTGCCGAATCCGCGGATAACGGCGTTAAGTCCGGGGCAATCCCCGCCCGATGTAAGTATACCTATTCTCATACTCCCTCCAATGTTACAGAAAGTATACCACCTTTTACTAAAACAGTCAACAAGATAATTCGGAATTCGGAACCTACTTCTTTGAAAAGAAGTAGGCAAGAAACTTTTATACGTATTGCTTATATAGAACAGCAAACTCTAACCACCCATCCTACGAAGCACCGAAGGTATTTCGACAGAAGCGGAGAAATCTAGGCGAACCGCCGCAAGGTGAAGTATATGTTCCACCATCAATTCCGAATTCATCATTCCGAATTCCGAATTAAAAAAAGAAGCGCCGACTCTCGCGCTCCTTTTTCCCCTGCAATCATATTCTTCCTTTTATCCTTGCAGATTTACCTAACACTATACTAAACCAAAAAACTTGGTTTGTCAAGTATTTTACCAAATTTTTTGGCAAAATACAATTATGAGAGATAACGCGAACTTAAAGGAAATACGTTTTGCCGAAAACCTGAGGAATTTGAGAAAAAGCAAAAACTTAAAGCAACGTGAACTCGCTCAAATGCTGAACGTCGACAAGCGCACAATCAGCGCGTGGGAAAACAAGGTGTGCGAACCCAGCCTTACCATGCTCGCCAAGCTATGCGAGATTTTCGACGAGTCTTTCGATAATATTCTCACCTAAAATTTTTCGTAACATATTGAAAATTGCGTTCCACATATGATATAATCAGTTAAGGTGGTATTAAATATGGGGAACGTTTTGACCGATAAAGATAGAACGCTGTTAATGTCCGCTATGAACAATACGGGCATATTCGTAACGCTTGGGCAAAAAACGCCAAACGTTATGGTTGCGCATTGGGGAATGTTCGGCAAAATGTGGGGGCGCGACGTGTTTATGTTGCCTATCCGTAGCAGCAAATATTCCTACCAAATAATAACGCAAACAAAAAGCTTTGCCTTGAATGTGCCTGCGCACGACATGCGCGGCGAGATATCGCGGTGCGACGCTATTTCGGGATACAGCTGCAACAAGTTTCAAGAGCTGGGCTTGCACGCCAAACGCGCCAAGTCGATAGAAGCATACGTACTCGGCGAATGCGGACTTATTGTGGAATGCAACGTAATCGCGCAAATCCCGCCCGACGCTATAACTACCTACAACGACACAAAAATATCATCCCATACCCTATTCGTCGGCGAAATTGCCAACTGCTACAAATTGAATTAGGAATTCGGAATGCGGAATTAGGAATTATAAAAGGATGAGATTCCTCACTGCGTTCGGAATAAGCCCAAGGGCTTGCTTCGTAGGACAATAAATTAACTTTTGTCACTCTGAGCGAAGCGAAGAGTCTCATCCTTATTTCAATTCCGAATTCATAATTCCGAATTCCGAATTACCTTATAAAATTAGTATAAACCTTCTTTTCGTTTTGCGGTTTGTTTATGCCGGCGTCCTCGCCTGCCTTTATGCACTTTAACAGCCACGCCATGTTGTGCGCGAGATTGCGCATCGTTTGCAAGCCTTCGAGATCTTGCTTAACCTCGTCGGGCGTTTTGCCGTGAACCATATTCCAATACGTGGACGAAACCACCGGCATTTGCGCTATGGTAAGGTGTTTGGTAAGCGCGTCAAGCGACGCAGTCGTGCCAGCGCGCCGCGCCGAAACTACCACCGACGCAGGCTTTTGCGCAAAGTTAGCGCCGCCCGCGTAGAACATTCTGTCCATAACGCACAGTATACGACCGTCGGGATGGGCGTAGTATACGGGCGAACCGAATACGAATCCGTCGGCGGAAGCGGCTTTTTCTATCCATTCGTTCACGTCGTCGTCCGTGAATATGCACTTGCCTTTGCCCGCGCACCCGCCGCAGCCTATGCAGTCGCGCACGGGCTTGTTGCCAAGCCAAACAATTTCCGTTTCGATACCCTCTGCGTTGAGCGTTGCCGCCACCTCGCTTAACGCAGTAAACGTGCAGCCGTTCGCCCTCGGACTTCCGTTAAATAACAATACCTTCATACTCACCTCTCTTTATGCAAAAGGATAGCACAAAATCCGTGCGTTGTCAATATCACATAGACAGTGTTTCGGCAAACACTTTTGTCAAAATTTCATACGGTACTGCTTGACCAATATTAATTTGCAACATGTTTTTGGGCGTGAATTTGTAATCGGATAATTGCGCTTTGTGGTTTATCAACGCCGCCGCCTCGATATTGATATGGTCTTTAAACGGTATCAAGCGCAAAAACTTTTCCCCTACGTAATAACTGGGAATCCCCGCCCACAGCCGCTCCTCAACGGTAGGCACAACGGCAAAAACCAAATCATTAAGCCGCGAAAACAAATCGCGTATTTCATCTGAGTATTTGATTAACTTTTCTTCAAACATATTCTCGTACCTCGCCCGTCATGATAGCACAAAAACGCTGCACCGTCAATACGCTATTATGATTAAAAACGGACGCGCCCAACACAGTTATAATTCCGAATTCATAATTCCGAATTCCGAATTATTTATAATACCCGCCTTTATACGAAAATGGGCGGAAGCGGGTATCGTCGTAAATGGCGCGCGTGTCGGCAAGGTGCGCGTACGACTTTTGATACAGCCTTAATGCCGTGCCGTCAAACGGCAAGCGGTACATATACTTGGCGTCGGTTGCGGCGCGTTCGTAGTCCGTTCCCGCAAAGTTACCCACGCACAAAAATATATCAAAGTCGTATTTTTTAAAGATATCGTTCTTGGCGCTTTTTGCCTTGTGCTCGCCCGCCGGATAACAAAGCACCCGTGTTTCGCCCACTATCGGCGCAATATACTTTTGCCACATTGCGCAATCCTTTTCTATCATGCTCGCCGTACAGCTGTTAAAATACTTGTGGTAATACGTATGCGAAGCGAAGGTGTAGCCGAGTTCTTTGAGCGCGGCGACCACCTTTTTGCACTCCTCGATTTCCTCGGCTTGCTTTTGCTCGGACACCTTGCAGTCGGGCGTACACCTATAACCGAGAATGCCGTTATAGCCGTTTACGCACAGCGTTGCCCGCGCTCCGCCAAACGAAAAGTCGGGATGCTCCTCGATAAAGCTTTCGAGTATGGTAACGTTTTCACGCTCGCGCGATACTTGCGGCTCGGCGTTTTTTGTGTAGTCGCAAATCTTGCCGTCAGATAAAATAATCTTGTCTATGCACCCGCGGTTAAACGTGTCATAGGTCATATCGTCAAACGACATAACGAGCGGCTTTTTGCCGCGCGGCACGGCGATTGGCTCACCGTCTATTACCCTATCGAGCGACACAAGCACGTAACCGTTTTTGTATAATTCGCCTAATAACGCCTTAAATTCCTTAGCCGTCAAGTGATCTTTGTCGAAGCAGTCGCGCACCGAATTATTCGGCGAAAACGCCTTTGCCGTGTCGAAAACCAACTCGTGCGTAAATATATGTTCAACCTTTCCGTCGTATTCAACAGGCTCCGTGTCCGCATGCGCTTTTCCCGAAAATCCGAAGGACACAATAAAACACGCCGCAATTATAACAATAACAACCGCCGCAAATATTCGCCGTTTATAAATACCGATTATATTATACATATTTATATCTTGCGTTATTGCGGGATATAAATACGTGATTGAATACTAATTATTATTTAAGTTTTTTAACCGCCCTATCGTACGACATATCGATAAGCCGTTGCAATATTTCGTTTGGCACGCCGTATACCGCTACCGTGCTTTTATACTTGGCTTGAACGGGCGGACAGTGCCAGCCCCTAACAATGATGCCTTCATAATCGTTGCGCAGGCTTTGAGCCGTAGCTTCATCCGTCGAAAATGTTAATTTTAGCTCACGTTCAAGCACAAAGATTTCCGCAAAGATTATGCTTTTGCGCGGATTTTTAACCTTAACAGTTATGTAATCTTTGCCAAACGGATAATCGACGTACGAACCGCTTTTTTGCAAGCAGTAATCAAGTATTCCCGTGTCCTGAATATAATCCGTCAGTTCGCTGTTCATGGTTACCTCTTTATAAGATTATCACTTTCGCCACATAATTGCAAGCATAAAGTATTATTTCAAATAAACGCTTACATATAAAAGGTACGGCGGCAACTGGATTGCCCGCGGACTGCGCGGGCGGCCTTTGGCGCAAGCGCCAAGCGGCTAGCGAACCCCCGCAGAAAAATATTTATCGTTATCATAATAAACTGTATCATTAATATTTATCGCTTATATTTACAAACAAGACTGCGGGTGTTTCGCGCAGACAGTTGCCGCTACCACGAAAAAAGCACCCGTTAAGGGTGCTTATTATAGGTAGATGAAACTGGATTAGAAACAGTGACCAAAAGAGTATTAACCAAA
>CAMWMF010000021.1 GCA_947175335.1 uncultured Clostridia bacterium
CATAAAATACAATATAAAGCAATAGATTTGACAAAAATTTTTTACCATTACGATTTTGCCCAAAACGCCGCAAAACCAAAACAAGCGTTTGCGGCCGATTTTTACCGCACTACGATTTTAAATTCTTGATTGCACAATCACCCAAACGCCCGATAAATCATATTTAATTGTATGAGAATTCATTTTGTGGGAATATCGGGCGTGTCTATGCAGGCGCTGTCGGTGGCGGCTGCGGCGCGCGGACATATTGTTACCGGCTCGGACAATTCGCTCGGCGGGCACGATCCAAAAAACGTGGAGGGCGTAGACCTTGTGGTGTACACCTGCGCCGTGCCCATGTCCAACTGCGAGCTTGTACACGCAAAGGAGCTTAAAATCCCGATGATAGAGCGCGCCACGTATCTGGGCGAGCTTGCGGCAACCTACGGCAAGGTAATAGCGATCGCCGGCTGTCACGGCAAAAGCACGACCACGGCGATGACGGGCGCGGCGTTCGGCGGACACTCGCCCACCGTGCACGTCGGCGTGGCAAACGGCTCGACCGTCGGCTCGGACAGGTTTTTCATAACCGAGGCGTGCGAGTACAAAGCCAACTTTTTGCACCTTTCGCCCGACGTAGGCGTGGTGCTCAACGTGGAATACGACCACCCCGATTACTACAAAAACGAAGCGCAGCTGATTGACGCGTACAGACATTTTTGTGCAAAAAGCAAAGTCGTAATAGTAAACGGCGACGACGAGGCTTGCATGTCGCTGTGTAAAAACCCGATAACGTTCGGCACCGACGAGCGCTGCGACTACCGCGCCGTAGATATAAAAAACGAAAACGGCTACCGCACGTTTAGGCTTGTCGGCAAAAAGCAAGCTTTTGTGCGGCTTTCTATCGCCGGCGAGCACAACGTATACAACGCCTTGGCATGCCTTGCCGCCGCCGACGCATGCGGCATAAAGCTTGCAGAAGCGTTGCCGAGGATAGCAAAGTTTACGGGCATACCGCGCAGGTTCGAGCGGCGCGGCATAGCGTTCGGCAAATCGGTATTCACCGACTACGCCCACCACCCCGCCGAAATCGCCGCGACGATTAACACGGCAAAGGAAATCTTTCCGTCGGTTACAGTAGTGTTTCAACCGCACACCTATTCGCGCACGCAAAGCCTTATGGACGACTTTGCCGCCGCGTTATCCAAAGCGGACACCGTTATACTGGCGCCCATATTCGCCGCCCGCGAAGCGCCTATAGCGGGCGTTACCTCGCACGCGCTGTGCCGCAAGATCGTGGAAATCAAAGAAAAAGCGTACTGCTTCGATACGTTCGCCGAGATTGTGGAACATACCAAAACGGTACGCGATAAAGCGGTTATATTTATGGGTGCGGGCGACATCAACACCGTCGCCGACAAATTCATCCAAGCGGACACCGATATGCCGCAATAGCGAAAAGCAATCTTATATACGCATTCCGAAATCGGTATACAGCATAAACGCCGCGACGGCAACGATGATTGCGGCAAATATTACAGCCAATATAACGTTGCGTTTAAGCGTAAATTCGAGCCCCGCACAAAACACGGTAGCAAGTGTGAGGTACGTTCTCCAATGCCCCAGCGTAACAGCCTTGTCGCCCAAAAAGTTGATGGGCAAAGCGTTGTTGAGATAAATGACAAACATAACAATAACGGTAGCTATGCCGAACAGCCCCGTAAACACGTTTATAAACTTATTCAAAAATCTACCGACTATCATAGCGTTTTCTCCTTTCTATCATAGTATAAAGTATATAATGCAAAAATAATTTTGTCAACGCCGAATACGCGCATACGGCAAGTTTTAATGCAATTCTAATCTGCCTTTAATCTTCGTCCCGCTTTTTTCGCCGCGCCTTGAAAAATTGTTGTATGGGCTGTAAGCATTCGGCTTCCAGCACGCCGCCTACTATTTCCGCGCGGTGATTGAGCTTTTCGTTTTGCGCGACGTTGAGCGCCGTGCCGCACGCGCCGAAGCGCAAATCGTACGCGCCGAATACAACCTTTTTTATGCGCGAATACACAACCGCGCCCGCACACATTACGCACGGCTCCAATGTCACGTAAAGCTCGCAGTCGGACAGGTTCCACCTGCCCAAACGCTTAGCCGCGTCGCGTATAGCCACCACCTCGGCATGCGCCGTCGGGTCGTTGTCGGTGTTGCGCCCGTTCACGCCCGTGCCTATCACCTCGTCGCCCAAAACGACAATGGCGGCGACGGGCACTTCCTCTGTCGGACAGGTTTTAAGTACGTCCAACGCGACGCGCATATACTTCATGTCGCGCTCGGTATATTCCCGTGCCGTATTCTCATTGGTTTGTTCACACATATTATTCTCCGTACAAATAATCTAAAATGAACGTCGGCAAATCGGCGTTTGCCGTAATATCGTCCTCGTAATCGGACGGACCGAACGGATGATTGCCGCGCTTGATAAGCTCTATCGTCACTGCGGGAATGCCCAGCTTTTGTACGCAAAAGTCCTTGTACCCGCCCGCCGAATCGAGCTCGCCGTCCACCTTTTTTACGCCTATATGCTTTGCAACAGCCGCGGCAAACGCGTTGTCTCTTTGCCGCCGCGCTTGGGCCTGAAAGAACTGCCAGTACAGCTCCCCACCCATACAGTGATAACTCACCGTAGCGGCGGGCATTACGGACAAGGTGAATTCGGCAAGCGCTTTGGTTTCTGGCGCGGAATGCGGATATTCGCCTACGTAACCGTGCGCGGCGGGCGATAGTTTAGACTGCTGTGCGCCCGTGCCGAAGTTAGCGTCGAAGTTGCAGTTAAGATCCACGCCGTCGGCGTTCGCCTTCCAAGACTTGCGCATATGCGCATTTGTGCGCAAAAACTCATGACCGAATGTATTGCCGCTTTCAAAGAACGCCGCGCCGTCGGGATTGACCAGCGGGATAAAGTACACCCCTCCTCGCCCATAACGGAAATCATGCAGCTGCCGCAACACCACAAGCGCCGTGTAACACTCCCGTGCGTGAATAGCCGCTGTAATGATTAATTGTTTACCGCCGTACTCGCCGCGGTGCGCGCACCAAATGTCGTTGCCGCAAACGCTTTTGCCGATAGATGTCACATCCGCGCCGCTTTGCTTTAACTCCGTTTCAACAGTTTGTATAATATCCATAGTATATATAGTATATGAACGGGCGCTAATTCCGAATTCATAATTCCGAATTCCGAATTACTTATGGTACGGCACACCCTTGATTATAGTGGACGCGCGGTACAGCTGTTCGTACAATAACAGCCGCGCCAGCTGGTGGGTATAAGTCACCCGTCCGAACGATATTCGCCGCCTGGCAGCCGAGCGCACGCGCTCGTCCACGCCCTCGGCGCCGCCTATAACAAAAACTATTTCGTCGCGGCGTTCGTGCTCCTTTTTGAGCATATCGGCAAACTCCACGGAATCGGGCTGTTCGCCGTTAATGTCCATAAGTACAAAGACATCGCCCGCGCGCTTCAAAATCTCGTCGCATTCCTTTTTATTCGTCGGCTGTTCGGGGATTTCGCAAAGCGCAATTTCGTAGCTTGATTTAAGGCGTTTAAGGTATTCGGCGCAGCCGTCGCGGCAAAACGCATTACTCAGCTTGCCTACGCACACTATCTTTATCTTTTTCAATATAAAAATCCCCACACATATGTGAATACCGTCGTAAGCAGCGTAACCACGCCCAGCGCGATAAACATTGCAAGGTCGCGCAGCGTCGGCTTGTATTTGGTTTCGGCGTAATCCTTGCCGTAAACCTCGCGCTCCATTTCCAAGTCCTTCACCTTTTCGGCGTCGAACTCGCCGAGCATGACGACGCGCTTGTTTGTCGCGTCAAACGCGCAGTCTTTTAGCGCCTCTCTCTTTTTCTTGATTATCTGCCTGTCCCGAATGTACAGCATAAGCAAGACCATAGCCGTGCCAAACGCCGCCACCGCCAAAAACACAAGCATAAGCGCCCACACGGGCATACTGCCGATAATAGCGTAAAACCCGCCGCCGAACGCCCATTTATAGTTATCTGCGTAGTCGACGAACACACTCAAAAAATTGTTGGTAAAGTGCATCAGCATTGCGGGATACAGGCTTTTGGTGTTAAGCGTAAGGTATGCGGCAAGCGCGCCGAACAGCGCGGTGTAAAACACTTGACGTATATTTTGGTGGAACAGCCCGAACACTATGCCGCACAGCACAATGCACCCCCACCGACTAAACGAATTTTTAGCAGTGGACAGCAGCCCGCCGCGCATGGCAAATTCCTCGCAAACTGCGGGCAGGATTGCGGTAAGCAATACGTCGACGACAAAGAACCCGAACACAAAGCTATCGGGCATATTGTCCGCCGATTTAGCCACGGTATAGCCTGTCAGTTTAAGCAGCGCCGTCCACACGGACGACACCCCCACCGTCATAAAGTACACGGAAAGACCGAGCGGTATGGCGAGCAAAAAGTACGGCTTAAACTTGCCGACAGAGCTGTATTCGAGTGTTTGTTTGACGGTGCGTTTGCCGTAAAACTTGTATATGCAAAATGGCACCGCCAAAAAGAATATGAGCTGTGAGCATAACGAAAACAACGCGGACCCGCCGAGCGACTGACCGTACGTTGCGGACGGAAGCGCGGCAAAGTACACGATAAGGCGCATAAGTATAAGCCCGCCCACACACGAAGCGAGGGCGTAACCGACTGCCTTATAATCGCGTTTCAACCACAACGGCAACATACCTTTACCCCGCTATCATCGTAATAAGATTTATAACAAACAGCACACCGCTTATACCCAAAGCGATAAAGTACCGCATAGTGCCGTCTTTTTTGCGCGCGTCGGCAAGCGCGACCGTCTGAGGCGTAACCTTTTGCTCGTCGCTCTCGCCCGCCTCGGCTTGGGCGTTTTGCTTGCCGTAGCCGAACCGCACGAGCGCGAACAGAACAGCCCCGCCCGCTACCAATAGCGCAAGCGTAATAAACGCCGCCGCAACGAGATTGGCAACAAGCCACCCTTCACAGCCGCCTATTACGCCTACAAGCGGCTCGAACTGTATGGCAAGCGCCGCGGCGTTGGCGGTTGCGTGTAGCAATACGCACGGCAACAGCCTGCGCGTTTTATTCATGATTACTGCGGACAGCGCGCCCAGCGAAAATTGGAACACGACCTGTATCGGACTCATATGCATAAGCATAAAAGCGAGGGCGCACAAAAGTACGGCTTTTACTGCCCCGCCGTTTTTCCTAAGCCCGTTAAACAGCACGCCGCGGTATATCGTTTCCTCGAACACGGGCGCCATAAACACCGAAGCAATAACTATCATCACCACCGACGACGGCGTACTAAGGTCTATATTGCCGGCTGTCGGCGAAATATGCAAGGCGTAAGTAGTAAAATACCCGTACCACAGCGTGGGTAAATACATACCGCAAAGCAGCACTATTGCCCCGACGACGGGTATAATAAAGTCTCTGTAATCTACCTTTTTGTCCGGCTTGCACGCGAGCGCACAGTCAAACCGATATTTATTAACCTTGCAAAACAGCAAAATAAACAGCGCGTTGGCGGCTTGAATGAATATCATAAACGCCGTCAAAAAGTCGCCGTTTGTCGCGATATCGGGAAAGCTTTTGGACAGCAACGTGGCAACCACGCCCACAAGCGCTTGGCAAATGAGCGTAACCACTATCGCGCCGAGATAGAATGAACACGCGCCGCAATAATCGAATTTTTTTATTTTATCGCTGCTTGTTTTCAACATACTTCGTACAGTCCCGACATAGCGTCCTGTTTGGCGGCGGTAACGCGAAAATCGCTTACTCCCGCGTCGGCAATCGAACCCATCACGGTTTTGACCGCAAGCTCGGGATCGTTGTTTTCCTCGGACAAATGCGCGAGGATAAACCGCTTTACGCCGTTACCGGCTAGGTATGCGCACGCCGACGCGCAATCGACGTTGGACAAATGTCCGTTGTCGGAAAGTATTCGCCTTTTAAGCGGCGCCGAGTAGCGCGGATTGGCTTTAAGCATTTCCACGTCGTGATTGCTTTCCAGCATTACGATACCGCATGCGGAAAGCGCGTTAAGCTGACTCATACTTACGGTGCCTATATCGGTGACTACGGCAACAGAATGTGTGCCGTCGGATACAACGTACCCAAAGCACGGCACGTCGTGGCTTACCGGCAGCGCGGTAACGTACATTCCGCCCACGCGAAAGTTGCGCGGCGCGACGAGCGGCGTTATATCCTCTGCCTGTGCCACTGCGCCAATCACTTCCTTTTGGCAAATGACCTTAGCGCCGCCGTGTTTTTTGCAAAATATTTTAAGCCCGCCTATGTGGTCGGAATGCGAATGCGTAACGAGTATACGCACGTTGTCGGGGTTTACGCCCAACACGCCCAAGCACTTTTCGGCGCGCGTTGCCGAAATGCCCAAATCTATAAGTATGTCGGTCGTGCCGTCGGAAACGTAACAGCAATTACCCTTCGAACCCGAGGCAATAACGCAAAATTGTAAGCTCATACAAAGATTATAACTTAAAATACCACCAAATGCAAGCGAATTCTGTTGTGTTTGGCGGCAGGTTATGATACAATATGAATATGAAACAAGTTGACGCCGCCGTTGTTCAAAGGGAGCTATGTAAGCTCATAACGGACTGCCTTATCACACCCGACAAGGCGGTTACCAAGGCGTTGACACAAATAAACACCGACAGCGAGGTCGAGCGCACCGCCGCCGCGCTGATTGTGGAAAACAATATAATAGCCGAACGGCAACGGCTGTACTGCTGTCAGGACACCGGGCAAGCGCTGTTTTTTGTAAAGCTGGGCGACGAAGTTATCTGCAAAGGACTTAACGAAGCGATTAACAATGCGGTAAAGGACGCGTACAAAAATGCACGCAAGTCGGTCGCCGACCCGCTCACGCGAAAGAACACAAACGACAACACCCCCGCTATAATAGAATATACACTTACCGACGGCGACACTCTCGAAATAACGTTTTTGGCGAAGGGCGCGGGCAGCGAAAACATGTCCCGATTGTATATGCTCATCCCCGCCGACGGCGAAAAAGGCATTGTTAACGCAGTAGTGGACGCGGTGGAAAAAGGCGGCAAAAATGCATGTCCTCCGCTTATTATAGGCGTAGGCATAGGCGGCGTTACCGAAACGGCGTGCAGCTTAAGCAAGCGTGCCCTACTCCGCCCCATAGGACAAAACAGCGAACGCGCGGACGTAGCCGAACTTGAAAAAGAAATTTTGAAAAAGGTAAACGCACTGGGCATAGGCGTGGCGGCGCTTGGCGGAAAGCTTACCGCGCTCGCCGTCAATATAGAAACGGCGCCCACGCATATAGGTATGTTGCCCGTTGCCGTCAACCTGCAATGCCACAGTCTGCGGCACGGGAGCGTGAAATTTTGAACATTGTAAACGCAAAAAAATTACGCCTTCCCGCCGATAATGCGCATATAAAAGATTTAAGTGCGGGTGAAATCGTACTGCTAAGCGGTACGCTGTACACCGCCCGCGACCAAGCGCACAAACGACTTGCGGCGGCAATAAACGACGGCAAGGAACTGCCCTTCCCGCTCGGTGGCGCGGCAATATATTACTGCGGCCCCACGCCCGCCGCCGAGGGACAAATTATCGGCAGCTGCGGCCCTACCACAAGCGCACGCATGGACGCATACACGCCGCTGCTACTCGCGGGCGGACTTAAAGTTATGATAGGCAAAGGCGTAAGAAGCGACGCTGTTACGCAAGCTATAAAGGAGCACGGCGCGGTGTATTTCAGCGCCATAGGCGGCGCGGCGGCGCTGTACCAAAGCACGGTAAGGAAGTGCGAGCTTATAGCCTATCCCGACCTCGGTTGCGAAGCGGTGTACAAGCTTACCGTCGAAGACTTCCCCGCAGTTGTGACGATAGTTTAATTCGGAATGCGGAATGCGGAATTAGGAATTGAATGACTGCGGCAAAGCCGCCCTAATTTTAATTTTTAAAGCGCGCTTGCGCGCAAAACAATAATTCCGAATTCATAATTCCGAATTCCGAATTTGTATTATGTAAATATTGCTCTAAGGAGATAACAATAACTATGAAAAAGCTAATTAAGGGTTTATCGCAAGCAGTTGTGTATTCGGGCGTCAACGTACAAGAGGGCGACGAAGTATACGTAATATCGTCGGTGTACGCCACCGAGCTTACGCACGAGGTAGTTAAGCTGTGCTACGAGCGCGGCGCAAAGCGCGTTATCGTACGCTACCGCGACGACGAGCTCACCAAGCTCGACTACGAGCATCAAACGGTGGACACGCTTACGCACAAGCCCAAGTACGTTTACGACGAGCGCAACTATTTTGCGCGCGACGACGTGCACGGCTGCGTTATCAATATTTTATGTTCCGACCCCAACGGGCTCAAGGACGCCGACGGCGAAAAGATCGCTGCGGCGCACCGCGCGGATATGAAAGGGCTTACGCCGTACTACGACAAAGCTATGGCGCACAAGGTAAAGTGGTCTATTATCGCCTACCCTCACCCCGAATGGGCAAAGCTTATGTTCCCCGACCTCAAGCCCAAAGACGCATACAAAAAGCTTGCCAAGTATATAGGCAAGACGACGCGCGTTATGAACGACGACCCGCAAGCGGCATGGAAGGCGCATTCGGCGGAGCTTCGCACGCGCAGCCAAAAGCTGAAAGAGCTCAACATAAAGGAGCTGCACTATATGAACAAGCTGGGCACCGACCTGCGCGTGGGCTTACCCGAGGGCTATATATTCGGCGGCGGCGAGGACGAGTGCGGCGGCGTAACCTTTAACGCGAACATGCCGACCGAAGAGGTTTTCTCTGCGCCCGACTGCCGCAACATAAACGGCGTAGTCAAGGCGTCAATGCCGCTGTGCTACGGCGGAAAGATTATCGAGGGCTTGTCGCTTACGCTTAAAAACGGACGGATAGTCGACTACACCGCCGACACCAACCTCGACATCCTTAAAGGCATAATCGAAACGGACGAAGGCAGCCACAGCCTCGGCGAAATCGCGCTGGTGCCGTACGACTCGCCTATCAGCAAGCTGCAAACGTTGTTCTACGAAACGCTGTTCGACGAAAACGCCAGCTGCCACTTTGCAATCGGCGAAGCGTATCCCACCTGCATCGAGGGCGGCAAGGATATGAGCAGAAAGGAACTCACCGAGCGCGGAATCAACTATTCGGACGTGCACGTGGACTTTATGGTGGGCACCAAGGATTTGAACATCACCGCCACCACCCGCGACGGCAAAACCGTGCCCGTGTTCGTCAACGGCAACTTCACAAAGGATTTTGAGTAATTAGCAATAATATTATTAGCAATAATATTATTAGCAAACAAAAAGCCGCCCGAAATTGTTCGAGCGGCTTATTTGTATTTTAACTATGTATCATTAAAACATTACCGACAGCGCGGCAAGACCGATTATAAACAGAATAATGGAAATAGCTACGACAACTATACCGACTACAAGTCCACTGATCGAAAGTCCACGGAACGGGGCATTCTGTTTGGAAGCGGTATTCATACCGATAGCCGAGCATACTATTGCGCCTATGCCCAACATAAGTGATACGATAAACAATAGACCGGACGACGCAATTAAGCCGATTATCCAAAACAGTACGCTTACCATAGACAAAATAAATCCGACAAGTCCGACGGCATTGGACGTTTGGGGTTTTGCCGTATTGTTGTTCGGCTTATTTTCCGCAACAGGAGCGGCTTGGGGTTGACTTTGCCCCTCGCCTACCTGCGTTCCGCAGTTGGGGCAAAAAACGGCGTCGTCGCTTATATTACTTCCGCAGTTTTTGCAAAACATAAAATTTCTCCTTTTGCTTTATAGTAAGTAGTATACTCTCGTTACAAACGTATGTCAAGTATTTATATGTTTTTAGTGTAAAAATCGTGATATAAATAACACAAAAGCCGCTCAAAATTATTTGAGCGGCTTTTGTTTGTACCGATAACTTTTTATTTGCTTAGAACATAGCCGACAGCGCGGCAAGACCGATTATGAACAAAATTACCGAAATAGCTACGACAACTATGCCGACTACAAGTCCGCCGATAGACAGCCCGCGGTATTGGCCGTTGCTTTTGGCTGAACTTTTCATTCCGATTGCCGAGCACACTATTGCCGATATACCGAGCATGAGCGAAACAATAAACAGTATGGATGACGCAAGCAATCCGATTATCCAAAACAGCACGCTGACCATAGCAAGAATAAACCCGACAAGTCCGACGACATTGGAAGTTTGCGGTTTTGCGGCGTTGTCGGTTTGCTTATTGGGTTCACCCTTAGCCTCTCCCGCCTGCGCCCCGCAGTGAGGGCAAAAAACGGCTTCGTCGCTTATATTGCTTCCGCAATTTTTACAAAACATAAACGTTCTCCTTAGTGTTATTACCGTCATTATACTCCCATTATACTGGGAAGTCAAGTATTTTTCCCATTTTCATGGGAAAATAATTATATGAACAACAAGTACACATTCGGCGAACGGTTAAGAGAACTGCGGCAAGAACGCCATATCGGTCAGATAGGTCTGGCCAAGGAGCTTGACGTAGGCAAATCGGTAATAAGCTTATGGGAGCAAAACAAGTGCGAGCCTACATTGTCCAAGCTTATTGCCCTATCCACGTTTTTCGGCGTTTCCATAGACTACCTTGCCGGACTGGAAAACTAACGTTATTCCACACACAAAAGCCGCCCGAATTTTTCGAGCGGCTGTTTAATTATAAATTGAAATTCAGAGTTGACCGTTACAGCATAAAGCAAACTAAAAGCACCAACGAAAAATCGTATATACCGTGCGCAATGATGACCGACAAAAGCGAGCAGTCTTTTATAAAATATTTGCTATACCCAAACACGCAACCGACAAGGGTGGTAAACAGAACTTGGATCAAGCTTCCGTTAATTATATGCCACAGTCCGAATAAAACGGCGGCAATCAGCGGCGCAAACCATTTGCATTTTTTCAACCAAATTTCAAACTGATTCTGTACGTACCCGCGGAAAACGATTTCCTCGCACACCCCTACAAAAAGAATATCCTGTACGGCGGAAATTATCAAAAAGCCGGCGGAGGGTTCGGTATGCGAGCCGATTATACTTGTGCCGCACAAAATCGGAACGATTCCCATCAACAGGCACAACACGGCGGCCATCGCAAGTCCGATTAGTATTTGCAGCCACAATCTGTGTTTTGCCGGTAGCAGCTTGCTTCCCTGCGCCGTCAGCTTCATAGCAACAACGGCAACGGCGCCGCATGCCGCCATCACGAGCAACGTAAGGGTTATTCTTACCCCATATATATCGATTTGCCATACTCCCCAAAGCGAAAACGTCAATCCGACAATCAACGTCAACGCAACAATCAATATTATGACGGCATATTTACTGTCGGCATTTACGGGGAATATCGATTTTTTCTCATCTTCCATAGTCTTTCTCCGCTAAATTACGGTTTATAGTACAAGCATTCTTAATTGTTCTTTTCGCCTATCCAGCGCAGCACGCAGTCGGTGCTGTGCGTTTGGCTATTTTGGCTGTCGTAGTACGTGCTGTATTCTATATTGCAATACTCGTCCAAAAAGCCGTATACCCTGCCGAACCTGCCCGCAAACTCGACGCCCACCACGACGCCGCCTTTTACTATTATGCTTTTTACCGCATAGCATTTGTCGGGCGGTTCCATTTTGGACTTGCTGCTCGCGCCCTGTGCGCCGTTGACCGACCTAATAGTCTCCACCGCGAACCGCGTCAGCTGCTCGTCGATAGACAACCCCATAAGCTCCATCAGCATTTCGCCGCCCAAGTTGATTCGTCCCATGTTCTCCGTGTATTCGGACAGTTGCAGTTGCATAATTTTCCCTCCCGATATTTAATTAGCCGTAGCTTTATTTGTAAGTTATTGCTCTCCTGCCTTAAAGTTGTAAATAGGCTTTACGATTTTCTCAATTTCAACGGTGGGCTCGATAAGCCGCACGATTTCGTCCATAGGCTTATACACCATCGGCGATTCGTCGAGCGTGGACATACCCACGGTTGTCGTGTATATGCCCTGCATCTGCTGCTTGAACTCGTCCACGGTAAAGTAGTCCTTGGCCTCGCTGCGTTTTAGTAGCCGTCCCGCGCCGTGCGGTGCGGAATTGTTCCAGTCGGGGTTGCCCTTGCCTACGGCGATAAGGCAGCCGTCGCGCATATTCATAGGGATAATTACGCGCTGCCCCTTGTGCGCGGGTATGGCGCCCTTGCGGATTATGTTGTCGGTATCTATAAAGTTATGCACCGTCTCGAACGATTGCGCACGCGAAATACGCAAAAACTTCAAAATATCGTCCGCCATCTTGCGCCTGTTCATAACGGCAAACTCCTGGCACAGCTTAAGGTCGTGAATATATGCCGCCATGTTATCGCTGTCGAGGTAGCAAAAGTCGTTGGGTATTTTGGTTTTGTGCGCGTACTTGGCAGAGATAGCGGTTAGCGCGGCGGGAATTTCCGCCTGCTTTCCGCACGCTTTAAGCCTGTCGGACGCCGCCGCCTTTTCCTCGTCGGCGCAAAACTTGCAGTCGTGCACGGCAAGCTTTTGGTAGATCTTTGCCACCTGCAAGCCGAGGTTGCGCGAGCCGCTGTGTATAACCAAGTACAGCCCGCCGTCGTCGTCCTTGTCCACCTCGATAAAGTGGTTGCCACCGCCGAGAGTCCCGAGCGATCCGTACAGCCTGTCGTAATCGCGCAGCTCGGAAAAGCAGTCCAGCTTTTTGACGTGCGATTCGCCGTTGACTTCCTTGCGGTAATTGCTGCCGCACGGAATTTTGGCGCGGATAAAGTCGTCCAGCGCTTTGAGCGAAATATCCCCGTCGCCGAGGTAAACGGTAAGCATACCGCAGCCCAAATCGCTACCCAAAACGTTGGGTATAATCTTGTCCGAATACGTGGAAGTAAACCCAACCACGCAGTTCATTCCCACGTGCACGTCGGGCATAATACGCACCTGCGAGCCGTCAAACGGCGGTTGCGCTATCAAATTATAAACCTGATTGACCGCTTCCGGCTCGATATTTTCGGTAAATATTTTAAGATTGTCGTTCATAAAATGCTATTCCCCTTTTACGTAAACCCACATTTCGACTTATAATTATATTATACACTACAAACAATATATTGTCAATAGTGAAAAATCAGAAATTCGGGGCGGGGTTGTCCGCGAACCGCGCGGGCGGGCAAGATGAATGAAATATAGCTTGCGCGATATGATATATCTTCGATATGAAATTGCGCTTACGCGCAGTGAAATTAAATTCACCAATTATACGCGAAGCGTATTTCATAGCGTTAGCTATTTCACGCAACGTAGTTGTATTTCACTCGCCGCAAAGCGAATTTCATTAAAAAACCCGAAACGAATATTTTCGTTTCGGGTTTTTTGTGGTAGCGGGGGCGGGGTTCGAACCTCGCGACCTCCGGGTTATGAGCCCGACGAGCTACCAATTGCTCCACCCCGCATCAAGTATTGCTATTATACAACATTAGTTTATGCTTGTCAACCGTTTTTCGGCACACTTTTGAAGCGTATTTTGTCGAAACTTTCGCAAATTTTTTGCAACTATTATATAATCATGCATCACACACAACATATAGACATTTCATGGCAAAAAACTCCGTATATTGTACATAGTGAAAAAATGCTACAAAATCGATTGTTTTGTCACAGAAAAATATTTTTTACTATTATCGTCGCGATTGCCCGATTTCGGGGCGAAAACGGGCAATTTTGGGGCAATTTCAACATAAATATAGGGAAGTGTCTAAAAACTTCTTGACAAAAATCGGTGAAAATGTTAAAATTAACACTATCAATCGGTTATTTTTCCAATAACCTTGGAGACATAATGTCAAAATCCCTACTATCCAAAAAATCATCGCTGACTTCTCGGCGTAATATCATAATTTACATAATAGCTACCATCCTTATTTTGGGCATTGTTGCCGGATTTACAAACGTGTTTCACTCGGACAACCGCAGGTTTGCGGCACAGTGGGGCGAAACGATAGTAATGGAATCGCAGCCGCCCGCCACAGGCACCCCTGCCGACTACGACCTACTGACCAATCTTCAATACACGGCATACAGGATTCACCACTCCAAGTACTTTAAGGGCTACACCGACGGCAAGGTTTTGGCCGACATAGGCGTAGGCAGCTACACGCAATACCTTACCAACACGCGCGTGGTGTACGACCAAAACATAGTATTTACCGAAACTATATCGTCGTCCAGTCTTAAAAGCTTAGCCGAACAAAAGTATATCGACAACGGCATAATAATTTTCCGTGGTGCAGACAAGATAAGCGGCAGCAATGTCACATTTTCCAATACGGCGTCGCAAATGTCGTACGAGCAGTACAGCAAAAACTACGGCGCGGTACCCAACCAGCTTAGCAAATACATAATCAACAAAGATACCATACTGTCCGTCAAGGACGAAAATGCTCTGGTGGCGCCGCGGCTTAACAGCAACGGCGACAGTGACGGAGTGAGCTTTGACGTGCCCGATCATTTGGTCCCCGACGCCGACGGCAACTACGTGTTCACGCTAACCCTCGACCCGACGGAGTCGTCGCTGTACTACCGCAACGAGGTGCGCACGCTGGCGGGCGCCGACCAAAACCCCAAATTTTACTCGGTCAAGGTAACCGTCACCGTCAATTCCGAGTGGTATCCTATTTCCACGCGCACGCTGGAAGAATACGACATAGCTATCCCCGTACTCGGCGCAATGCGTTGCAGCGGCGACAACTTTGAAACGTTCTCGATGATAAACGACGAAAACGGCACGATTCCCGAAAAGGACTTTTTCCAGCCGTACGTCGATCAAGCCAAGGCAAATCCCGACTACAAACCGCCCGAAATCAATCAGAGCGGTCCCCTTTCGGCTTCCGACTATCTTGCGTCGGCGTTTGCCTGCTATCTTTCCGGAGAGAAAAACCTCGACCTTACCGCCGACATATATGTAAACGGCATTCCCGTAATAGACAGACTTTCGGCATACGACCTTGCCCTATCCGTCAACCTCGGCACGCTCGACATACAAGCTATGCTCGGCAGCGGCTTGTACGTTAAGTACGACGGTGACAAGGTTTATATTAAAAATAAAAATATAAACGGATACGTTTCCGCCGATGACGCCAAAAAGCTTACGGACGATCCACTGCTCAAAGGGCTTTTGAGCTTTGGCGAGCTCGATATGAACAAGATATTCGGCGGCGACATGCTGGACGTAATATTCAAGGACTGCGAAATGACCGAGAAAGACGGTGTGACCGAAATTCCAATGTCGTTCTCGCTCGACCTGTCCGATATAATCCCCGCGCTCGACGACGTAAAGGTAGTCGCGTCTATCAAGATAAACACCGCGGACAAATCGCTTAACAGCATAACTGGCACGGTAACACTCGGCGACGTTACTATCGACATAGAAGCGCTGCCGCTCAAAGCTTCGCCCGCATTCCCCTCGGTAGACGGCGCCAAAGACTTGTCGGGCATGCTCGACTTTGTTCCCGATATAGCCGCCACCGCTATGCAAAACACGTACGGCATTGACGGCACGCTCACTCTCAACGACATGACAGTCGGACTTAACGCGTACGTAGACAGAACGAACGGACTTAAAGCGGAAGCAACGCTAAACGTCGACGGCATAGACGTACTTGTCAAGTATATCGACGGAACGGTTTATGCGACGGCGCTCGGCGTAAACGTGCGCGGCACTACCGAGCAGCTGCACACCCTACTCGACGTACTGCTCGACGGTACAGACATCGAAAAATACCAAAAGCTACTCAAAGCGATGTTGCCGTCGTCTGTCAACCAAATAATGGAAATGCTCGGCACTGTTTCTGTCGACGATAATTCGCTTGAAATAGGTCTTAGCTTTATGGGCATGCCCATAAATGCAAAGCTCACGCGCGGAGACGGCAAGCTTAAATCGGTCGCGCTCGGCGTGAACGTGGATCTGTTCGGCATAAAGGCGAACGTAGCCGCCGACCTCAACATAACCGAGCCGACAAGGCACGAAGTGACGGCGCCGACTACAACGGACGCGCTCACCTTTGCCGACCTCGCAACGCTTATCAAGCAGGCCAAGCCCTACCTCGACGCGGATTATTTCACCGCGACAATCGACGGTTATGCGGAAATCGACGGAACGTGCAACAACGTAAACGGCAGCTTTGCAATAGACAAAATTACAAACAAAAACGAAACGACCGTAGCGGCGACAGGCACTCTGTCCGCGCTCGGCAAGGATATAACCGTAACGTACGTTGGCGAAACGGCGTACGTCGCAATGGGTAGCGTAAAAGCCAAGCTCGATACGACTAATGCCGACGACCTTATATCCGCGGCAATGCAAATCGTACAGCTGATTACGGACGGATACGAAATGCCCGAGATCGACGTTACTGCATTGAGCGGCGCAATCAAGTCCGTAACAATGACGGACGGACTGCTCGTAGCCGAGCTTGCTATAGACGGGTGCAGCGGAACGCTTACGCTCGATCTTAAAGCGGGTAACATCCACATTGCGCTTGTTGCAAACGGCGTTAACGTCGGACTTGACATAACGGTAAAAACAGCCCAAACCGGCCACGAAATAACTGCGCCGACAGATGCCGACGAGTATATGGATATTGCCTCGCTTTCCGCTTTGGCGTCCACTGCGGCGCGCGTACTGGAAGCGGGCGGCATTCACACCGTTGCGGCGGTAACCATGGGCGACGTAACGCTCAACGCCGCGGTTGACTGCACGGTAGAAGACGGTATGCTCAAAGCTGTCGTAACGGAAAACTCGCTTGGGCTTACAATTATACTGCTCGGCGACACCGCTTACATAACGGTTGGCGATATAAAGGTAAGCGGACAGCTGAAAGACATTAGCGCTATTATGGACGCGGTAATACCCAACCTGCCCGACCCCATCCGCCCGTACATAGTCAAGATGACCGAGATTATGCTCGGCATCATCCCCTCGCAGGACGAGCTTACCACCGACGGCAAAGTAGATATTGCCAAGGCGATAGATACCTTGTTCGCTATGATTACCACGCTGTCTATCGACGACAGTCAAATAAATATAGGCATATCGCGCAATGCGCTTACCGCAAACCTTAGCGTCGCAACCGACCTGTCCGAAGTAAGCGGCAACGTAACGCTCACCTTCGACGGCATCGGCGGACCGTTCGGCGAACATTACGAAATGGCGTTCGATATAGGCATGCAACAAATAGAGGCATGTGCTGTCACAGTCCCGACGGTTAACGCCGAAGAATACGTAAAAGCAAGCGATATACTCGCCGCTATCGACTGCGTGCTTCCGCTCATCAAACAGCATGCATTCGACATCGGAGTAAACGTCACGGTATTCGGACAAACGATAACCGGCAACGTATATATCGACCTCGGCGAATACACGCTTGACACCATAGCGGTAAAAGCTCAGCTCGATATAGCAGGCACACCCATTGCCGTTACGCTGACTGAAAAGAAGTTGTACGTCGATATCAACAACGGCGCGGTACGACTTACGCAACAGCTTTCCAAGACAGCTATAAATGAACTTTTGGCGCAAATAGACGAGGCACTCCCCGAACTCGGACTGTCCGACAAAATCCAATCGCTGCTCGACTCAGTCAATACCGATATAAACATAACCGACGTGCTTAACAATATATCGCTGTCCCCCGCTCAAAACGGTATGACGCTTGCCGCGTCGTTCGGCGACACCGTAGTCACGGCAAATATCGCATTGACGGACGGCGTGCTTAGCGCAATAAACGTGGACTGCAATATCGGCGGCAAACAAATTTCGGTTGCACTCGATGTTCAAACAGAAGGCGGCATGCTTAGCGGCATACAAACAACGCAAGCGACAATAATGGGCGTCGACCTCGGCTTGAACGTCACTCTGTCGCCCGCCGAAAGCAAGCGCGACGTAACGCCCGACGGCGAATACGTACAAATATCCGAATTCATCCCGTACATTGCACCCATAAAGACGCTTATGGAAAGAGCGACATCGGCCAACACGGTTACGGTTGATTTGTCCGATATGATAATCGAAGTCATGGGCAAGCAAATAACTGTAAGCGGCAAAATCGATTTGTCGTTAAATCCCGTTAACGTGCGCGCAGTGCTCACGTTGTTTGCCGACAGCGATACGGACAAAGTAGACCTTACGGTTGTTTATGCTAACAACGTATTATATATCAACATCGGCAAAATATCGCTCAAATTCGATATCCAAAACGATATGAGCAAGCTCAACGAAGCTATTGCGCCATATCTGCCCAAGAGCCTTAAAAAGCTTGGCGACCTCGGTGCGCTCTCCCCTGTTTTCGCAATAATAGACAATATCAAAAAGATTACCGATGCGCAGGGTGCCGCCGAAATAATGAGCATACTGTTCGACAGCGACAATGCTTACAACAAGAGTATGATACAGATTGTTGCCGATATGATACAGCTGTTTAAGCGCGGAACCGACGGTTGCATCGCCGTAGGCGTAAACGTGATGGAAGCGCCGTTTGCGGTAACGCTTAACGTGCAACCGATAATCGCGGGCGACTACATTGACTTCAAGCTCGGCGTGGCTGTGTCCAACCTTCTTGCCGTCCATCTTACGGCAAAGCTCGATTTCACCAACGAGGAGTTTACCGTTTCGGCACCGAAGGACGCCGACGGGTACACGCCCGTTGTGGACTTTGTAACGACGGTCATTAACGGCGTCAACACGCTGACGGCAAAAGTCCCCGACGAGATTACCACGGACAGCAACGGCAACACCGTAACCGTGTCGCAAATGGCGTTCGAGGTTGAAAGCTTTGAATTCGACTACGACATTTTCCAAACCAAAACGATAATCGACGAAAACGGCGAAACGGTAGAAGTCAAGGACGAAGCCGGCAGAGCGGAAATCGTCAAGGACGAAGCGGGAAATAAGGTTAAGGAAAAGACGATACAACTGTCCAATATCGACGGACAAAAGGCGTTACGTTTCGGCTTGACCACCACCAAGGTAAAGAGCGCCGACGGCAAGGAAACTAAGTCCACCAAGCTTGCAATCGAAGCGCATATACGTCTCGGCATAATCGGCGGAGACGGCAACGCGCAAACAGGCTTCCCTATCGAGCTCGACTTGTACGTACAGCCGCTGGATACCGCCGAAAAAGGCCTTGCCTACCTCTATTACAGAGAGGCAAACGGCTACGGCGAAAAGATTTCCATAGACTACGTGTCCGTACTGCAAATGGCAACGGCGATACTGGAAATCCTCAACGCAGACGGCGAAACGATAGACAGTCTGTTAAAGGATTACAAGCTGGATATAGACACTTTGATATTCGAGTATATGTCCATATCGGGGCTCGACAGCGTAAGCGAGCTCATAAACAATCTCATCAAAGCGGTAGACGAAGCCAAGACGGCGCTGTCCGACGCGAAAGCGGCGTGGAACAGAATTCAGGACGCCGAAGATCTTGACGCGCTTATCTACGATGCGTTAAACGATACGACCAAGGACGGCGAAAGCGCTACGGTCAAGGCATACTTAGACAGCGCGATATCCCACCTTAAAGCGGCTATTGCCCTATTCAAGACCGACGAGGAAGAAACCGAAACGCCCGAGGAACCGGACAACCAACTCAACGGCGCGTTGGTCGGCAAGGTGGTAAACAGCGTGTACTTTAACAGCGCTAATTCGGTGCTTTCGGCGTACGTGGACAATGCGGTCGCCACCGGCACGGACGGTTGGGCTGTCGTATCGGTAACGAACGCGAACGACAAGATAAACAACATAGGCGTAAGCAATCTCGACGTCAACACCGCCAAGCTCAATACGTTCAATATGAGTTTCGCTGCCACGCAAAACGTTACGGTCACTATCCCCGACGACTACAAGTCCGAAGTCACCGACAGCGACAAGGTGCGCTACGCCGACCTTTCCAACCTCAAACACCTTATATTCGACGTGATGAACACCGCCAATCTGTTGGAGTTCGACATAGGCGGCGGCGACACCGAGGACGAGATTAAGCTTGCTATTAACTTGGCAGGACGCGAAGCGATAAACATTACTATCAAGTACAGCGTCAAGGTCAAAATAATAGACTGCGGCAAGGACGAAAACGGCAAAACATTGTTCAAGACCGCCGCAGCAATCGAGCTGTACTTTAACAACTGCACGGCGCTCGGCGCCACGGTCATACCCGACTGCGTGACTCGCCTTTACTTCTGGGACAACGTGCTGTACGTACAGGGCGTAGCCGACTTCGGCAAAGAAAAGAACGTTACAGTAGGTCACTCCACTTCCGTTTACGAGTGTAAGGAGTGGGCTGTCAAAACGTACTTTGCACCCGAACGCGACAGAGGCGATTACCAGACCGACACGACCAAGCTTAATTACGTGTATACAATGTACACCGTTGACGAGCTGTTCTATATGCTCGGCAACGACATAAAGACATTCCTAAATCAATTCTTGTTCTACCTCGTGCCGCTCAGCAAAGACTTCTCCATATTCGGCGTAGATTTGCAACAAACCATAGCCGATTCCATAGGCGGGTCGAGCAGCAACGAAACAAACACCGACAATACGCTTGCCAAGATTTTCAAAGCTTATGCTTACAACAACGGCAAACACACCTTGCGCATAGGCTTAAAGGAGCTTGCGGGCAGCTCGGCGCTTGACGATTTGACAGTATCCATTATCGGCGCAAACGACGGTGACGACAACAACGGCAAAGGCAATTTGCTCAACAACTACATTTCCAAGCTCAACTTAGACACGTCCATACAAAACGGCTTGGTAACGGTCGAGCTCGGCGCCACGCTGCGCAACGTAAAAGAACAAGGCAATACGATAGATAGCAAAGGCCTTACGCCGTCGTCGGTTGCCACAATGCAAAACAGCTTCGACTTTGACGGTCACGCTTGCAACGCAAATCCCGCGTATTACGACGCCGCCGTTATATATACGCTCGACGGACTGTTCGGCAAGAACAGCGACGGCACTATGTACACCTCGCACACTATGGTCTACAACAAAGCGACGTACGTGCAAAAGACGCGCGAATGGATAGCAAACTTCACTGCACATCCCGATTACAGAGGCGTAAAGGACAGCCAATGCTACGACAACTTTACGCACACGCTCACCAAGGCGTACGAGGCTGTCTACTCACCCACTTACTATATCGGTGCGGACGGATACGTATACGCCGACGCAAACCACAATACACCCATTGCCGTCAAGAGCATAACCGATACGGTCTTAGCCAAGGTCACTACCGACGCCAAAGGCAAAATCACTTCTGTCGAAAACCGCAACGGCGGCATACAGTGGAGCAGACCTTGGCAAGCGGCATACGAAGCAGCCCAAGCGGCTTAACAAAATCAATCAATACAAAATCGCACGGCGAATACCGTGCGATTTTTAATTCCGAATTCATAATTCCGAATTACGAATTATTCAACTATTTCCCCTACCGCATTCTTTTTGACAAACGCCGGCAAATCCTTAACGTTATTCTTGATAGCGATAAGCAGCTTCATATACAGCGCGGTTTGGGTTATTGCCGGGCACTGCACCACGTTTTTGGGGAATGCGTCGGGTGCGTATTTTTTATCGCCCGACAACAGGAATATAGGGACGTCGGGATTTTTTTCGGCAAACTTGTTAAACGTGCCGGTGCTTATCCTACCCGAATGGTACGCCACCTGCACCACCGCCGAATAGCCTTTAAGGTCGTATACGTCGTAGTCCAAGCCCATATACGGAACGATACACAGTACCTTGCCCGTTTCCAGCTCGAAGTTCATGCCTCGCATAAGTCCGCTGTCGGTAAACGTACTGCCGCCCAAAGAGAAGTAAAAGTTTTCGTGCATATGCGCAGGAATGAGCCGTGCGCCGTGGTGGATACGCACCACCTCCCCGGGGTTTTTGTACAACACGTACACGCCGCGCTCGCCGCGCGCGATAAAGCTTTTTGTAGCGGTCAGCACGTCAAAGCCGTTGCTGTCCACGTCGGTAAGCGGCTTGTCCGCCGCACACATAACGATTGGTATTTTAGTGGAAGCAAATGCATACGCCAAGTACGACGCGGTAAAGGCAAGCGTATCCGTACCGTGCGTTACGACAACGCCGTCAGCGCCCTCGATAGCTTTTTCAATCGTCAAGCGCAACGTGTTAAGATCGTCAAACACAACGCCGGCGCTATGTATCTTAAAATCGCCGAACACCTTATTCGCGCCGATAACCGAAGCGATTTGCTTTGTCGCGGCGTCCGATATAACCAGCTCGCCCTTTACGTAGCGACTGCCTATCGTGCCGCCCGTTGCAACCAAATTGATTTTCATTGTTACTTCACTCTCCTTTTAAGCTCGTTTAACAGATAGCAGATAACCTTTGCGTGGTCGAAGGCACACTGCCCGCGATTCACGATTTTCGTATTGTTAATATCGACGTGCCCAAACTCGTCAAAAACGATATCGAGAGTGCAGTCGAATTTTTCGCCGCCAGCAGTAAACGCAAGCGTATTACCCGACAGCCGCACGTCAAACCACTTGGCGTCGTCGGCGTCGTCGCCTGCGGCAAAGCGGATATTATCGTCAACCTCGGCGGTGTACACGACAGTAATATTGCGCCAGCGCGGGTCGCGATCGGGCGTGGACGCTGTTAAAAGCTGATTCAACGGAATAGCACTAATGCCCGTCTCTTCTTCCAGCTCGCGCTTAACCGCGGTTTCGCACGACTCGTCCTTTTCCACAAACCCACCTGGGAAAGCGTACATACCGATATAGGGATGTCCGCCGCGCTTGATCATAAGTATGCGCAGCGCGTTTTCGGAAAGCGTACGGTACAGCACCGCGTCCACCGTCACCGACGGACGGAAATATTGGCTAACGTCATAATCACGTAAAAACTCCGCTTCGGTCTTTCCGTTTTTATCCCTCGCCAAATCCATGATGCACCCCTATGCTGAACAACTAAAAAAATTATACCATAACGCCGAATAAATATCAAGTGAATTTGTCCGTATAAATAAAAAGGTTGAGATTCTTCACTGCGCTTCGCTTATTCAGAATGACAAAAAATCACTTTTGTCATTCCGAGCAACGCGAGGAATCTCAACCTTAATGCGGCGCAGCCGCCACAATTCTGCATTCTTAATTCTGCATTAGGTAAGCTTTTCAATAAGGCTCAAAAACTTGTGTGCGCCGCGCTCGTCCAGCGACGCTATATATTCGGTGAGCCGAGCAAAGTTATCCGAGCTGTCGCCGTACGGGTTTTGGCACGGCATATGCTTAGCAGTAAGCTCGCCCACTATGCGCTCTACCTTATCGCGGTGCGATTTAAGGCAGGAGCGGTACTTGTTTTGCAGGCGTAACGCCTTTTTGGAATCGCCGTCCGCAAGCGCCAGTATCGCTTTGCGCACGCTTATGCCCCGCCCCTTGGCTATCAATACGTTGCGTATAAGCTCATCTGTTTCCGATTCCGAAAAGGGTACAAATCTGTCGTGCATAGTGCCGTTCACTTTAATACCCAGCTTTGCCGCCACCTCGGGCACAAGCTCGAATGTCTTTGCCTGACCGTAGTAATAGTTGCGCACGGAATTGACCGACCGCCCCGTGCGGGTCGAAATATCGCGAAACGCCGCCGACAAGCTTTTTCCGCTCTTGCGCGCGGCCTCGCACTTTTTGAACAGCTCTTTGGTCTGTTCCACCGTCCAGTTATTGTTGTTCATAAAAAATCTCCTTGTACAACAATCATAGACTTATCACTTAAATTCTATACATATCAAAGCAACAAATATCATAATTATAGGGTATGGAATTGCACATACAAAGCGAATTCGACTGTATATATATGATAAACGGCGAGTTTTACGAATACGCCGACACCGTAATCATGTCGGAGTACGACGTGGTATACGTTACGGTACTGCCGCTCAAACTCTCACTGTTGCCGTACACCGTCAAGCTGTGCGGCACGGAAAACGTGACGAGCGAGCTTGCGCTTGGGTTAAGGCTGTCGCCCGACCACTACCTGCTGTCGCTGTCACCGCGGTATATGACGGTATATAATACAAGCCCTAAGCCCGCCCCGCCCAAGAGCCATATCGCGCGGCTGTTCTCGCTAATCAAGTCGGGCGAAACGGGGGGCGCATACGCAATGCTGTCCGACGAGCTTAAAGGCAGTATAAGCAAGGACACGCTGACCGCCTTCTTTGCCGATTACGAAAGGCTGATAGAATGCAGTTGGGAAAAAGGCAACAAGTTCTTTTTGGTAGACAAAAACAACGCCGCACGCCTGCACGCGTACACGCTCAAAAACGAATTTATAGACGACATTACCGAGTGCGACTAAATATAATGCTCATAAACAAATAGCCCCCTATCTTCGTTTTAGAAGTATAGGGTGCTATATTTTGCGCTTAATGCTCAGCCTGTTCTCAAAAACGGTTTGATCAATGCGGTTAGCCATGACAATATTTCGGGAACGTTTGCTTTCAACAAGGAAATCACTTCGGTATAATTAGCTTTCGTTACGGCGGCAGCCTGATAAACCGAACCGACGGCTTTTGTTTTGCCTATGGCTATCATAGCGTACGCGTGGTCGCCCATAGCAAAATATTTACCTACCGCCAACGCTCCCACCGAAAACTCGCCTATGGCTACCGCGCCTATGGCAAGAATGCCGAAGCATACCGCACCCAATGCTATGAACCCTGCGGATATCGAGCCTAAGGCAATCAGGCCCAGTGCAAACACTCCGAGCGAAATCAAACCCAACGAAAACATGCCTAAGGACAACAGCCCCAACGAAAAGACACCTAACGAAATTATGCCTTTCGCCTTAAACCCGATAGCTATAATTCCTTTTGCCGTTTTGCCCAAGCCTATATTTATGTGCCACAACGGTACACCATGTACGGTCCTCGAGCTTTTCCTCTCAAAATGAAAGTTTCTTAAATCGAAGTAAAAAGGCGCACGATTGTCTTTCTCGTCGCCGTCTTCAACATTGTCTTCATCGTCGTTTTCAACGTCGTCTTTTAGCAGATAATCCATAGAGCAATTATACAGCTCGCCCAGCTTAACCAATTTGTCGGTTTCGGGATAAGCCAAGTCCGATTCCCATTTGCTCACCGATTGGCGCGACACGCCCAAAATATCCGCAAGCTGTTCCTGCGTATAGTTATTCTCTCTTCGCAGCTTTGCAAGTTTATCGCCTAACGTCACTTTACTTATTTCTCCTTTATTTTATCCTACCGATAGGATAGCATATATAGGCAAATAATTCAACCAACTTGCAATTTCTTTTTGTAAACTTACGGTTGCTTTTTGTTTTTTTTGCAGTTATTAGCCATTAAAAAAGCAAGGGTTTTTAAAACCTTGCTTTCCATTCCGACAATGCTTATCTGTCGTTGTTTCTGCGCATAAGCAGCAGCGCGAGCAGGCGCAAAAACTGCAATGCCGTCATCATAAAGGACGCTACGTAAGTCATTGCCGCGGCGGTAAGCACTTTTCTCACGCCCGCCGCTTCTTCGGGCAGCATGCAGCCTTTAAGGTACTTATACGCTCTGCGGCTTGCGTCGAACTCGGTAGGCAACGTAACCAACGAGAACAGCAGCGACAGCCCCATAACCACTAAGCCGACAATAAGCAGTATCTCGCCTATTTTGCCGTAGCTCGACGCAAAGCCGAGGATATAACCGACAATGAATATCGGCCACATCATTGTGCTTGCAAAGTTTACTATGGGTACAAGCTTTAACCGCGCCGACGAAAAGAAGTATTTTTTTGCGTGCTGTACGGCGTGCCCCGCCTCGTGGCAAGCAACGCCTATCGCGCCGATTGCCGAGGAATTACGCACGCTGTCGGACAGCGATATAGTGTTGTTGGTGGGGTTAAAGTTGTCGGTAAGGTTTCCGCGCACTGCGGCAAGCTTAATGCCGCCCACACCTTGGCTTTCCAAAAAGTTGCGCACGTACCCCTGCGCCGATATACCCGACGAGCTTTGTATTCCGTTGTACTTTGCAAACACCGTGTTCACCCTAATCGACGCGATAACGCTAATCAAAAACACAGGCAAAAACAAACACATCGTTATTGCATATAGCATGTAATCGGGATTAGTAAATAATTCTTTTATAGTCATATTATCTCCTACATTTTTTGTCACTCTGAACGTAGTGAAGAGTCTCAACCTTATTCTATCATCAATTATGTCTTTTGTAAAGGCATAATATTACTTTTCCGTGCGTTCAATCACTCCGCCGCCCAAGCACCTGTCGCCTACGTACACCACTGCGTATTGCCCCGCGGTGACGGCGCGCTGCGGATCGTCAAAGTCTATGCGGAACTTGTCGCCGTCAAGCATAGTCAGGGTGCCGCTTTGGTCGGGCTGGCGGTAGCGCGTCTTTGCCGTACACCTAAGCGTTTTAGGCATATCAAACTGCCCTATAATATTAAAGCCCGAACCGAACAGCGTGCGCGACATAAGTCCACTCTCGTCCCCGCACGACACTATAAGGCGGTTGTTCTTTACGTCCTTGTCCAGTACGAACCATCTGCCGCTTTCGCCCTTAACGCCGCCGACCCCTAATCCGCGCCTTTGCCCGAGCGTGTAGTACATAAGCCCGTCATGCTTGCCAACTGTGTTGCCCTGCGTATCCACAATGTCGCCCTGCTGTGCGGGCAGATATTCCGCCAAAAACTTTTTGAACTTGCGCTCGCCTATAAAGCATATACCCGTGCTGTCCTTCTTTTTAGCGACGGATAAGTTTAGCTTTTCGGCAATCTCGCGCACCTGCGGTTTAATTAAATCGCCGAGCGGGAACAGCACGTTGCTCAACTGCTCGGTTTTCACTTGGTTCAAAAAGTACGTTTGGTCCTTGTTGCCGTCGACCGCTTTCATCAGCCTGTCGCCGTCGCGCTTGCAGTAGTGCCCGGTGGCTATCATATCGGCGCCTATCTGCGCGCAGTAGTCACGGAAAGCGCCGAACTTGACAACGCGGTTACACAGCACGTCGGGATTGGGCGTGCGGTACGCGCGGTACTCGCGCAAAAAGTAATCGAACACGCCGTCCATATACTCGTGCGCAAAGTTGACCGAATAGCAGTCTATCCCGAGCCGCTCGCAAACGGCTTGAACGTCGCGCCAATCGTCGGCGGCAGGACATTGCCCGTCCTCCTCCCAATTATGCATAAACAGGCCGGTTACCTCGTAGCCGTCGTGTTTCAAAAGATACGCCGCGACAGCCGAGTCCACGCCGCCCGACATACCTATTATAACCTTTTTTCCGCTCGCACTTATAATAACACCTCTAAATGTAATCGACGTTAATGTATACGGTATACGGCAAAACCGCGGTAATACTCGCCTTGACCTGCGCTGTGATTTCAGCCTCCGGCGAATGTGCAAGCGGCATACGAATATCCAACTCCACAGTTTTGCTATCGTCGTTTATAAAGATATCGTGCGCCGTCGCGCCGTAAGAATCCAGCACCTCGGACACACGCCGCCGCAAATCTTTAAGCCGCTCGTCGCCGTCCATAATGGGGTCGGCGTGTACGGACAATCTAATCCCCGTCTTTTCGTACACCGCGCGTTCTATGCCGTCGCACACGGCGTGAACCTCGACAAAACTCATATCGCCGGGGAACTCGGCGTCGACCTCGGCTATTTTGGTTGCCGCGCCGTAATCGTTGATAATCAAATCATGGACGGACGCAACCTTATCGAAAGACAAAACTATATTGCGCACCTCGTCGTACAGCGCAGAGTCGGGGCGCTCGCCAAGCAACCGACTGATTGTCGTTCTAAGTATATTGACGGCAAAAATCAATATTACCACGGCAACCGCAACCGAAGCGTAGCCGTCTATGTTAGCGCCCGTGTACTTTTGCGCTATCGCACAGCAAAGCACCACAGTGGTGACCGCCGCGTCCGACACCGAATCGACCGCCGCCGCTTTAAGCGTGTCACTGCCTGCAACGCACCCGTGCGCACGGGTAAAGTACAGCGCAGCCATAAACGATTTTACAGCCACGGCCGCGCCGAGCGTTATCATAACCAACAAGCCGTAATCGACCGACACCGGCTCGATTATGCGCTTTATGCCGCCCGACAGCACTTCCACGCCGACGGCTAGTATGCCCGCGCCCACGACAAACGTGGCTATATACTCGTACCTGCCGTGACCGAAAGGATGATCGTGATCGGCGCGCCGCGCCGAGAGCGCCGTGGCAAAAACAGTCACAAGCGAAACCGCCGCGTCCGAAATATTGTTGAGCGCGTCGGACGTGACCGACGTCGAGCGCGACAAAAGGCCCGCCACCAGCTTAGCCACGCCAAGCAATATATTGAGCGCCAACCCCACGGCAAGCGTGATTACGGCGTTTTTGGTGCGTTTTTCCATACCTTATAATTCTACCATAAATGAACATAAAATTCAATAGATTTAATTTATATATATTATACAAAAAATCCCTCGATGAACGAGGGACTTACATTATTCAGTTTCGGAATTTTCGTTGTCAGTGCTTTCAGGTTCAACATTAACCTCTTTTTGTTCGTCGGTTGCGCCGTCTTTGTTTTCGGTAGGCACGTCCTTAGCGATACGCAGCTCGGGGTGCTTGTTGTAGTACACGAGGAACACCGCGCCGCCTATATAAAAGACTATAAGTATAAGCAGATTCCACAGTATATACTTCTTTTTATCGAAGTCCATATACGCGAGTTTAAGCAGGCAAAACACCGCAAAGGCGTATTGCAGCAGCACGGCTGCTATGATTATTAATACCACATAGGGCTGTAACGCACTCAAAAACATAATTGTATTATACGCCGTAATCCTCTTGTTGTCAAGTGGTTAAAGCTTTTGCAAAATGCTTTTAGCTCTTTTTATAGGCACGGGTGCAACCTGACCGGATACGTTGCGCTCGACGCGAAGCACGGTTGCGGGCTTACCCAGTCCGCCCACGCCGAACGGCGCGGAAACTCTGTCACCCTCCTCTACATCGAAATCGCAAACGTACCAATACGGGCGTTCGTCGCCGTCAAACTTTACCTTAACAAACGTATACGTACCGTACTCGCTAAGTACGCCGCCGCTCATAGAATGTATCATATACTTTCACCCTTTTGCAGTTGTTTTGCCGTCACCGTTACGGTTGTGGGAGTGTCGTCGAATATCGGCGTGACAGAACCGAAAAAGCCTTGCTGCACGCTCCTTACGTAATGATTGACGGTTACGGTAACGTTATCGTTAGGCTTCAACGCCGCCAGCGCGTCGTGATATTCGAGCAACGATCCTATCGTCATATCATTTATTTTTACGATACGGTCGTATTGTTTAAAGTCACCCGACGCCGCGGTAACGTACACCGTATTGGAATTGTACACCGCAACAGATATACCGAGCGTAACCCTGCCGCTTACCACGCCGTCCGTCACCAAATCGTCGAATATGCTACGTGCCGTGTCGGCGGGTATGGCAAAGCAAATGCCTTCCACTTCCTCGTCCGAGGTTTTGGCGTTGACTACGCCCACAAGCTCGCCGCGCATGTTGAACAAGCCGCCGCCCGAATTTCCCGGGTTGATGGCCGTGTCCGTTTGCAGCAACGTCATTGTGTAGTTGCCTACGGGTATGGAACGCTCGGTTGCGGATATTATGCCTTTCGTGACCGTGCCGCCCAGGCTACCCAAAGGATTGCCTATTGCTATAACGTCCTCGCCTACCGACAGCCCCGCGCTACTTCCCCACACCGCTACGTTGAGCGTGCTTTTTTCGGTAATGGATAATACGGCGATATCGCCCGCCACGTCGGACGCGATAAGCGTTGCGGAATAAGGTTCGCCGCCCGAACGCAGCGACACCTTTATATTCCGCGCGCCGTCTATAACGTGATTGTTGGTGACTATATAGTAAGTTTCGTAGTCCTCGTCGTGCGCGACTATTACGCCGCTGCCCGCGCCCGATACAACATATTGCATTCCCCACTGCGTGGTAACCGATTCGGTGCGAATTTCCACAACGGACTCAGCCACCATCGCAACGACCTCGGCGGCAGTTCCGCCCGTCGACATTGTTTGCGTGGAAACGTACGACGTAACATGCACTATTTTTTGCGGCTCGCTGCCGCAACCGCCAAATACACCGAGCGCCGCAACGATCGTCACCGCCAAATATAAAAATCTTTTAAGTGCTTTCATTATAATCTCCGTCATAGCTTACTAAAAAGAATTATATACAAAACGTTTGAAGTCAGTATGACCGTGATGTGAATTCTTACATAAAAGTTTGTGCAAAAGCCGTGATAACTAAACCACGGCATTTTTACTAATCACATATAGTCAGTGTGTCCAGCGCACGTGTGTACGCAATATACTTTTCCTTGTCGGTAAGCCTGCCGCAAGCGTATACGCGCTCGAACTCCAATCCCTTACATTGCACAACTGTGTACAGCAGCGCGGGCGGCACAGTCTTTTTCAAGTACTCCTCAGTCGATGCGTCGCCTTGCGAATACACCACCGCTATACGGTCGTCGCCGAAAGCTTTCAACTCGTCAGGCATATCGCACACAGGCAGCGAACGCACCGTCCCTCCGTCCAAGCCGAGCGAAGTCACGTTCATACCGAGAAGATTGTTAACGTACTCTGTAATTTCGCGCGCGTTGCGGTAGTTTTCGTTAAGCGCATAACGCTCTAAACTCCACAAATCGGACAGCCTGTCAAAGTCGTCTATACCGCGGTGAGCAACAGGCTGCTGGTTGGTATCGCCGTAAATACCCACCGTCGCCTTTGTACATTCGGCGAGCAGCTTGTATTCGTTGTAAAAGTAGTCCTGCCCCTCGTCGATAAACAGCGCCGACGAAAAATCGGGCTTGCCGAGAATATAGCAGTACGCCGTAAGCAAAAGATACAGCTTGCACTTATTCAATTCTTTACCGAGGTCTGGCAAAAAGCCGAGCTTTTTCAAGTCCACCGCTACCACGGGCGGACGGGGCTTTTTTACAGTCGAATCGCCGTACGCGCCGTACGACTGTTCGCGCTCGTAGTTCAGTAACTGCGTGCGATACGCCGCAAGCCGCGTTTTGTACGTTTGCTTTGTGGCTGAAAGCGAGGATATAAGCTTGCGCTTTATCTTATCGCCGTAACATTCTATAACGACGTCGTCGGGCAGCTCCTCGTCGCCCACAACATCCTGCGAGGTAAGCGCCTTGCGCTCGGACGCCTTTATGCCGCGCAGCGACAAAATAAGCGAACGGTACAGCTCCGGCATAGTAACACGCCTTACGCCGTTTATCATAAGGTCGTCTACAACGGGCTGGATATGCCGAATATAATGCTCGCTCGGCGCGACGATAAGCGCGTTGTCCTGTTCGATTTTTTTGTTGAACGAAAGGTATTCCAGCCGCTGTAAAAGCAGCATGGTTTTTCCGCAGCCGGCACAACCCGACGCTACAAAATTCTCGTCGGCGGGGCGCACGATAATTGCGTTTTGGTTGGCTTGTATAGTGGGGATAATGTCGGTAAGCCGCTTGTCGCCGCGCTTGACTTTTAGCATGTGCGCCAAAAACTTGTCGTACACTATGCCGCCCGTCTCGGTCGAATAGTCTTGGAATACCGCTTCCAGCTTGCCGTTACGAATATCGAACTTGCGCCGAAAAACAACTTTATATTCGTAGCCACCGTACTCGATTTTACCGTTTTCAAACCGCTCGTAAACCTTGTTGCCGAGCGGCGAGTTGTGCGAAAACACGATTATCTTTTCTTTGTAGAACAACACGTTTGCGCCCACGTAAATATCCGCCTCATCGCCGATAGGCTCATAGTCGGACAGCGTGCGGGTTGCCGTCATCGACGGCGCGTCAAAATCCCCACGCACTCTACCTATGGGTTCGAGCTTCATACGCGCAAAGTACGGCGTGTCGAGCGCTTTTTTCAGTATTCTTATATCCAGCTTGCGCGCGTCGTGACGGAACTTTTCCGCGCGGTATTCTTCCACTGCGTTCTCGTCGTAAAAGTCGACAATGCGGTATGCAAAACCGTCGTCCTCCAATAGGGCGATTTGTTCCTTCATCATATCGATGACATGCCGCAAATGCTCCGCTTCCTCGGCTATTTGCTCCGCATTAAAATTGTCGCTTTCAAAAAAATCCATAACTTTAATTGTACTGTGAATATATAATTCCGTCAAGTATTTTGGTGGTTAGTAGAAATTAATACGTCAGTAAAGCAATTATTACATACAAACCAATAGCGTAAAAGTTTCTTGCCTACTTCTTTTCAAAGAAGTAGGTTCCGAATTAAAAGTCGGGCGTGTACTTTTTATCGGCGGACGAAAACTCTTGAATATATCCGTTGGTAAAGCCGAGCTTTTGCGCGTGCTGGACGACCAGCTTGTACTCTATCTTGCGCAAGCGCTTTGTCGGTTCGCCCACGCCGTTGGGCGTAAACTGGCTCATAAGCGAAATAACGGTGTCCGAGCCCAAACAGCTCTTTATTGTATCTAATACCGCAATGGAGTTTTTCACCTGCTCGGGCAAAACCAAGTGCCGCACGATAAGCCCGCGCTTCAATATCCTTTGCCCGTCCTTTTCCTCCCAAACGTCTTGTATATTTTCCCTCATTCTTTGCAGCGCCTTTACCGCTACGTCAAAGTAATCGGGCGCACGAGAAAGGCTTGAAGCCAAAGCGCTGTCCGCATACTTAAAATCGGCAAGGAACACATCGGTAAACGCGCTTGCTCTATCCACAGCTTTTACCGTTTCGTACCCCGAAGTGTTATATATGAAAGTATGTTCATGTTCGCATATGGGCAATGCTCGCTCGATTGCGGTCAAGTAATGCGATGGCGTGACCAAATCTATGGGATGCTGCGCGCGGTCGAACAATGCGGCAAGCTCTTTGTCGGAATATTCCTCACCCGCTTTGCCGCGGCTTATTTTGTAATTTTGACAGTACGAACAGCCGAGCGCACACCCGCCGAAAAATACGGCGGTAACCTCGCTGCCTAGGCAGGGCTCCTCGTACGTAAAGTTATCTATTACTTTGGCTATGCGCGCGTACTTACCGCCGCCGCAAAGCCCTATCTTTCCGTTATCGCGGTCGGCGCCGCAGCCGCGCGGGCAATCGTAACACTTCATTTCAGTATCGCTTTGAGTACAGTTTTTTGCACGGTCTTAAAGCTTAAATCGCCGTCCTGCCAAAACGTGACCAGTGGGATTTTTGCCGCCGAGCAAATTGCCGCAACCTTGGCGTCGCGGTCCTGCCTGTCGGCGCGAAGGTGCGACCTGTCGTTGAGCTCGACCAGCAGCAGCGGCGCAAACGTGTCCTTGTCCACAAAGCAGTAATCGCACACGCGGAACAGCTCACTGCGATAGGAAGTATTTGTCTTTTTTTCAATAACACTGTTCAGCGCGACCTGCGGAATAACCTCGTATTTTTCGGGCTTAATTTCGCGCAGCAGCTGCAAAAAGTTATATTCGGGGCGTGTTATCATAACGCCCTTGCGCTCGTACTTACTGTTGAGCTTGATTTTTTCCTTGGGCTTGTGGAAAATAGCTACAAGGCACAAAATCATCAGCCCAACGCTGACCAAGGTCATTATCCAGAACGTGTCCTCATGAAAATTCCGAAAAAACGGCATAAGGCTGAACGCAAAAAGCGTCAGCCCGACAAAAAAGAATATTATGTATACGCCTTTTCTGAACTTCATAAATCCCTACGACCGGATATAAATAAAAAATATACGATATAAATTGCGGTCAAGATTTTTCAATCATAATTCCGAATTCATAATTCCGAATTCCGAATTGAATAAAATCATTTCTTAGGTATTATTACGATATATCTGTACGGCTCTTTGCCCTCGGACATGGTGGTCACTCGCTCGTCGTCCGTCAGTGCGTTGTGAATGGTGCGACGGTCTATGCGCTCCATAGGCTCGAGCTTGATTTTACGGTGCTTGGACGCGCACTCGTTTGCGCGGCGCTTAGCCATTGCCGTAAGCGACGCGGCACGACGCTTGCGGTAGCCGTTGCAGTCGGCAACAATAGTTACGTGCTGTTTTTCCGCGCGACCCAAAGTTTCGGCAAGGAATGATATTGCGGACAGCGTTTCGCCATGCCTACCGATAAGTAGCGAATCGTCGCCGGCAGGTGCTGTTATCGATACGTCGCCGTTGTCTTCTCCTTCAACCGTCGCTTCGGCAAAGCCCATTTTTTGAACAAGCTCGGTTATAAACTCGGTAGCTTTGGCTACGGCTTGCTTTGCTTCCTCGCTGTTATGCGCGGGACGGGGCTCGACGTTTTCGGCTTTTTTATTTTCCGCCTTACTTACGGGTGTAGCGGGCTCTTTTTTTGCCTTTTGCTCGTTGCTCTTTTGCTTGGGCGCAGTCGGCTTATCGGACTTAGCGGCCGTCGGCTTTTCGACTTTTTTGGTTTCCTGTTCGGGCTCAGCCTTTTTTTCCGTTTCGGGCTTTTGCGCGGACTGTTCTACCGCTTCATTCTTTGCCTTGGGCGCGGGAGCCTGTTCTTTTTGTTGTTCATCTTCGCGCTCTAAGGTAAGGCGAACCTTCGCCTTGCGGAACAAGCCGCCCGGTTCGAGTATTTCCACCTGAACTTCGTCAAGGCTTGCGCCCAGCTCGGCAAGGCCTTGCTTAATGGCGTCGTCCACTTTTTTTGCGGTAACTTCAATTGTCACTGTATACCTACCTTTTGCCGATTGGCAAATTATTTTTTAGACACGATGGTTAAGTGGTGCGGGCAAGATTGCGTAGGCAATTTGCGGGAGACGAACACAATAGGTTGCGCTCGTAGCGGCGCTACGTGCG
>CAMWMF010000022.1 GCA_947175335.1 uncultured Clostridia bacterium
GTAAAAGTGTTGACATTACCTTCTCTACCGTGTATAATATTATTAGAGTCGTGATTGGTATTAAACCCTAGCAATTGTAGCTCGGCTGACACTGCCAAATCACGACTCTATTTTTTTACAATCCAACAAAAAAATCCCGAACCGTTTGGTTTGGGATTTGATTTGTTTTGCGATATTAAGTTAATTACACCAACTCGATAAGCGCTTCTTCGGCGCCGTCGCCGCGGCGTGCGCCCAATTTGAGGACGCGGGTGTAGCCGCCTGCCGAGTTGTTGTCGTGGTTGCGCTGCGAGTAGCGGATAGCATACACGTTAAAGATTTTCTCGATAAGCGGGTGCTGGATATCCTCGGTGCGTGCGCGGAACGCAGGGCCGGTTTCGCCCGGCTTTTTGGTTTCGGGCGGATCGTATACCATTGCCATAATCTTGCGACGCGCGGCAAGGCGTTTTTCGCCGTCAAGGATAACCTCGACGTTGACGGGCTTGCCCTTTTTGTCAACGGTCTGCTTGACTTCCTTTTTAACGTCAAGCACGGTGTCGACGGCAAGCTGGATAACCTTGTCGGCAAGGCGCGAAACTTCTTTGGCACGCGCATAGGTGGTGGTTATTTTTTCGTTCCACAACAGCGCGGTTACTTGGTTGCGCAAAAGCGCGGCGCGCTGGTCGGTAGGACGGGAAAGTTTTCTCTGTTCCATAGTGCGATAATCTCCTTATTAGTCTTCCGATGCTTTAAGATCAAGTCCCAAGCCACGCAATTTGGCGATAACCTCGTCCAAAGACTTTCTGCCGAGGTTGCGGACTTTGAGCATGTCCTCTTCGGTCTTGCGCGTGAGGTCGGCAACGGTGTGGATTCCGGCGCGCTTTAAGCAGTTGTAGCTGCGCACCGACAAGTCCATTTCCTCGATGTTCATTTCCAGTACTTTTGCCTGACGGTCTTCCGAGCGCGACACAAGAATGTCCATGCCGGAAATCGTGTCGGACAGCGCGACAAACAGCTTGACGTGATCCTCGAGCGCTTTTGCGGCAAGGCTGAGTACGTCCTTGGCGGAAAGCGAGCCGTCGGTCTTGACGTTGAGCGTGAGCTTGTCGTAGTCCATAGACTGCCCTACGCGCGTCGGCTCTACCGAGTACGAAGCGAACTTGACGGGCGTGAATATGGCGTCAATCGGGATATAGCCGATTGGACGTGACGGATCTTTAAGCTCGTCCGCAACAACGTAGCCCCTGCCTTTGCCGACGTACAACGTCATGTCGAGCTTGGCGCCCTCGTCGAGCGTGCAAAGGTATAAGTCGGGGTTGAGAACGTCGATTTCGGGATCGACGTCTATATCTGCGGCGGTTACTGCGCCGGGCGTCGTCTTTTGGATATGCAATTCCTTGACGAGCGATTTATCGGTATAGTTAGCCTTTAAGTTGAGCGATTTAAGGTTAAGAATGATTTCGGTCACGTCTTCCTTAACGCCCTTGACGGTCGAGAATTCGTGGTCGACGCCTTCTATCATTATGCCAATGACGGCGGCGCCGGGGAGGTTGGACATCAACACTCTACGAAGCGCATTGCCAAGCGTGTGGCCGTAGCCGCGGTCGAGCGGTTCTACGACGAACTTGCCGGAGCGGTAGCTGTCGGTTTCCTCCATCGAGATTCTCGGCATTTCAATTTCCATCATGTCCTGATACTCCTTATTACTTGGAATACAACTCGACGATGAGCTGCTCGTTGATAGTGAGATCTACGTCTTCGCGTTTGGGATTGTCAACAACCTTGCCGACAAAGCTTTCGGTGTTAAACGTGACCCACTTGGGCATTTTGACTTCGGCGCCGCGAAGCTCTTTGAACAAATTATTGTCGCGGCTGGTTTCCTTAATGGTAATCTCGTCGCCCAGCTTGATTTGGTAGGACGGAATGTCTACGCGCTTGCCGTTGACAAGGATGTGGCCATGATTGACTATCTGGCGGCACATTTTGCGCGAAGCGCCGATACCCATGCGGTATACGACGTTGTCCAAACGCTTTTCGAGCATAGCGAGCATGTTCTCGCCGGTAACGCCCTTTTGCGCGACAGCCTTTTCGTAGTATTCTCTGAACTGCTTTTCAAGCACGCCGTAAATACGTTTAACCTTTTGCTTTTCGCGGAGCTGCATGTTGTACTCGCTGTTTTTGCGGCGAGCCATTGCGTGCGCGCCCGGGGGAACGGGACGACGATCCATAGCGCATTTTTTGGATTGGCAGCGATCGCCTTTGAGGAAAAGCTTCATGCCCTCGCGGCGGCATTGTCTGCAATCAGCACAAATATTTCTTGCCATAATTTACTCTCCTTACACTCTGCGACGTTTGGGCGGTCTGCAACCGTTGTGCGGAATAGGCGACACGTCGTTGATTTCCGTGACCTGCAAGCCTACTACTTCCATGGCGCGGATGGCCGATTCTCTGCCGGAGCCGGGGCCTTTTACGAACACCTTGACCGAGCGCAAGCCGTGCTCCATAGCACGACGCGCGGCTTCCTCCGCCGCCATTTGCGCCGCGTACGGCGTGGACTTACGCGAACCGCGGAATTTGAGCGCGCCCGCCGAGCAAGCGGCGATAGCGTTGCCGTCCTCGTCCGTAACAGTCACTATCGTGTTGTTGAACGAAGCGTGAATGTGCACGCAACCTTTGTCGATATTTTTCGTTACCCTCTTTTTGGTAGCGGTTTTCTTGACTGCCATGCGTTATCTCTCCTTCTTCTTGCTGCGAGAAACAGTGCGTTTGGGTCCCTTGCGGGTACGCGCGTTCTGCTTGGTGTTTTGACCGCGAACGGGCAAATTTTTACGATGCCGTACGCCACGGTAGCAACCTATATCTTTAAGGCGCTTAATATTGAGTTCGACCTCGCGGTGAAGATCGCCTTCCGTCTTGATATTTTTGTCGATATAAGTACGGAGCGCGTTTTCCTGATCGCCGGTCAAGTCTTTTACACGAACGTCGGGGCTGATGCCCGTCGCTTGAAGAATTTTGTTTGCCGTGGGACGACCGATACCGTAAATATAGGTAAGTCCTATCTCGATACGTTTTTCCTTGGGCAAATCAATACCTGCTATTCTTGCCACTTTTGAAACTCCTTAATGGTTTTTTAATTGATAGATATAAATAGCGCTCTTTCGGCTTGCGTGTGGAATGTCGCGCTCACCGTAGATACGGTTATTTTCGATTTAATTCGGAATTCGGAATTATGAATTCGGAATTATCGTTGTTAAGACTTCGCCTTTTTAAATGTGCTTATTTGCCGCGAGCACACCGCATATACGTGCTCAACATACCGCTTCAATATTACAGAACGTATGTGAGAGTGCGGAGATGCGAGTTAGACGGACAGCTGGCGCCGAGGCGCGACGGGAGTTTAGACCCACCTAAATGACCGAGCGCCGAGAAGCACGCAGTCCGTATAACGACGCATATACGTGCTCGAACTTAGCCTTGGCGTTGCTTATGGCTGGGGTTCTTGCTGCAAATTACCATAACCTTGCCGTGACGGCGAATGACTTTGCACTTGTCGCACATGGGTTTTACGGACGATCTTACTTTCATGATGTTCTCCTTTTTCAATTCGGAATTCGGAATTATGAATTCGGAATTATAATGGTTGGTTAATTGTGAATAGTTGTTGTTGCCTACGATTTGCTTCTGAACGTAATGATACCTTTGGTTATATCATACGGGGAAATGGCAACCTTGACTCTGTCGCCCAGCAGTACCTTGATGTAATTGACCCGCATCTTGCCCGCAATCGTGCACATTACCATTGCGCCGTTGTCGAGCTTGACCTTGAACTTGGTACCGGGCAGACATTCCTCTACGGTGCCTTCCGTTTCGATATTATCACTTCTCGGCATACAACCTCCTATCCTTAATAAATTGTTTTATACGCTTTTTAAGCGCTGCGTTTGTCGGGATTTCTATGCCGCTTTGATCGGCTACCCGTAAATGCCTTTTACGTTTAAGCTTGGGGTTTTCCATTCCCCGCGAAATGCCGTCGGCTATCAGCACGAAGTTTTCGCCTGCCTGCGCGACTACTACGAACGGCTTGCCCGTATCATGCCCCGCAAGGCTTATTACAATATCGCCGATTTCCATTTTGTAACGCGCTCCTTTTTCAAGTATCCGTCACAGCGTAAGGATTTCGGGCGGCTCACCGTCACCGTTAATGATGATGGTGTTTTCGTAGTGCGCCGCGCGGCTTCCGTCAAAGGTCTTGACCGTCCAGCCGTCGCGCTCTATCCTGACGCGCCAACCGCCTGCCGTAATCATCGGCTCTACGCAGATGCACATACCCGCTTTGAGCGGTGCGCCCGTGCCGTGCTTGCCGAAGTTGGGAACCTCGGGCGGCTCGTGCATTTTGTGCCCGATGCCGTGACCGGTCAGGTCGCGCACAACGCCGCAGCCGTTAAGCTCGGTGTAAAGCTGAACCGCGGAGGATATATCCCCCACTCTGCATCCCGCTTTGGCATACTCGATACCCGCGAAGAATGCGTCCTTGGCTACTTGGATAAGCCTGCGGTCGGCTTCCGAAACGTTGCCTACGGCAAAAGTCCTTGCCGCGTCGCCTTGATATCCGTTTAAAAGTGCGGTAATGTCCACAGACACTATGTCGCCGTCCTTGACCGTCAGTAGCGACGGTATTCCGTGGACGACCACGTCGTTGACCGATATGCACGAGGCGTTGGGGTAGCCGTGGAAGCCCTTGCTGGACGGCGTTGCGCCGTAGCTCCGTATGACTTCCTCGACGACCGCGTCGATTTCCAACGTTGTTACGCCGACCTTGATAAACTTTTCCGCCGCGTCGAGCGCCGCTTTTACTACGCGGCTTGCCGCGCGCATGCCCTCTCGCTCTTTATCGGACTTGACTATCATTTAAGCGCTGCCTCGATAGCTTGGTTGACTTGCTCTATCGACTGCATACCGTCGATGTTTTTGAGCAGTCCTTTGTTGTTGTAGTAATCCACAAGCGGAGCGGTGTTCTGTTCATAAACCTTTAAGCGGTTTTCCACAACCTCGCGCTTGTCGTCGTCGCGGATGACCAGCTTGTCGCCGCACGCCTTGCAGATTCCGTCCGGCGCGTCCTGCGCGCTGGTGGTGTATCCGCATTTAAGGCATACCCTGCGGCTTGCCATGCGGTCGGCCAACTTGTTAAGGTCGGTTACAAGGTTGAGTGCTACGTCGATTGTCGTAATGCCGCCGAGCGCGTCCGCCTGAGCCTTTGTGCGCGGGAAGCCGTCCAAAAGGAAGCCCTTTGCGCAATCCGCTTGCTCTATCCTGTTCTTTAACAGCGCGATAACCAGCTCGTCGGGAACAAGCTTGCCCGCGTCCATAAACGCTTTGGCTTGCTTGCCAAGGTCGGTGCCGTCCGCTATGTTTTTGCGGAGCAGGTCGCCCGTCGAAATATGCGGTATGTCGTGCGTCTTGCAAATGAGCGCCGCTTGCGTGCCTTTGCCGCTGCCCGGCGCACCCATGATTATGAGATTCATTTGATACCTCGTTGACAGTCAATTCGGAATTCGGAATGCGGAATTCGGAATTAGTGTTGGTTGTAGTCGTAAGTTGTATTATATTTGCTTGTCTAAATGTGCTTTAAAGAATTCAATAAGGGCACGAAGCGCAGTCCTTCAATTCCGAATTCATAATTCCGAATTCCGAATTATTTAAGGAATCCTTTGTATTGCTTCATCATCAACTGGCTTTGCAGCTGCTTTTCGAATTCCAGTGCGACCGAAACTACGATTAGCATACCCGTTGCCGAAAACGCGTTGACGAGCGATGACGTTTGTCCAAGCACCGCGGCGAATACGACCGACGGCACAAGCGCGATAAACGCGAGGAATATAGCGCCGAACAATGTGAGCCGCTTGGAAATCCTGCTGAGGTATTCCGTCGTCGGCCTGCCCGGGCGAATGCCGTTGATAAAGCCGCCGTACTGCTGAATGTTGCGCGAAATGTCTTCGGGGTTGAACTCGATACCGGCATAAAAGTACGAGAAGCCGAGTATGAGCAACGCGACAAGCACCGAGTAAGCGATAGAGCCCGCGCCGAGGTAGGTCATCCACCAAATATAGAACGAGCTGGTGGGTGCTACAAGCTGAGCTATCATTTGCGGGAAGGTGATAAGCGCCGTCGAGAAGATGATAGGCATAACACCGCTTGCGTTGACCTTGATGGGAATGAACGTGCTTTGTCCGCCGTACTGCTTTCTGCCCTTGATCTGTTTGGCGTACTGTACGGGAACACGACGTTCGGCGCCGTCAATGAAGACTATGAGCAAGAATACCGCAACGACCATGATGACAAATCCGACAAGCTGCCAGATAGCCATTTCGTCGCCGCCGACCGAGCTTTGAATAGTCGCAACGATGCTGTGACCTGCCGTAGCGATAATACCGACAAAAATCAAAAGGCTTATGCCGTTGCCGATACCGTAGTCGGTTATGCGCTCGCCCAGCCACATAGTGAGCATAGAGCCCATTACCATGATGACCGCTACGAATATACCGATAATCCAGCCTTGGGTCATAGGTCCGAACACTGTGTCGGACAACGCGCCCGCACGCACGTACGACACGGTAACTGCCGCCGCTTGCGCTACGGCAAGCGCCAATGTGATATAGCGCGTGACTTGCGTGATTTTCTTTTTACCTTCGTCACCCTGCTTTTGCCATTCTTGCAAGCGCGGTATGGCGACTGTGAGTAGCTGCAATATAATGGAAGCGTTGATGTACGGCGTAATACCTATTGCAAACAACGCACCGTTACTTAGAGCGCTACCCGTAATGCCGTTGAGCAAGCCCAACAATCCGTCCGCGGAGTTGCCGGAGTAAGCCAACGGATTAATGCCGGGGATAGGAACCCAACACCCCAGCCTATATATAAAGAGCAGTGCGAGCGTGATTAAAATCTTACGCCGCACGTCTTTATTTTTGAAAGCGTTTTTTAGCGTTTCAAACATTAGATGACCTCGACAGTGCCGCCCGCTTTTTCGATCTTTTCTTTTGCGGAAGCCGTAAACTTAGCCGCTTTGACGGTAAGCTTTTTGGTGAGTTCGCCGTCGCCCAAAACTTTGAGTCCGTAGGCTTCGACCTTTTTGACGACGCCCGCTTCGACCAAAAGCATGAGATCGACAACAGTGCCGTCGTCAAACATGTTCAGTTTGTCGATGTTGATGACACTGAATTCCTTTTGGAACTTGTTGTTGAATCCGCGCTTGGGAAGACGACGCATAAGCGTGATCTGTCCGCCCTCGAATCCGGGACGAACGCCGCCGCCGCTGCGCGCCCACTGTCCTTTATGACCCTTGCCCGACGTCTTGCCTAAGCCCGAGCCTATTCCGCGACCCAAACGCTTGGCTTTGGTGCGCGAGCCGTCTGCCGGCATAAGTGCGTGCATTTTCATGATTTAAGTCTCCTTTTCTAATGGTACCCGACCGAATGCTTCGCCGCGAGGACGAAATTACAGTCAAGCCTTATGCCTCGGTAACCGTCACGAGGTGACATACCGTGCGAATCATTCCGCGCATTGCGGGAGTGTCCTCCACAACAACGGACTGATGAAGTTTTTTAAGTCCGAGCGCCTCGACCGTGCGCTGTTGCTTAACCAAACGTCCCGCCGTGCTTTTTACCAGCGTTACCGTCAGTTTCTTGTTTTCGGTTTTCTTTGCCATAATGTACTCCTATTCGAGCGCATCGCTCAATTCGGAATTCGGAATTCGGAATTCGGAATTATCGTAGGTTGAGCTATGCCTTTTTTAAATGTGCCTGCTTGCCGCGAATTCTCTCTGCCAAAACTGCGGAGTCGCGCCGCAGACGGGCAACAGTTGTGCCACACGCGACGGGCGCGTAGACCCACCTACGCAACCAAGCGGGTGGTGCAAACGTAGCCCGTATCCGGCGATGAATACGCAGTTTGAGTTAGAGTATTTCGTCTACCGTCTTTCCACGCATTGCGGCGACTTGGTCCAACGTCCTCAAGCTCTCCAACGCGTTCATCGTCGCCTTTACGACGTTGATGGGGTTGCGCGAGCCGTAGCACTTGGTGGTGATGTTGTTTATGCCGCAAAGCTCCAACACCGCACGCACGCTGCCGCCGGCGATAACGCCTTTACCTTCGGGAGCGGGACGGAGAAGCACCTTGCTGCAAGAAAACTCGCCAATCGTTTCGTGCGGGATAGCCGTGCCGTTGAGCGCGATCTTTTTCATATCGCGGCGAGCGGCCTGCTCCGCCTTTTTGATAGCTTCGGGAACCTCGGTGGCTTTGCCCATGCCGATGCCCACTCTGCCTTTGCCGTCGCCCGCAACCACGAGCGCCGCAAAGCTGCTGTTACGACCGCCCTTAACAACCTTGCTGACCCTACGCGTAGTGACAAGCTTGGTTTTGATGCCGTCGTCGACAACTTCTTTTTCTCTTTTCTTTCTGAATTCTTCGCGTGCCATGATTCGCTCCTAAAATTTGAGTCCCGCAGCGCGTGCTGCGTCGGCGAGCGCTTTAACTCTGCCGGTGTAAAGGTATCCGCCGCGGTCGAAAACCACTTCGGTAATGCCCTTATCTTGCGCCTTTTTGGCGACGTCGGTGCCGACAAACTCGGCCTGTTGGGTTTTGGTTTTGCCCGCAATGTCGGCGCCCTTGATGAGCGTGCTGCTGCTGCAAAGCGTAACACCCTTTACGTCGTCTATGACCTGAGCGTAAATGTGGCTGGTCGAACGGTAAACCGCAAGGCGCGGACGAGCCGCAGTGCCTTTGAGGTCATGGCGCAACCGCACGTGACGCTTCATACGAATTTTGTTTTTATCAATCTTCTTAATCATTTGCCACTCTCCTATTTCTTGCCTGCGGTCTTAGCCTCTTTGCGGAGGACAACCTCGGTGCTGTAATGCAGGCCGTAGCCATGATACGGTTCTACCGGACGCTTGGACTTGATTTGCGCGGCGACCTCGCCGACAAACTCCTTGTCGATACCGCTTACAACGATGGTGAGCGGATCGGGGCAAGCGATGGTAACGCCTTGCGGTATGGTGTACTCAACGGGCTTGCTGTAACCGATGTTCATAACAAGCTTGTTGCCCGTAACCGCGCATTTGTAACCGACGCCCGATACGATAAGCGTTTTGGTAAACGCATTCTGAACGCCCGCAACCATGTTGGCAATGAGCTGACGATACAAGCCGTGGTAAGCTCTGGTCTGCTTGTCGTCGTTGGCGCGCTCAACGTTGACCACGCCGCCGTTTATAACCACGTTTATATCCTTGCACTTGATTTCTTGTTTAAGCTCGCCGAGCTTGCCCTTGACCGTAACAACGCCGTTTTCGAACGACACGGTTACGCCGGCGGGCACGTCGATATGCTTTCTGCCTATACGCGACATACTGCCCTCCTTACCATACGTAGGCAAGCACTTCGCCGCCTACTTTAAGCTCGCGCGCCTTTTTGTCGGTCATGACGCCGCGCGAGGTGGAAATGATCGCAATGCCGTAGCCGCCGAGTACTTTGGGCAAATCTTCGCAGCCGCAGTAAACGCGAAGGCCGGGCTTGGATATGCGTTTCAAGTTGGTAATGGCGTTGCGGTTGTCTTTGTATTTGAGCACAACCTTAATGTTGTTGTGGCCCTTTTCCTCGACTACCTCGCCCGCCGCTACAAAGCCTTCGTCCACAAGGATATCAACGATAGCCTTTTTCATCTTGGACGCGGGTATAGATACGGTATCGTGTCTTGCCGTTATTGCATTACGGATTCTCGTGAGCAAATCCGCGATAGGATCTGTTGTAACCATGTTATACCCTCCTTACCAGCTCGATTTCTTTACGCCGGGGATTTCTCCCTTGTACGCAAGTTCGCGGAAGCAAATTCTGCAAATTCCGTACTTTTTAAGCACGGCGTGCGGACGGCCGCAAATATTGCAACGCGTATACGCGCGAGTGCTGTATTTGGGCGTTCTTTGCTGTTTATTTATCATCGCTTTTTTAGCCATGTTTTTATCTCCTTAATTCTTAAACGGCATGCCGAGCTTAGTAAGCAAAACCTTTGCTTCCTCGTCGGTTGCGGCAGTGGTGACGATATCTACGTCGAAACCTCTGATCTTTTCGATAAGCTCGTACGAGATTTCGGGGAATATCGTCTGATCCTTAATGCCGAGCGCATAGTTGCCTCTGCCGTCGAACGACTTGCCCGATATACCGCGGAAGTCGCGGACGCGCGGGAGCGCGATAGATACAAGCCTGTCGAAGAACTCGTATGCCATTTCGCCGCGCAGCGTGACCTTGATAGCTATGGACTGACCTTCGCGCAGTTTGAAGTTACTTACCGACTTTTTGGCTTTGACCAAAACACTGCGTTGTCCCGCAATAGCGTCAAGCTCGGCTTGCGCAAGCTGAATGCTTTTGGAATTGTCCTTAATATCGCCCAAGCGCATGTTAAGCACTATCTTTTCGATCTTAGGAACCTGATTGATATTTTTGTAGCCGCGCTCTTTCATGAGCTGGGGAACAATTTCCGATTTGTAACGCTTTTTAAGGCGGTATCTATCCGGATTGTTCGACTTGACCGGCTTGCCGGCTTTTGCCGCCGCTATGGGCGCCTTGTCCTTGGCTTTGGATTTTTCTGCCATTACCGTTTACTCCTTACTCTGTTTTACCGTCTGTACCGTTGTCGACGGGAACTTCCGTTGTTTCGGCTTTTTTATTAGTCTTTTTTGCCGTGGTCTTTTTAGCCTTGGTTTCCTCGGCTACCTCTTCGGTCGCCTCGTCCTTGGCCTTTTTCGCCTTTTTGTCGGCCGCCTTTTTGGCTTTTTTGTCAGCCTTGTCGGCCTTTAACGCCGCGTCGAGGCTGGCGCCGCACTTGGCGCAAACACGCGCGTTTTTGCCGTCGATCTCTTGGTGACGGGCGCGAACGCTCTTGCCGCACGACGGGCAAATTATCTGAACGTTGCTGGCTGCGATGGGCGCTTCCACCTTTTTCCGACCGCCCTGCTCGGTAGCCGAACGCGGTTTGATGTGGTGGGTAGCAATGTTAACGCCCTCTACAAGTACCATAGCTGTCTTGGGATCGGTCGCCAGTATTTTGCCGGTTTTGCCCTTGTCCTTACCGGTCAAAACCTTTACGTTATCGCCTTTTCTTACATGAAGATTGTTCATGGTGATCCTCCGTTAAAGTACTTCGGGCGCCAAAGATATTATCTTTGTAAAGTCGCGGTCGCGCAACTCGCGGGCAATGGGTCCGAATATACGGGTGCCGCGCGGCTGCTTTTGGTTATCTATAATTACGGCGGCGTTGTCGTCGAAACGGATATGCGATCCGTCCGGACGGTTTACGCCCTGGTGCGTGCGCACAATAACAGCCTTAACGACGTCACCCTTTTTAACGGTGCCGCCCGGCTGAGCCGACTTTACCGACGCAGTAATGATGTCGCCGATATTGCCGCTTTTACGCAAGCTACCGCCCATAACCTGTATGCACATTATTTCTTTCGCGCCGGTGTTGTCGGCGACTTTAAGATACGATTGGGGTTGTATCATGATTCACTCCTTAAAATGCGGGTGGGCAACTTTTGTGTTGCCGGTTCTGCATTATTTTGCCTTCTCAACAATTCTGTTTACGCGCCAGCACTTGTCCTTGGAAATGGGTCTTGTTTCGACAATCTCCACTCTGTCGCCAATGCCGCACTCGTTGTTCTCGTCATGCGCCTTGAACTTTTTGGTGCGCGTAACCGTCTTTTTGTAAAGCGGGTGCTTGTACTTTTCGACGACGGAAACAACTACCGTCTTGTCCATTTTGTCGGATACGACCACGCCTTCACGCGTCTTTCTGTCGTTGCGTTCCATTACTTAGCCTCCTTTTTGGCGCGAAGCTCACGCTCTCTGATGACCGTCTTTACACGCGCAATGTCGCGTCTTACGGTCTGTATCTGTTTGGGATTGGCAAGCTGACCGGTCGCGTTGGAAAACCGAAGGTTGAACAGCTCGGTTTTAAGCGACGCCAGCTTTTGCTGCAACTCGTCATCTCTTAACTCATGAACTTTCTCTTTCATTATTCAGCCTCCTCTGTTTTTGCCGCCTGCGCATTGGCCAGGGCTTCAGCCTCTTCCAGCTCGCGTTTAACGACTATTTTGCAACGAACGGGCAGCTTGTACGACGCAAGCCTTAACGCCTCTCTTGCGATCGGCTCGGCAACGCCCGCCATTTCGAACATGACCGTGCCGGGCTTGACGACTGCCGCCCAGTATTCCGGTGCGCCTTTACCGCTACCCATACGGGTGTCGGCGGGCTTTTTGGAATACGGTTTGTGCGGGAATATGTCTATCCAAACCTTGCCGCCACGCTTGGTGTAACGCGTCATTGCAACACGGGCCGCCTCTATCTGGTTGGAGGTGATTCTGCCCGGATCCTCGCTGACCAACGCGTATTCGCCGTAGGAAATCTTATTGCCGCGAGTAGCTTTGCCTTTCATTCTGCCGCGCTGAACTCTGCGGTGTTTAACCTTGTTGGGACTTAACATTATTCGCCCTCCTTATTATCGGCAGCAGCGGCCGCGGGTGCGGGGGTAGCGCCTAAAACGTCGCCCTTGTAGATCCACACTTTGACGCCCAAAACGCCGAATGTAGTACGCGCGATGCAGTAACCGTAATCGATATCCGCACGCAACGTTTGCAGAGGTATGGAGCCTTCCTGATAGTGCTCGGCACGCGCGATTTCCGCGCCGTCCAAACGACCGCCGACCATAACCTTAACGCCCTTGGCGCCGGCATGCATTGCTTTGCTCATAGCCTGCTTCATAGTGCGACGGAAGAACGCGCGCTTTTCGAGCTGTGCCGCGATGCTTTCCGCAAGAAGCTTGGCGTTGAGGTCGGGATGCTTAACCTCTATGATATTGACGTAAATCTTTTTGTTGCCGACAAGCTTTTCGAGGTTCTTTTTGAGCTCGTCGATACCGACGTGCTTCTGACCGATAATCTTGCCGGGGAACTGCGTATGAATAGATACCTGTACCTTGCCTTGCGGACGCTCGATAACTACCTTGCTGATGCCGCAGGTTTTGTACTTATTCTCGATAAACTCACGAACCTTGTAGTCCTCGATCAAGTACGCGGCAAATTCATTTTTGCCCGCATACCACTGAGAATTCCACTTTTCGATGATGCCGACGCGCAAACCGTGGGGATTAACTTTTTGACCCATGATTATTTGTCCTCCTTGGTGTCGAGAATAACGGTGATGTGGCTGGTGCGCTTCAAAATGTGATGCGCTCTGCCCTTGCTGACCGGCTGGAAGCGTTTGAGCGTGGGACCTACGTCCGCGTACGCTTCGGCTACGTACAAATCGTCAACCGACAGCCCGTTGTTGTGTTCGGCATTGGCAGCTGCGGAGTTCAATACCTTGAACACCTGCTCGCTTGCCGCCTTGGGCGTGGCTTGGAGTATAGCCATGGCTTCGCCTACCGATCTGCCGCGAATAAGCGCGAGTACAATGCGTACCTTGTCGGGCGCAATGCGCACGTGCTTGGCAGTAGCGTGCGGACGCTTTTCGCGCAACTCTTCTACGCGCTGCGCTTTTTCTTTCATTCTTGTTGCCATAAGTTATTTCTCCTTATCTGCCCTTGGTCGTCTTTTCGCCGCCGTGACCGGTGAAGGTGCGCGTGGGAGCGAACTCGCCGAGTTTGTGTCCGACCATGTCGGTGGTAACGTATACCGGCACAAACTTTTTGCCGTTGTGTACGGCAAAGGTAAGACCTATAAATTGCGGGAATATAGTGGAAGCACGCGACCACGTTTTGATGGGACGCTTATCCGCTACCGCCGCCATCGCCTCGGCTTTTTTCATAAGCCCGGCGTCAACATAATAACCTTTTTTAGTCGATCTTGACATTTTTTAACGCTCCTTAATTTACGCGTTTGACAATAAACTTGTCGGAAGCCTTGTGCTTGGATCTTGTCTTCTTACCCAAAGTCGGTTTGCCCCAAGGTGATACGGGACTGGGCCGGCCTATCGGGCTCTTGCCCTCGCCGCCGCCATGAGGGTGGTCGCAAGGGTTCATAACGACACCGCGGACGGTGGGTTTGACGCCCATGTGGCGTTTGCGGCCCGCTTTACCCAAGGAAACAAGCTCGTGGTCGAGGTTGCCGACCTGTCCGATAGTCGCCTTGCAGCGTTGGAGCACCATACGCATTTCGCCGGACGGAAGTCTAAGCGTTGCATACTTGCCTTCCTTAGCCATAAGCTGTGCCGCCGCGCCCGCCGAGCGAACCATTTGTCCGCCCCTGCCGGGAAGCATCTCTATGTTGTGCACAAGCGTACCTACGGGAATGTTGGCAAGCGGCAAGCAGTTGCCCGCTTTGATGTCCACATTGTCGCCCGAAATCACTTTGTCGCCCTTTTGCAGTCCGACGGGCGCAAGAATGTAGCGCTTTTCGCCGTCGGCATAGTTCAACAATGCGATGAATGCGGTGCGGTTGGGATCGTATTCCACAGTAGCGACGCGCGCTTCTATGCCGTCCTTGTCGCGTTTAAAGTCTATAACGCGGTACTTTTGACGGTTGCCGCCGCCGATATGGCGAACGGTGATTTTGCCGGTAAAGTTGCGGCCGCCGTGACGGCTTTGCTCTTTGAGCAACGGTTTGTACGGCTTGTCGCCCGTAAGCTCGGGCGCCGCTATAACGGTTTTGAACCGCGTGCCCGGCGTAATCGGTTTATATCTCTTAATAGCCATTTATGTTATTAACCTCCGTGATTGTTGTGTTTGAGCGCCGCTTGCCTATTTTTGCCTTTCATTATATATAGGCAATCTTGCGCGACTCAAACTTAGGACAAAGTCTCAAAGAACGGTATCGCCTTCGACTCGGGCGTCAGCGTAACGTACGCTTTTTTGCCCTTGGACGTGTAGCCCTGCGTTCTGCCCTGTCTTTTGAGTTTGCCGCGGACGTTGGTCACGTTGACCGATTCGACCTTGACGTCGAATATTTGCTCGACCGCCGCTTTAACTTGCACTTTATCCGCGCGGGGGTCTACCATAAACACGTAACGTTTGGCAGCCACGCCGTCGTTTGACTTTTCGGTCAGTACCGGACGAATGATAATGTCTTGTGCCGTCATTATTGCGCCGCGACCTCCTTGGATGTGTATTTTTGTTCAATCGCCTTGATGGCTTCCACAGTCGTAAGCATGACCGTGTTTGCAACTACGTCGTATACGCTGAGCTGATCGCTGTTTGCCAAACGGACGTTGGGGATGTTGCCCGCAGCCCTGACCGCGTTGGTGCTGCCGTTGGGCAGAACCAAAAGCACACGGCTTTCTACTTTGAGCGCTTTAAGCACCGCAGCCATCTGCTTAGTCTTGGGTTCGATTTCCAGCTTGTCCAAAACTATGAGGTTGCCGTCCGAACGTTTTGCGGAAAGCGCGCTCGTAATAGCCGTTATGCGCATAACCTTGGTTATCTTTTTGCGGAAAGAACGCGGCTTCGGCGCGAAAACTACGCCGCCGCCCTTCCACTGCGGTGCACGGATAGAGCCTTGGCGGGCGTTACCCGTGCCCTTTTGACGCCACGGCTTTTTGCCGCCGCCCGTCACTTCGGTGCGGGTAAGCGTGCTTTTGGTGCCTTGGCGGGCATTGGCCATTTGCGCGACCACTACTTGGTGAATAATCGACTCCTTATACTCGGCGCCGAATACGCTTTCGTCAAGCTCCATCGTGCCGGCGGAGCTGCCGTCTTGTTTAAATATCTCGATTGTAGGCATTATATTCTCTCTCCTCGACCTTATTTAACGGTTTCCTTAACCGTAACAAGTCCGCCCTTAGGTCCGGGAACGGCGCCGCGTATTAAAAGTACGCCGCGAGCCTTGTCCACTTTTACGACCTTAAGGTTTTGTATCGTCACGTTCTCGTGTCCGTACTGACCGGCCATTTTAAGGTTCTTGATGCGGCGCGACGGATTGGAGTTAGCGCCGGTAGAACCGACCTCACGGTGAACGGGGCCCGTACCGTGCGTCATTTTAAGGCGGTGGTGATTCCAACGCTTGATAACGCCGGTGAAACCTCTACCCTTGGTCATACCGCTTACGTCAACCATGTCGCCTTCGCCGAACATGGTGCAGTCGATAACCGAACCCACGGCGTAAGTATCCGCATTGTCGTAGCGGAACTCGCGCAAATACCGCGCGGGCTTTGCTTTGGCCTTTTTGAACAAACCGGCTTCCGGCTTGTTAAGCTTGCCTTCCTTGATTTCCTCAAACGCGCAAACTACCGCGCTGTAACCGTTGCGGTCGACGGTGCGAAGATCGACAACCGTCATAGGGCCGCACTGGACGACGGTGACAGGTATAGCCACGTCGTTCTCGCCGAATATTTGCGTCATGCCGAGTTTCTTTCCCAAAATTGCTTTAGTCATGATAATTTCGGCTCCTTATTACAGCTTTATCTTGATGTCTACGCCCGCGGGGAGATCGAGACGCATAAGCGAGTCGACCGTCTTGCCCGAAGGGCTGTAAATATCTATAAGTCGAGAATACGTGCGAAGCTCGAATTGCTCGCGCGAATCTTTGTGTTTGTGTACGGAACGCAAAATCGTGACCACTTCCTTCTGCGTCGGCAGAGGAATAGGCCCGCAAACCTTGGAACCGGTCTGCTTGGCTGCGTCGACTATCCGTTGCGCGGAACTGTCGACCAGCTCGTGATCGTACGCTCTTAGCTTGATTCTGATTTTTTGGCTAGACATATATTTCTCCTTGTGTCCACCCGACGTGCCGTACCCAACATATTGTGGCGTTTCACGTGTTCGGGCGTGCCGTTTTGTGCGAATTTTTTTCGGGGCTTCTCGGCCCCGTTTTCTGTCACAAATAACCCACCACGCACATTGCGCAGCTTATCTATTGTACCACCCTTGTCCACCCTTGTCAACTGTTTTGATATACCTTTTTGAAATTTTTTCCCCTACTTCTTTTGGAAAAGAAGTAGGCAAGAAAACTTTACACAAAGAAAGGAAGGGGTCAAAAAACTTCCCGATTTTGTTTGCCTATATATAATATATAATGAAAGGGGGCAGCCTTGTTTAGATCAGACCGTTATTGGCAGTATATGTATACGTGCCGCCTGTGCAGCTTACGCTGCGCTCCCGACTTGGTGTAGCGGCAGCATGCACCGAATAAAGAGAGTTATCGCTAAAATCATAAAGTCTGAACAGAATATCTCCGTCAAACTTAATTTCGTAATATTGAATTAAGCAACTCTTGATTTTCGTCGCCTTCTTCTTGATTCGTTATGCGCCTGCATGGATTGTCGTTTATAACCACCACGCCGTTATACACCCCGTACATCGTATCAGGTTCGTCATCAAAGATAGCTCTAATTGATTCTACATCGGAAACACATTTAATAATTTTACAATAACGATTACCAATAGCTCTGGTTTCTATATGATAAAATTCGCCCGCGTGCCCATTTGTGGTGGTATATGTGCCGTCGGAGTTGAAATCGTATCCCCAATTATCGCTGTCCCGCCAAGTGCCGACAATGCTTTTTTCAAACTCGTCCAACTTTCGCGGCTGCGGAGGCGGATTTTTTCTATCCGTGCATGCCGTAAGCGCAAATACCGCAAGCAACAACGTAAATGCCCAAATAATCGACAAAATTTTTATAGCTTTCCTTTTCATATAACAGCCTCTCTCATTTTTTACATATTTTACAACAATATAATTTAATATGTCAAGGGATAATCACTTACTTTTATACCGCTTACTTTCGTGTGTTTGCTTGAATGCCGGCCTTGCTTCACGCCCGACTGATCCGTCGATATAATATTGCCCTACCGTCTGACGGTTTTTAACTTTCCGTATATATAATATATAATGAAAGGAAGCAATGAAAAAAGCACAACAACCTTGCGGCGGTTCGCCTAGATTCCTCGACTGCGCTCGGAATGATGGGTGTACATCAATGCTGTTTGGAAAAGGCAACTACAATCCCCATCATTTCGACCGAAGTGAGCGCAGCGAACGTAGCGGAGAAATCTAGGCGTAGCCGCACATTTTTTGTTACTCCGAGCGAAGCGAGAAATCTAATCCTATTTCTCGCTATATTATATAATGAAATGTGAATTAAACAAAATTCACGCCCAATGGTTGTATCTCATTACAAGCACACCCTACATGTGATAATATTATATTGTGCTATGAGTACAATTTAATTTTAGGACGTGTAATATGGAAACAAAAGAAATGAATACGCAACGACAAATCTTAGATACTCCACAAAAGATTGTTTACAGCAAGCTTGATTTTTCTTGGTACTTGGCGGGAACGTATCTCGATATTTTGCGCGGCATAGGCGCTTTTTCTTGCGACAAGGAATTCAGTAGGCTATTTACCGAACTACGCGATTACGTGGATAAACGATTTTTATCCCAATTCGAGGGAGAAATTAACGATATATTTGTTATAGCGGAGCAAATAATCCCGACAAACGAAATTAAATAAATTATTTAATTTTTAAATTTAATAATTTAATTTTTTATTTAATTAAATTAAAAATAAATATTTTAATAAATTATTAAAATTGTAGATAACTCAAAACCATTTGTACCGTAAAATATCCGTTTTCTGCTATTTTGGCATAAAAAATGCACGAAAACGGGCATTTTTGTGCATAAATCGTTTAGAACATTAATGTGTCGCGTAGCTCGCCGAGGTACCAACTGGGGCCGTCGGTTGTTACTGCGTCGAATTTTGATTTTAATATTTTCGTAATTTTTAATATATAGCAATAAGGCAAAATATCGAAATAATAATTGGGATTTTCTTCTATTAATGTTTCCAGCTGGTCTTTTTCGGCGTCCAGTAAAAATTGTTTAAACGCGCTTATTCTGCCGTAAATCGCTATGTCCCTTTCCGAGCGAATGTCGATAAACTGTGACAATACAACTGTTGCGACCGACGCCGCCATGCCTATGCTTAATGTTATTGCGCTGTCTAACGGCGCAAATGACAGAAATGCGCCGAACGGAACCCCGCCCCATGCGCAAATAAACGGGTATTTTATCATTGTCGCAATAGGTTCGTCGTTGGGTATTGCCTTAATCAATATTACGGCGATAATCGGGAAAAGCATCATTGCATACATTCCTCCCCCGCCGAATACTACCGCATTTATTATAGTTATCAATATAATCGAGACTTCCGCCCAAACCAAAGCGAGTGCGGAAAGCTTTTTTGTCCTAGCATTTCGTCTTTTTTCCGCCTTTTCCTTGCAGCTGTCCATCAGCTTTTTATTTACGTCCTTTACGGACGAAGGCGCTGCAAGCGTGTAAAATTCTATGCTCGCCTCGAACAGACCGTCGAAAAACTCCTTTTCTATTTTGAAGTTATTCTTCATTTGGTTAGTCATTTGGTCTTCGTCGGCGTTCGGCTCGAGATTTTTCAGCTTTGTTATTTTAAGTCCGCGCTTGCAGTCCTCTTCGATTTTTACAAATCCGCGCGCCGCCCAATGCAGCATGAGCGGATTTATTATTTCGTGCGCTCTCAGCCGGTGCGAATAATATTTGCCCATTACGTCTATGGGCGAATAGCCGCGCGGCGGGTAGAATTCTATCGGCTTTAACGCGCGTTTAAGTTTGACCTTGCCGATTATAAACGGCACTGCCGCCGACAAAACCGCCGCTGCGGAAATAATTACGCAAATTACAAATAACCAAAGCTTCATAGCAACCACCCCTCTCTGTCGGGATCGCCGCTGTACCACTTGGGCGGCGGCAGGACTTTATACCTGCGCCCTACTATCCATTTAATATTGAAGGTGTGCAAAAACGGCAGCGCATTATAGTAATCGTCGCCGACCTCGTCGGCAGAAGCCTTTAATAAATACTTTTTGTAATTGGTCAAATCGGAATAATCGGACAGATTTATCTTTTCGCGGTAGTCTACAAACCGAATGAGCACAATCGGACCGACAAACAATATTGCCGCCGCTACGTAGATGACGCCCAAATAATCGTTGACGCCCGAGCCTATCCATATGCCGAGCGACCCGCCGACCGACGCGCCCAGCCACATTCCGCACCAAACGATTTTGAAAATAATAGGCATGCCCCTTACGAATATCAAAACTATAAGCCCGATTACCGCCATAAAAAACATCATAATCAGCATATAGTTTCCGGTGAGCGCGCCAAACAGTATTGCGGAAAGCAACAGCGGAAGTATGGAAAGCGCAAAAGTTATTACCTTCAACGTATAGTGCATGGACGAATACACGCCCTCGTCTTCCCTCGCGGCAAACATTTGCGATATATTTTTAGCCGTATCTTTTGTCACAAGCGGCATGTGAATGTTTATCGGCTTGCCGCCGGCTGCTTTTTTCATAGCCGCTTTAAACAGCTCGCGCTCGCGCACGTACGTGCCGCGGTCGAAAAACACGGCGTCCTTATCGAAGTGCATGGGCATATCCTTTATTTTGGTCAGCCGTACCGTGTGCTTCGATAAATACTTAACCTTTATATACCCCATTTGCGCCCAGTGCGTAATAAGCGCGGCGGTCAGTCGCCTGGGATAAGTCTTGCCGATAAATATACGCTGAACGTCTAGCGGCGAAAAACCTTCGGGCAGTTTTGTAACAACTTCTTTTTTTACGTTTCGCTTTGCCCGCAGTCCGAAAATTAGTGCAAGCAAAAGTATAACCCCGACGCAGCCGTATATGCCTGCGGCAAAACCGTTGTATATTATTGAATTGCTACTCGACAAAAATGCCATAACCGATTTTGCTTTTCCTTTTTTGTCTATTTTTGCTTGCGTGCCTATCTGCACCGCCGATAATGATATAATCATTGTATCATATTGCTTAACTCCCGTCAAATTATCTTATATCAAACATTGATGCGGCTAACGCCTAGATTTCTCCGCTTCGTTCGCTACGCTCACGTCGGTCGAAATGATGTGATTTTAATTTATCCTTTCTAAACAGTTTAGAATTACTCCCATCACCCCGACCAACGCGGAGGGGTCTAGGCGAACCGCCGCATAGTGGCTACACATTATTACTTATCAACATTTTTACTCAAAATGATGTTCATAGCTTGTCCGCAACGCTATATAAACGCCGCGTGGAACACTCAAAAATCCTGATTTGCTAAACCGTCGGTTTAGTCGAGCGCGAGGGTATCGAAATTCATGCGTTCGCAGACTGCCGCGCCGAGTAAAACCGTCATGATTTTTTGTCTGCAACGTTTTTACCCATCAGGATTTTTGTCATGAATTTTACGCAACAAAAAATCGCCGACGTTGTCGACGATTGATTTTTTGTAATACTATTTATCACTCTGCTCTTGCTTGTCGCTTACGGTATCGGTTGCGTCCCCGTTCGCTTCGCTCGTTTCGGATTCGCCCGATTGTTCGGCGTTTGTTTGAGCTTTGTCGGTATTTTCCGATTGTTCATCCTTTTTTTGCTCGTCAGGCTTCTTTTTTCCGCTGAAAATGATGTACACGGCAAGCGCACCGAATATGGCGAGTAAAAACAGTAATCCTATCACATAGTACCACGGATTGGACGGATCGTTAAAAGCATTACATAAATATTGAAGCATGGTGATTAACCTCTCTTTTGTTAGATTATACTAAATTTCGCCGATTGTGTCAAGTTTCATACGTTATTTAGCGTTCTTATTCGGAAAAATTGAACTAATTTAAATAATTTTCCCGCGATTTTGTATTGATTTTTTGTAAAAATTCTGTATAAAACCGCCAAATGATGTTTATTTTATAACAATATTGTGCTGACTGAGCTATCAACCAATTCCGAATTCATAATTCCGAATTCCGAATTAACTAAACATTTCTCTTTGTGCAGTCCTGTTTATATCGCGTTCTTTTATTACGTTTTTCTTTTCGAAGTTCTTTTTACCCTTGGCGAGTGCTATCTCCACCTTGACGAACCGACCCTTCATATACATTTTAACCGGGACGATAGTAAAGCCCTTTTCCGCCGCCTTGGACGCCAACCGCTGTATTTGGGTCTTATGCAGCAACAGTCTGCGCGTCCGAGTAGGGTCTGGAGCGAACGCGCCGACGTTCTTGTACGGCGTTATACGGCAATTTTTCAGTTCAAGATTGCCCTTTTCCATAAAGCAAAAGCTGTCGCGCAGCGATACGTCGCCCGCCTTTACCGACTTTACCTCCGAGCCCTCCAACGCTATACCCGCCTCGAAGGTTTCAACAAAAAAGTAGTCAAAAGCTGCTTTTTTGTTGATAGCAACAACTTTCACCGTCGTTTTCGGCTCGGATTTTTTAGTATTCTTTCTTTCAACTTTGCTTTTCATACTACTTTCCTACACAAAACCTTTCAAAAACGGTGGATATTATGCTCTCGTCGGCCTGTTCGCCGTAAAGCTCGGCTATTGCCGAATACGCTTCGTACAGCAGCGCCGCTACAATTTCCAGTCCTTCCGCCTTTTTGGCCTCGGTTTTGACCGCGTTAAGACTGTCTAAACAGCGTTTAACGCAATCGTACTGACGGTGGTTACAAACCGACCCGAAATCCTTGGGACACATGTCATATAGCTTTTGTTTTAGCGCGGTGATATTTATATTTTGCTTGGCGCTTATGCGTATCGATTGCCCGTCGTACGCTTGGTTATAGTTTTTTCCGACATCTTTTTGGTCGTCGCACTTGTTTTTTACCGTTACAAACCGCGAAAACGCACTTTCGTCTACCGCAATTTGCCTGTCGTCGGTCACCAAAACCACCGCGTCGGCGTCTTTTGCGGCGGCAAGCGCGCGCTCTATACCTATTTTTTCCACTTGATCGTCGGTGTTTGTGTTGAGCCCCGCAGTGTCGGTTACGGTAAATTTGCGGCCGTAATACACGTAATCGCCGTCTATGGTGTCGCGCGTCGTACCGGCAATGGGGGTGACAATGGCGCGGTCGCTGCCCACCAATGCGTTGAGTAGCGTCGATTTTCCGGCGTTTGGCGCTCCGATAAGCGCTACTTTAAACCCGTCGTTTATTATTTTTCCGCCCGCAAAGCCTGCGATTTCCTTTTCCAGCATAGCCGCCGCGCTATCCACAGCAGCCAAAACTGCGCTTACTTCCGCGCCGTCTACCTCGTTTTGCTCCATTTCATCGCTGTAATGCAGCACCGCCTCTATGGAGCTGAGCGCATTTTTAAGTAATTGTTGTACCTGTTCGAGCGATTTGAACCCGCCGAAGTACCGCTTGTTGCCGTAATCGAGCTGTTCGGCCGTTTGCGCGTCTATAATATCGGCCAAAGCCTCGCACTGCATCAAATCGAGCTTTCCGTTCAAAAACGCGCGCTTGGTAAATTCGCCGCGTTCGGCCAGGCGTGCACCGCTATTAAGTAAAGTCTTTATAATTATATCGCAAATTACCGGATTTCCGTGCGGAAAAAGCTCCACAATGTCCTCGCCGGTGTACGACTTGGGCGCTTTGTACGCTACCGCCATCAGGTTTTCGGTAAAGCTACCGCTTTTAAACTTATTAACGCACAGCATACCTACTTTTAGCGGCTTTTCCAAAAACGCATTCAAAAGCTCGGTACAGCCTTTGCCGCTTACCCTTATTATCGCTACCGCCGACTTGCCGTTTGGCGTTGCAAGCGCGGTTATAATGTCGTTATTGTTGTTTAAAGCGTTCATAATTTATTATAACTTTGTGGAAAAGTGTGGTTTTTGTTATGATTTACTTCCGTTTTTTGTGGATTTTTCTGACTTTTTTTAGCTTTGCACAATGTTTTGCACAACGTTATGTGCAAATCTAAGCACACTTATGTGCATTTTTGTACACATATTTAATAATAAGCTTTTCTACCTTTTGTCTGTCTTTTGACTATTTTCCACCATATCTTGTGGAGGTCGTAGGTTATGCACATTTGTTGTGCACCTACTATATATAACTACTAATAAATAATATATAAACTCAACTACTACAACTTCTCGTAGATAAATACTCGTCTTTGGATATCGGTGTTTAAAAGTGTGTAGTCTTTGGATTCTATAAGCCTTACTTTAACTTTCGCTTGGGTGGAGTTTTGTGCAGGATTATCGTTTTGCGTTTTGTACAATACTATCTTTCCGCCTTTTTTGGCGAGCGGAGCGCAGTACGACAACGTTTTGTCTACGTCTGACACAGCTCTTGCGCTTATCGTATCGAATAACTCGCCTTGTTTTGCCAAGTCCTCTGCCCGAGAATGTACGGCGGTTATGTTGTTCAAACCCATTTCCTTAACGCAGCGGTTGATAAGCGTCAGCTTTTTGCCTATGCTGTCCAGCCCGACAAACTCCAATCCGGTCACAATGGCCAGCGGTAGGCAGGGAAACCCGCCGCCGCAACCGACGTCGCAGCACCGCCCCGAAAAGTATTTGTACGGATAAATACTGTCCAAATAGTGTTTGATATATACGTCGCTTTCGGTGCGGATAGCCGAAATGTTTATAACCGAATTGACCTCGAAGTACAGTTTTGTCAGCGCTTCGAACTTGTTTATTAAAGTTTCGTCCGAAAAATTTTCGAGCAAAAAGTCCGAAAATACATTTTTTCCGTATTCTTTATCTATTAAATCAGTCATAATTATTCCTATTTAGTTATCAATATATAACTGATAGCACTTTGTACTTGATTTGGGAGAGCGGGCGTGTGCCGTAGTACCTTGAATCGCGGGACACGTTGCGGTTGTCGCCCAAAAAGAAAACGTTTCCGTCGGGTATTATAATCGTAGATTTGACGATCCTATCATAAGTATCCGAATCGAGCGAATTATCAATGTTGTAGGTTGTAAGGTTGGGGTCGTACCGCATAATTACGTTATCGTCAAAATACTTTTTGTTAAAGTTCATATTAACGTACTTCATAGGTTCTTTTATATACGGTTCGTTTACTTTGCTGAAATTATTTTCGCCGTTTTTGCAAATATATACGTCCACGTAACGGCTGTCCTCGCCGTGCATAAATATCAGTTTATCGCCTGAAACACCGATTACGCGTTTTACAATGTCGTGGTTGTTTTTGCCATCCTCGTCGGCAACTTCTATTATAACGATGTCGCCGCGGCGAATGGTGTTGCATTTTCGTTGCGCAAGGCAATACTGCTTGTCGAATATGGTATTTTCCATACTTTCGCCCTCTATCGGTACAAACGAAAAGAAATAGAAAAATATCAAAACTGCAAGCAGAATAAAAACAACAATCAAAGTTAAAACATATGACTGCTTCTTTCTGGTAAACAGCAGTTCGCCGGTGCCGATAAAGTTCATAATTTTATACCCAAATCACCGAACCCAGTATAAATTGCTTATCCGAAGTAAATTCCAATACCAATATTTGCGACCAGTCGGCAAGCATTCCGGCCGAACCCTTAAAGTTCATGTGCGAAAGCGAAAATTTATGCCAATCGCTGTCGTTCTTAATATCCACGGTACATTCGTACTTGTTTGTTTCGTTGCTGACCGAAACCGTTACGGTTTGCGGCTCGCCGCACAGCATTAGCTGCAACAAAGTGTCGGGCGGAACGCTGAACAACGGATCGCCCAGCTTAAAAGTCAACAGCGATCCGCTTTTGCTGGTTACGCCGTCTATGTCGTATAATCCTTTTACCTGCATTACCGAGCTGCCGTCGCGAGTTGTCCAGCAATCCTCGCCCATGCTGCCGTCGTATATCTTTCTATGGCTTACACCGGGGCGTGCCTGCACCCCAAGCGATTTGGGAATGATACCGAGCAAGTTGGATGAGCGAACGGTTTTTCCGTCGTAAATTACGTTAGCAAAGGCATAAATAGGCTTGTTATCCTGGCAAACGTTTATTTTTGCCATATAATTGTCATTGCCTAAGCTGATAATAGGTATGGTCATCCAGTTGCGGTACGGAGCGTCCTCTATACAAAACGATACGTACAGCTTTACCTGTATATTACGCTCAACCGCCGCAGGATTGCCTATCGCAATATTGATGTACAGATTCTTTTCGGAATTTGACGGTGATATTTGCGGTATCGGCTCGCATTGAACACCGTTTGCGCGGTCGTCGAAAAACTCAAAAAGGTTATCGTACGCCGCTTTTATCCCGCCTGTCAACGCGCGCTCCACTATGCGGAAGTGTTTCAGCGACGCAGTGTTTTTTGCAAGCTCCGCCATGTCGTCAATTGAACCGTCCGCATCGTTGGACGAAATCGCCATAAACATAGGTATTTCGCAAATCGAAGCGTATGCGCTGTTATCCAGCGACGCGCGGTAGTTTATCAGCGAGTTGCCCTCGCCTACTACGTTGGGGATGATATTTAGCAGCGTTGCGCACGCAGTAAGTCCGTCGTTGAACGCAGCCAGCTTGTACACCGTGCACCCGCCCAAACCTACGCCAAGCGCAAAAATATGCGTTTCGCCGTACAGTTCTTGGAGCAGCTTTATTGCGCGGCGCGAAATACAAGTCCAAATGTACCAGTTACTGGTTGCGTCGTCGGGTATTGAAAACTCCTCTACTCCGTCAAGATTGCACGCTTCCAGCGATTTGGGATAAAGCGTATACCGCTCGCGGTCGGATTTGCCCAGGTAATCCAAAACTGCCACCGTATACCCGTTTTCGTGCAGTTTTGCAAGCAGTTCCTCGTCGGGCTTTGCGGTTTTATCCGCAAGGTACAACACTACGCCCTTAGCGTCCTCGCGCTCGTAAATCTTAATGTATGTGCGCGTTCGTCCGTCCACGGTAGTATACCCGTCAAAATAATACTCTTTGACGGTAAAGCCGTTTTCGGTTTTTTGGGAAAGCGCCGACTTATTGAGCGGAAGCGCCAAAACGTCGTAGTTTTTCCATAGATTGATAGGGCTTGTAATATCCACCGTTCACACTCCAAGATAATACTGCCCTCTATTATATATCATATGGCATTGTTTGTCAAGTATAGACGGGCAGTGCGTCTACATATATATTTTGCCGAAAATTTTGTATAGCGCTACCATAATTTACCTATTTGCTTGACAATATTTTACTGTACGTATATAATATTGATAGTAAAAAAAACATACACGGAGGTCATTACTATGACACCTATAAGAAAAGGCGGACTTGGGCGCGGCCTGGGCGCACTGCTCAGCGATATCGAGGAAGAATCGGTTATCAATTCGGTCGAAACGTCGGAAATGCTGCTATCTAATATCGAGCCGAATGTAGATCAGCCGCGCAAACAGTTTAACGACGACGCACTTTCCGCATTAGTGGAAAGCATTAAAACCCACGGCGTAATAACACCGCTTATCGTCACACCCAAGCCCGACGGCAAATATATGATTATCGCAGGCGAACGCCGCTACCGTGCAGCCACCGCCGCGGGCCTTGTGTCCGTACCGGTGTGCGTACGCGAATACACGCAGGTGCAGATTGACGAGCTGTCCTTGATAGAAAACATCCAGCGCGAGGACTTGAACCCTATGGAAGTAGCCCGCGCCATAAAAAAGTTGATGGACGACTACGGATATACTCAAGAGGAAGCTGCCGAGCGCATAGGTAAAGCTCGTCCGACTGTAGCCAACCTGCTCCGCCTTATGGATTTGACCGACGCCGTGCAAAAAATGGTGGAAAGCGGTCAGCTTTCGGCCGGACATGCCCGCTGCCTTGTGACTGTAGCGGATAGCGAATTACAGTGGGACCTTGCGCAAAAAGCTCGCGGCGACAGAATGAGCGTGCGCGACTTTGAAAAACTGGTTAAAAACACATTAAATCCCAAAAAGAAACCCGACGCTACCAAACAGAGCCTCGAATTGCGCGATATGGTAGTACGCATGCAACGCACTTTCGGCACAAAAGTATCGCTTTTGGGCAACGATAATAAGGGACGCATATTTATAGATTACTATACCCCCGACGATTTGAGCCGTATCGAGAGCATGCTCGCCTATTTGGAGAGCAATTACAACAAGGATTAATGTTCCACGTGAAACATTTTTATATCCGTCAGAAAGCAAATGTTCCACGTGAAACAATCCAAGAGTCGGTAAAATAGTGTTCCACGTGAAACAAAATAGAAATTAGCAAAATACGCCACATAATAGTGGCGTATTTTTTATTGTTTAAATAATAGTATATAAGGAGGCTGTTACGGCTGTTTTTTGCGGCCTAAGTCGACGTTGTCCTCTTTTCTGTTGCGAAGTGCTTTAACCGGGTGTTCTGCGACTGTAAAGCGGTAGTCTTGTCCGAATTCGGTAATATAGTTGTCTATAACCTTGTGGCTGGCAACCGACGACGGCGTTTTATTTACTGTGGAGTTGTAGCGGAAATACTCGTAATCGTCGGGTACGTTGGTTATATCGGTGTATTCCTCCAATACCGCCGTGTTGTTTACGGTGTTTTTAAGCACGTTACGCACGTAATGTTTATTCTTTTCGCAGTTGTCGTTAAATGTGAGCAGCGTGGGGAATTCGGCGTTGGGGATAACCTGCGCCCATTCTTTGCCCTCGTACTTTTTAAGGAGATCGGCGGCGTAATGCAAATGCGCCAGCTCTTGCTCGAAGTGCAACGTCCAAATCTTTTTGGCAACGGCGTCCGTTTCCTCGCTCATGGCGGAATAATACAAGTAGCATTCGCAGTATTCGTGCATAAGCAGGCATTCAAGCCACGTCGCGGTAGAATCCATAAGCGATTCGTATTGCGTTACGTGCTGTTCCTCTATCATACCGATTTCGAGGAATAGTCTGCGGCCGACGTCGGATGCGGCGTAGAACGTGCCGAGGTTCATATAAAAGTTCATTGTTTGCTGCTCTGCGGCGGTTATTATCATGGTGTGCAGCTTGGTGGCGAGCGGCGCGTTTGCCGGAACGGGGCGGCGCACGTCGTCAAACGGGTGGCGGTGCTCGGATATAGTCGGGCGCCCGGGCATAATTTCGGTATAGCTGCCTACCAGCTTTTCACCCTTAATCCCCTGCTCCATTTCCAAAAGGTCGCTGAACCGGTAAAGATGATCGAAGTCCTCCAAAAGCGCAAAATCGAGTGCGGCCTTAACGTACTTGTTCTTTTCTGTTTGAGCGAGCACGGCGGTCAAATCGACGGCGAGCTGCTCGTAGGATATTGTTGTTTCCAGCATAGTTTCGTCCTTTGGCTTAAAGAACGATATACGTTTTTGCTGTTGCTGTTCGAGTCGGCGAAGAAATGCGACGTCGCGGCGAAGATTGTTGTCCGTCGTGTGGCGTGACAGCTGATGCATAAACCAGTTTTCCTCGAATTCCGCGCCGTTAAGCAGAATCGTGCGCACTTTGGTGTAGGCGTCGGTTTCGTTTTTGTCGTAAGCGGTGGGGTAAATCTTTCGCCAATCGCTCACACACTTGTCGATTTTGTAGGATTTTTCGTTAAATGGATTCATTATGACCTCCGATTGTTTGTTGGATAATCTAATTGTGGGCAAGCAAGATAAGATTTAAACAGCAGATTTTATTCGTTTTTTACGCAGGGAGTAGATTTTTGATTTTGCGTATGGTATAATGTGATTAGCGTAATGAAAACACTGTATAAGAAAAAAGCGATTGCTTTATACGAAACGCATATGCGCGTCGGGTACGTTGTAAAAACCGTCGTGTTCTATTTGCTTGCCGCAGTGCTTTGGTACGCAATAGCCGTTATCGCTCCGTACATGGCCACGATAGAAATTAGTTCGTCGCAAAATATCGTGCTCACAAGGCAGGCATTCTCCGCGAGTGAGCAAAGCAAGGACTCCCCTATCGAACAAAAAGAACGTGCACTGCTGTTACCGACAAGCGAAAGCTCGTTTTGCCGCAGGCTGCGATTGATAGAGGATGCACAAGAGAGTATAGATTTTATGGTATACTTTGCATCTCAAAGCGCGTACTCCGACTATTTTTATACCGCGCTTGTCCGCGCAGCCGAGCGCGGCGTTAAAGTTCGCATTATTCAGGACGGCAAAATGGGCAAGCTCGCCGGTTATGTTTCGGACGGAATTGCAAATATAATATATAATCATAACAATATTGAACTATATTATTTTAATAAAATAAATATATTCGATCCTGCGGGGCTGGCTACCATTATGCACGACAAGGTGTTAATAGTGGACGGTGACAAAATGATTGTTGGCGGCGCAAATATGGGCACGTCGGCGTATCTATATAATTACGATATGGAAGTGCTTGTAACCAACAGCGGCGCGGATGGTAGCGTAGGACAGGCGCAAAGATACTTTAATAAAATGTTAAGTAGCGACTTGACAAAGCGCGAAAAGCGCAAAAAACGCGATTTTTCGACAAAAAGCAGGTTCGAAAGCGAGTATTTGGACTTTTACCAAAACAGCGAATTTGCGCAAATAGATATGGATTACGGCGCGATAGGCGTGCCGGTTGATAAAATTACATATCTTAGCAATCCCATAAGCTCGACCAAAAAAGCGCCTGTCATTATGCAAGCGTTATATAATTTGATGGAAAGCTCCGAAAAATCGATATTGATAACGCCGTATACCCTGCTGGAAAACGACAAAATCAACCGTTTACGGCGCGCGTCGGAGCGTAACAACCAATTCATACTTATAACCAATTCTCTGTATAATTCCAGAAACGTAGGCTTTGCGGACTATTATTATAATAGGGATAAGTATTTGAATTCCAATATTACGTTGCTTGAATTTCAGGAAGAAAACCAACTGCACGCCAAAGTGGCCTCTTTTGACGATAGATATAGTGTAATCGGATCGTTCAACTTTGACGAACGTAGCGCACATGTGGATACCGAAAGCGTGCTTGTAATCGATTCCGAGGACTTTAACGCTGTGCTGACTGAATATATTAATGAAACGTTTATTGCCAACAGTTTACAAGTAGGCAATGACAACGAGTATCTGCCGAGCGAGACAGTTGAAGCTCACGACGTTCCGGCTAAAAAGAAGTTTCAGTATTGGCTGTACAGCGCGCTTGGCGTTGTGCGGTGCCTGATATAATTGGTATTCCCCTATCGCTTGACTATTGAAAAGCCATAGTGTATAATATATTTAATGGTTGACGTTCCTTTACGAGGGGTGTGTAAACGGCAAAGACATCTTGAAAAGCTCGACCTTTAAGAATGATGGCTTGCAGCATTTAATGCAGGTAAGCCTTGCCAAGACTGACACTTATGTGTCGGTCTTTTTTTTATACTGTTTTTGATATAGCGAATACTGTGTTATATTACAATATCAAAATGACGGTTTTATTTGCAATTTCGCAAAATTGAAGATAATTATTCGTATACCCCACCGTATCACAAAACCGACGGTTTAGTAAATAAGGATTTTTAAAAAATTACTCGACGCCAATAATTTTTCGCCGAACTTGAAAATACCGTTGATTGAGTAAAAATGTGATCGGCTGAATTGACAATTGCAGTATGTAAAAATGTTAAGATCATTCGCTTTGCTCAGGATGACATGCATTGTGCTTGGGATAATTTGATAAAACCAAACACATGCAAAAGCTATTATCAGCATATACTTAGCTCAATTATTGTCATGCTGAGCGTAGCGAAGCATCTATTCTTTAATGCGACTACATCCATCTTATTAATTCCGAATTCAAATCGCCGTTCTCATTCGAAAAAATTTTCAGAGGAAGCAAATTTTTGTATACCCTACCGTATAACTAAACCGACGGTTTAGTAAATCAAGAAAAATGACGAAAAATGTCGGCGGCATTTTTTGCACGATATTATTTCCGACGGGTAAATTTACTCGATTTTGCCACAACCGAAAATGCCGAGCGTATATGCTCGACATTTCGGTTGCGTAAAATGTAATTTTGTCTTGAGAGAATAATTACTTTACGTTGTTAGACTTTTTGCTTTGAGTGCGGGCAGTCGTTTTGGTGCTCTTCGTGACAGAGCTCGACTGTACGCTGCTATCGGACTTTTTCGATCCGCAGCACGTGCTCTTTTTTGTAGCAGTCTTTTTAGTGGTGTTAGCCATTGTAATCCTTTTCCTCCTTTAAGTATTACATGCATAGGCTGTTTCCTTTTTGGAAATAAGGCTTATGCGGTTACGCAATTATAGTTTGTGCGGCTACGGCGGTTTTATACAGAATGCATGATTTTTTTCGCGGAAAATTCGACAAAAATTTTTGAAAATTCCAAATGCAACCGCAAGTTGCGCAAAAAAATAGTATTGCAAACAAAAATTGGTTGAAGTTTGGCCTGTGCTACTTTACAATATTATTAATTGATTGCATGTGGAGGATGACATGTATATAGCAAAGAATTTGCAGTACCTTAGAAAGCGCGAAAAAATTACGCAAGAGGATTTGGCGGAAAAACTGAACGTTTCCCGTCAGTCGGTATCAAAGTGGGAAACGGGCGAGGCGTATCCGGAAACAGACAAGCTGCTCGCGCTTTGCGATTTGTTTTCCGTATCGCTCGACGGATTGATGCGAACGGACCTGACGGAAGGCGATATCGAAGCCGGCAACAGTAATGATAATAATATAGATAGTATCGCGCCAAGTCCGACCGCAGACGAAAACGGAGCCAATGTAGCGACCGACTATTCGATTTACGAAAATCATATCAACAAATTTTCGCGTGGGATAGCAATTGGCGTGCTGCTGATAATTTTGGGCGTCGCAGTGTGCGTTGCGCTCAGCGGATATTCGTTCATACTAGTCGGTGCGGCTGCGGAAATTACAAGCATAATGGGCGGCGTCGCAGTTATATTATTTATTGCAGTGGCGGCATTCTTGCTTGTGCTTTTCGGACAGCGCAACGAAAGCTTTAAAAAATTGCACCCGGTCGTAGCGGAACCGATTGCGCCGAGTGAAATCAGTGGGTTTGCCGCAAAAATGGCGGCGCTTGTGTCGGGTGTTCTCATTGACGTTGTGTACTTGATAATAATGACTTCGCTTATAGGTACGCAAATTATAAAAACTATTAATGACGATATGGCCACTTGTTACGTGACTTCGGCGTTTTTGGCGGTGCTGGCTTTTATAGTAGGCGGACTTGTTTACTTGGGTATACAGCGCAGTAAGATTTCGGTAGGCGAGTACAACCGACAGACCGCGAGGGAGCAACACCCCACGCAAGGGGATAAAATTACGGGCGCCGTATGCGGCGCGGTCATGCTTACGGCAACGGCGGTATTTTTATTGTTGGGATTTATAGGTAATTATTGGCATCCCGCATGGGTTGCATTTCCGATAGGTGGAATTATTTGCGGAATAATTAAATTAATTTTAAATATTAAAAATAAATAAATTTATTAAATTAATTAAATAATATTTTTATTCTACGCTTCGCTCGGGGTGACAAAAATTGTATAATCAAATATTACTAAAAATATGAAAAACCGCAAAAAATCGATATTTTGCTGTCAAAAATAACAAAAACTGCGCATTTTCAGATAATTTCGATAATGCGCAGTTAAATATATTTTATTTATTTTCTGAGAATTCAGTGTATGTGTATACTATTTTT
>CAMWMF010000023.1 GCA_947175335.1 uncultured Clostridia bacterium
ACGCGTAACCCCGCGACGGGCGAGAAAGGCCTTATGGGCGAGTTCCTTACCAACGCTCAGGGCGAGGACGTTGTTGCAGGCGTTCGCACTCCCATGCCTATCGCAAAAATGGCGGAAATATTCCCCAATGTATACAAGCAATTCCAAGAAGTTTGCAAGACGCTCGAAGACCACTATCGCGACATGCAGGATATGGAATTCACCGTTGAGAACGAAAAGCTTTACATGCTTCAAACGCGTAACGGCAAGCGCACCGCCGCCGCCGCTATCAAGATTGCGTGCGACCTTATCGACGAAAAGATGATAACCGAGCAGGAAGCGCTTATGCAGATAGACGCCAAATCGCTCGACATGCTTCTTCACCCGCAGTTCGATCCGAAGGAGCTTAAAAAAGCCGACAAGAGCAATGTTGTCGGCACCGGTATCGCTGCTTCCCCAGGCGCCGCTGCAGGCACTATCGTATTCACTGCAGAAGACGCCGTTATCGAGGGCAAAAAGGGCAACAAGGTTGTACTTGTCCGTTTGGAAACCAGCCCCGAGGATATCGAGGGCATGAAGTTCGCGCAGGGTATTCTTACCGTTCGCGGCGGACAGACCTCTCACGCGGCCGTTGTTGCGCGTGGCATGGGTACCTGCTGTGTATCGGGCTGCGGCGACATCAAGATGGACGAGGAGAACAAGCAGTTCACACTCGGCGGCAAGGTGTACAAGGAAGGCGACGCGCTTTCGCTTGACGGCTCCACCGGCAAAATTTATGACATTATGATCCCCACGGTTCCCGCCGATCCCAACTCCGGTTACTTCGGCAGAATTATGGAGCTTGCGGACAAGTACAAGGCGCTCGGCGTTCGCACCAACGCGGACACTCCGAAGGACGCTAAGCAAGCCGCTGCGTTCGGCGCACAGGGTATCGGTCTTTGCCGTACCGAGCATATGTTCTTCGAGCCCAATCGTATCGGCGCTTTCCGCGAAATGATTTGCTCGGATACCGTCGAGGAGCGTGAAGCTGCGCTCGCCAAAATCGAGCCTATGCAACAGGCTGACTTCGAAGGACTTATGGAAGCGCTCGAAGGTCAACCCGTTACCATTCGTTTCCTCGATCCGCCTCTGCACGAGTTCGTTCCTACGGAAGAAGCGGACATCGCTGCGCTTGCCAAATCGCAGGGCAAGACCGTTGCGCAGATTAAACAGATTATATCCGACCTCCACGAGTTCAACCCGATGATGGGTCACCGTGGCTGCCGTCTTACCGTTACGTATCCCGAAATTGCCGTTATGCAGACCAAAGCGGTTATCAAAGCGGCTATCGCGGTGCAAAAGCGTCATAAGAACTGGAATGTTGTTCCCGAAATCATGATCCCGCTTACCGGCGAAGTCAAGGAAATGGCGTTTGTCAAAAAGACGGTTGTCGAGACCGCCGACGCCGTAATCAAGGCTTCGGGCGTCAACCTCAAATACGAGGTCGGCACGATGATCGAGATTCCGCGTGCGGCTCTTACCGCCGACGAAATCGCTAAGGAAGCCGAGTTCTTCTGCTTCGGCACCAACGACCTTACCCAGATGACGTTCGGCTTCAGCCGTGACGACGCGGGCAAGTTCCTTCCCAGCTACTACCAAAACAAAATTTACGAGTTCGATCCGTTTGCTAAGCTCGACACCGTAGGCGTAGGCAAGCTTATGGAAACGGCCGTTAAGCTCGGCAAGGGCCAGCGCAAAACGCTACACTGCGGCATTTGCGGCGAACACGGCGGCGATCCTTCGTCTATCGAGTTCTGCCATCAAATCGGCTTAGACTACGTGTCTTGCTCGCCGTACCGCGTGCCCATCGCACGCCTTGCTGCTGCGCAAGCCAACATTAAAAATCCCCGTAAATAAAAGTTTCGATATGTATAAAACGGCATAGGCTTGACCTATGCCGTTTTTGCAAATCGTAAGGAGTGTTTTATGCCTGAAAAAAAGACTGTTCTTGCCGTAATGTTGGGAGTGTCGTTTGTTTCACTTGTTGTGGCCCTGATTGCAGGGTTTGTCGACAGCCTAATGTTATTGACTGATTTTAATATCTATAGTCCGATTGCTTTCATTGCTTTGTCAGAGTTAGCGGTAATCATGTTGGGAATCGCACTTGTCCTAATATTTTTGTTGCTCAAAAATAATCGTAAAAAAGCGCTTACGTATACGTGCATCGCGCTTGTCGCTTTGGCAATTTTATCATTGATTGTTATTAGAGTGATAATTTCCGACTATGTGAGTTATGCTTCTACCATATACGCATTGTATACGTCTTATGTTGCAACCGCTATTACTGTTACGGCGTCGTCCATACTTCTTGTTGTCTCTTATATGTTTTTGTTAAAACAGCAAAACGTAAAGCCGACAAATCCCGTGCAAGAGATTAACGAAAACGTAGAGCAATCCGCTCAATCTAAAGATAATCAATCCGAAAATTAGTTTGCAGTATTTTCAGTACTTAGATTTAATCTGCAATTGAAAGCGGATATTTTGAAAAACGGATAAAAAACATAATCAAAATTATTGACAAAAAGTTGGATTTTTTTTATAATCTATTTATTAACGGAGATGAGATATGAACGTCAATCGCGACAATGCATTTTTTTACTTTAACAATGGCTTTTACTTTAACAGCCATAATTTGTGTGCGCGGTAAAATCGTTCTTTAATTGGAGTAAATCCAAAAATAAAAGCGAAAACCGCCATACGGCGGTTTTTTATTTAGGAGGTCAATATGATCATCACTTTGAAAAACGATTCTGAAGAAAAGCAGTTAAAAAATCTAATGGATTGGATAAATAGTTTAGGTCTCCAAACCCATCTTGTTAAGGGTGAGAACTCCACGGTTTTGGGGTTGGTTGGCGACACTTCCCGCGTGGATATAGGGCTATTGAATTCTTTGGATATTGTGGATACAGTAACGAGGATACAAGAACCGTATAAGAACGCAAATAGAAAACTTCATCCGGACGACACTATAGTGGACGTTTCGGGACACCGTTTCGGTGGAATTAACTTCCAGTTGATTGCCGGGCCTTGTTCAGTGGAAAGCGAGGAGCAAGTGCTTACAATAGCACGCGCCGTCAAAAAGTCGGGTGCGACGTTGCTTCGCGGCGGGGCATTCAAGCCTCGTACTTCGCCTTATGCTTTTCAAGGGTTGAGAGATAAGGGCTTGGAAATTCTGCTCCATGCAAAGAAAGAAACGGGAATGCCGATAGTGACGGAAATTATGAATATCAATCACTTGCCGCTATTCGAAGACGTGGACGTCATTCAGGTCGGCGCGAGAAACATGCAAAACTTCGAGCTTTTGAAAGAACTCGGAAAAATTCGCAAGCCGATTCTTTTAAAGCGAGGGCTTGCAAATACAATCGAAGAATGGTTGATGAGTGCGGAATATATCATGTCGGAAGGTAATACGCAAGTAATTCTTTGCGAACGCGGAATTCGCACCTTCGAGCCGTACACCCGCAATACTTTGGACTTGTCCGCCATTCCGATTTTGAAGGAAAAGACACATCTGCCCGTAATCGTCGACCCGTCTCATGCGTCCGGATTGGCTAGACTTGTATCCCCGATGTCATTGGCTGCGGTAGGCGCTGGCGCAGATGGACTTATAATAGAAGTGCACAACGATCCTCCGCACGCACTTTGCGACGGGGCGCAAAGCTTGCGCCCCGAACAGTTTGACGAGCTTGTCAAGCGGTTGGACGTAATGTTGCCTGTCGTGTCCAAAGTGCGTGAAAAATAGGGTGGAGGATAAGAGAACGTGGAAATAAACGAAAATGCGTATAGGCTTGGTAGCAAGCGCTCGGTTATAAGAGAAATATTCGAGTACGGCAAAAAAAGGTCGGCTGAAATAGGCGGGGAAAACGTATTCGATTTTTCTATCGGCAATCCAAGTGTGGAGCCGCCCAAAGATATTTCCGACACAATAAAAGAGCTGTTAAAAACCGAGGACTCGGTGCTATTGCACGGCTACACTTCGGCGCAAGGCGATTTTGGAACAAGACAAGCGGTTTCCGATTCCATAAACAAGCGATTCGGCTTGTCGCTTACGCCCGACAATATTTACATGACGTGCGGTGCGGCGGCGTCGCTTGCTATATCGTTAAAAGCCATGTTAAATCCCGGCGAGGAATGTGTGGTTTTTGCGCCGTTCTTTACCGAATACCGCGTGTTTATCGAAAACGCGGGCGGAAAAGTAGTAGTATCCAAGCCGAACGAAAGCGATTTTCAGATAGACCTAAACGATTTCAAAGCAAAGATAAACGATAATACACGCGTTGTCATTATAAACTCGCCAAACAATCCGAGCGGCGTCGTATATACAGAAAATACCGTAAAACGCGTGTGCGAGATATTAAAGCAAAAGGAAAAAGAGTACGGAAAAACGATATACCTTATTGCCGACGAGCCGTACCGCGAGCTTGTTTACGACGGAGTGCATGTGCCGTATTTGATGAACTACTACGACGATACGGTGGTGTGCTATTCATTTTCCAAATCGTTGTCGTTGCCGGGCGAGAGAATAGGCTATATCGCAGTGAATTCGACAATGAACAATGCGCAGGAGGTCTATCTTGCAATTTGCGGTGCGGGAAGGCTGTTGGGATATATTTGTGCTCCCAGTCTTTTTCAGCAGGTTATCAAGCGTTGCGTGGATGTTAAAGTCAATGTGGAGCCGTACAAAAAGAACCGTGATATTTTGTATAATGCGCTCACCGAATACGGCTACGAATGCGTTAAGCCCGACGGAGCATTTTATCTTTTTGTTAAAGCTTTGGAAAAAGACGCCGTTAAATTTTGCGAAAAGGCGATGGCCAAGGATATCTTAGTTGTTCCGTGTGACGATTTCGGAGTAGACGGATACGTCCGTATCGCTTACTGTGTTCCTACCGAAAAAATAGAGCGTTCGCTCCCGAAAATCAAAGAGCTTTTTGAGCAGTACGACTTGTCATGACGAAAAAATTTTTGGATGACGTTTTTTGTGGATATTAAATTAACTCCTAAAAACTTAAAAGGACAGGTGGATTTGCCGGCCTCCAAATCGTACGCACACCGAATGTTGATTACGGCGGCGTTTTCTCGTACAGAAAGCGTATTGCTCGGTAATTTTTCCTCGGACGATTTGTCGGCAACTATCCGTGCGCTGACAGCATTCGGTGCAAAGTTCGACAGCGTAGACGGCGGCGTAAAAATTACGCCAGCCGCAAAGGTGGAGCGCGCTGTGGTCGATTGCGGAGAAAGCGGTTCTACTTTGCGGTTTTCAGTTCCGATTGTAGCCGCTTTGGGAATTGAAACGACATTCATCGGCGCGAAGCGGTTGGGCGAGCGTCCGATGGACGAACTGTTAAATTGCTTAAAGGAACACGGCATAAAAGTAGTGAGAAAAGGGTTTCCGTTAACTATTTCGGGAAAACTATCGGCGGGCGATTACGAAATAGACGGTAGTCGTTCTTCCCAATACGTAACGGGGCTGTTGCTTGCCTTGCCGCTGTTGGAAGGAAACAGCACGCTTGTCGTGCGCGATGAATCGTCCAAAGCGTATATAGATATCACTTTGGACGTACTACAAAAAAGCGGTGCCGAAATTACTAAAAACGGTAATACATTTTTTATTCGCGGCGGAAGATATTCCGTTTGCGGCGATAGAAAAGTTGAAGGCGACTGGTCTAACGCGGCGTTTTGGATGGTCGCAGGGCTACTCGGCGAGGAAATATCAATCGGAAACTTGAACGTCGAGTCCGCGCAAGGAGATAGACGAGTGCAAGAGCTGTTAAAGCAAGCGGGCGGGGATATAAGTTGGAAAAACGGTAGGCTTACTGTTAAGCCGTCCAATCTACACGCCATCACATTTGACGCCGACGACATTCCCGACGCAGTACCCGCTATGTCCGTTGCATTAGCTGCGGCTACGGGGACTTCGGTCATAACCGGTGTAAAGCGTTTAAGAATAAAGGAAAGCGACCGCGTGGCTGCCGTCATCGATATGTTGACTCGTTTGGGCGTTCACGCTACATATAACGAGTATGACGACGCAATCGAAATAGCGGGGGTACCGCGCTTTAACGGCGGTACACTCTGCTCTTACAACGATCACCGCTTGGCAATGGCGGGCGCGGTTGCAGCCATTCGTGCCCAAGCGCCTATTACAATATCGGGCGCGGAAGCGGTAAAAAAATCTTACCCCGCATTCTTTGCGGACTATGAAAACTTGGGAGGTAATATATGTCGTTTGCCTGTTTGAAAATTACGGTGTTCGGCGAATCGCACGGACCCGCCGTCGGCGCAACGGTGGAGGGACTGCCCGCTGGTATTCCCGTGGACGAGCAGGGCTTGCAGGCGTTTATGTCGCGCCGAAAAACGCAGTCCGCTTTTACTACGCCGCGCGTAGAGGATGACAGGCCGGTCTTTTTGTCGGGGGTGAAAAATGGATTTACCACAGGCGCGCCGTTGAATGTCACCATTTATAATTCCAATCAAAAAAGCGACGACTATGAAGCTTTTCGGGATATTCCGCGCCCCGCGCACGCCGACTACGTTGCGGGTGTAAAATACAAAGGCTACGCCGATTTAGCCGGTGGCGGGCATTTTTCGGGTCGACTTACCGCGCCGTTATGTGTTGTCGGGTATATTGCCGAGACCTATTTGCAAAAGCATGGAATATTTGTAGGTGCGTATTTGAGCGAGGTGGGCGGAATTACCGTTCGTTCATATATTGACGGAATTCCGGCAAAAGAGGAAATAGAGGCGGCGCAAGGTCAGCCTATTCCCGTGCTTGGTGGCTCAAAGAAAAAAGAAATCGCGGACAAGCTGCAAGCAGTCAAGGCCGAGGGCGATTCTGTCGGCGGCGTTATCGAGTGCGTCGCATTGGGACTGCCCGTAGGATTGGGCGAATGCGGGTTTCAAAGCATGGAAGGGCGGATTGCTTCCGCAATCTTTGCAATGCCGGCCACCAAAGGACTGGAATTCGGTTCCGGCTTTTTGCTGTCCAAAATGAAAGGGAGCGAGGGCAACGATCCGTGGACGCTAAGCGACGGCGTAGTCGTACCCGAAACAAACCACAACGGCGGAATAAACGGCGGAATAACAAACGGTGCGCCGCTTTTGGTGCGCGTTGCCGTCAAGCCCACTCCGTCTATTTCTAAGGAACAGGACAGCGTGAACTTGAAGGATATGACGCCTACAAAGCTTAGCGTTGGCGGGCGGCATGACACTTGCATTGCGCTTCGCGCCGTGCCGGTAGTGGAGTCTTGCGTAGCAATCGCTATCGCGGACGCGCTGTTGGAAGCACAAGGACAAAACGGCTAAAACACGACGCCTTTGGGCGGGAGGTAATTATGGAATTATCCGAACTCAGAAATAAAATTGACGATATTGACGATAATCTTGCAGAACTATACGATAAGCGTATGAAGCTGATTAAGCAAGTGGGCGAGGAGAAAGCCAAGACAAATCACTACGTGCAGGATTTGACAAGGGAAAACGCCATTCTTAACCGCGTTACAAAAGCTGTCGATCCTGACGTGCGCGTATACTGCAAGCAAGTATTTGATACGCTGTTCGAAACCAGCCGTGCATATCAAGCGCGGTTTGTACGTATACCGTCTGGCATTGCGCAAGAAATACGCTCCAATCTGGAGGGTGGATTAAAGGCGTTTCCCGACTATGCGACCGTCGCTTGTCAAGGTGTGGAGGGTGCGTACAGCATGCTTGCAACCAATCGCTTGTTCCCGCTAAGTGACATTACTTACTTCAAAAACTTCGAGGGCGTATTTAACGCAGTAGAGAATGGGTTGTGTAAGTACGGAATGCTTCCCATCGAAAACAGCTCTGTGGGTTCGGTTAACGCCGTGTACGACCTTATGAAGGAGCATAAATTCTATATTGTACGCAGTATCAAGTTGCACGTACAGCACCACTTGCTTGCAAAAAGAGGCGTCAAGCTAAGTGAGATTAAAGAGGTATTCTCTCACGAACAGGCCATCAACCAATGCAAAAATTGGTTGGGAAAAACAGACATAAAAGTTACTGTTGTGCCAAATACCGCTGTTGCCGCCAAAATGGTTGCGGAGTCGGAAAGAACGGACATTGCCTGCATAAGCAGTCGGGAGTGCGCGTCGTTGTATGGGCTTAACGTGCTTGCAGCAAATATGCAAGACAACGACTACAATTACACCCGATTCATATTAATTTCCAAAACAATGGAAATTTTCAAGAATTCCAACCGTGTGTCCATAATGGTTAATTTGCCGCATACCCCGGGTGCGCTCAACCGCATGCTTAACAAGTTTTCCACTTTGGGGTTCAACCTGACTAAATTGGAATCCAGACCGTTGCCCAATTCAACATTTGAATTTATGTTTTACTTCGATTTCGAAGCGGACATCGAAAGTCCCGAAGTAGTCAACCTATTTGCGGAATTGGAAAATGGAAATGGACAGATTGTATTTTTGGGCAGCTATTACGAGGTAGCGTAGTTGGCGATTATGCTTTGCTATAAAAGTTAAGACATCGCCACACGACAATCGGTTGGCAACAAATTCGAGGAGTTAAAAATATGAAAGTATTGGTTTTGAACGGTCCCAATCTCAATATGCTCGGCATTAGGGAGCCTGCACTATACGGAAAGGGAACATATAACGACTTGGTAGAGTTTATCCGTAATGTCGCAAAAGAGCTTGATTTGGACGTAGACATATTTCAGTCCAATTCGGAAGGAGCACTGGTGACAGCCATTCAAAATGCATATGAGCAATTCGACGGTATCGTAATCAATGCCGCAGCGTATACGCACACTTCTGTGGCGATTTTGGACGCGTTAAAGGCGGTAGGCTTGCCGACGGCGGAAGTGCATTTGACCGATATTAACAGCCGAGAACAATTCCGTAAGCTTTCTTACGTAAGCATGTACGCACAAAAAACCGTGTGCGGTAAGGGCTTTGACGGATACCGCGAGTGTTTGAATTGGTTAAAAGAAACGGCGAATTAATGTATTGCCGAATTAAAGTGTAGACATCAGTTTTTAAATATGCTATAATCCGGGTTTTGAGCGTCGACGGATTGACGCGCATCTAATAAATTTTTGGAGGATTTGACAATGGGACATTTAAAGGGTAAAACCGCTATCATTACGGGCGGCGGCCGTGCAAAGCCGTTAAAGGACGGTTCGGCAGGTTCGATCGGTTACGGCATAGCAATCGCTTATGCTAAGGAAGGCGCAAACCTCGTGCTTACAGGTCGAAACGAGCAAAAGCTTATAGAAGCCAAGCAGGAGCTTGAAAAGTTGTACGGCATTAAGGTTTTGACAGTAGTCGCCGATATAAATGCGGGTGCGGACAATGAAGCTACCGTTAAAAACGTTGTAGACAAGACAATATCAACATTTGGACGAATCGACGTACTAATCAACAATGCGCAGGCGTCCGCTTCGGGCGTTACGCTTGCCGACCATACTACCGATCAATTTAATCTTGCGTTATACTCGGGACTGTATTCGGCGTTCTACTATATGAAAGCTTGCTATCCTTACTTAAAGGAAACAAAGGGTTCGGTAATCAACTTTGCAAGCGGCGCGGGATTGTTCGGCAATTACGGTCAATGCGCTTATGCCGCCGCTAAGGAAGGTATTCGCGGTTTAAGTCGCGTGGCAGCAACCGAGTGGGGCAAGGACGGTATCAACGTAAACGTTATTTGCCCGCTTGCATGGACGTCGCAGCTCGAACAGTTCCAAGAAGCGTATCCCGACGCGTTCAAGGCGAACGTGCATATGCCGCCCATGGGGCATTACGGCAATTCCGAGCAAGAAATAGGCAGGGTATGCGTACAGCTTGCTTCCCCGGACTTTAAATATATGTCCGGCGAAACGCTGACGCTTGAAGGCGGAATGGGACAGCGTCCGTAAAGTGATAAGGAATAAATGATATGTATAAGATTGTCAGAAAAAAGGTATTAAACCCCACGGTAACGCAAATGGAGATTGACTCTCCGTTGGTTGCCAAAAAAGCCAAGCCCGGGCAATTTATAATTTTGCGAGTGGACGAGGCGGGCGAACGTATTCCGCTTACCGTTGCGAGTTGCAATCCCGACGAAGGCACTGTCAAGATTATTTTTCAAGTAGTTGGAGCTACCACCGAGCTTTTAAACCACAAAGAAGCGGGCGAGTATATACAGGACTTTGCGGGGCCTTTGGGCGTAGCAACGCATACCGACGGCATAAAAAATGTGTGTATTGTAGGCGGTGGCGTGGGTTGCGCAATCGCAATGCCCGTTGCGCAGGAATTTCACCGTTTGGGCGCAAAGGTAACCAGCATTATAGGGTTTAGAAACAAGGACCTGTTAATACTCGAAGACGAGTTTAAAGCGTGCTCGGACAAATTGATTGTTATGACGGACGACGGTTCGTACGCAAGACAGGGCAACGTTACCGTACCGCTTAAAGAAATGTTGGAAGCTGGCGAAAAGTTTGATATGATTATAACTATCGGGCCGCTTGTAATGATGAAATACGTTACGTTGACGGCAAAACCGTTTGGTGTTCCGGTAACGGTTTCGATGAATCCGATTATGATAGACGGCACGGGTATGTGCGGCGGTTGCCGTATTACGCTTGTGCAGGACGGAAAGCGCGTAACTAAGTTTGCGTGTGTGGACGGCCCCGATTTTAACGGCTACGAAATAGACTTTGACGAAGCTATGTCGCGCGGCAGAATGTATTCCGATTTTGAAAGGCATGCGCACCAAGCCGCATGCAATCTATTTAAAAAGGCATAAGGAGTGGTGAATAATGGCTATCAATCCTAAAAAACACAAAATGCCCACGCAGGAACCGCAAGTACGTGCGCACAACTTTAACGAGGTGGCGCTTGGTTATACTGCACAAATCGCCGTCGAAGAAGCAAAGCGCTGCTTAAACTGCAAAAACAAACCTTGTGTTTCGGGCTGTCCCGTAAACGTCAATATTCCCGATTTTATCACAAAAATAAAGGAGGGCGACTTTGAGGGAGCATATTCTGTTATTAACAAAACCTCGTCTCTTCCCGCCGTTTGCGGACGCGTATGCCCGCAGGAAACTCAATGCGAATCCAAATGCACGCTCGGCATTAAATTCGAGCCGGTAGGCATAGGTAGGCTGGAACGTTTTGCGGCTGACTGGCACAACGAGCATACCAAGGACAAGGCGCAAATACCGCCGTCCAACGGTCACCGCGTAGCGGTTGTAGGTTCGGGCCCGTCCGGTCTTACTTGTGCTGGCGACCTTGCAAAAAAAGGGTATAAAGTAACGGTTTACGAGGCGTTACATACCGCAGGCGGCGTGCTTGTATACGGTATTCCGGAGTTCCGTTTGCCCAAAGCGATTGTGGCAAAAGAGGTGGAAACGCTTAAAGAGCTTGGCGTAGATATCGAACCCAACGTTATTATCGGCAAAACCTTGACCATTGACGAGCTGTTCGAAATGGGGTACGAAGCTGTGTTTGTCGGTTCGGGCGCCGGGCTGCCAAACTTTATGAATATCCCGGGCGAGGCATACAAGGGCGTGTATTCCGCCAACGAATTTTTGACGCGCAGCAACCTGATGAAAGCCTATCTAGACGATCCGCAAACTCCCATTATGAAGGGCGGCAAGGTTGCGGTTGTGGGCGGCGGCAACGTTGCAATGGACGCGGCAAGAACGGCGCTTCGGTTGGGCGCGGAAAAGGTGTATATCGTTTACCGTCGCTCTATGGATGAGCTTCCCGCTCGCCGCGAAGAGGTGGAGCACGCACAGGAGGAGGGCATAGATTTTCGCATTTTGTGCAACCCTGTCGAGATACTCGGTTACAACAACGAGAGCGATCCGCGCGACCCTAAAAACGGTTTTGTCAAGGGTATTAGGTGTATAAAAATGGAGCTGGGCGAACCCGACGCAAGCGGCAGGCGCAGGCCTGTTGCCGTTGCCGGCAGCGAGTTCGATCTTGACGTAGATGTGGTTATTATGTCGATAGGTACAAGCCCTAATCCGTTGATTAAGTCCACTACCAAAGGCTTGGAAGTAAATCGCTGGGGTGGCATTATAGTAAATGAAGACGGTTTAACTTCGCGCGAGGGAGTTTATGCCGGCGGCGACGCCGTTACCGGCGCGGCTACAGTAATTTCGGCTATGGGTGCAGGCAAGACTGCGGCAAAGGCAATCGACGAATATTTGTCCAAAATGTAATACGTATCGTTAACGATACCAACTTCAAAATATCGGGACTTACTCCGCTTGGCGTAAGTCCTTTTATATTGGAAGTGCCGCATATTTAAGATATTTACGGCAAACTTAACAGCCGTCATGCATATACTGTTTTATGCATGCTGTTAAAAAAGTAAAGGTACACATACATGTATATGTTAATGCGATATAATTATGAAATAATTCTACAAAAACCGCCTTTTATTGCTTGACAGCGTTGCACGGATATTGTATAATTCATTCGACAAAATGTCTATATAAATATATAGACTGTAAAGGGGTTAGTGAGTAGTGCGTTAAGTATTGCTCTTTTTTGCTTGCTACGAGGACATAACATGGAAAAAAAGATAACGGTCAATAAAAAAGTAGGATTGTTTTTTGTCGCATTGATTACGGCATTGTGCGTAATAATCGGTGCGGTTTTCGGCGTGAGCGCCTATTCGTTAGAGAGTGGCAAAACTCTTATTGCCGGCGCTGTCAACGCTTCGGCAAACGGAGAAGGCGGTAGGGTAACAATGCTCGATCTTGTGGCGCGTTATCCCATAGATTACGTATTGGGCCCGATTGACGTTGTGGACGTAAATAACGACGGCAAAATAGACCGTAACGATATAAATAGGTCTACGGGTAAGTTTACATACAAAAGCACTAACTACGTAAAAGACGCCGACGGAAACCCCGTAAAGGATGCCGACGGCAATAATATATTGACAAATAATACATACGGCATTCCCGCCGACCAATACTATGACGTGGAAAGCTACATATACACCACTGGAACAAAGGACAGTGCCGAGGGGCGCACTCTTTATGGTTGGAAGCCAGGCATACGCGGCGAATACTATTTAGATCAAGACGACGACTACAAGTTTAAGCCAACTATAGCCGAAAACGGCGAAATCATGCGTGGCCCGCTCGGAGATACGGCGTCGCCAATCGGTATATACGTTAGGTTTGGCAATCTTGAATACGGATCAACAATGAAATATGCGATTATTGTGCCCAAAGATATAACCACGGTCGGAGCGGGCAGTGCCGCATTTGTGGACGAAAACAATATTTCATATTACCGCAAAACCAGCAAGGTGGCAGAAGAGATACCCAACGACGCAGATTATACCGATTTCGGTTGCTTTATTATTAGTAACCTTCCAAAGGGAAGCGCCCCTTATTTTTGGCAACCGCGCGAGCGCCTTGCCGGTGTGTATTTCCCCGACGACAGCAGATTGAAAACTATTGTCGGCGGTACAAAAGCCGCGGCAGACGCTGCAGCCTCATCCAACCAATCTACAACCAGTTATAAGGGAAAAAGTGCATTCCAAAGATGCGATAATTTGCGCTTTATGATTTTGCCGAGTGGGTTAGAATCGATAGGCGACTATGCTTTTAACCAATGTTCTCAAATCGTGGATATCAATATTCCGTCAACAGTAAAGTCAATCGGCACTAAAGCGTTCAATAATTGCTCAAGTGTATTGCATTTATCTATACCTAACAATGCTGATTTACAAGGTAACATTGCGGCAGACGCTTTTAACGATTGCACCAAATTAAAAGACGTAGATAATCAGCTTAGCGGCTATACTTCATCGTCGTTCCCTTCAACCAACAGTGCGCTTTACGTGTTTGGCGGCGCACCCGAAGACGGTGTTTTGGATAACGGAAGAAGCGGGTTTTTGTTCACGCGCAACGGAGACAAATGGTCTGCTACGTCGTTTGCCGGCGAAACGGGCGAATCGAGTAAAAAAGTGTTTGTATTCCCTGCAAGCGACGACTTTTCGGCGGACAGCGACCGTCGCAGAGGAGTTAAATACGACTACTTGGATTGCGACGGAAACAAGATTAAAAACACTTTTTCAAGCTCCGTTACAAACTATGAGTACGACATTGCTCCCGGTTTCGCGGAATCTACATGGTGCAGAAACGCTATTATTCCCGAAGCGTGTAAAACAATCGGCGAAAAAGCGTTTTACGATTCTCACATCGCTTATTTAGAGACCTATGCAACTACAATTGGTGCAAGTGCATTTGCCGAAAAAGCATCCATAAATGGGCAAATGTGGCTTTATTTTCATAAAACCAAAACGGGTGGAAGCTATGTTACTACCAATTATAGCATAGCGTCCAATGCGTTTAATAATAACACACCGGGACATGTGGTTTTTGAGGATTACGATTTATATACGGCAGTTACTACAAATAAACCGTCAAATTTACCTTTGCCGTCAAACAACGTACATTACATGATACCTGTTGTCGCAAACGTATATAATGATGACGATGAGGAATTTACGTTAAAGGAAGGCGATATGGACAGTCGTTTCTTTATCGATTCCGACTATGTGAAAAATCCCACAATCAAGCACGGCAACAATTCCATAACCTATACCAAAAAACTGTGCTTAGGTTCGTATTCGTATGACTATGTTAAGCAAAGCACGGGTAATTGGGATATAAACGCCGCTGTCGCTTCCAGTCAATCGATCCCTACGCTCAGTAACATGGACAGCACCGTTTGGTATACCGATACCAACTACAACGTTTTTACCACGGCAGCGGCGCAGTACAGCATAAGCAAGACAACGTCTATCAATCTTTATACAAAAAATATCGCTAAGCCGCAAAATATATATGACAAAACGTATGACGGCACGTATCAAGGTCAATTTGCTTTCGGCGAAACGTATACGTTCGGCGAGGTGAGCAAAACGTTGGGCGACAACGACGCCGAGTGCATAGATTATAACACCGCATTGGGGCTGAGCACTGACTACACAGTCAATCTCGAAAAATTTACTTATGCCAACGGCGTAGCCGGTCGTACCGACAATACAAGCTCGTTGCACAATGCGGGCGAGTATGAGTTTTCAATCGAGTTAAACTCCAAGTGGGGCGTGTGGTCGGATAAGTTCATAGCGGATAACGCCGGATACTTTGATGCGTCCGTCAGTATTGCGCGTAAGCAATTGGATTTCAGCACCGTAGACCGAGTACCGCTGTTTGTATATGCCAATAACGACATGGTATTGAACGGCGACAGAACGCCCATATACAAGTACAATGACGGTTGGTACATTGCGCAAAAGGACGGCGAAACGCCCAACGATACCAAAACGGTAACCAATTCGTTTGCATATTATACAGGCAACGAAGTAAGTATTAAAATTCAGAACGAGGTTGTAAATGCGGACGGAAGCTCCGTATGGCAGGACGTAAATATTACGTCTAGGAACGGTTTATCATTTGCCAATTCAAGCGAATATACAGCGTCGTTTGTATTCCAAGTCAAGTATATTCCCGACACCAACAACCAGTATTCCAACTACATATTCTACTACGGCGACGAAGAGGAAACAAAGTACGACAACGTGACGGACGCCGATAGGGGCTTGAACATTACGGGCAAGCAGGACACGCTTTTCCGCATTTCAAAGCGTTGGTACATTGTCAATCAAACAAACATGTTCGTCAATGCCGGCACCGATACGCCCTATCTTCCGATTGAGGGTGACGTTCACTATGCCGACGATATAACCGTTAAGGTTCCGGCGCTTCTATACGGCAACGCCGCGGGCAAAATCGAATACGCAATCGATTACGTACCCGTAACAGGCGGCAGGGCAACGACTATTGCCGAGCGCCCCGCCGAAGGTGCCACTCAAAACGCAATATCGTATTATATTAATTCGTCCATGCCTGCAGGTACGTATAATCTTAAATTATACGGTTCCAAAGTGGATGTTAATGTGGACGACGAAATCAAATCGTACTCTGCGATAAGCGGTGAGTATACTATTACTGTTTTGCCCAAGGAATTCGACAGCGAAACGGTTGCCGACATACAAGATACAATGCGCGGCAATCAAGTGGCAAATCCGTCGCAATCGGCAACTGAGCTTGAAAAGTATATCAACGCATATCCGCTTGATAACAAAAAGCTGCACGAGAGCATAGCGACATATATTACGGCGCTTAACGATACGCTTGTCGCCGATAGGGGTAACGCTACAAACTATTGGTCGGACAAAGACGTGTATTTTGATACCGCTGTTACGGTCGGCTACAACCGCGAGGGTTCGGGCAATACAGTATATTGGAACGAGAGCGACACGCTTGGCGCGCTAGGTACCGCTAACACGTACACATTCTATTACAGCATTTCCGCAAAGAACTACGAATCTGTCGGCGGCGCGGACGCGGCCGACCGTCAAGCCCGCGGGTTTAGAACTACTTTGTATACCGCAATGATGTTGTCCGAAATTCACGACACCATTGTAGACGTAACCAATCCGTATTTTAAAAACGTTACTTATACGGGCGCGGACGCCAAAACATCGGTACCGTACAGTCGGTACTATTCGTACAGCTTTGAAGATACGGACTACGTCAACGTGGGCAAACGCACCGTTACGCTTACGCTTAACGACCCCGACCTAGCGCGTTGGGAGTCGGACGGTACCGATTACAGTCAATATTTCCAAGTTGTAAACGACGGAAAATCGCTTAGAGTCAACTTCAATATCGTTACAGCCGATAACGGATGGAGCGTTATGCCGCAAATGTCGTCCTGGACGTTTAACGGCTTTAACAAGAGCGTCAACGCCATAACGGCCGGTTTGAAGTTTGATTCTACCGTAAAATACGCGCTTATTCCCAATACCGTATCAGACCCGCTTGCGGTTGAATGGGGTAGTGCCGTGGACGGCGTCGCATACTTTACGGTAGACGAAAACGGTATGGTGGACAACGCCGCTGCGGCTAAGCTCAATGCGCTCAAACCCGCAAGCTATTACCTCAAATTCTTTGTAAGCGAAATTTATGCGCCTGACGAAGAAACAGTCAACGTATATGCCTTGGAAGACATTGCTCGCAACAACATCAACGCCTTTATGGCGACTGTTACAATCGGCAAAGCGGTCAATCGTTGGACTTCTACGCCAAACGTAATGCGTTGGACTTTCGGCGACTACAATTCAAATAACAACTTAATAACCGCCGAGGCGCTTTATCCCGCGCTGTTGCCCAAGGACGAAAACGGCAACAATATCGACGGATTTGCGTATACCAAGGACGGTGCGGCGCTTACTACGGCTCAATCCAAATTTAAATTTACGGTATATGACAGCACCGGCGCCGACGTTACCGACAAGCTTGCAAGCTTGCATGCGGGCACGTATACGCTTGCCACAAGCATGGACGAATCCGATTACTACACGGCTATTGCCGAAACGCGCATGAGCTTCGAGATTGCGCAGGCGGTCAATATTTGGACGACTACGCCGCAGGTTGTGCAATGGACTTGGGGCGAGTATTCGGCAAGCAAAAATATCATTTCCGCCGAAACCAAATTCAGTGGCGGTGACGGTTCCGCAAATTCTACCGATAAACCCATTTTGTTCTCGGTGCTGCAAACTGTAAACGGCGAACGCGTTGTCGTTGCCGGTCTTGAAAACTTCCAAATCGACACCAACGGCAATATTACAAATGCCGCGGCAGCCGAGGCGTTTGCCAAGCTCAACGCAGGCAACTACTATTTGCGCGCGACCAAGCAGGGTAATAACGACTACACCGATATTACGGGCGACGCTACCACCGATATATCGTTTACCGTTGCGCTTGCCGCCAATTCGTGGGATACGCAGCCGGTTATTACGGGCTTTGTATACAAGCAATTCGACGCGGCAAACAACTTTATAGCAGGCGTACCGCACTTTCCGATTGCCGATAAATCGGTGTATTACGCAATAGGCACCGCTCCTTATGCAAACGTAACAACGATTGAGGACTTTGAAACAGTAGCGGGTACGCACTTTACTCTGACCGACGACGATTCCGTAGACGCAATTTGTACGTACATAGGCGGCTTGACAAAACGCACTTACTACTTTGCCGTGTTTGTGCCCGCCGACAACAACTATTCGTATTTGTTCTATACGGGTTCGTTCAACGTTTCGCAAACAAACAACTACTGGCAAAACGCCACTCCGCCCGACATCGACAGCTGGACTTACGGCACATTCTCGGCGAGCAAGTTGACTGACGGTAAACCCATACACGGCTCAACCAAGTATACCGTGCGCTATATTGTGGACGGCAACGTGGACGAAACAGATAGCGGCATTGCAAAAATCGGCAACGTCGAGCTTAAAGATATGTCTTATGACGAGCTTAAAGCCGCGCTTGAGAATTTGAACGCCGGCACGTACAGCCTTCAAGCCACGTCGGGTTCTACGGAAGACTATGCTGAAGCAAAAGCGAGCAAGCAGTTTACGGTTGCAAAGGCGAATAACGAATGGACTGTCGCTCCGTCTATAATCGGTTGGACTTATGGCGAAGTTCCCTCCGCGCCTAATAACGGAAAGGTACTGCACGAAGCTACAATAACTGGAAAATACTATCTTACCAAAACGGACGGCAACGGCAACCTTGTTGCGGATATGGATAACGAAGTAACTACGGTTGAAAACGCCGGCAGCTACGCTTACGTTGTTACCGTAGCCGAGACTACCAACTATAATGGCTTTACAACCACTTTGTTATTCATCGTTGAAAAGGCGGTCAATACTTGGACAAACACATTGTCAGATAAAAGTTGGACATGGGGCACGCCTGTATCGATAACGTCGGAGTCGCTCGCCGCCGCCGATTTCGGAAATGATCGAATTGTATATACCATAAGCGGTAGCAACATCAACACAATAACTGTCAAAACAAGCGACGGCAACGTCATCACAGCACTCAGCAGTGCCATCAACAGCTTGCTACCCGGTACGTATACGATTGTGGCGAGCATCGATAGCACAGACATGTACACGGCGCCTACCGAAGTTAACTTTGCGCTGCTTACTATAAATAAAGTGAATGTGGTGTGGTCGGAGGCTACCGAAAGCGCAGTCAAGGAACACAACTGGGTGCTTAACTCCGAAAGCAACAGCACGCTCGTTCAGCCTACGCTTGGCAATGCGGGCGATTGCACTGTTACTTACACGCTTGTAAAAGTCGGTAGCGCGGGCACGCTGTATTCGGGTAGTGTGTGGAGCGGCACAAACAGCTTGATGGCTGTTCTCGCTACGCAAAAGGCGGGGAGTTACGAAATTACAGCAACTGCAAGTGGCAACTCAAACTATATTTTGCCCGCGGATGTTATGTATATACTGACGATAAGCGCCGAGCCAAATGATTGGAAAATTAAACCTGCGGCTACTCTTACATGGACGTACAAGGGCGACGATAATACGTCGGTCGTATTCGAGCCTTTGCACAACAAAGACGGAATGATAATTACAGTGGGCGGCACCGAATTGAGGTATGATCGGCTTATGGAGCAGCTGCTCTATTTGGGGGTGGGTAGCTATTCCATTGTGGCATACGTGCCTGCAACGGAGGAATATGCAGCTATTGAACCGTATACCGTAACGCTTACTATAAGTCAAGCGTCAGACGCTTTCGGCGAATGTAACGTTCCTACAAGCTGGGATTGGGATGACGTCAGCCAAAAGACGGATGAAAACGGCGTTGCGTGGCAAACGACTTGGAACACGTCGCTTCAAGTGCCCGTGCCGCAAGTGAGCGACATCGCTACCGCTATTGTGTACAGCGGTACTACGGAACAGTTTGTAGCCACGCTTCACTACTACACGGTAGACAACGTCAAAAAGGTACTTGAAACTGACCTCAACGCGCTTAAATCCAAGCTGTTAGGCTTGCATGTCGGCACATACACGATTAAATTTACAGTTGCGAATTCCGCCAATTACGACGGCTGCTCGGTAGAAAAAACGTTTAATGTACTCAAAGTAGACAATTCTTGGGACGGCAGCGCAGGCGTGCCCACAATCGCGGGCTGGCAGTATAACAGTTCTGTCGCCAACCCGACTGCTACGCCTGTGTTCGGCAAGGGTACCGTCAAGTTCAGCTACGCAAAAGCTGTAGGCAGTGAAACCGAAGCCGATCTAATGAATAACGACAGTATCCTTACGTGGAAGGATTCGACTGAAACAACGGGCGGCACGTACTGGTTGCGTGCGTACGTTCCCGGTACCGACGATTACAACGCGCTTGTAGGGTATCATCAATTCAACATTAATGCCAGTCAAAACGGATGGGTAAACAACCCCGGCGTAATCGCTTGGGATTGGGCGGGCTACGACAAGGCAGTCAATCTGTTCAGCGGTTCGGCAAAGAATAACGGTACGGCGACGTTCAAAATTTATTACGGCGTCAGCAGCAATAACAGGAACCTCGCTTTATCCGACTTTGCGGCAAACGGCGTAACGCTCGACAAGGACGAAGCTTGGATTATAAGTCTGTTCTGCACTACCGGCTTTACGCTTGTCAACGATAACAACGTAATGGTTGTGTCGGACGACGTGGCAAAGTACCTTAACGCGCTTAAACCGGGCACGTATTTATTGTCTGTCAACATTGCGGGCGACAACAACTATGCCGCTCTCAGCGGTCAGGCTACGTTTGTAGTAAAACAGACCGCTAACGGATGGCGGGAAAATAAGGCGCCTGCGGTGTCGAGCTATACGTACGGTAACTTCGGCAATTCAACTTACTTTACAGCGGGCGAAACGGTTTACGGCGCTAAGGAAGCCGTAACGTACAGATTGGAAGGAATAGAATACGACGGCACAACCGTGTCCGAAACGTTTGTAAGTTCCGAAAGTAAAGGCGCTTACGTAAAATTGCAGGAGCGCTTGGCAACGCTCGACGCCGGTACATATACTTTGTCGGCGTGGGTAGCGGGCAGCTCTAACGGTACATATTCCGCATTGTACAGCTCGGGTTCGCCGTACACCACACGTTCGTTCACAGTTGCGCGTGCGACTAATAGCTGGAAGAATACGGAGCTTGTAACGCAGATCAACAAGGCTTACAGCGAGATTCATGACACGGCATTTGACGATACCGCGTTTAAGACATTGTACGCCGAGCTTTTGCACTATAATCCGGATGCTACTGTCAATTACGCGCTGTTAAATTCCGACTACACGTCGCGCAACACGGACAGCTTGACGTACGCTCAATTATTCGATGAAATCAAAGCTGCGCCCGCAGGCGAGTACGTAATACGCGCAACCGTAGCACAAACCAATAACTATTTGGCAATAGCGCCGACGGATACGCGCCTTACCATCAGTACGCACGGCAACAGCTTTACTGCACTTCCCGCAACACTTACAGCGCAGTGGGCGCGCGACGCCGCCAAAAAGAACGCGACGGTGCTTACCGACTTCGAAGTAAAAGCGGCATACGGCGTGGACACCGTAACGTATACGCTTGGCACCGCAACGTACAATACTTACGCCGAGTTCAAAGCTGCGGTAAGCGCGCTTAACGCAGGCCCGTACAACGTTACGATATCGATAGCGGGCACAGACGAATACGTAGGACTTTCGGAAGTTCGCATGCTCACCGTCAACCCTGCCGACAACAACTGGCAAAACGGCTGGAGCGTCGGCGGATCGCTTAGCGTAGCCGACGTGACGACGAGAGCGGGATTGAGCTGGGGCTGGAAGAGTACGGTAGCATGGACAAGAGCGGTGCCGCTTTACGGTGAAACCGTGCATGTAGAGATCAGGCAATGGCTGACTGCGACTAAGGAATGGTACACCGTACAGTACGTAACCGTCGATTACAGTGCAAGCAACGGCGATAGCGCGGTTGCAATTATAAGCGATGCAATATCCAAGCTTGACGTAGGCAAATATGAGATAGTTGTTTCGGCGCCTGCAAGCGGCAACTGGACGGCGATTTCGGATAAGACCGAGTTCGAAGTAACCAGGGTGGCTAACAGCTGGGTAAAAGCGCCTTATATTACCGGCGCTACCGCCAATAAGTGGACGTACGGCGCAACGGTAATTCCGGGTGCTGAATCCAAGTACGGCGCGGTGCGGTACGAGTACGCCACCAAGTCTGGCGGCAAGCTTACGGCAATGCCGACGGCGGCGGGTGAATACGTAATCAAGTTCATCGTAGACGGTTCAAACAATTACGACGGAATTGACGACAGTATCGCCGTTAAAATCGAAAAAGCTAACAACCGCAACTTCTCGGTGGCGCTTGGCGCAATCGGCTGGACGTGGGGCGCATACGACAGAGAGTCCAACCTGTTTAAGGGTACGCCCGAAATAACCGATTTGGAAAACGCGCCTATCAAGTTCTCGGTGGGCAAAGGCACAGGCGACGACTTTGCGGTGCTGCCCGATTTGTCGATGTTCACGCTTACCTCCAACGGACTTGTGGAAAGAGACAGCAAGGTAGAGGCTGCGCTTCGCGCACTTACAGGCGGATCGAGCGAGCAAAACAACACCACGCAGTACACTTTGCGTATACACGTCGGCGAGACGGACAACTACAACGGCTTTACGTTTGACAGCACGTTTGTCGTAACCGGCGCGACCAATACTTGGACTAAAACGCCGTCCATAGTTACTTGGGCTGTTAATAACTGGACGAGCGAAAGCTTGCCGAGCGCGGCAGCCTTGTACGGCGCACCCGCAATCACCATAACGGGCGAGGCGGACGGCGTGGTCTACTTTAAAGGCGCGTACAAAAAAGTCGAGGGACAGGACGAATTAGAGCTTGTCGTAGAATTAAACAACCTGAATTTGGCTCCCGCAGGCTACTACGAAATGATTACTACGGTCGGCACTGTTACCGGTCAATACAACATACCGCTTACTGCCAACAGCAGGTTCAGGATAGACGTAAAGGGCGCGGGCGAAGCCAACTATTGGGAAGTGATTCCCAATATCGACGGCTGGGTAGCCAATATCGACGGAATATTCAATTCGCCGTTAGGCAAGCCTATTCGCGGCTTACCAAACTTTGTGTTCTACGTTCGCAACGAGGACGGCTCTCGCGGACAAAAGGTCGACGCAAGCTTGACCAACCTAGTGGTCCAGAAAGGCGACAAGTACGAAGCGGATATATACATTCCAGTCGAACCGGGCAGCTATATAATGGTTGCCTCGACCAACGGCAATCCTGCTTCGGAGGGCAAGCCGGACGCGCTCAAAGAGGAAGAGATTTACTTTACAATCGGCAAGCGTCCGTTGTCATTCGAAGAGGAGCTGCGTATTTCGACTTTGCTTTATTTGGGCGAAAGAAATGACTGGGCGAATCCGACCGTAAAGCCGTCGCTCGACGACGCCGAAATCACGTATGTGTACACCAACAAGGAAACAGGCGTCAGCAGCACTGAAATGCCCACCGAGGCGGGCATATACAGCGTTACGGCAACTTTGTCGGCTAAATACAGCCAAAGCATATCGATGTCGGTAGACTTTACCGTAAAGCTTTCGCCCAACAGCTGGACTGCTGCGCCTAACATTAAAGATTGGTCGGAGGAGTACAAGGGTAATTTGCCTAACGGTGCGGCAACCGTAGGCTCCGATCAAATAGTGTACACGTATGCAAACGTTAAGGAACCTAATAAGATTTTGACGGAGAGACCGACAACAGAGGGCTCGTACATCATGTATGCGGACGTCAACGTGGAAGGTTACGAGCCGTTGCATGCGGAATACCGCTTTACTATCGAGCCTGCTTTTGACAGACAGCTTGTTACCGCTGCTATTGTATTGATGGTTATTGCCGCTATACTTGCCGGCGTTGTAATTTACTTTGCTATTAAGAGATACAAGGAGAACTAATTATGGATAACAAAAGCCTACTACTCACTTTGATTATTATGCTGGTTGTGCTGATCGTATTGCTTGCGGTACTCGGCGTTGTATTCATCATTGCGCTGCGTAAGCGCAGGCCCGTCATAAAGGTCGTTATGGCGCCCAACGCAATGCAAGATGCGCAAGCGGAAGACGAACCTGAAACCGAAGCTGCGCCCGCCGCCACGGAAACGTCGCCTGTCGTAGCGCCAACCGAAAGTACGGCGCCTACGCCCGTGGCTGCTCCGACTCCGGTGCCTGCGCCCGCTCCCGCAAAGCCTGCGCCTGCGCCCGAGCCTGAGGAAGAGGATGAGGACGATGATGACGCGCCGCTTATTGTTACAGAGGGTCAGGAGCGCGTAAGCTACAACCGCAGTCTTACGGCTAAGCTCGCGCAAATGAGCAACAAGTCCAAGGAATGGTATTCGCAGTTGAAAAACGAATTGCTTTCCTACAACAAGGTAAAGGCGCGTATGAGCTGGAAGCGCGAAACCTTCCGCGTAGGGCGTTTGACTGTTGCCAAGTTTATGGTACGCGGCAAGACGCTGAGTATGCTTGTTGCCGTAGAACCGACAAGCTATGCGGGCACAAAATTCTCTGTGCGCGACGTGTCTAATGTGGCGAGCATGGCGGACACGCCCACCATGTACCGCATACGCAAGGAACGCAGGTGCAAGTACGCCAAAGAGATGATTGCCGACATAATGAAAGAGCTTAAGGTTTACAAGAATCCGGCGTACGAGGCGCAGGACTACTTTGTGCCGTACGAGGGCGACGTATCGCTTATGAATCGCGGACTTGTAAAGCGTGTTGTATCAGGTAGCGTCAAAGCGTTCAAGATAGAAGAGGTGGACGCTGGCGCGCAAAGCGAAGCGGCGGCAACCGACAACGGGGATAAATCCTAAAAGGGGGAAATAGATATGTCAAAAAAGGGTCAACTCAAAAAACAAATTGACGACTGCGAGCGCGAAATACGTGCGTATGAGCAAAAGCGCGAACGGTCGCAAACGGCGATTATGCGCGCAATGCTTGCAGGTAAAAAGGCGTCGCCGGAGGATGAACAGTACTTCAACGTGTTCTCCAACCTGATAGACCAAGAGCGCGAAAAGCTGCGCGGACTTTACGCCGAGCTTGAAGAACTTAAAAAGAAGTAACAAGTAAAAGGACTTGCTTCGTAGCGAAAGTAAGTCTTTTTTATTGTCAAAATATCGATAATCGGAAATCGTATCGTAACAAATTTTGTCGGGCATATTGACTTTGGCGTAAAATATGTTAATATATATTAGATAAAGTATAGCGAACACGCACCAAAAGGAGAATGATTATGTTTACCGTTAAAATTTTTGATAAAGTTCATAATTTAAACGAGCGTACGCCGGCTATTAAGCTGATTAATGACGACGACAAGCGTTATATGGCGGTCAAAGTAAACAATAGACTTAGAGAGCTGAATTTCGAGCTGTATTACGATTGCGAGGTTGTTCCGCTCGATCTTTGCTCGTCCGACGCCGTCAAGGTTTACGAAACGAGTATGCGCTATCTTATAGCGTTGGCTTTTCACAACCTGCATCCCGACTATCAAGTCAAGCTCAGCTACGGCATTTCCCGTTCCATATTGGTTACCGTTCTCGAACCTAAGGTTCCGATGGACAAGAACATGCTTGCCGAGGTAAAAGCTGAAATGGATAGGTTGATAGCAGCCGATATTCCGTTTGAAAAGACGGTGTTGTCCAAGGAGGACGCGTACAAGTACTTTATGGACAGCAACCAAACGGATAAGGCTATGACGTTGCAGTACCGTACCGAAAAGATTTGTCACTTTTATAAATGCGGCGACTATCTCAATTATATGTACGGTTACATGGTGCCGTCCACCGGCTACTTAAAGCACTTTAATATGTTTATCTACGACAAGCATTTTATCGTGCAGTACCCGCGTTACGAAGCCAACGGGCAAATACCTGTGTTTAAGGATGAACCGACGCTTGCAAAGGTGTTGAAGCGCGCTTTTAAATGGGCTAAGCTGTGCAACGTCGATTTAATCGCCAAGATGAACAAGTGTGTAGAGCAAAGCGACGCGGTGGACTTCATAAACATGAACGAAACGCTGCACAACGGCATGCTGCATGAGCTTGGCGGTATGATTGCCGACGATATAGAAAACATTCGGTTGATTTGCATTGCCGGGCCGTCCAGCTCGGGCAAAACAACCTTTTCCAACCGCCTGAAAATCGAGCTTATGTCGCGCGGAATAAATCCGTTGCGCATATCCTTGGACATGTACTACAAGGATAGGGATCAAATTCCCATCGACGAATTCGGCGAAAAGGACTTCGAGCATATAGACGCGCTGGACGTTAAGCTGTTTAACGAGCATATGCAAGCGCTTATTGCAGGCGAGGAGGTGGAGCTACCAGATTACCGTTTCGGCAACGGTAGGGCCGGTAAAGGCATACCCACAAAAATTCCCGCCAATACGCCCATTATTATCGAGGGCATACATGCGCTCAACGACGATTTGTCTATCAGCATACCCAAACACCAAAAATTCAAAATTTACATAGCGCCGCAGTTCCAAATAAATATCGACTATCACAACCCGATAAGCTACACCGATATTCGATTGTTGCGCAGGATAGTACGCGACAAAAAGTACCGTGCGTCGTCGGCAGAGCGCACTCTCGATATGTGGCCGAGCGTGCGGCGTGGCGAGTTTAAGTGGATTTATCCGTACCAAGAGGGGTGTAACTACGTGTATAACTCCGCCTTGACGTACGAGCTGTGCGTGCTTAAAAAGTACGCTTTGCCGGCGTTGCAGGAGGTAAAACCGGACAGCCCGTATTACATAACGGCAAACAGGCTTATAAAGTTCCTCAAATACTTTAAAGACTTGGACGAAAAGTGGGTGCCGTGCAACTCGCTGTTGCGCGAGTTTATAGGCGGCTCATGCTTTGCCGAGGTCGACGAATAACATACGTATGTTAAAAATGCTATATGAAAAAATTCTTTTCGGCAATTCTTATATTTTGCGTGGCGGTGGCGTTTATGGCTTGCACCGATAAAACAAATAAACCTAATAATGAAGCGCCGCAGGACGGAACGCAGCAAATTACGGTTATGTATATTTATATCAATGATAACAAACTGGAAGTAACGCTTGCCAAAAATAAGGCTGTAACCGCGCTTGTCGAAATATTACAGCAAGGCGACATTACTTATACGGCAAACGACTACGGCGGATTTGAAAAGGTGGGAAGCTTAGGGCATTCACTACCCACCGAAAATACTCAAATAACGACGGAAGCCGGCGACGTTATTCTTTATTACGGCAATCAAATAGTTTTGTTTTACGGCAGTAATTCGTGGTCATACACGAGATTGGGTAAAATAAACGGCTATTCGGCAGCCGAATTGCGCACGCTTTTGGGCGCGGGAAGCGGCAGCGTTCAAGTCAGAATCAGCTTGACATAGCTTACTAATTTTTTATTTTCTATTGACTGAAAAGCCGTTTTGCGGTATAATCAATAAAAACAACAAAGAGAGTGAACACCATGAACATTAAAGACATTTTGAACAAATGCGACCATACCTTGCTCGCCGTCACGGCTACGTGGGATGAAATTCGTGCGTTGATTGACGACGGCATTAAGTACAGCACAGCGTCGGTTTGTATTCCTCCTTGCTTTGTGCGCGAGGCAAAGCAGTATGCGCAGGACAAGCTGGCTATTTGCACGGTTATCGGCTTCCCTAACGGCTATAACAGCACGGAAGTCAAGGTGTTCGAGGCCGCCGACGCCGTCAGCAACGGTGCCGACGAAATCGATATGGTTATCAATATCGGCGATTTAAAGGCAAAAAATTACCAAAAAATCCAAGACGAAATTGTTGCGGTCAAGGGTGCTTGTGACGGCAAGCTGTTAAAGGTCATTATAGAAACCTGTCTATTGACTGATGAAGAAAAGATTAAAATGTGCGAAATAGTAACCGCAGCAAAAGCGGAGTACATTAAGACTTCTACCGGATTTTCCAAGGCGGGCGCGACGCGCGAGGACGTTATTATCTTCAGTCAGCATGTCGGAAAAGACGTCAAAATCAAAGCGGCGGGCGGAATATCGTCCATCAAGGACGCCGAGGATTTTGTATCGCTCGGCGCGGATAGATTGGGCACGTCGCGTATAGTCAAAATCGTAAAAGAGGAGGGCTTATTATGAGCAAGGACCAAAAGCACCCCAACATTCCCACGCCGCACATTACGGCTAAGTACGGCGACTTTGCCGAGACTGTGCTTATGCCGGGGGATCCCCTTAGAGCAAAATTCATTGCCGAAACCTTTTTTGAAAATCCCGTCCTCGTCAACAACGTGCGCGGTGTAAACGGTTATACAGGCTACTACAACGGCAAGCGTGTGTCGGTTATGGCGTCGGGCATGGGGCAGCCGTCTATCGGTATATATTCGTACGAGCTGTTCAATTACTACGGCGTGGAAAACATTATTCGCGTCGGGTCGTGCGGTTCGTTCGACAAGGATTTGCACGTCCGCGATATAATTATCGCGCTCGGCGCATGCACCAACGGCAATTACGCTATGCAGTACAACCTGCCCGGGACGTTTTGCCCGATTGCGGACTTTGACCTTGCACGCCGCGCGGCGCAATATTGTGAACAGGCAGGCATAAAGTATAAAGCGGGCAATATTTTCTCGTCCGATATGTTTTATGACGATATGAACAGCGGAATGCAGTGGGCTAAAATGGGCGTTCTCGGCGTGGAAATGGAAAGCGCGGCGCTGTATTGCAACGCCGCTCGCGCAGGCAAAAAGGCATTATGTATTTGCACTGTAAGCGACAGCTTTATCTACCCCGAGGAAAACACGACCGCCGAGGAACGGCAGCAGTCGTTTACGGCGATGATGAAAATAGCATTGGAAATAGCGTAATATGGCAAAAAGATTGTTTTTGATTGTTCTGGACAGCTTTGGCGTGGGCGAGCTTCCCGACGCATACAAGTGGCATGACGAGGGGAGCGATACGCTTG
>CAMWMF010000024.1 GCA_947175335.1 uncultured Clostridia bacterium
CGGTTATGGACGGCGAAACCGAATTGTCGGCGCTTGCAGTAACGGCAGAATATAACAAAAAGATAACCGCACCCGAGGAGCCCACCAAAGATGGCTATACCTTCGACGGCTGGTTTAAGGACGTCGCTTGCACCGATGCGTGGAACTTCGACACCGACAAGGTGACGGACGACGTAACGCTTTACGCAGGCTGGACGGAAGAGCAGCCCGAACGCACGCTTACCGGCATCACCGTCGAGCTCGCCGACGCGACCAAGACCTACACGGTTGGCGACGCGTTTAGCAAGACGGATATTATAGTAACCGCGCATTATTCGGACGACACGACCGAAACGGTTGACAACTTCGAGTACGAAGCACCCGATATGTCTACGGCGGGCGAAAAGACGATAACCGTAACGTACGGCGAAGAAGAAGAGACCGTTACCATCACGGTAAACGCGGCGCAGCCCGTACGCACGCTCACGAGCATTACCGCTACGCTCAAAAACGCCAGCAAGCAGTACAAGGTCAACGATACGTTCGACAAGACGGACATTGTCGTAACTGGCAATTATTCGGACAACACGACCGAGGAAATTTCCGAGTTCGAAATCGGCGCTGTCGACATGACGACGGCGGGTGAAAAGTCGATTACGGTAACCGCGAGTGGCATGGAAACCACCGTAACTATACTTGTTAAAAACAAGCTTATCGGCACGTTCCTGCATATTCTTACCGATATCGAAAACGACAAATGGTCGGATATGTACACTCCAGTCGAGCTTAACGGCGACGGCGGCAAGGAGTGGCAGCTGGACAGAGTAAGCCTGCAAGTGGGCACCAAGTTCCTTGTAGTGACGTACGGTGAAGACGGCAATACATGGTATCACGCAAGCGGATATGGCTTTACTCAATACGGCGACTCTGGCGACATTATAGAAATCGGTGTGGACGGCGACAACTATATAGTAAATACGATTAACAGCGCTTTTGTTGACGCAGTGTGGGAGTTGCGCCTTAAACAGTATGACAATGCCAATTCTATCTACGTTGCGCTTTCCAAGAACGCCGACGAAAGCCGCACGCCCGACGGCGAAGGTACGTTGGAGTTTACCGCTAGACCGACGGATAAGATATTTATTGCGGGTAACTTTACCGGCGGCTTTATGTATAATCAAGCCTGGTCTACCGAAAGCACTGCAATAAAGGTACTCGAAAAAGACGGCGTTTACACCTTCCGCGGCGTGTATCTGAAAAAGAACGACGCGTTCAAGATTGTAAACGGCACGACTTGGCTGGGTGGCGACTTCTCAGCAGTTGGCGAGGAAATCAACCTTAACGGCAGCCGCAATATTACGCTTATAACGTTGACTACCGGCAAGTACGACGTTGTTTACGATTCAGTCAATGCAAAACTTACTATAGTTGCATACGCTCCGGCGGCAACCGATTCCATCGAAGTAACGACAGAGCCCACCAAGACCGTATATAGCTTGGGCGAAGCGTTTGACGCTACGGGCTTGGTAGTAACGGCTACCGACACCGACGGCGAAAGCAAGGTTGTCACCGGTTATACGCTCAGCGGCAACAGTACTGTTGCGGCGGGCACGATTACCGTAACCGTAACGTACGACGACAAGACGGCTACGTTTACCGTAACCGTAAATCCGTTTACCGTTACGTACAACGCCAACGGCGGCACGCTCACCGGCGACGAAACCGCAACCGTAAGCGTAGTAAACGGCAAGCTTACCGCGCCTACCGAACCCACCAAAGAGGGCTACAACTTCGGCGGCTGGTTTGCGGACGAAGAGCTCACCGACGAATGGGCGTTCGGCGAGGACGGCGATCCCGTAACCGGCAATATCACGCTGTACGCCAAGTGGCTCAACGCACAGACGGGCACGTACCTTCGCGTCAGCACCGACAACGGCACTACATGGAAAGACTTGTATACCGTCGAGGAACACAACGACGAGGAGTGGAAGGTATTAGGTGTAAAACTGCAAAAGGATATGCAGTTCCAAGTAGTCGTAATCACCGAAGACGGCGAGGAAGCAAAAGAAGCTACGTATGGTATGACCCAGTATGCTCCGTCCACCGATATCATTAAGGTGATTGAATTCTACGGCAAAATTAAAGTCGAAGAATTGAACGACGCTTATGCGAACGTCAACTGGAACTTGTTTATTAAAAAGGCAGGCTACGGCATAAGCTTGGAAATCGCCCTTAACGGCACAGAATATCGTGCGCCCAACGGCGTAGGCACGTTGGAGTTTGGCGACAATCCTTCTGATAAGATATTCATTGTCGGTAACTTCACGGGCGGCTTTAACTATAACCAAGCGTGGTCTACCGAAAACACGGATATAGTCACTGACGCCGACGGCGTTTACACCTTCCATGGCGTGTACCTCAAACAGTGCGATAGGTTCAAGATTATGAACAACGGCGCATGGCTGGGCGGCAACTTTACGGCGGTCGGCACCGAGTTTGGCATTGCCGACGGCGGTAGCGACATTACTCTCTATGCGCTCGCGACCGGCAAGTATGATATCGTTTACGATTCGGTAAACAACACGCTTACTATCAACGCTTACGTTCCTACGGCTACGCTTACGTCCATTGCGGTAACCAAGCAGCCCACAAAGACGACCTACTTCAAGGGCGAAGCGTTTGACGCTACCGGCTTGGAAGTGACCGCCACCTATTCGGACGACAGCACCGAGGTTGTCGAGGATTACACGCTCAGCGGCAACAACACCGACGCGACGGGCACGATAACCGTAACCGTAACGTATGACGGCAAGACGGCTACGTTTACCGTAACCGTAACGCAGATTACCGTAACCTTTAAGGACGGCGACACCGTGCTTAGTACCGCCGATGTGGATTACAACGGCAAGGTAACCAAGCCCGCCGACCCGACTAAGGACGGCTACAAGTTTGACGGCTGGACGCTCGACGGCGTTGAATACAACTTCGGCGACGGCGTAACCGAACCGATAGTTCTCACCGCAGAGTGGATTAAGCTGCACACCGTAACGTTCGACACCAACGGCGGCAGCGAAGTCGAAGCAATCACCGACGTCGAGCACGGCAGCACGATTACCGCGCCGACCGCGCCCAACAAGGACGGTTTTGCGTTCAAAGGCTGGACGCTCAACGGCAGCGCGTTCGACTTCGACACGCCTATAACGGACGACGTAACGCTCGTCGCGGCTTGGGAAGGCGAAACGGGTACGTTCCTTTACTACTCGATTACTCCCGAGGACGAAACTTCCTGGGTGTACGGCTACAAAGCCGAAAAGAACGGCGAAAAGAACGAGCTTGTTATTCGTAACGTAAAGATTTACAATGGCATGCAGTTCCTTGTATCTACTAAGCAGGAAGTAGGTTACGGCATTTGGCTTAAATGCGGCTTGGGTGAAATCGGCAAAACGTTTGACAATGTGGTAACGGTCGCTTATTTGGACGGCGGCAACTTCAATGTTACTCTTTCCGATTCCAACTATAACGGCTCTACTTGGGATATTTATCTCTATGAGTTTAGTGACGGCGCTACGGTAAACGCCGACGGCGAGTTGGATAAAGATACATGGGCATGTGATATGAACATGGTGCCTGTGCGCGACGACACCCTGCGCGCCGCCGACGGCACGGCTATGACGGCCGAAGAAGCGACAAGCGCTACTGCCGAAGTCTATCTCCGCGGTAACTTTACGGGCGGCTTCGGCTTGTACAACGAGTGGTCGTCCGCAGCAAACAACGGCAACGTGCTTGTCAAAAAGAGCGGCGACACGTACACCTTCCGCAACGTTTACTTAAAGAAGGGCGACGGCTTCAAGATTTTCCTTAGCGACGGCAATAGCTGGCTGGGCGGCAACTTCGAGCAGTTGGATAAGGATATCGCCTTGGCAGCAAGCGGCGCGTCCAATATCTATTTTGGCGAAAGCTTTACCAACGGCTATTACGACATAGTCTTTACCAACGGCACCGCAAAGACTGTTAAGATTGTCGAGTACGCTCAAGCTACGACCGAGTCCATCGAAGTAACTACTCAGCCCACCAAGACGACTTACTACAAGAGCGAACCTTTCAGCGCCGACGGATTGGTAGTAACGGCTACCGACACCGACGGCAACAGCGAGGTCGTCACAAGCTACACGCTTACAAACAACAACACCAATACTGCGGGCACGATTACCGTAACGGTAACGTACGACGGCAAGACTGCTACGTTTACCATCGAGGTAACGCAGATTACCGTAACGTTTACTGACGGCGAAACGGCGCTTCCCGCGCTCACCGCCAACGTCGATTATAACGGCACGATAACCGCGCCGACCGCGCCTACCAAAGAGGGTTATACCTTCGGCGGCTGGACGCTCGACGGCAGCGCGTTCGACTTCGGCACGCCGATAACCGCGCCCATAGCGCTTAACGCAACGTGGACGGTAAACAGCTACGCTTTGACATACGTGTACGGCAACGGCACGGCGGACTCCACTTCGCAAGTGGAATACGGCACGAGCATAACGCTTACGGCACCCGTTAAAGCAGGCTCCACCTTCGGCGGCTGGTTTGACGGCACGACTACGTTCAATGCGGGCGATATATTCGTTATGCCCGCCAAGGCGGTAACGCTCACCGCGCAGTGGGATGTGGAAAGCTACACGTTGACTTACGTGTACGGCAACGGCACGGCTAATTCTTCGTCCACCGTGGCGTACGGTGCAAACGTAACGCTTGCCGCAGCGCCGAGCAAAACGGGCTACACCTTCGGCGGCTGGAACGACGGCACGACGACGCTCAATGCGGGAGCAAGCTACACTATGCCCGCGAACGACGTAACGCTCAACGCTGTGTGGAACGAAATAACCTACACTATCAATTACTCGGTAGGCGGCGGCACCAACGGCGCCAACAAGGCTACTTACAAGATTACCGACGCCGACTTTACGCTGGTAAACGCTACCGCTCCCGCCACGTACTACTTTGTCGAGTGGCAGGACAAAAACGGCGATACCGTTACCAAGCTCGACAGCAGCATAATAGCGCTTGCCGACAGCAGCAATACGATAACGCTTACCGCAGTGTATGACAACAAGTACACGGTAACGTTCGACGCCAACGGCGGCGTTCTTGACGAAACCACGACGGCGCAAAAATTGGCGTACGGCAGCACCGTTACCAAACCCGAAGATCCTACGCGCAACAGCTACGACTTCAAGGGTTGGTACACGACCGCGGCATGCACGACGGAGTGGAACTTCGCAACCGACACCGTTACCGGCAACGTAACCATTTACGCAGGCTGGCGTCAAAATCCCAAGGACGGCACCTTCCTTTACGGAACGATGACCGGCTGGGATGAGGACTTTGCCAAGTACAAGGCCGAAGAATGGGATTGGGGCAGCGAGTGGAAGATTTCCGGCGTAACGCTTAGCGACGGCGACGAGTTTGTATTCACGTCGTACGACAAGGACGGCAATAACAGCGGTTGGATAAATCCCGCGTACAACTTTGCGCAGAACTCGCATACGGATATATTCACAGTATCAAACAGCAACAATAACTTCAAGATTACATTTAAGGCGGGCAAGGAAGCTTACGCCAAAGCCGTTTGGACGATATTTGTCAAGAAGGACGGCACAGGAATAAGCTTTGCTATCTCGGGCGGCGCGGATACCAACCGTAAGCCCGACGGCACGACCGCCGCGGCGTTTACCGAAACGGGCGCTGCCGACGTGTATATCGTAGGTAACTTTACCAACGGCTTCAAGCAAAACGACGACTGGTCGTCGACCAGCACTGTAATCGACACGGCAAAGAACGGCAACAAGTACTACTTTGCAAACGTTAAGCTTATGCGCAACGACGCGCTCAAAATCAAGATGGGCGACGCTTGGCTTGGACTTGAAGAGGGCGACAATAAGCTTACCGTAACGGCCGACTTCGAATACGCAAGCAGCAGCGACGGCAACATCGTGGTAATGTCGGAAGGCGGCTTCTACGACGTAGTGTTTGACAGCGTGGCAAAAACGCTCAGCATAACCGCGCACAAGCAACTCGCACTCAGCGTTAAAGACGGCGCGCAAATATTTGTAGGCACAACGCCCGACGCGTCCAAGTTCAACGTTACGGTTGACGGCGCGGCGGCGGCTGACTTCACCGTTATCGCACAGCCTGCCGTTGCGGGCAGCAATACCGTTACGGTAATCTGCGGCAACACCGTAGCAAAGGCAACCTATACAACCAACGCAGTCGAAGCGATTTCCGGCATAGCGGTTAAGACCAATCCTACCGATGCGGTATACGACCTCGGCGATACGTTCAGCCCGACCGGACTTGTGCTTACCGTAACGTACAACACGGGCAAGACGGTAGACGTAGCGTACGATAATAACATGACGTTCACGTCCGCCGCGCTCAACGCGAGCAAGGTATTTATCACGGCTGGCAACACGGTTGCAATCACCGTTACATACAGCGGCAAGACGGCTACGTTCAACGTAAAAGTAAATCCGTTTACCGTAACGTTCGAAAGCAACGGCGGCTCGTCCGTAACCACAATCACTTGCAACAACTACAACTCCGTTATTACCGAGCCGGCCGAACCTACCAGAAACGGCTATGAATTCGAAGGCTGGTACAAGGAAGCGGCGTTGACCAACGCGTGGAACTTCGCTACCGACAAGGTAACGGGCAACGTCACGCTGTATGCCAAGTGGAATAACGTCAGCGGATACAGCTTGCACGTATTTAACAACGGAACGTGGACGGATATGAACGCCGACAGCCATAACGAGGGCACCGAGATTAAGGTCGTTGGTGTACGTTTGGCAGCAGGTACCAAGTTTATTCCGTTCAAGGGCGACGACTGGTATCATCCGAATACTACGATTGAGCAATATACCTATCAAGACCCTATTGTTACAATCGTTTCGGACGGCGACGCCTATATAGTAGACAAGATTCATAAAGATTACGCCGACGTGTTGTGGACGTTGTACATCAAGCAGGACGGCACGGGCATCAGCTTGGAGGTTCCCACCAACGCTTACGAAAACCGCAATCCTACCAACACGGGTAAATTGACGTACTCCGCGACCGGCCCCAACAACACCATATACATTGCCGGCACGTTCACCGACGGATTTAAGTATCACAAGGATTGGTCGCTCGAAAGCACCGCAATAACGGTATTAGACGAACGCGAGAGCAATAAGAGAGTGTCCTTCCGCGGCGTATATCTGAAAAAGAACGACGCGTTCAAGATTGTGTATAACGGCGTTTGGTACGGCGGAAATATGAAGGATCCGTTGTTGGCTACCGGCGGCGGTATTTCGACTAAACCGGATACAGACGGAGCAAGCGCGCCTAACATCGTGCTTCCGATGATAGAGGACGGCTATTACAATATCGTATTCAGTATTGCCGATAGCCACTGGTGCCGCTTGGAAGAATACGTGCCTGTCACTATCTCGTCTGTCACGGTAACCCCTCCGACAAAAACCACTTACATTGTAGGCGAAGCGTTCAACGACGCCGGCATGACGGTTGTCATAACCGACTCGGAAGGCAATACGCACAACAGCGAGTACAAAGTAACGGGCGCCGATACCTCTACTGCGGGTACCAAGACTGTTACCGTCACGTATAGCGGCAATCTCGGCGGGGAAGCGGCCAACAAAAAGGCTACGTTCACCATCACTGTCAGCTACCTTACCGTAACGTACGACAGCAAGGGCGGTTCGGATGTTGCCAAAAACAACAAGGTAGAATACCGCAGCACCATTACCGCGCCTACCGAGCCTACCAAAGGCGGCTACACCTTTGCCGGCTGGTATAAGGAATCTGCTTGCCAAAACTTGTGGGATTTCGCTACCGACAAGGTAACCGGCAACATCACGCTGTACGCCAAGTGGTTGCGCGAAGTCACCCCCGGCACGTACCTGCACATTCTTACAGACTTCACTGCCGAAGTGGAAGACGACAAGTGGTCGGATATGTACAGCCCCGTAAGCCATAGCAACGACACCGAGTGGAAGATAGAAGGCGTCAAGTTGCAACAAGGCACCAAGTTCTTGGTCGTAACCTATGTTGCCGACGGCAACCATACGTGGTATGGCGCAAGTGATGCCGGCATACAGCAGTGGGGTTATAACGGCATTATCTCCATTGTTAAAGAGGGTGGTGACTTTAAGGTAGCCTCTATCAACGTCGGTTACGTAGACGTGGCATGGACGTTGTACATCAAAAAGGACGGCACGAGCATCAGCTTTGAAGTGCCTACCAACGGGGTCGAAAAACGCAAAGCAGGCAGCAATGTTGTCGACAACACGTTGGCGTTTACCGAAACCAGACCTACCGACAAGGTGTTTATTGCGGGTAACTTTACAGACGACTTTAAGTATCACCAAGACTGGTCTGAGGACAGCACGGTAATGACTGTCGTTAAAGAGAAAAAAGTAGAGGATTCCGCATTTGCCTACACAAGATTCGAATTCCGCCATGTCTACTTGAAAAAGAACGACGCGTTCAAGATTGTGGACAACGGCGTTTGGTGGGGCGGCGACTTCGACGCGACTGCAAACGGATTTGTTCTTTCCCAAAATTCGAACAACCTGATTGTGCCGATGTTGGAGGATGGCTATTACGATATAATCTACAACAACAACGGCTCGCACGATAAGACGCATTACCTGCGTATAATACCGTATGCGCCTCCTACCATCAAGTCGGTTACTGTAACGCCTCCTACAAAGACGACGTACTTTGTGGGCGAACCGTTCAGCACCGCAGGCATGGTCGTTGAAATAATCGACTCCGAACTTAAAACGCACAACACCGAGTACACTATTACGGGCAACACCACATCTTCTACGGGCACCAAGACGGTTACTATCACGTACAACGGTAGCTTGGCAGCAGGAGAAGGTGTAAGCTTGTCGGCTACGTTCCAAATTACGGTCAGCTACATTACCGTAACGTACGACAGCCAAGGCGGCTCGGCAGTCAGCAAGAACAGCACCGTAACCTACAACAGCACGCTTACGGCGCCTACGACAACCCGTGCAGGATATACCTTCGGCGGCTGGTACAAGGAAGCTGCTTGCACCAACGCGTGGAACTTTGCTACCGACAAGGTTACGAGCAATATCACGCTGTACGCCAAGTGGACGATAATTACGTACAACATCACGTACGTGGTTTCCGACACTACGCTCGGCACGGCTCCGGCAAATAGTACGTACACGGTAGAGCAGGCGGTAACCTTGCCCAACCCGACCAACATCAAATCGGGCTACACGTTTGTCGGCTGGTATTCCGAGGCGACTTTCACCAACAAGGTCACGGGAATAGCTAAGGGCACTACGGGCGATAAAAAGCTCTATGCCAAGATTGCGCAGGTCGTAACCTACACGGTAACGTTTAACGTCAACGGAGGCAGCGCTGTTTCTTCGCAAACGGTTGTGAGCGGCGAAAAGGTAACCAAGCCTACCGATCCGACTAAGACGGGCAACACCTTCGGCGGCTGGTACAGTGACTCTACTTTGAAAACCGCGTGGAACTTTAACACAGCTGTTACTACCAATATCACGCTGCACGCCAAGTGGAACGTACAAAGCTATGCTTTGAAGTACGTGTACGGCAACGGTACGGCGGAGTCTTCTTCGCAGGTCGAGTACAATAAGGCGATTACTCTTGCAGCGGCGCCTACGAGAACGGGCTACACGTTTAGTGGCTGGAACGACGGAACTACGACGCGTGCCGCGGGCGCAAGCTACACAATGCCTGCCAAGGCGGTAACGATGACTGCAGTCTGGGCGAGAGTAAACGGTTTGTTCAACGGCGAAAATCTTGTGCAAGCATTTGTCGTAAGCGATACCGGCAAAGAATACGCGGCTAAGTGCTTCAAGGTGACAGCCGCATGCACGCTCACTGTGTACTTTGATAACAAGGTCGGTACCATTACGAATATCAAATCCGGCTCCGATTCCAACGTCACGTACAGCAACGGATTGAAGTTTAACAAGGCGGGCGTTTACACGGTCTATTACAGATACGTAAAAGCGACAAGCGGCGACGTTACGGGTATTTACGTAGTGCGCCACGGCGAAGTAAGCGACTACTTGACGCCTAACATTCAATCTACCGACGGCGTGTACGTAGGCAACACCAAGGTTGGCACGTTCGTGTTCAACGAGAATAACATGAACCAAGTAATGGCTACCAACGTCACGATTACCGCGGCTAACAACACCTCTGCGGTTGACGTCACGTTCAAGTACGGCGGTCAGGCTGTTACGCTTACGCAAATCGACCTTGATGATGGCATAACCAACGCCGGCACGACAACCACCGTCAAGCTGTACAACGGCACTTACAGCTTCTACTACAACTTCGGCAAGAACAGTGACGGTATCAAAGGTCGTATTTGGATAGAAGGCACGCAAACGGGCGCACCTGCCGTTAAGAGCGGACTTTACGTCAACGACCAATTTGTCCTTGCTCTTTCTGATAACGGTTACGATCGTTTGAAAGCTGTGGGCGTAACGCTTAAAGTCAACGATATTCTTACGTTCTATACGCCGTACGGTAATACCCAAATAACCGATTACTTCACTGTACGCTCCGGTTGCTCAGGCAATGGAAAGGTAAGCGTAGTCGGAAATACGCTTAAAGTAACGACTGCCGGTACTTTCGACTTCTACTACTGCAAGGACGGCAGCGACGAAAACGGATTCTGGGTGGAATACGAAGCAAGCGGTAATTGCCGCCTTATGGGTGTAGGCGGAGATTGGTCTACCGGACTTGCAATGACCCGTGTATTGGGAACAACCAATGAGTACACTATCACGTATAACTTTACGGCTAAAACGGAAATCAAAGGTAAGATAGGCGACTCTTGGCAAAGCGGTGACAACAGAACCGTTTCCGCCGGCAATCACACCATTGTATATAAGGGCGGCGAATTGTACGCAGACGGTACTAAACTGTAATAGGCAATAATACCTAACACCAACAAAACGGCGCGGACGGCGAAATGCTGTCCGCGCTTTTTGTTTGCTCTTATTCGACACCGCGTGTCAAATTCCCGCAAAATCATTCCATATGTATATGTTATAAAGTACGTATGGGCAAAATCGTCAAAACGGACAAAAGATCGCCCGTAGCAGTGCTCGGCGCGGCGGCGCTGCTGGTGGTGACGGTCGGCGGAAAAATATACGGCATTGCGCCGTTCGGCACGGCAATGTTCTGCGCGCTGTCCGGCTGCTTTTTTATCGGGTTTATATCGCCCGTGTATTTGTTGTGCGAGTTTTTGTTTACATTTGAGGTGTGGCGGCTGTATGCATGCGGCGCCGTCATATTCGTCATGGCGGTGCGCTGGGCAATGTCGCTGCGGTTTGTCAAGCTCAATAAAGGCGTATGTACAACGCTGTTTTCACTGTTGGCTATAATTATACATACCGTGCTTTCCGCACTGTTCGTGTCCATCGCCGACGCGGTTATAGCGGGATTTATCGGATGCTTGTTTTACTATTTTGCGGTCAACGTATCGGGGTGCGCGCAAAAAGCGTTTTCGTCCAAGCTCGGTATCGTCGAGGCGGCGTCGGTGTGCGTGGTGTTTCTAGTTGCGGGGCTGGCGTTTGGTAGGGCACGCTACGACGCGTTTATTATCGGACTTGCGCCCGCAATGCTCGTCGTGCTGTTATTATCGCTTGTCGGTAGCAAGGCGGTGCTTGCTTGCGGCGCAATGATAGCCGTAGGCTTGGGCTATACGTCCGCTACGCTCGTGCCCGCGTTTATTATGTGTATCATTACAGTGCCCGCTTTTTCGCGGCTTAATAGGTTTGTGTACACGCTGACGGCTATCGGCGTGTTTGCGGCAACGTCGGTGCTGTTTTTTGTCGACCCGATACAAGTCGGCTGGAACTCGCTAATGCTCGCGGCGGGCGGACTGCTGTTTTGCATACTTCCGCGCCGCGCAATCAAAAAGGTGCGCGATTACTTCGATTACGAGGGCTCGTCGCACATTGCGCTAAGGCATTACGTCAACCGTTGCAAGTACGACGCGGGCAACCGCATGCTCGCCGTCGCTTCGGTGTTCGACGAAACGGCGCGACTGATGACCGTTATGGGTTCGGCAAAGCCAGACTATGCCGCATTGGGCTATTCGCTGAGTAGTCGCATTTGCCCGTACTGTCCCAAAAACGGCGAGTGCGACAAGGCGTTGCGCGAGGCCGCGTTTACGTTGCTTGCCGAACGCGCGACTGCGGGGCGGGCTATACTTTCCGACTTGCCCGACTTTTTCACTTCGTCGTGCGTGCAGGCGAGCGAAGTGATAAGCGCGTCCGCAGCAATCACCGACAGCGCGCGCGAAAGGTTGAAGGAAAAAGAAAGCGAGGACAAGGCCAAAGCGATAGTGACCGAACGCCTGACCGCCGTAAAGGACGTGTTGGAGGAGCTCGGCAAAGCGGAAGCGCTGCCCGTCGGGTTTGACGCCACCGCCGAAAAGCGGGTGATTTTCGAACTGAACAATAACGGCGTGGAGTGTGCCGACGTTTTCGTTACGCGCGACGCTGTTACCGCCGTGGTTAGAACCAACACCGTTTCGCACGAAAAAATCCGCCGCGCGGTCAGTACGTCTATGAAACGCCGATACGAGGTTGTGAGTATAGAAAAAACGCAAGCGGCGGGGTGGAGCGTGGCAATATTAAAACGCCGCCCCATGTACGAGGCGGTTTACGCCCGTGCAGGTGTTGCCAAGGACGGCGTGAGTGGGGACAGTTATACATTTAAGCGAATCGGTGACAGATTTTTGGCGGCGCTGTTGGACGGTATGGGTAGCGGGCAAAGCGCGGGCGAAAGCTCGGGCGCGGCGGTCGAGCTGATAGAGTGTTTTTACCGCGCGGGGTTCGATTCCGCTTCGGTTATAGCGGGAGTGAATAGATTTTTAAAGCTGCCGACTGCCGAAAACTATTCGGCGGCTGACGTAGCGGTGTGCGACCTTGACAACGCGACGGTGGATATTATCAAGATAGGCGCGCCGCCGTGCTATATTAAGACTACGGACACCGTGCTTAAAATAGATGGCAGCTCGTTGCCTATCGGCGTGCTGGACGAAATGCGCCCTTACGTAGCCACCAAAAAGCTGTACCCCGGGCAAATGCTAATACTCGTCACCGACGGCATTGCCGACTGCTTCGACGGCGACGAACTGCCGTCGTTTATAAACGGGCTGTCTGCGTTCAATCCCGAAAGCGCGGTAACCGATATCGTAACGCGCGCACTCAAGCTTTCGGGCGATAAGCCAAAGGACGATATGACCGCGATAGCGTTTAGGCTGTACGAAAAGAAAAAGTGAGAGAAAAATTCGGAATTCGGAATTCGGAATTCGGAATTGTAATTTGTTTGACATTTAGCGCATAATGTAATAAACTTATATCGATAAAATTCAGTTCGATATAGGTCGTTTACGGTTTATGGAAAAAGCTAAAATCAGGAACATAGCTATTATAGCGCACGTCGATCACGGCAAGACTTCGCTTGTCAACGAGCTGCTCAAACAGGGCAACGTATTCAGGGATAACCAGGCGGTTATGGATCGCGTTATGGACAGCAACGCCTTAGAACGTGAGCGCGGTATTACCATACTCAGCAAAAACGCGTCGTGCGTTTACGACGGGTTCAAGATAAATATAGTGGACACGCCGGGGCACGCAGACTTCGGCGGCGAGGTGGAGCGCGTGCTTAAAATGGTAGACGGCGCACTGCTCGTTGTGGACGCGTTCGAAGGCCCTATGCCGCAAACGCGGTTCGTGCTTGAACGCGCGCTTGCGCTCGGCTTGAAAATAATAGTCGTAGTAAACAAAATCGACAGGCCCGACGCACGGCTCAAAGAGGTAGTGGACGAGATTTTGGAGCTTTTCCTCGACCTCGACGCGAGCGAGGATCAGCTTAACAGCCCGTTCGTGTTCGCTTCGGCACGCGAGGGCGTGGCGTCCAAAAATATTTCCGACCGCGGCAGGAATATGCAGCCGCTTTTCCAAACGATTATCGAGCACATTCCCGCGCCCGTAGGTGACGAGAACGCGCCGTTCAAAATGCTTGTGTCTTCCGCCGAGCATAACGATTACGTCGGCAAGCTCGCCGTCGGCAAGGTAGGCAGCGGCAGCGTGTCGGTGGGCGACAGCGTTGTGCTTACCAACTACCACGACGATACCAAGTCGGTCAAGAGCAAGGTAGTCAGCATATTCACGTACGAGGGAATCAAGCGCGTTAATACGGAAACGGCGTCGGTGGGCGACATTATTTGCGTGTCCGGTATAGAGGGCGTTATGATAGGCGACACGGTGTGCGCCGAGGCCGACCTTACGCCGATAGAGTTTGTCAAGATTGCCGAGCCGAGCGTTGAAATGACGTTTATGGTAAACGATTCGCCGCTCGCTGGCAAGGAAGGCAAGTACGTAACAAGCCGTCACTTGCGCGACAGATTGTACAAGGAAGCTGTTAAGGACTTGTCGCTTCGCGTGTCCGACGGCGCAACTGCCGACAGCTTTGTAGTGTGCGGCAGGGGCGAAATGCACCTTTCTATTTTGATAGAAACAATGCGCAGAGCGGGCTACGAGTTTGCCGTCAGCATGCCTAAGGTGCTTATCAAGACGATAAACGGCGTTAAGCACGAGCCTATCGACCGCGTATTCATCGACGTGCCCGAGGCGTGCATCGGCACTATTATGAACAAGATGGGCACGCGCAAAGGCGAGCTTATAGATATGACCCCGCACGGCAGCCGCATAAAAATGAACTTTAAGGTTCCCGCACGCGGCATGTTCGGCTACCAAAGCGAGCTTATGACCGACACCAAGGGCGAGGGCGTTATGAGTAGCGTATTCGACGGCTACGAGCCGTACAAGGGCGAAATCAACCGCCGCGACTTCGGTTCGCTTATCGCGCACGAGGCAGGCGACAGTATCGTATACGGACTGTTCAACGCGCAGGAGCGCGGCACGCTGTTTATCGGCGCGGGCGTGCCCGTGTATGCGGGTATGGTCGTCGGTATGAACCCGCGCGGTGACGATATCGTAGTCAACGTGTGCAAGCGCAAGCATCTTACCAACACGCGAAGCAGCAGCAGCGACGAAGCATTAAGGCTTATTACTCCTATGCGTATGACGCTGGAGGATTGCATAGAATTCTTGGCGGATGACGAAATATTGGAAGTCACGCCTAAGTCGCTCCGCATACGTAAGCGCTTACTCGACGCCACGGCGCGTATGAGAGAAAGAGCAAAAATTTTGGGGCTCGGCAAACACGCCAACGAATAGTAAAAAGGATATTATGGCAAAGGAACTTAAAGCAAAGGTCTTTCCGCGGATATGGGCTAAGACCACTAAGGGTGACAAGATTACGCGCAGTTATATGTACGAGCTGGGCGACGTGTTCGACGAGGATAAGCTTTTCGAATACATATGCGAAATCACGCGGGCAATGGATATCCCTACGCCCATAATACTGACCAGTCATAAATACAATTTTGTGCACTTTAACATTGCCAAGTTTTTGCCGCGCGAGTTTGTGGACGACGTGGATTTTGACTATTTTACTATCGAAAACTCGTCGGGCACTATCAAGCCGTTGCCGCGCTACTTTAACGAAAACGGTTGATATTGGAAATTTAGACAAAATTCCAAGTGGCGTATGTTGACAAAGCGCCATAATAATAGTATACTATTATTGCAAATACTATATAGGAAGGTATTGAAAATGAAAAAGAGATTAGTTGCAATATTCTCGCTTATCATTGCGTTTGTGCTGTGCTTTACGCTTGTAGCGTGTGGCGGGAACAATGGTGGCGACAATGGCAAGGAACAAGGCAAACAAGATCCGCCGCAAGCGGACAATACGGTGTCGATTTCGGTTAACGATGCGCTTGACGCAGTAAACGGTGTATTGAACGCGAAAGGCTTTACCGGCACTGCTTCGTACATGCTGTCTACCAAGAACACCAGAGCGCTTACCGGAAGTATTAATCTCGACAAGCGCGGCACTAAGCTGAAAATGGCGTCGAAAGGCGAGGAGATGATAGTAGATCTTCAAACCGGTTACGTTTACTATAAGCACGGCAACTACTATTCATATTCTAACGAGTTTTACGCAAACGCGTTTGATTACGCGCAATACTTGCTTGCAAGTCTTAAACAGGAGGGCGGTGCTAAAAAGATTAACGCCGTCTATGACGAGCAAGCCAAAACGGTAACGTTTGCCGTGGAAAAGGCCGACAGTGTAAACAAATACCTCGAGCCTTTGCAAAACGCGTACAAAAAGGATAAGTCTATCGGCGATTTGCTCAACGACTATTGCATGCTGCTTTTCGACAAGTCATTTGACGCAATGTATGGCATGGTAGAGAATTACGTAAAAAATCCGAAAAACACCGTAGGCACTTTGCTTAACGCGTTGAAGGAAAAGGGCGTCGATGTGGAAGCTATACTTGCATCGTTCGGCTACACTTTGCCCAATGATGTAATGACCGCTATTAAGGCGCGTCCGCTTAACAAGCTTGTTGTAGGTGCATACAACTTTATTATGCAAAACTTGGGCGACCTTATGACGCTTGATGAAGACGACGACGATATTTCTTCTGCCGAAGGCGGCGGTATGGAAAGCTTAGGCATGGGCTTGCTCGACGCAATGCTGAATGCAGAGGTTTCCGCCGAAGAGATTGCCGCGGGATTGCAAGAAATAAGCGGCATGGTTGCGACAGTTAAAAATACCTTTACGGTAAAATCCATTGTCGAGATGCTCAAAACCAACGCGAAAACCGCCGACTTGTACACTGTAGTCAAGGACGGCGTTAAACTGACAAATGCTACCATGACGCTCACGCTTACGATAGGCGACTACAAGATGATTACCGGCGTTAAGCTCGATAACTACTTCGCACACAACTACAAAGGCACAGCTGCCGAAGGTTCTATTCTTGCCGATAACGATTACCGCGCTACTGCGGAGATAGTTATCGACGAGTACAAGACCTCGACCGAAGATTTTGTTATCGCGTGCGATCCCGCTATGGAGTACAAAACGTCGATTATATCGCTTGTGTACGAAGTGACCGACAAAGATGTATCGGTATACTTCGAAGCGGGTAATCAAACTGTGAATATGACTAATTACAGTTTGTACACTCAACCGCTTAACGGTGAACCGACTCTTATCGAGAACGCCGCAGAAAATGCGTTTAGGTTCGACGCGGAAACAAGCTCGTTCGTGTTTGACGGCGCACTTGTAAAATCCGCGCTGACCGACGTAGAATTCGGCGATAGTCTTTACGCGGTTGTGTACTTTGACGACGACAACTCTTACGGCTACGTCATTGCTTTATCGTACGTCAACGATGATTGGCAAGATATTTACAATTATCTGTACGAAGATACGCTGAACAAAATCTTGGAGTTTATCGGCGGCCATGACGCGCCGAATATCGGCGAAATTTATGACGTTAACGGCAAGTACTGCTACGTGCAGTCCAATGACGAGCTGGACACGGAAAATAACTATTTTGTTATCGTCGACGGCGAGATAGTCGAGTTTGTTGTGGACGGCGTCGACTTGACCGATTACGCTGCGTTTAGTACGCACGACAACCAAATATCGATTTCGGTATTTGTCCCCGAAACAGAGGATAATGAAATGTACCGCTTGTCATTATACGGCACGGTTTATTTGAGCTATATCAACATTACGGCACGGTTGACCGATGTCAATGGCGAATCTACCGACTTGGAATGTGACGAAATATATGCGAAATTAGACGTCGCCGAATAATAATATATTGTTAATCAATAAACCGTCACGGACGAAAAACGTTCGCGGCGGTTTTTTTGTGCGCGGATTTTGCGGGTTGCCAAAATAATTGACATAACTCGGTAAAAATGCTAAAATGCGGTTATGTCGTTTTTGGAATTCAAAAATGTCGAATATGCGTACGTCGGCGGCGACGACGAGCTTATCCAAGCGCTCAACTCGGTATCATTCTCGATAGAACGCGGGGAGTTTGTCGCCCTTGTCGGCTGTAACGGTTCGGGCAAGTCCACGCTTGCGCGGCTGTGCAACGGCTTGCTTGCGCCCGACGGCGGCGAGGTGCTGGTTGACGGCCAATCTACTACGGACAAGCGTGCCTTGTTTGACATTCGCAAAAAAATCGGCATAGTCTTTCAAAACCCCGACAACCAGATGGTTACTACTATCGTCGAGGACGACGTCGCTTTCGGTCCCGAAAATTTGGGGCTTGCACCCGACGAAATACGCGCGCGGGTGGACTGGGCGCTTAATAGCGTGGGTATGAGTGAGCACGCCAAGAGCGGACCGTTCCGTCTTTCGGGCGGGCAAAAGCAGCGCGTCGCCATTGCGGGCGTGCTTGCTATCAAGCCCGAGCTGATGATACTGGACGAGGCTACCGGTATGCTTGATCCCAACGGCAGGCGGGAGGTTTTGGAGGTTGTAAAAAAGCTTAACCGCGATGAGAATATGGCGGTTATCATGATAACCCATTTTATGGAAGAAGCGGCGGCTGCCGACAGAATAATAGTGCTTAACAAGGGCAGTATAGCGGCCGACGGCGGCAAAGAGCTATTTAACACTCCCGAGGTGTTCGAGGGCGCGGGACTGGATTTGCCGCTTTACGTGCGGCTTGCGCGTAGGCTCAACGATATGGGCATAGACGTAGGCTGTCCTCTGACTGCGGACGAGTTTGCGGCGGCGGTGGCTAATACTGTGAAAGGGGGCAAAAAATGATAGAAGTAAAAAATCTTTCGTTTGTGTACAGCCCCAAAACGCCGTTCACCACGCAGGCGCTGTTCGATATAAATTTAAGTATAGAAACGGGTGACTTTTTCGGCATAATAGGTAGCACGGGCGCAGGCAAGTCCACCCTTGTCAGTCACTTTAACGCGCTTACAAAAATTCAAAAGAACAGCGGCGCGGTAATAGTGGACGATATGGATTTGTCTGCGAAAAAGATAAACCTGAAAAAACTGCGCGCCAAGGTCGGCATGGTGTTCCAATATCCCGAGCACCAGCTTTTTGCCGATACAGTTTTGAAGGACGTCATGTTCGGCCCCAAAAACTTGGGGATCAATAACGCCGAGGCGGAACAAAGAGCGCGCGACGCAATAGCACTTGTCGGGCTCGATTGTGCGGAGATAGCCGAGCGTTCGCCGTTCGAGCTTTCGGGCGGGCAAAAGCGCCGCGTTGCGCTTGCGGGCGTAATTGCTATGCACCCCGAAATACTTGTGCTGGACGAGCCCACCGCAGGCCTCGACCCCAAGGGCAAGCGCGAAATTATGGATTTGATTTTGCGCATAAAAGCGGACTGCCCGACGGTGGTCATGATATCGCACAACATGGACGAGATTGCCGAGTATTGCAACAAGATTGCCGTGCTCAAACATGGTCGTGTTATGGGCGTGTTTTCGCCGCGCGAATTGTTCGGCTCGGAAGAGTTGTTGGAAAACTGCGGTGTGGAATTGCCGCTTGTTACCGAGCTTGCCGTCAAGCTTAACGGTTTGGGCGTGGCTGTGGACAAATCGGTGCTTACCGAAAACGAATTGTTTGAAGAAATTAAAAAGGCGGTGGCAAAGAATGCGTGACGTGAGCATGGGACAATACTATCCCGCGTCGTCGCCAGTACACCGCGCCGACCCGAGGTTCAAGCTCGTCATACTGATACTGTATTTGGTAACGGTATTCTTTTGCGACAGCTTTTTTTCGTTCGGGTTTATGACTTTGTTCGTGCTTATAACGATATTGCTTTCGCGAGTGCCTATTTTGAAGGTGCTTAAAAGTCTTAAACTGATTATTATCATCTTGCTGTTTACCACGCTGTTGATGATGATATTTTACAGCGATACGACCTCCGCGCCGCTTGCCGAGTGGGGGATATTCCATATTTACCTAAACGGCATTTACGCGGCGATTAAGCTTGGCTGGCGGCTTATGCTGTTGGTGCTTATGCCAACGGTGCTTACACTCACGTCAACGCCCACCGAGCTTTGCGACGGACTGGAAAGCCTGCTGTCGCCGTTAAAGGTGTTGCACTTGCCCGTGCACGAGCTTGCGCTTATAATGAGCATTGCGCTAAGGTTAATACCGTCGCTAATAGAGGAGACGGATAAGATTGTCAATGCGCAACGCGCGCGCGGCGCGGCGTTCGAATCGCGCAATCCGTTCAAAAAAATCAAGGCTATGATACCCGTGCTTATCCCGCTGTTTGTGTCCAGCTTCCGCAGAGCGGACGAGCTTGCCGACGCAATGGACAGTCGCTGCTACCGCGGCGCCAAGGGCAGGACGCGTATGAAAAAGCTTAAAGCAAAATTCAGTGATTTTGTGGCGCTGCTGTTTTGGTGCGCAATCACGGTGTGCATACTGTTTTTAAATTACAACTGGTTGGGCTGGGCGTTTATATCCGCGCTTAGTTTATAGTCGAGGTTAGCCGTATGAAGTATAAAATAACGCTATCTTACGACGGCACCGACTTTTGCGGCTGGCAGCACCAGCCGAGCGGCAACAGTATTCAAGACGCGGTGGAAGCTGCGGCCGAAAAGCTTTTCGGGCAAAAGCCGAGTGTTGTCGGCTCAGGCAGAACGGACGCGGGCGTGCACGCAATAGCGCAGGTAGCGCATTTCGATGTTGACAAAATTTTACCGACAAAGAACGTGGTGGGCGGACTTAACGCATACCTGCCGCGCACCGTGCGTGTGACTGCGGCGGAATATGCCGAGGATAACTTTGACGCGCGAAAAACCGCTAAGCAAAAAACGTATATGTACCTTATGTATGTGGGCGAGCAGTTGCCTATTCTCAACGACCGCGCATTGTGCCTTAATACAGAGCCCGATATGCAACGGATGAACATATGCGCAAGTCAGCTTGTTGGCAAACACGACTTTTCCACGTTTATGGCGGCTGGCGGCGGCGCGAAAACGTTTACCCGCACGGTGTTCGATGCACACTTCGAGCGCGACGGAAGGTTTATAAAATTCTTTATAACCGCCGACGGGTTTCTATATAATATGGTGCGCATTATCACCGCGCAGCTACTAAAAGCAGGGCGTGGTGATAACGTGGATATTCCGTTTTTGATAGAAAAACGCGACCGTTCTTATGCCAAGGAACTTGCACCCGCGTGTGGGTTGTACTTGTTTTCTGTGGACTACGGTGACAAGCAATGAGCGAATATTTTTTCGAGTATATGCGTGGGCTTCTCGGCGAGCGGTACGACGCATTTTACAAAGCGTACACCGAAAAGCCTAGGCACAAGGCGCTCAGAGTAAATACAAATAAGATTACGGTAGACAGGTTTAAAAATATGTTCGGCGGTGAGTTGAAGCAAAACCCGCTGTGCCACAATTCGTTTTACTGTAACGTCAAGCCGTCGCTCGACCCGCTGTACCATGCGGGGCTTTATTATATGCAGGAGCCGTCCGCCTCGGCGGCGGTAGCTGCGTTTGCGCCCTTTATAGGTGAGCGTGTTCTCGACCTTTGCGCCGCCCCGGGCGGTAAGTCCACGCAGGCTGCCGAATATATGAACGGCGGCGTGCTGTTTTGCAACGACAGCGAATACAAGCGCACCAAAGCGCTTGCGGAAAATATAGAGCGACTGGGTATAGATAACGCCGTAATCACATGCGGCACTGCGGGCGACTACGTGCGTGCGGGATTTAGCGAATACTTCGACACACTTATAGTTGACGCGCCGTGCAGCGGCGGCGGCATGATGCGGTACGAGGAAGTGCCGTATTCCGAGAATATCGTCAAGGGCTGTGCCGAACGCCAACGCGCTATCCTTGCCGACGCGGTAAAGCTTTTGCAAGGCGGCGGGTATATGCTGTACAGCACTTGTACGTTTGCCAAAGAGGAAAACGAGGACAATATAAATTACTTGCAGGCACTGGGCATGCGTACCGTGGACATACCGCTTTTGTCGGGTACCGAGCGCGGAATAGATATGCCCAATGCGCGGCGCATATACCCGATTGACTTCGACGGCGAGGGACATTTCTTTTGCGTTTTGCAAAAGACGGTCGGCGGAAAAAACGAGCTGCCGCCGCTGCGCAAAAAACGCGGCACGGTAAAGTTTGGCGGACTGAGGCTCCCAGTGTCGGAAATAGTCGGCAAGCGCACAATACTGGATTTGGACAATTTGGATATTCCAGACCTTTCGTGGCTTAACGTGATATGCGCGGGCACGCCCGTATTTGACGACGGTTCGCCGTCGCATGCGCTTACTCATGCGCTGGACATGGCTAGTATAGAAAAATTCGGCGCGACAGAGCTTGGCGAATATGCGTGCGATTATATTGCGGGTGAACAAATAGAAATAAACGCGCCGAGCGGCAATCTTATTGCCACGGTAGGCGGCTACGCGTTAGGGCTTGTAAAGTCGGCGGCGGGCGGCGACGGCGTACGCGTACTTAAAAACAAATACCCCAAGCGATTGAGAATTAAGAATTAAATAATAGATAATAGTGAATAGTGAAAAGGTAATAGTGAAGAGATAAACCTTATTTTGCTTTTTCACTATTCACTATTACTTTTTACTTGACAAGGCGGGGGGGGGGGTATATTATTCTATTACCGGGTCTCTTATCAAGAGCACCGAGGCCCCCGAGCCAG
>CAMWMF010000025.1 GCA_947175335.1 uncultured Clostridia bacterium
ACCCGCGCTTTTGCGCGCGAGTTCGGGTGCAATCCCAAGCAATACGCCTTGAACCCCACCCCTCTTGCCCTGTTCAATCCTTACGGCGTAAAATACAAGTATATCGCAAGGAGCAAAAAACCGATGCAAAACACAAAAAATATTTTTATAAAGGTCGTTTTTAAACCCGAACGCAAGGTCATACTCAAACGCGGCAAGACTGCCACCGAATACTGGACGTACTGTAACGAGGTCGGCTGTGACGTTTGGGGCACCCTTTCCAGCATAAAATCGCTCAGCGGCGAACCCGTATGTTTATGGCTGCCCGATAAATATATCAAGGCGGGCACCAGCCAGTACGTTCAGGGCGTGGAGGTTTCCGCCGAATATAAGGGCGCCGTTCCCGACGGGTTTGACGTTATCACCCTGCCCGCCGCCACATATCTTATGTTTCAAGGCGAGCCGTTCGCCGAGGAGGATTTCGGCACGGCTATTCAAGAGGTGCAAGAAGCTATCAAAAAGTACGACCCGTCGACTATCGGCTACAAATGGGACAACCAAAACCCGCGCATTCAATTAGAGCCTATCGGCACGCGCGGATATATCGAGCTTTTGGCTGTCAAGTAATTTATTCACTCGCAATTTCCTCTATACAAAAGCCGTTGCAGTTATGCGGCGGCTTTTTGCATTGCGAAAATAAATGCTCTTGACAAACACCGATACATTTTATAAAATGAATATATCATGGAAGAATATGAAATTACCGATAGCGAATTATATTATAGAGTTAAGCGCGTATTGAAAGCGACGCGGGGTCAATATTGGCTTGTGCTGTTCGGCGGTGTATTGTTTACGATAGTCGGAGCGTTTTTAACGGTGGGGCTGCTATGTTCACTGAATTCGGCAATTGTACCTGCGCAAATAATAATGTTTTCTATACTCGGAATTGCGTCGTTAGCGTTTGGCATACCGTTGACAATTTATGCACTCAAACGGATAATCCCGTATTTTCGTGATTTGTACGTGCTTAAACATGGTCAAATTTCAACCGCGCGAATAGCGGGAAGCAATTCCATTACCATCCAAGGACACTACGCGTGGAGAAAGTCAAATTTCTATTCCTTTGACATTAGGTTTTACGACGAGAACGGCGAAAAACGTTACAAAACCTTGCATTACTACAATCAAACTCAATATAAATATATTCAAAAAATACGTACCGTCAAAATCAAGCACCTTGACGGGCGCGCGGTAATCATTGAGGATATACCGGAAAAGCAGTAATTATCATTTGCAATAAAAAAACCGTCAATTCTAATTTGTATTGACGATTTTTTATTTATCAAACTTATCGGGATTTAATTATCGTTTCTTACAAGCTTATAGCCCATTGCGGTAATCTCGCTGTACAGCCTGTCGAGATCCATATAGTCGTAAGCGTAGATTTTGCTTAAATCTTTCAAATGTGCGTTGTCTTTGTAATGCTTTTCGTCTAAAACCTCGTCGGGATACAGCGTTTTATATTTGTACTCTATAAGCTCTTTCAGCCCATAGTATGTCGTAAGGCAAGCGTGCTGTCTAAGCGCGGTGTCCTTGTGCGGCATTGACTTGACGATATTTCCGTTTTTGTCTATCGACTCTACGACCTTGATATCCGATTTTTTCATTTGCTTGTAATCGTACAAAATATAGAGCGCGTTCCACCGAGAATGTTCTATAAACGCCAAGACATTGCTCGATTCGGTATTAAAGAAAAATGAATAGTCGTTGTAATGCGTTGCCCTGCCGCTGTTTACGTAGTAATTATTAAACTCTTCTTCGGTTATGCCAAAATCGTTTTCGTCGCGTTTTTTAACCATATCGAATCCCAAAAGGTTTAGCTTAAACGGCAAATTCAACGCGTGGTACAAATTCGAGTCCTGCTCGATATTCGGAAGCTCGCCCCACTTTTTGAGCATATAATCTTTTCTTTGCGGCTCGTCGAGACACTTGTTAAGAATACTGCTTTGCTGTAACGGCGATAAATACTTATCCTCGTACACTTTTTTCAGCCATTCGGGCGGATTGGCAATACGGCTATACAGCAAATTGATTTTTTGCGCCAGCTCGGTTAAATCGTCGTTAATTATATTCTCGTGAGTATAAAGCTCTTTTTCGTCGCCGAAATAGATAATTTTGTCGCTGAGCTCATTTAGCTTTTCGCTGTTACTGTTCTTGGCTCTTACAAAAATACGGTAATTATCGTTTTCGTCAAGCATCCGCATTATAGTTTGAGCATACGACGCGTCTTCCAAATCGGCGTCGAGCGATACGATAAAGTATGTAAAGCTATCCTTATGAACAAACGACCTGAATGCCTTTTTTGCGTCGACGGAATTGCTGTAAAGCTGATCTATATCCAACTTGCATATTTCATCCGGCTTGGGAAAATCGCAATCGGAAAACACTTCGTCAAACTCGTACTGTATTCGCGAAAAAAATTCGTTGTGCAACGCCTGCTTATCACAATCGTAAATATGATATTTTACGGGATGGGTAGCAAGCTTGCCTTTGTGTTCGTGCGCAAACTGGAACTGCATAGCGCACATTCTGAAAAGCTGATAGTTCACCTTGCCGAACCCGACAAACACTATATGTATATCCTTATCGGGCTTTAAAGAGAAATTGTCGTTGTAGAATGAGCGCGGGATATATTTGGTTATAGGGTAGTCCACTACGAACTTTCTTGCCATCAATTCATATTTACTGAATCCCGATATATATGTGTTTTTAATGTTATCGGCCTTGGCTATGAATTTTTGCTTGAGTATCTTCATTTCCTGTTGGTTTGCCTCGAGATATATCCTTATATCCACATCGCGGGGCAAACCTATAAACGCTTCGATTACGTTAGTATACGATTGGTTAGCGTCTTTGAAAACAATTATATTATACGTGCCGTGCTTCAATTTCCGCGCCAGCTGTTTTGCAACCAACGGCATGTTCAAAACCGATACGCCCTGCTTGAGCAAACCGATAAATCTTTGATTGGAAACGTTAACGCCCAAAAGCACTGTGTTTTTTGTGTTTTTAATATACTGAATCGACGACTCGGTATCGCCTACCACAATATCGCAGCCTTTGTGAAAACGGTACTTTACCTTGCAAAAATTGCCGATACGCTTACTGAAAAAGCTTGCCACACTCAAAACGACCGTTATTCCGCCGATAATAAACGCCAGTACAAAATCGGCATAATACAGCGGGTAAGCTGTGCAAATGGGCATCAACATCGCTTTGACTACTTTGAACTTCATTACGTCCAACGACGTGTATATAAGCGAGAAGCACGAGAAAAAGTCCATTTGCGAGCCGTTATACACTTCCGCCGTAACGTGCAGCAAATATATAATCAAAAACGTCGGCGCAAGATAAAACAAGTTGGTCTTGGTTATAAAATCGCCGTTACGTTTTATCGAACGCACCGCCGTCAGCACAATAACCGCCGCCATCAAAATAGACGCCAACAAATAAACTATCCCCAATGCCAAATACATAATTCACCTGCCGAAATTAAAACACTTTTGCATAAAAATTGTACCATATACTCCCATATTTTGCAAGCCTAATAATTAAACTGACTCCATCGTTTGTGCCGACTAATTTAATCTTGCGGCAAATTAGACGCCATATTACAAATTGACTTGCAGACAATATTATGTTATAGTATTTGTATCGATTAACGGAGCATTATTTGTTATGCCTCAAAACTTGAAAAATACAGACGTACTTACCGACCCCAAAAAGCTGGTTGCAACCGAGCTTAAAAATGCCGGATTCGATATAAATACTATCAATATCCCCTCGCGCGTGTATTTGTTGGCAGACAGTCTTTACGACGCTATGCTCGCCAAAAACTGCGGCACATACAAATATCCGTTAGGTGGATATTTGTTTGTTTTCAACAACAATGCTTCGGTGGGATTTATAAAAGGCAACATGTGTTCGCCTGCTATTGCCACGCAAGCCGAGGACTTGATTGCCGGCGGCGTGAAAGAGCTTATACATATTGGCTTTGCGGGCGGGCTGCAACAGGACATGCGCGTTGGCGATATCGTTTTGACGGACGGCGCGTACAACGACACCGCCGTCGCGCGGCTGTACGGCTTTGATTACGACTTTATACAATCGACCGAATCACTTACCGACGAGCTACAAACATTGCTTGAAAATAACCATATAAATTTCAAACGCGGTAAGCATTGGACTACCGATGCGGGCTATATGGAAACTTACGGTCAAGTTTTGGAATACCGAAACAAGGGCGCGCTGTGCGTTGAAATGGAAGGCGTGGGTCTATTTACCGTAGCCAATTACAGGCACTGCCGCGCTTCCGCGATTTACGTTATTACCGACGTTCTTGCAAACAACGATTGGAATTTGGGCTGGGGCGAAAACGCGCTCGACGAAGCTGTAAACAAAATTATCGACACCGTAATATCGTCGGCAAGTAAAGCCGACAATGCTTAATATGACCGTTGCCGACCTTAATATTGTCAATTACTGTCACCGCGGCTGCAAGCCGTTGCTTAACGTAATGCGCATGCCCAAAGCGCAAGCGTTCGCGCTTGCCGCAAAAATGGCAGAGCAGCACAAGAACACCACCGCGTTTTACAGGTTTGCCGATTTCCAAAACTATTACCCCGCGCGGCTTAAAACGGACAGGCTGTTGCGTGAACGCTTTATCGCGCTCGGCGGTAAACCGACACAACAACACCCGCTGTCTTTTGTATTACACGGCAGCGATTATTTGAATGCTTGGTTCGATAACGGCATAATCACAAAATTTCCGTTATCCGTATTAGACGAGGATAGCGTTAGCTTTACTTACGGCGATAGTATGTCCACGCTCGCAAAGCGCGGCGAAATAACCATGCTTACAAAAAGCATGCTACTGAAAGAAATTTCCGACTTTAACGGAACGTTAGACGAATTTTTGGCAACCGTCGCCGAACAATACCACTATATAGAAGTGCAGGTTTGGAACGACGATTGCTTGGGATTATAAAGTAAATTATATAAAAACGCCCATGTAGGGCGTTTTTTATTTTCATTTTTGAACGCTACGTATTTTTTCTGTAATTGCAACCGTCGCAATTATAACGACGATATAGCCAAGTAAGTATAGCACATGCGGATATATGCAGCCCGTGCCAACCGTTTGAAGCTCGCTTGCGATAAGCACCGAATGCCCGAACGGGAGCAGATTTATAAATGTTCCGAACCCGCCGCCGAACAGAGAAATAGGCATGAACACCCCGCCGAAAATACCGGTGAGCGAAATGAATATGGACGTAATCGGCCCCGTTTGCTTTTCGTTGCTACTTAACGCGCCTATCAAAATACCGATACTAACGTAAAGCGCCGCCGACGGCAAAAGGTACAGTATGCTCAATACAAAATTGGCGTCGAACGGAAAGCCGAAACAAAGCGCAATCAAAAAGAACAAAACCGTTTGGACAAGTACTACTGGAAGCGCCGATATGAAAAAGCTTATATAATATGCCGCCTTACTAATCGGCGCAATGTTGATGCGCTTTATAAACGAGCTGTTTTTGTCCGACGAAATTTGCAGCGCCACGAACAAGCTTGTAAAGGTAAACCCGAAAACGCAAATGCCGCTCGCGTAATTTTTAATTTCGAAATTGAGCGGAACAAAATCCAAATTTGTAAAAATCAACTGCATAAGCAACAGCATTACCAGAGGAAAGCCCAAGCAAAAAACCAAGCTTAACGGCTCGCGCAGCATTTCCTTTATATTCCTTTGCGCCAAAGTCAAACACTTTTTCATTGTTCTTCCTCCGCCAAACTCAAAAAAGCATTTTCAAGAGTGTCTGTTTCGGTCATCTTTAAAATCTCGTCGCGCGTGCCGATAGCTTTCATTTGCCCGCGACTGATTACGCCTATGCGGTCGGCCAAAAACTCGACCTCCTCCAAATAATGCGTGGTGAGTATTACGGTGCGATTGCTTTTAAGCTCGCTTATTATATCCCACAACACTTTGCGCGACTTGACGTCCAGTCCGAGCGTCGGCTCGTCGAGGAACAGCACTTGCGGCTCGGTTATCATGGCGAGCGCAATGCTCACCCGCCGCAGCTGCCCACCGCTCAACTTTTTACACTTAACGTTTTCTTTTTCGCGCAGTCCGAATTTTTCGATAATGCCGTCAATTTTTTCATTCTTATTTTCTATACCGTACAGCGACGCCATAAAATAAAGATTTTCGCGCACGGTAAGGTTCTTTGCGACAGCGCTTTCCTGCGGGGAAATGTTTACGATTTTGCGCACGCTTTCGCGGTCTTTAATAATATCGAATCCGTTTACCGTAACCGTACCCGCCGTCGGCAAAAGCGAGGTAGACAAAATATTGATAAGCGTGGTCTTGCCCGCGCCGTTAAGTCCGAGCAACGCAAAACACTCGTTGTCATTAACTTCAAACGACACGTTGTCAAGCGCGACAAGCTTGCCGTACCGTTTACTTACACTCTCGATATTAATCATTTTCGCCGCCGTCCTTTGCCTTGAATATCGCCTCGGCAAATTTAAGGTAATCGTCGTACTTGGCTATGGCAATGCCGCGCTCGACGTCACCCAAAAGTATAAGCGTGTCGCCTTCATTCAAGCCGAACACCTCCCGCGCCTGCTTGGGAATGACTATCTGCCCCTTGCTCGTAATCTTGGTAGTCCATACGTATTTGCCCTGGTTGCTCATAATACACTCCTTTGACGTATTTTGTCTTACTTTTCTTACTTGTCTTACCGAATAATACCACACCGCGACAGATATGTCAATAGTATAAACAAAAAGAGAGCAATTTTACTTGCTCTCTTGTGAGTAGGATTTATATATCACGGTCGGAAGGTACCCGACGCTCACAATCGTTATTATACACCGTTGATTAGTGTTTGTCAAGTAAACCTTTAATCTTGTCGGCTAGCGTTAGAACAGCAAGCCACTCTTTGCTTGTGCGGACTGCCGATACGTTCCACAAATCGGTACCCTCTAACTCTCTAAACGATTTTGACAAATTTACAGACAGCGCGTATATTTCTTCCGTTATATACTTAGCGTCCAACAAAGCATCGAGCGTTTTGGGGTGCAAAAAGCTAATGCTGTCCGAATCGAATTCCTCGAATATATGGTAACCTATATCGTCGTCGCTGCTATCAAGCAAAAACGTTCCGCAGTGACTTAACGTATCGCAGTACAACTCATACTTCTCTTGAACGGTTATTTCTTTCATTATAATTTAAGCGCCTTTAAGAATTCGACCAGCTCGCCCGCGTCGCCGTGCGGAAATACGGAAATGTCCAAGTCGGGTTTGTTTATAAGGCAGTCGGTAATCAAAAACACCTGCATACCGATTTTGGCGGCGGTCATATCGTCCGAGGTGTCGTTGCCTATCATAAGGCACTCCTCGGGATTAACGCCAAACTCGTTTGCTATATCTATGTAGTATTCGGGGCGAGGCTTGCAGTAGCGGCTGTTCTCGTACGAAGTAATGAACGCAAAATCGTCGGGATTAACGCCCGCCCACTCGGCGCGCTTAGCCTGCGCCTCTATCGGGAATATCGGGTTGGTGGCAAGCACTACCGGCACGCCGTGCGCCTTTGCCGCTTTTACCGCCATATTCGCCTTTTCGGTAAACCCGCAAAGCGATTTTATCTCGTCAAAGCCGTTAGCGTAAAACTCGTCGAATATCGGCTTTATCTCTGCTTTGCTCGGCCCGAACTCCTGCTCGAACACACGCCAAAATACGTTCTCGTTTGTGTCCTCGCCCTTGTTTTTGAGCATGGCAACCGTGCCCTTCCACACGCAGTCTACAATGCGCTTGGGGTCGTTGCCGCGGCGGGCGTGGTGCTTTGCCAACACTTCGAAGTATTTGGCAGTAAACTCGTCCTGGTCGGACGGCAACAGCGTTCCGTCCAAATCGAATAAAATAGCTTTAAGCATAAGTATTTCCTCTAAGCAAAATTATACCATACCGCTCCGCCGCCCGCAAGCGAAAATACTTTAATTATTATCGCCGTTTTGTTTGTTGTCATACGCGGCTTTAAGCGTGCGGCGCGCCAACAAATACATCCATATATTTGCCGCAACGAATATTACGAGCAAAGTAATGACGCTCGCCCACACGCCTACCATGTCCGTCGAAGGCTCGTGCATAAGCAGCTGTACTTCGAATACGATAGCCGGAAAGCACAAAAACAAAACGATTACGGCAACGCTTAACGAAAGCTTTTTGTGCTTTCCGAACCGCGAAGCGACGATATGTGCAATAGGCATAAAATATACGGTTACGGACGTTATTGCGGCAAACGGCAAAAATTCGAGAAAATACGGCCACTCGGTTTTGAGCGACAAAAACATTTGCCCTACCATGTTCCACGCGAATACAGATACGCAAACAAGAAACAAAAGCGCGGTACCTGCTATAAAAATCACAAACGCGACAAGCTGAACCAAAAGCCATTTATCGACCGATTGCCCGTCTTCCGCTTTTTCCGTTCTTGCGGTAAGGTTCTTGGAAAACGAAGTATATGCATGCAAAAATCCGCGCACCAAAAAACCAAGCGCCACCATAATAGATAATCCGATACCCGTGACAAGCCCTGTCGCTTCCACCTCGTTTCTATCGAACACCATAATTACACACGCGAGTGCGCTCATCACAACAACCGCTATCGCATACGGCCACAATCGGCGAAGGTATTGTTTTAATTCATATAATAACTGATTCCCGAACATATAGGTTACCGCTTTTGTGCGTAAATGTAGGCGTTTAATCCTCTGCCGAATTTAAAAGATAAACCGTTTCGCCGTCCTGTATATATGCCACCAGTTTGTTTATCAGCTTATAGGTCAGATGATACGGATATATGCTGCGCGAATAATGCCCGTCTATCACTACGCGGTGCCCGCCGAAAAATATCGACGCATAAAACGACGCGTCAGTCACTTCCTCCAAATCGTCGTAAAGCACCTTGCTCGATTTGAGCAGCTTTTTAAAACGTTTATACGAGACTAAGTTATAAATCAAATGCGGCAAAAAGATAGCGACGGCGGCGCCGTATATCGGCACAACTATCATTAGAAAGTTATCTATCTCCACGTCCGCACACGCAAAATATATACCTACGATAGCGAATATCACGGTAAATAATATCAAAAACGTTAAAGCCGTCATTATTCTTCCGAAATAACTTTCGGACGTTATATCCCGCTTCATTTTGCACCTCCCGCAACTTTAATCAAATTATATCACAAATAAAATGCCTTTGCAAGTGCGGCACAATACAAAAGCCCGAACACGTATATGCGTTCGAGCTTTTATGATTTAGCCGATAAGTTGTAATATTTTTATTAGCCTTCGTAACGGTCGAGGTTGGCGCGAATCGCTTGGATAAGGCGCTTTTCCGCCGCGATTTTCGTGTCGCGCGCGACCTTGGTGCAAACGGAAGTGCTGTACAGCTTGGACAAATCGTCCACAAGGTTTTTAAGGTGAACGGTGTCGAGGATTTTGACCGAGCCGCAAACCTCCTCCGCCGAGGCTTCCGAAGTGTTGGGGACGGTAGTGCCGAGTGTGTTCTTTTCCATAGAATATATCTCCTTTAAATAAATTTCCACAAAATATTGCGCTATAATGTATATGTTCTAAACACTCGTAAGTTGCATAATAATTCACAAAAAGGAAGTACGTTCTATTTTATATTCTTATGTGTTAAGCTCGTATTAAGGCGATATTACTATTGTAATTAATTTATTATCTAACTGTATGTGTTGCTATGGTCGTAGAAAAAAGTTTACTTTGCTTGCTTTCGCGTACTTGCACGGAATCCGGCAGAACGCAAGCGTTAAACTGCTCGTCAAGATAATACTTAACATTCTCGCTTGAACCGTGCGAATCGTACCAATACTGCGCAAAAACTTTATCTTTTTTTGCAAGTCTATCGAAATCCCATTCGAATCTTTCGTAAATGGGGCTATACCAATGCCCGGCACAAATAACGGAATACGCCGTCGCCGTAAACATTGTTCCGTCCTGCGTACACCAAGTAAGTTTAGCGTAAACGTCGCCCGTTTCAAAGTGTTGTGTTATAAGCTGCCCGCGGTGCAGGTTTGCGTACTCTCTTAAATCGTCGATAGTAATCTCGCTGTCGGGTTTTTGCGAAGTATGGTAATCGTCGGGTGCATAGTCGGACTTGACGGGGATATGAACACCGTTCCATTTATCGGGTAACGCGTCGTAGTTTTCTTTACCGCCAAAGAACGCTAACAGCTTTGCGCTATCGCCGTTATTTGCCCAATATGCAGGTGCATTTTTGCTATGCTTTAATTTACTTACGGTAAATCTGCGGATAAGTCGTTTGGGTAATAATTTACCGAGCTTATAGACTTTGTGCGCGTTTGCCATTTCTATCCAATAGTCTGTTTCCGTTTGCGACTGATAGCCGAACAGCTTTTCAAGTTCCTGCCCGTCCGAAAACCATACGCCGTGAAAATTGCGAGTGGCATTATCTTGCGGCGAGAAAAACTGTTTTGCCGTACCGCCGATTATGCTAAAACCATGGTCAAGCGTTTCGTAGCCCGTAATGCGGTTGCTTTCGGGTGCGCCGATATTAAAAACTCTTTTCCAAAATCCCGCAACTTCTTCACGGCTGTCTTTTTCTATAATCTTTCTTATAAGCCGTCCGCTGTCGTGAGCCGTTACCCATTCGAGCGGCGCGTTAAACGGCGTATGAAACATAAGCCCGTCGCTCATATTGTCGGACAACATATTTTTATGCAGCATTGCCGTTTGGCGCAGCACCACCCACTTTTCTATTGACGATTCCAATACCCTGAATTCGCCGCGCAATTTTGTTGCGGCATAGACGTCGTAAGGACTTACCAGCAACGGATCGCCGACTTTTGCGTATGGATGTTTTTCATTCCTATTTCCGTAAAGAGCAACAGTACTGATATGAATAAGCTTCGGCTGATTTTCTTTCGGCAATCGTTCAATAGCATAAACAAGTTCGTTCACGCCTTTTTCGTTACATTCGATCGCCGCTTGCGGATTACCGTCGGAATGGGGCGGGATAACGGACGCAAGATTTATAACGTAGTCCATATCACACACAAAATGCTTGCATATACTTTCGTCCGCGATACTTCCGTGAATAACCTCCACCGTTCCATTATTAATTAAATGAGCGTACTTTTTCAAAAACGCTTTTTCTTTTTTATCCGCATAGAGTAACACCCTGAATTTTTCGACAATGCAGGAAGATACGAGTTCACACATTACTTCATTGCCCATATTGCCCGTAACGCCTGTAATTGCCACCTTGACTTTGTTTTCCATAATACTAATCTCCTATTAAGCTTTACAATATAAAAATACACCCGCTTTGTTAAGCGAGTGTTAAGACAATATTTTATTTTTATTTATTTACTATCCCGCAGTCTGACTGCGTTAAGCTCCGCAATGCGTTCGGTAAAGCTCAATTTATCCGTGCGCTTTTTTAGGCTTTCGGTAAAGCGTTGGGTAATAAGAATAAAAATACAATAAATAGGGACTGCGCCGAGATTAGTTTCAAGCAGAGAATTAACTACGATAGTATTCAATTTCTGTTCCCATCCGAATCCGTCGCTTCGTATTCCGCCGATAAGCAACGAAAACTCCCAACAAAATTGAACGGCTATTCCTATTAACAGTAGTCGCAGAAGCGGTATCCGTTTATTTTTATCCTTTTGCAATAGATTATAGACAATTCCGCCGAAATAGCCCAATAGCAAAATCAACGCCATATACCCGTGATAACTGCCCGTTTCACGCCAAATAGTAACGGTAGGCAATCCGCCGCCGAACGATTGTGCAAGCATAGGCGCGACTATCCACCAAACAAGAATAAACAGCGTAAATTCTACCGTACGCTTGTCTTTTGCAATCCAAGTCCAAATCAGCACGAAGTTGGTTATTCCGTAGCTCATTGACATCCACAAAAGCACCCAAAACATACTGCCGCCTTCGATATGGCGCGAGTGGGTTGCAAGGTGAAAAATGCCGTAATCGACTATCATATACAAGACGCCGCCGACCAATCCGAAAAGGACGGTCATATAACGCTTTTTGAATATCAATACCGCTAATAGCGCAACAAGAAACACAATATCCAAATAGATATAAAGGTGCGAAAACACACGCTTTGCTATAACTTCACTTGCAAGTAAATTCATCTTTTTTCTTCCTTAGTCGATTTTTATACGCACGGTAAACCGCGTACCTTTACCGAGAGTGCTTTCCACCGATATTTCGGCTTTAAGTAAAGCAACTATTTCTTTTACGAGCGCAAGACCCAAACCGTTACCTTTGGTTGCATGCGAAGTATCGGCTTGATAGAACTTGTCGAAGATATGTTTTACGTCATGTTCGCTGATTCCGCAACCGCTGTCTTCCACCGTGATAACGATATGCCCGTTTTCAGGTTTTGCTGCAATATCAATACGCCCGTTTTCCGGCGTAAATTTTACGGCGTTTGAAATAAGATTGTTCCACACGATTTCAAATAGGCTTTCATCCGAAAATATTTCAACTGCTTGGTCGAAATCGGTATTTATTTCGATATTCTTAGAGTCCCAAACCTGCTCGTAATTTATGATACAACGGCAAAGCTGTTCGCTTAAATTATACTTTTTTTTGTTGGCGACGATTTTTTGGTTTTCCAAACGGGATAATTGCAAAATGTTTGTTACGAGAGAAGAAAGCCGTTTAGTCGCTTCGTTAATTTTAACGGCATATTCCTTACGCTCTTCGTCGGTTAATCCGTCGCTTTGCAGCATTGCGGATAAATTCTGAATAACGGACAACGGGGTTTTCAGTTCGTGCGAGACGTTTGAAACAAAGTCATTTTTCAATATTTCCGTGCTTGCAAGCTCGGACACCATGGTGTTAAAATTCTCAAACAATACGTTTAGCTCATCTATTTTTTCGGCTTTCGGAATAGGCGCTAATTTAATTGAATAGTCGCCTTCCGCAACCTTTTTCGCGGCATCCGACAACTGTATAATCGGTTTTACAATAAAACGATTGTAAGTAAAAGCAATCGCGCCGATCAATACTCCACAGGCAACAGCTACAAAAGTTATAAGCGCAAGTATTGAATAAACGTTGTTTTCAAAACTATCGTGCGGCATAGAGTAAAATATTGCCAAGAAAAAACCCGAAACGGAAATAAACAGTACAACCAATATGCAATAGAACGTAAATTGAGTGCGCCGCATTGTACTGAGTTTTGCTTTTTTCTTTTTCATAAAAGCACCGCCTTATATCCAAGTCCGCGTATCGTGTTTATCTTAAAGCCCGTGCAGTTTTCAAACTTTTGGCGCAAGTTAGTAATATGCACGTCCACCGAGCGAAGTCCGCTTTCACTTTCAAAACCGCTGAATTCGTCCAAAAGTTGCCCCCTCGTAAAGGTTTTGTTCGGATAGGACAATAGCTTATAAATTATCTGAAATTCACGCAACGTTAAAACTACGGGTTGTCCGTCGACTACCGCACTTACGGCGTCCTCGTCGAGCGTAAGGTTACCGACTATAAGTTTTTTGCTCGTCGCAATGTTAGCGCGGCGAAGTAAAGCGGTTATACGCAAAAGCAGTTCGTCCAAATCTATCGGCTTTACAAGGTAATCGTCTATACCTATTTTATAGCCTTTTTCCTTTGCCGAAAAATCATCGCGTGCGGTCATAAAAAGAATCGGGATATTTTTATCTAACTCACGAATATTTCGGGCAAATTCAAACCCGTCCATTTTCGGCATCATAATGTCCGATATAATTAAATCGTACTTGCAGGTCGATAAAACGTCTATTGCGCTTAAAGCGTCCAAACACCCTTTCGCCGAATAACCGTGCGCCGACAAATGTTTGCAAACCGACATATTCAAGGTTTCGTCATCTTCGACAACAAGAATTTTTATCATAATCCAATCTCCCGAATAATTTATATTATATCACACTTTTATTAAGAGAGTGTTAATTTTGTCGTGCTAAATTAGAATATAATATCTATCCCAAATAGATAAAAGCCGCTCGGTTTAATAATCGAACGGCTTTTTGTTGCGTTGTTAATCGTCTGACTTTAATTCGTCTATAACTTTCTTACCGATAGTCTTTCCGCTTATGTCGATTATGCTGCCGTCGGTCTTTACAAGTTCGACCTTGCAGTCAAAACCGATTGTTGCAATGGTTGCAGTAAGCATAGCCCACGGCGCGGCGATAAGCCCGACGATTCCGCCGACAATTCCCGCGTTCAGCGGAAGATTGACAATAGTGTTTTCGCCTTTTTTAATGACTACCTTGGAAACGTTGCCTTTCTTGACGAGTTCTTTAATCTTTTCGACAACGTCTTTCGCTTCTTGCGTAATGATGGGTTCTTTTTCGTTCATAAGTTTTTACCTCTCTTGTTATTTTGGTAATTACATTGTACCTAATAATTGTTTTTCGTATATTAACCGTTTGTTAAGATTTTATTAAGAACAAAAAAATTTTTTTCGCCTTTCGCGCCTTTTGGGGTATTGACAAACCGAATTCGGCTTGCTACAATGCAACTACAACACGCGAAACCGCGGAGCAAACCAATGAAAAATAAAATATTAACCATATTTACATGTATAGCGCTCGCACTTACTTTGACAGGTTGCAGTGCGCCGCCAGCGGGAACCACGACGACGCCCGAAATGGGAACTACGATAACCACACCGCCCACCGTGGGTACGACAACACCGCCTAATACGGAAATACCGACGACGGGAACGGAAGCGCCGACGGAAACGGAAGTACCCGAGCCGCCGCAGACTTCGACGACGCCGGAAGAAGTAACGAATACGGACACACTTCTTCGCTGCACGGCAAGCAGCCTAAACGTACGCAAGGGCGCGGGAACGTCGTACGCGATAGTCGGCACGCTTGACAAAGGCGATATGGTAATGCCAATAAGCAAGGCGGACGGCTGGTACGAAATTATGTACTTGGGCGGGAGCGCTTACATATCGGCTTCGTACGTTGAGGAAGCCACGTTTGAAAAAGCAAACGACAAAATCGAGCAAGTGATTACAGAGGGCAAAAAGCTTCTCGGCATTCCGTACGTATACGGCGCGCAACGTTATCATTACGGCAACGGTTCGCTAAATCCCGCATACGACGGCAAAAGCTACGACTGCTCATCGCTTATGCAATACATATTCAAAATAGGCGCGAACGTCAATCTTGCCATGACCTCGCGCGAGCAAAGCCTGCAAGGCAAAGAAATAACAAGGCAAGACATCCGCCGCGGCGACCTACTGTTTTTTACCAATGCGTCTAGGTTTAACAATACCGGTTTGGAACGTATAGGGCATGTGGCTCTGTACCTGGGCGACAATATGATATTACATACCGCGTCCGACCACGCCGTTATCGAACAGATAAGCGCCACGCGCAATAGCTACTTTATAACCGCCCGCCGATTGATAGACTGATTTATTATCTATAAACAAAAAGGCACGCCTATACGTGCCTTTTAATTTGTATAACGTTCAAAATATAAAATAAATATTATTTTTGAGAATACTCTATACTGCCGATTTTGTTCGCGCGCAGGTCGGAATTCCATAAACCGTCGTTGGCGAACCGCACGCAGTAGAGCGGCGTTTCCGAAATAAACTCTCCGCACAAACGTAAATACACGTCGTACTTTCCGTTTTCCAAATTCAGTTGGGTAGAATATGCGAGTTTGGTATCGCCCGCAAACGTACCGACTAGCTTTGAAAAAACAACGTCGCTATTCTCTCCCGTTATGATAAGCTGAGCGTTTTTCTTTTTATTCAAATTTCCAAACCCCACGTTTTGCAACGTCAATTCAACGTTTAACTCGTCGAGCTTATTTGAATACTTAAACGTTGAATTTTTGAGCACGAACCGATACCCAATGTGGTTTTGAATATAATCGAACGCAGTTTTGCCGTAATATAAACTATCCGTTCCGCAATCGCGCGTATAATAACTGCTTTTCCATTTGTCGATTACATTGTTATTCCACTCGATATTAAGATAACTCAAATTTATTTTGTTCATCTCCGGCAAGCACGTTTCTATATTGTGCAGCGGACTGTCTGGTATAACCACCTCGCCGCCGTACGGCAAGTGGTTTGTTTGCCTGCTCAAAAATTCTATATCCCGCGCTCTATTCAAATAAGTTCCCAAATCGCTATCCGAACCCAAATACCCGTCGTTATACAGCCCGAGACGGTAAGCCTTTTCGTTTGCGCCGATCGCGTGATTTTCCGCGTCGTTCGGCGTAATTCCAAGATAGTCGTAAATCATTTTCGGGGTGCGTACGAGCACAGGTACGTTCGTCGTGGACAAAAACTTGTCGATAATCGGGGAAATATTTTGTGCATTAGCAATCGCGCTGGAATGCATCTCGCCCCACGGCCCGATTAAGCCCGCTTCTATCGCCGTAATTGTATTTTCATAACCGTTTAGAATAGGGCACACTTGTTCGATATGCCGCAAAATATTTTGCAACGCCGGCTCTTTATCTTTTGCGCCGCCGTACGAGGGGTCGTAGGCAAATCGTACAACCGCGTTTTTATCCATATTTTTTAGGAACGAAAGCAAATCGTTTATGCCGTCCAACGCCGCAGGCGTGAGCGGTTTATCGGTATTGCCGTTTACCGCCGCCGAAAACGCGCTGATATCGATGCGCAAATGATAAAGCTGCGTGGCGGCGTTAATTATATTAGCGTTGTACGACGCGCCGTTTTCCGTAACGCGCACGTAAATCGGACGGTAAAACCCCTGATCGGGATTATCGATTTTTTCGGTGCTTTCCGCATAGTTTAATTGCTGAACGTAGCTTTGCGTGTCCACCTTCGTCCCGCACGCCGAAAGCAACGTGCACGCAAAAACGGCAACCAACGCTATCAATGCCAAAACGTTTTTCTTAGTTTTCATAAATATTATTTTAATATCTTTACCGATATATGTCAATAAAAAAGGCACGCCGTAGCGTGCCATTTGCTTGGTGGAGCAATATTAACCTAAAACAAATATGTTAAGATTTATTATCTTACAATTTGGGCATGTCGGCGACATGCAGTACCGCTTTTAATAGCGCTAACAGTAATTGGGCGCCGGCAACCGCTCTAAAACAATAGCTTACGTATATATTAAAATGTATTAATAGCGTTATACACAGAACTAAACATAATAACGTAATAATGTTGAATGCGAAAGTTACTATTATTGTTATTTTATTCACTACGCCACGCAAGCCCAACAAAAATATTTTTTTGTAAAATGGATAGTTTAAATACGGGTATACTTTTTTGTTCTTTTTGTAGTGCTTACGCCCCTCAGCCTTAATATAATATAAAATCGGCAACGAAAACAAAGCCCATAATATAGGACAAACAAACAACAGCGCAATCAGTGTTCCTATATCCATGCTTTATCCTCCTTGCCTTATGAATTTTATTCAATAAAATTTATTTTCATTGTAATTTATTATAGCATTTGCAAGCAATATTTTCAAGCATATAACAAAAATGACACTATTGCGGGAGCATTAAATATAATATATGCTCGCGCGTTTGTTCTGTATTAGCTGCCCAAAATACAAAGTGGGAATGCCCGCGGAAATCGCGGGCGACCTTTGCGCTATGCGCAAGCGGTTAGCGAACTTGCGCCCAAAAAGGCTTTTTATAATTGATATATTTTATTTCTTTTTCTTGTTACAATGACATTTGGCTTTTTTGTGGGCGCACTTCTCGTAAACTACTCCACTATCTCTACCACGAAAAAAGCACCGCCAAGCGGTGCAATTTCGTGGTGGAGATAGTGGGACTCGAACCCATGACCTATGCGTTGCGAACGCATCGCTCTACCAACTGAGCTATATCCCCATGAACAGGTTATTCGAGGAGTAATTTTGCCCGCTAGCGGGAGCAAAATTGCGACGACGACAAATTAGGCATAAGCCTAATTTATAGTTTAGCACAACAAATTCCATTTGTAAAGTAAATCGCGGGGATTTTTTCGGTTTTACTTTTTGCTTTTTCGGCGCTTACTAATGTATCTTTTTGCTTTTGCCGTCCGATATTTCGTACGCGTCGCCGTAAAAACGTTTAGAGCCGTCCGTATCTATTAATATATAGGAGTCGTTAGGTAAGCCTATCATTTTCTTACCCATAGACATCGGCAAAATATAATCCTTGGCTATATCGAAGTCCTCGCACGGGAATTGGTAGCTGTCCGTTTGTCCGTCGTAGTGCGGGATAAGCAATTCGTCCACAATGCCCATGCCTGTCACCCACCGCGGGTCTTGTAGGTCGGCAATCTCCTCGGGAAAATTAGGGACTGCCCTACAAAGCGCCATCGACCCCGCCGATATGCCTATGACTATTCCGTCGTAATTATTTAAAATCTCTTTAAGTCCTATCCGCTCGAAAAACTTGCACTGCCCCACGCATTTGCCGCCGCATAGTATAATCAAATCCGCGCCCGAAACAATTTCGTTTGCGTTCTTTTCGTTGCGGCTGTCGAGCATAATATTTTGCTTAAAGCTCAATCCAGTCAAGCGAAAGCTTTCGGAAACACAAGCGAGTTTTTCGTCGTTGTCCTCTACATTATCGGGATTGTTCGCAACAACGACAAGCCTATCCGTGCGCTTTAAATACTTGCGGATATTGGTGAGTATATTATTTTCGTCGCCAAGCGCAACGGGCACTCGCCCGCCGTTGTCGTCGTAGTAATGTGTGCGCAATAAGCTTGTCAAAAAAATAACCATAGTTTTTTCTCCTACCTAAATATTCTATCACAGTCGGCGCAAAATTTCAAGCCGAAAAATTCATATTTGCCGTTGCCTATAATTTCGGTTTATGGTACAATGTAGCTATGAGAGAAATAACGAAAGAGCAACTTCGCAACTTTTACATAAACTATCACTTCGGCGGGCTGTTCGACCTTAGCGAGCAAGCGGCAATCGAAGGGATATTCGACCGAATTCAGACGGTGCAATTCGACCCGCTTAACGTTTGCGGGCGAAACGCCGAGCTTGTATTGTTTTCGCGCAACGGAAATATTACGCGTGATACGCTGTATAACGCGCTTTACCGCAGCCGCACCCTTATCGACGGTTGGGACAAGATGATGAGCATATTTCCGTCTAAGTTCTTTCCGCATTTCAGTCGTGTACGCGAACAGTCGGTCAAACAATACGAGTGCTGGATGGGGTGGCGCAAACAGCAAGACTGCCTTGCGTACATGGACGACATTTACGCATACGTACAAAACAACGGGCCGATACTCGTCACCGATATTCCATCGCCCAAAACCAACAACTGCAACTGGGGCCCGTCCAAGGTGGCGGGCGTGTGCTGCGAATATCTTTGGAACGCCGGCAAGATTTCCGTTGCCGACAAAAAGGGCGTGGTCAAATACTACGACACGACGGACAAGCTGTTTGGTGAGCTTTCCACGCAAACTGTATTCGCGAACGAGCACCAGTTTTTGCTGTGGTACGTCAAACGCCGCATAGCCGCAGTCGGCGCGGTGTGGAACAAAAACGGCGGGGCTTGGCTGGGGCTGTTTATAGAAAAGGGCGAAGGGCGCACCCCGATAATAAACGAGCTTGTAGAGCGCGGCGAAATAATTCCCGTCCTCGTCGAGGGCGAAAAAGCGCCGTTTTACGTTTGCCGCGAAGCGTTGCCGTTATTGGACGCTCCGCCGCCCGCTGCCGATCGCGCAATACTTATCGCGCCGCTCGACAACATGATTTGGGATAGAAAGCTTGTCAAAAATATTTTCGGATTCGATTATTCGTGGGAGGTATACGTTCCCGCCGCCAAGCGCAAATTCGGATATTACGTATTACCCATCGTTATAGGCAACCGATTCGTGGGACGGTTAGAACCCGCACAGTACAAGCCCAACGAAAAATTCACTATTAAAAACATTTGGTGGGAAAACGGCTACTCGCCCACCGACACCGATATAGATATGATAGCCGCCGAGCTGACAAGACTTGCCGCCTTCCTCGGCGTGAAAGTAGATACAAAAATAAAAAGCAAGCTATTGCGCAAAGCGCACAAATAAATGATAAACCGTTGGAGATACATATGGAAATATTCGATTTATACGACGTAAACCGCAGACCGCTCGGCACAAAAATGATGCGCGGCGGCGTTCAGCCGAAGGGCGCGTACCGATTGGTCGTGCATATATGCATATTTTCGAGCGACGGAAAAATGCTGTGCCAGCGCCGTGTGAAAAGCAAAAAGGTTTATCCCGATATGTGGGATTTATCGTGCGGCGGGTGCGTGGACAGCGGCGAAACCTCAGTCCAAGGCGCTATCCGCGAAACGCGCGAGGAATTGGGTATTACCCTGCCCAACGACATAACGCCGTCGCTTACCGTTTTCTTCAACTACGGTTTTGATGACGTTTACTGTATAACCATGGACGTGGACGAAAAAGCGGTAACGCTTCAAGCAACCGAGGTGGCGGAAGTGAAATGGCTGACCGCCGAGCAGATAAAATCTATGCTGGACGAGGGCACGTTTATCCCGTACGACAAATCGTATATTGACTATCTTTTTTACTGCCAACACCACCGCGGACTGACCGACAAGGAAAAACCGCTTAAAGGCGACGTTAAACCTAACGGTTAAATAGATTGTTGCAAAATAAATTAGGTATTATACCCCAGGGCAAGCCCTGGACCCGCGCGCTTTGCGCGCCTTCCGCAGCAAGCTGCGGAGTATTACACCAAATTTGTCGTCGTCGCATTTTTGCTCCCGCAAGCGGGCAAAAATGCTCCTCGAATAAA
>CAMWMF010000026.1 GCA_947175335.1 uncultured Clostridia bacterium
AGGCGAATATCACACGAAGTATATCACTCAATTTATTGCGTAATTTGACGGAAATTGCGCGGATGAAAAATATGCGCGCCGCGGTGCTATCATATCAGCACGGAGGTTGTTATGCGCATAACAAAAAGGCAAATAGCGGTGATTACCGTACTCAATATCGTGATAGCGGGATTGATTGCCGCAGTATTATTACTGCGCACGCCGCGGCTTGCCGAGGGCGGAAGAACGGAACCCGACGACGGCGGCACTGTGGTCGTTGCGCCGCCGCACGAAAAGCTGCGCGACGCGCAAAAGGGCAAGGTGAAGGAAATTTCGTACGAAACGCGGCTTATGGGCAGCGGCGACGAAAGCGTGATATTCACATTTAATGGGGGCGGGGTGACGTACATATTCGGCAACGCAGTTGTACCCGATTACGATTTCGACAGCAGCGGCGGGTTTTTATGCCGTATAGGTTCGAACGGCAAGATACTCGGCTTTACCTACTTCGACGGCAAGCTGTGTGCGGCGGGCGTTGTGGAAGGCGGGTTTTGCGCCGCGACTGTGACGGGTGCGGGTACGGACGACGAAAAGTCAATGCTGTATTCTGTGGGCGACGACGGCGTTACCGTCGGCCTTTCGATTGTCGAAGGAACGGTTGTGGACGTAATGCCTGCGGGCAGCAAAAAAATGGCGGTCATAGCTAGGATAGGCGAAGGTACGCTCAAACTTACCGAGTTTACACGCGTGGGCGGCGGCTGGGCGCTTGGCAGCAGTACGCGCATATCCAACGCGCTCAAATTACAATATTTCGATTGCTATATACTGAACGATGAGTATATTATAAGCGCGCGTGCGTTCAGCAATCCGCGGTACGATAAGATAGTGTTTTACACGTTCAAAGCGGGCGGCGACGCCGTGCCGCATTACTACGACTTGGACGAAAGCATGCTTCGCCCGTACGCGGTGCTGCCGTACGACAACGGGTATATGGCGGTGTGCGACAAAAACGGCGAGGCCGCAATAGTAACGGTGGACTACGGCTTTAAAAGCTTTCGCCGCGACATGCTGGGCTTCAAGTTCTCGGGCGCGTCGCTGACAGAGCTTAACGGCAAATATTACGCGTGCTTTGTCGGTGCGGACGGCGGGGTGACGTACGAGATTGATAAGCAGCTAAACAGAAAAACCGTGTCCGCAATAGGCGGCACACGGCTGGGCGGTGTGGTAAATATGGATAACCCGTTGTACGTGTGCACTACCGAAAACACCGTAACTATCAAGGACGGCGGCGACATATCGGTTGCGCTCGACATTAAGGACTGCGTAATAAACCGCGTAATCAAAACAGGGTATAACGAAATTCTTATAGTAATGACCGCCACGGGCGGGAGCGCGCTTTCAAAGCCGACAGGCAGCGCGGACGTTTACGTAATAAGTGTTAAATTATGAATTAGGAATTATGAATTCGGAATTAAAAATAAGGTTGAGTTTTTAGAATATTTGCGGCTACGCCTAGATTTCTCCGCTTCGTTCGCTTTCGCTCACTTCGGTCGAAATGATGGGTGGTTGTAGTTTTCTTTTCATATAATTGTTAGAAATAAAAGAATAGAACAGTTAAATTCACATCATCCCGAGCGCAGTCGAGGGATCTAGGCGAACCGCCGCATACATGCCAACTATAATAGGTTTTAATTCTTAATTCTTAATTCTGCATTCTGAATTACTTCTTTAATTATCCCCACAATCTTTTTTGTGCCGTCAACGTTGATGCAGCTCATAGCGCTGACGTACTTGTACTTGTTGTTGTAAACCTCGTCCACGGCGGCGACGAGGGTCTTTAACTCGCTTTCGCGCAAAACCTTGATAGCGCCGCAGCCCGAGTAATATTCGGCGTTTTGCACCTGATCGCCGCGCGACGCTTTTTCGAGCGGAATGGCGATAGTCGGCTTTTTGAGCGCAATGCACTCGGCAAGCGCGTTGGCGCCCGCGCGGGTGATAATTATATCGGCGGTGGCGTATAGACGCGCCATATCGTTTTCAAACTCCACGGTGGCGTAGCCCTTTTGGGCCGCGCCGCCCGCTTTGTTTTTGCCGGTCATGTGTATGACCTCATACTTTTGTAGCAGGTGGGGCAGCGCTTCGATAACCGCGGAATTGACCGCCGCCGCGCCCGACGAGCCGCCGACGACCGCGACAATCGGCTTGCTGCCGCTAAGCCCGTAGTGAGCTAAATCTTTTGCTCCGCGGTATAAGCTTTGGTTTAGCGGCGTGCCGACGTACAATCCTTTTTTGAACTTTTTGGCGCACGGCTCGAACGCGCATAAAATCTTGGTAGCTTTGCGCTTGCTCATTTTGGTGGCAAGCCCTGCCGAAAAATCGCTTTCGTGGCACAGCACTGGCACCTTGCTAGCAAGCACCACGGGCAGCGCGGCGTAACCGCCCTTGCTGAAAATAAGCGAGGGGTTAATTTCACTAAGCACGCGCTTTGCCGCCTTTACGCACGAGTGCAGCTTGAACGGCACGCCTATATTGGTCAGCATTTTGTCGCGGCGGAATTTTACCGTGTCTATGCGGTAAAAGGGGATATTACGCGCCGCGCAAATATCCTTTTCCATTCCGTCGCCGCCGACGTACACGCAGTTGTAGTCGTGCTTTAACTGGTCTATAATCGCTATGTTTGGCATTACGTGTCCCGCCGTGCCGCCGCCTGCAAATACGATTGTTTTCATTTTATCTCCATTGACAATACTTATTCTTTATAGTATAATGGTTAAGATTAAATTATATGATTTTTCGGAGGAATAATGAAAACGGAATTTGTTACAATGCGGGACGGAAAGGACGTTGCGGTAACGTATTGGGATAACGTAGACAAGCCGCGCGCCGCCGTGGTAATGGTGCACGGCATGTGCGAATATATAGCGCGGTACGACGACTTTTGCACATTTCTCGGCAAAAACGGATATAACGTAATCGGCATGGACAACCGCTCCTTCGGCGCGACCGACGCCGATACTCGCGGCAAGGGCACGGACGGAATGTTCGAAGCGACGGTTGACGATATAAAGCAGGAAGTGGATATCGCAAAACAGCGCTGGGGTGTGGAACGCGTGTACGTTATAGGCCACAGCTACGGCAGTATACTTACGCAGCGGTTTATACAAAAGTACCACAGCTACGTAAGCGGCGCCATACTTTGCGGCAGTACGCTGCAAAGCGGCATTATGCTCTCTTTGGGCAGATGGATAGCGCGGCGCGGCGCAAAAAGCAACCCCGACCGCGACGGCGACTTCTTTGCCAAAATGACTTTTACGGCGTACGACAAAAAGTTGCAGGACGGCAAAAGCGGCTGGATAAACCGCGACAAAGCGGAGGTGGAAAAGTACAACGCCGACGAGCAGTGCGCGGGCGTAGGGACATGCTCGTATATGTTTTACCGCGAAATGTTAGAAGGCTGCGCGCGCATAAACAAGAACCGCGGCAAAACGCCGACAAGCTTTAAGCTTATGATAGCTTCGGGCACTGCGGACGGCGTTGGCGGCTACGGCAAGCTTATAAAAAAGCTTGTCAAGGCGTACGAAAAACACGGACTTTATCCACGCGTCAAAATGTACGACGGTGCTCGACATGAGCTGTTAAACGAGCTCAACAAGGGCGAGGTGTACGAGGACTTTTTGCAGTTTATAAATGATTGCGAAGGAAAAATGGATTAGGCGTTATGTTCAACATAGTTCTTTACCAACCTGAAATTCCGCAAAACACCGGCAACATATCGCGCACTTGCGCGTGCACTGGCAGTGCGCTGCACATAATCAAGCCTATGGGTTTTGAAATTACCGACAAGCATTTAAAGCGCGCGGGGCTTGATTACTGGGACAAACTCGACTTAACTTATTACGAAAGCTTGGAAGAGTTTTTCGAAAAGACAAAAGGCGGCAGGTATTTTTACCTATCCAAAAAGGCGAGTAAGCGTTACACCGATATACAATTCAAGGACGGCGACTATTTGATATTCGGCAAGGAGACCAAAGGCTTGCCCGAGCATATAGTGTTCGACAATCCCGACACAGCGCTGAGGATACCTATGGCGGAGGGACTTCGTTCGCTCAATTTGTCCAACACCGTAGCGTTGGTGTTGTACGAAGCGCTCCGCCAAAACGGGTTTAAAAACCTTTGTTAATTCGGAATTATGAATTATGAATTAGGAATTTCGGACTGCGCTAACGCGCCCTTAATCAGTAAGTAATTTTTTCGATAATTCCGAATTCCGAATTCCGAATTCCGAATTTAATTAAATCTTCTTGCAAAAAAAATTTGTTTATGTTACAATGAACTGTAAGCGTATTACGGAGGAAGCTATGGCTGATTACAATGCAGGTAATATACGAGTTTTGGAGGGATTGGATGCAGTTCGGCTCCGTCCCGGTATGTATATAGGAACAACGGGAGTAAAGGGTTTGCACCATATTTTGTGGGAAATCGTGGACAACGCTATCGACGAGGTGTCCAACGGTTTTGCTACGGGCATAGAGGTGACAATCCATGCCGACGGCAGTGCGTCCGTAGAGGACGACGGTCGCGGTATACCCGTAGATATTCACCCCAAACTGGGCGTGTCGGGCGTTGAGGTCGTATTTACGCAGCTGCACGCAGGCGGCAAGTTCGACAACAGCAACTATGCGCACTCGGGCGGTCTGCACGGCGTCGGCGCGTCGGTCACTAACGCGCTGTCCGAATGGCTCAAAGTAGAAGTATTCAAAAACGGCACGACATACCGTATGGAGTTCGAGTCCAAGGAAGTCAACGGCGAGGTCAAGGGTGGCGTGCCCAAGTACAGCCTTATCGACACCGGCGAAAAGGTGGACAAGCACGGCTCGTACGTGCGGTTTATGCCTGACAAGCGCATATTCGAAACGGTTGTCTTTCAGTTCGATACCATTGCGCGTAGGCTCAAAGAGCTTGCATTTCTTAACAAGGGCTTAAAGGTAAAACTAATAGACGAGCGCGTGCGCGTGGGCGAGGGCTACCGCTCGCTGGAATACTGCTATGACGGCGGTATCGTCGACTTCGTCAAATACATCAACGAGGCGCGTAACACGCTGTACGACGAGCCTATACTCATCAGCGGCGAAAAGGATGGCATATCGATGTCGCTCGCTTTCCAGCACACCGACGCGTATACCGAAAACCTTTTCTCGTACGTAAACAACATTCCCACCACCGAGGGCGGCACGCACGAAACCGGTTTTAAGGCTGCGTACACCAAGGTCATGAACGACTTTGCGCGGCGCGTGGGTATGCTCAAAGACAAGGACGCAAACTTGCTCGGCGACGACTACCGCGAAGGTCTTACCGCCGTACTTTCGGTGCAAATGACCAACGTACAGTTCGAGGGTCAGACCAAGACCAAGCTGGGCAATCCCGCGGCGCGTATCGCGTTGGAGGGCATTGTGTCGCAGGTGCTCGGCGAATACTTTGCCGATCCCAAGAACGCAGCGGTGGGCGAGGCGATACTCAAAAAGGGTATGCTTGCCGCCAAGGTGCGCGAAGCGGCGCGCAAGGAAAAGGAAATCACGCGTGCCAAGAACGCCATAGACAACTTCAACCTCGTAGGTAAGCTTACGCCTTGCACGGGCAGAAAGCCGGAAAACAACGAGCTGTTTATAGTCGAGGGCGACAGTGCCGGCGGAACGTGTAAGCAGGCTCGCGCACGGTCGTACCAAGCGATTTTGCCGCTTAGGGGCAAGCCGCTCAACGCCGAGAAAAAGCGCATTGACCAAGTGCTTGCCAACGAGGAAATCCGCACGCTTATATCGGCGCTCGGGTCGGGCATCGGCGAGGACTACAACCCCGACAACCTCAACTACCACAAGGTAATAATCCTGTCCGACGCGGACGTCGACGGATACCATATTCGCGCTATACTTTTGACCTTCTTCTTCCGCTATATGAAAGAGCTTATCAACGAAGGACATGTGTATATCGGCTTGCCGCCGCTGTACAAGATAGAAAAGGGCAACCAAGTGGAATACGCCTACGACGACGCGGCGCTTGCAGCCGCCAAGGCGAGAATGGGCAAAAACGCGCAAGTCCAGCGTTACAAAGGCTTGGGCGAAATGAACGCCGATCAGCTGTGGGAAACGACTATGGACCCCAAAAACCGCGCGCTTATGCAGGTGACTATCGAGGACGCCGCCGAGGCCGAGAAGCTTGTTTCGGTGCTTATGGGCGACGCGGTAGAGCTTCGCCGCGAGTATATTATCGAACACGCGGACTTCAACAAAGTAGACTCATTCAACAAATAAAATATTTTGTCATTCAGAGCAAGCGCGAAGCGCGCCGCAAAGAATCTCAACCTTATTTCTTATTTTAGGAACACCTTATGGCACAAGATAACGAACAAGAAAACAAGCCCATTGGCAAACTTGTAATACAAACGATGGAAGACGTCATGCGCGACTCCATGATTCCGTATTCGGAATCGGTTATTTTGGACCGCGCATTGCCGCGCGTGGAGGACGGACTTAAACCCGTTCAGCGCCGCATACTTTACACAATGCAACAGCTCGGCATCACGCCCGACAAGCCGTACCGCAAGAGCGCGCGTATCGTCGGCGATTGCTTGGGTAAGCTGCACCCGCACGGCGACTCGTCCATATATCAAGCAATGGTGCGTATGGCGCAGCCCTTCAATATGGGCGCGACGCTCGTAGACGGGCACGGCAACTTCGGCTCGGTGGATGGCGACGGCGCGGCGGCTATGCGTTATACCGAGGCAAGGCTCACTCCGCTTGCGTTGGAGCTACTTCGCGACATAGACAAAAACACCGTCAAGTGGAGCTGGAACTTCGACGACACAATAATGGAGCCGGACATTCTGCCCGGGCGGTTCCCCAATCTTTTGGTCAACGGCGCTACGGGTATAGCGGTCGGTCTTGCCACCAACATTCCGCCGCATAACCTTATGGAAGCGATTGACGGCGTTATAGCGTATATAGACAATTCGCGCATAACGCTCAAAGATATGATGAAGATAATCAAAGGCCCCGACTTCCCGACGGGCGGCGTTATCATACCCACAGAGCTTGCTCAGGCGTACGAAACGGGCAAGGGCAAGGTGGCGATACGCGCCAAGCTTCATATCGAAAACGACAACGACAAAAAGATAATAGTAATAGACGAAATCCCGTACGGCGTCAACAAGGCGCAGCTGCTGGAAACGATTATAAAGGTGCGCGAGGACAAAAAGGGCGTGCTGTCGAACATAACCGACGTTGTGGACGAATCCGACCGCGTGGGTATGCGCGCAGTTATCAAGCTCAAGCGTGACAGCAACCCCAAGGACATAATCAACGCGCTGTTCAAGTACACCAACCTTGCAATCAACTTCTCGTTCAACATGGTCGCCATTGCGGACGGCAAGCCGCAGCTTATGGGCCTTTTGGACATAATAGCGTACTACGTAAACTACCAGCGCGAGGTCGTGCTGCGCAGAACGCGTTACGAGCTTGACGCCGCCAAAAAGCGCGAGCATATTTTGGAAGGCTTGGTCATAGCCGTAAGGAACATTGACGAAGTTATAAAAATCATTAAATCGAGCGCAAACACGACCGCAGCAAAAGAGGCGTTACGTAAGCGCTTCGAACTGTCCGAGATACAAGCGCAAGCTATACTGGATATGCGCCTTGCTCGTCTTACAAGCTTGGAAATATTCAAGCTGGAAAAAGAGCTTGCCGACGTCAAGAGCGAAATTACGCGGTTGGAGGCGATTATCGGTTCCAAAAAACTGCAAATGGAGCTTGTCAAGAGCGAGCTGCTCACCATTCGCAAGCAGTACAAGGAAAACCGCAAATCGCAGATTGTGCCCGACCTCGAGCATTACGTAATACCGAGCGACGACGAAAAGCCGACGTTCGAGTACGTGATTGCCGCCAACGCCAATCACCAAATCAAGCGTATGCTCGTCAAAAACTTTACGATGGCGACAAAGGACTTTACCGACAATTCCACGCTCAACGAAATTTGCAACTGCTTGGTGCGCGCAAAGTCGACGGACAGAGTGTTCTGCTTTACCAACCTCGGCAACTGCTACAAGATCGACGTGGAAGCCATTCCCGACGGCAAGTGGCGCGAAAAGGGCGTCGAGCTCAAAAAGATCGTCGCGGAAGCTGTGGAAGGCGAGTACCCGCTGTATATGCGCGTAGTCGAGGAAAAACTGCCTAAGGGCAACCTGCTGTTCTATTCCAAGGGCGGACTCGTAAAGAAGTCGCCGTGGAGCGAGTACGGCGTTGTCAAGTCGGCGTTCCAAGCTACAAAGCTGCGCGACGGCGACACGCTTATCGGCATAGAGGACGAACAGGACGGCTGCTCGCTTATGATAGTCACTAAGGGCGGCATGTGCCTTAACGCGGATATGTCGGATATACCCAGTCAAAACCGCATAGCGATAGGCGTACGGTGCATGATGCTCGCGGACGACGATGAGTGCATACTCATTAGACAGGTCAACGGCGACGGCGAGGTAGCGCTGTGCACCGACCGCGGTTATACCAAGCGCTTGCTTGTCAGCCAGATAGACGTTATGGGCAGGTACCGCAAGGGTATCAAGATAATAGACTTCGGCAAGGGCAAAGCGGACAACGGCAGCTACATCGCGTTTGCGGCGTGCGTAACCGTGCCGTACAAGGTAGTGTTCAACGTGGACGACGAATACCTAACCGCGTACTCGACGGAAAACTTCTCCATAGAAAACCGCACCCACGCCGGCAAACCGATGCTTAGAGGTCGCCACACCGTCGTAGCGGGCTATGCCTACAACGATAAGCTGACATATAACGGAATTTAAAAATACAAAAATCCGCTTTAACCAAAAGAATTGTAGCATTTTATTAAAAAGTGTTGACATATCAAAGATAATATGATAAAATACCGCAAATGACAAAGGCGTCGCAAAGTGTTTTGCAGCGCCTTTTTTATTGTTCCGTTTTGTAACCTTTTGGGATTTATCGAAAAAGGGAATAAATATGTTTGACAATTACAGTATCTATTAAAAGGACATATATTGTAATATGAAAGTATTTATAAAGAAGCATCTCCTTATATTGCCCCTTGCTTTGATAGCTGTGGCGCTTTGTGTGCTGTGTCTCGCGTGCGGAAGTGACGTTCAACGCGAGGATTTAGCCGCGCCCGTAAACCTTAGAATAGTGGACGAAGTATTGCAGTGGGACGAGGTGGAAAACGCCCGAGGTTATGTGGTGGATATAAGCGGCAAAGAGTACAAGACGGAAACCAACAGTATAGATATATTTATGCTTACGTCATTGCCGAGCGAGTATTCGTTGCGGGTAAAGGCGTACGGAGATAAAAATACGCAAAACGATTCTACATGGTCGGACGCGGTAGGTTATGAGACGTTCATCCCCGACGGGCTTAAGACTGCTTTAATAAATAACGGAACGGAAATCGAAATTGTAAGCGCGGACAAAACCAAAGTTCGAGGCAAGGTAACTATTTTGCCGACGTATGACGGCAAGCCCGTTACTTCGATAAGGCAAAGGGCTTTTAGTGAATGTAATCTTATGACAAGCATTATTATCCCTAACAGTATTACTACCATAGGAGTCGAGGCATTTTATAGGTGCAAAAACCTAAAGCAGGTCCGACTTTCCCAATCTATGGAACGATTGAATAACGGAGTATTTTACGAGTGCTCGAGCTTGACGGAAATAACAATTCCCAATAGCATTAAAGAAATATGTAATATTGCATTTATTTGCTGCACGTCCTTGGAATCCGTTGTTATTCCGGATTCGGTTAAAAAAATAGGGATATCCGTATTTGAGAGTTGCGATAACTTAAAATCGATAACCGTGGACGAAGGTAACGCCGTTTACAAAAGCGACGGCAACTGCATAATAAAAATAGATAATAACGAGCTTGTTGAGGGCTGTGGCGTAAGCGTAATACCCGATTACGTCAAGTCTATCGGTGAACATGCTTTTTATCGCTGTTTGTCTTTGACTGAAATAACAATCCCCGGCAATGTGGAAATTATAAAGGCCGATGCTTTTGGCAACTGTAAGGCGCTTAAAAGTATAACGTTGGAGGAGGGAATTAAAGCGATTAATAGCTATGAAAGCAGACCTGCATTCGGTTATTGTACAGCGTTAACGGAAATTTATATACCTGCTTCGATAGAATATATTTACTCGTCTTCGTTTGAAGGTTGCGTTAATTTAAACTTTACCGTAGCGGAAGACAACGAGGTATACAAAAGCGACGGCGGATGTCTTATAAAAAAATCCGGTAATGTATTGGTTCGCGCCGGCAGCAATTACGTTATACCGGATTATATAGAGGTAATAGGCAGGGGAGCGTTTGCCGTGGGTAATAAAAATTTCTTTATAACGATGGCCCCCGATTTAATAAGCGATGTCAAGCATAGTGTGGTAATACCGGAAGGCGTGCATACAATAGAACCGGACGCTTTTTTGGGCAACGATAATATAGACAGCGTTTTTTTACCGTCTACGCTGGAAAAAATCGGTACAGATGCATTCAAGGGTTGCGGCGCGCTTAGATCTGTTACTATTCCGGCTAACGTTACAAACATAGCAATTTATGCCTTTTCCGAAACGACCGTATACATGCCGTTTAAAGAGACACCGGCGGACTGGTATACTAAAAATGTATATGATAGCTTCGCTTCAAACGCAAGCGTTATTTCGGGATGCGATATACGGTACGATGACGGTGTACCGTATGTGTACTCGGTTGATTACAACGCTCAAGATACTGTCTCGTGTTCATTTGCGTATTTACCCACCCGCAAGGGTTACACGTTTGAGGGCTGGGCTACCGAAGAGGGCAGTACAGACGTCGAGTATGAAAATATCTTGTATAGCTTTTTATCGGGCGCTTCTCGCTATGTAACATTGCCTCACTCGACAGTATCATCGAGTCAGTTAGCGCAATATAAACAGCCACCTAACGGCTTACTCTTATACGCAGTTTGGAAGCCTGTTGAATAACAAAGAAAAGCCGATGCTGCGCGGCAGGCATACCGTCGTAGCGGGCTATGCCTACAACGAAAGCTCACTTATAACGGAATTTAAAACATAAAACCCCGCTTACGGCGGGGTTTTATGTTAGTGAATAAATAATAGTGAATAGTGAATAATGTCGGACTGCGCTTACGCGCCCTTATTTAATTATTCATTGTACAACATTAGAATATCATTAGAATTGCCGTAAAGGGCTTTTACGCTATTGACAGCGGTGCGTGGGCGGGCGTATAATTTTATTAAGAACGCTGAAAAAGGGTTTTGTTCATGACGCTTACACGCAAAAAACTTATTATACTTGTGGTCTGGGTTGCCGCCGTTATTGCGGCTATAATCGCCACGGTTTTTTCGTGCGGCAGTTCCGATAAAGGCGACGGCGACGGCAACGGCGATATTGCCAACAAATACTCATGTATCGTCACGTTCGACATGAACGGCGGTAGGATAAACGACTATACCTCGTACAGGGTGGAGGTAGAGAAGGGTACGCTTGTCAAGCGCCCGAGCGAAATCCCGTATGCGGAAGGCTACGTATTTTGGGGCTGGAACACAACCGGCTACGAGTACGACCCTATGTGGCAGTTCGACGTCGAAAAGATAACCGACGATATGACTATCTACGCCGTGTGGGTAAAAGAATGTACGGTCACGTTCTACGCCGATGGCGGCACCTTTGAGGACGGCACCGACACTTACACATTCACCATTGCGTACGGCGACAAGCTGACTGCGCCAAAGGTTACTCCGCCCGACGAATCAATGGAGTTGGCGTACTGGGCAAACAAATGGGGAGATAGATGGGATTTTTCGGAGCCGACGATCGGATATTTCGGCGTTGAGCTTTATGCCCATTGGGATCTCAAAAAGGATATTCGAAAAGTGCTTGCGCCGTTTAGGTATACCAAAACGGACGACGGTTACAGAATAGACGGCGTGCAGGACAAAACCGTTTCGGGCGCGCTGACCGTGCCAGACCTTGTTACAAGCATAAGCCTGGGGGCTTTTGCGGGGTGCGACAATCTTACCTCGATCGTCATATCGGACAGCGTAACCGAGATAGGGCAAAACGCATTCCAAAACTGCAAAAAGCTGAAAAGCGTAACCCTACCGTCGGGCTTGACGAGTATAGAAGATTATACATTTGACGGTTGTTCGTCGCTCGAACGAATACGACTGACCGATACGCTCACCAAGGTGGGGAGTCGTGCGTTTCAAGGCTGTACGTCGCTGACCGATTTTCAAATGTTCGCCACGGTCAAAAATATCGGCGGTTATGCTTTCGCGGGTTGCACGGCGCTTACCGACGTCAAACTTCCCGTCGTTGTCACTATTGACAATTACGCTTTTCAGAACTGCGCCGCGCTGAAAAAGATAACGGTACCGGCTACTTGCATATTGTTAGGTGCATACGCGTTTAAAGATTGCACACAGTTGGCAAGCGTCGAATTGCATTGCAAATCAATAAGAAATTCGGTGTTTGACGGTTGCACGGCAATTACGGAATTTACGTTTGGCGACGAAGTGCAGAATATAGGTTCGACGTTAAATAGCTGCCGTGATATTCGCACCGTTACGATAGGCAGCGGCATAAAAGAAATACCGGCTTTGACGTTTTCATCATGCGCAGCTTTAAGAAACGTGACCATCGGCAGCGGAGTGCAATCGATAGGAATGAGCGCTTTCCAAAACTGTGCGTCGCTGCAAAGCATTACCATACCGTCTAGCGTGCAGTCAATCGGCTCGGGTGCGTTTATGGGATGCCAAAAGCTTGTGGAGGTATACAACCTGTCGAGCGTATCGCTTGACGGTACGAGCATCGATACGTACGCCGTCGTGCATACCGACGCGGACGAGGAGAGTATTATACATACGACGGACGACGGATTTTCGTTCTGCATGTATAGGGATAAAAACGTGTATCCGTACTCGCAAACGCCCTTCCTTTTGGACTATTCTGGTGGTAGTGCGGATATAGTTTTGCCCGATAACTACAACGGCGACAGCTACAAGATATTCAAGTACGCATTGTCGCACAACCGGAAATTAAACAGCGTCAAGTTTTCGGCGGGCGTTAGGGAAGTCAAGGAAAACGTTTTGTATGCAAGCGACAACGTTACGAAGCTGACAGTGGACAGTGCAAACCCGTGGCTTTCGTCGGCGGGCAACTGCGTAATTAACACCGCGGACAAAAAGTTTATACTCGGTTGCAAGACGTCGGTCATTCCGACGGACGGCAGCGTTACGACGATAGGCAACTACGTGTTTTGCGCAAACGAGACGATAGTAAACCAAGCGTTTAAAATTCCCGATACCGTTACGCAAGTGGAGCGCAACGCGTTCAACGGTTGCAGCGGGATAATGCGTACGGTTAATCATATCGTGTACGTGGATAAATGGGCGATTGCGTTGGGCGACTTCGATCAAATGAGTCAAGAAAAGCTCGATTTGCAATTTTTATCGGGCACGGTTGGTATAGCGGAGTATGCGTTTTTTTATAAAAATTGCATACGGTCGGTCACGTTTAACGACGACATGAGATACGTGGGCAGCGCTGCGTTTTTCGATTGCAAGGAGCTTACTTCCGTTAACTTTAACGACGGGCTTTTAATTATAAACGGCAGCGCGTTTTACGATTGCGAAAAGCTGCAAGAGGCAGTGTTGCCCGACAGCGTAACGACGGTAGGCTGGGGCGCATTTTACGGTTGTACGGCACTCACTTACGCCAAACTGCCGGCAGCGTTTAATAAATCGAACACTCAAATTTTTTATAATTGCCATGCGCTTAACGCGATAGTAATTCCGCAGTCAATCGAACATATAGGTTACAGCGTGTTTCTAAACTGCCCCGACACCGTAAACGTTTATTATTGCGGCACCGAGCAGCAATGGAATGCAATTGAAATAGAAAACGGTAATACCGCTATTATAAATGCAACAAAATACTTCTATTCGGAAACGGAAATCGAAGGCGTAAACTGCTGGCACTACGGAGTAGACGGCAGGCCGACAACGGAATATTAATTAAGAATTAAGAATGCAGAATTAAGAATTAAAAAAAGGATGAGATTTCTCGCGTTGCTCGGAATGATAAAAAGCAAATTAGTTAAAAGCTTAAAATTTCTTTTGTCATTCTGAACAAGCGAAGCGCAGTGAAGAATCTCAACCTTAATGCGGCGTAGCCGCCACAGCTATCAATTCTTAATGCTTCATTAGTACAACATTAGAATATGATTAGAATTGCCGTAAAGGGCTTTTGCGCTATTGACAGCGGAAAAAAGCTCGCGTATACTTTTAGTAAGAATACCACGAAAGGATTGTACGCATGAAGTTTACACGCAGACCAATAGTATTAGCGGTGTGGGCAATCGTCGTCGTAACGGCGATAATAGTCACCGTTTTTGCGTGTAGCTTAGGTGGCGGCAATGGCAGTGGCAACGGCGGCGGTACGGGCGACAGACCCAAAGATCCGTACTCATGCACAGTCTCGTTCGACGCGGGCGACGGCAGGATAAACGGTGAAAGGCTGTACACGGTGACGATAGACAAGAACACCACCGTAGCTCGCCCGACCGCAATCCCGCAGCGCGACGGCTACGTGTTTTGGGGCTGGAATACCACCGGTCGAGCAGACGACCCTATGTGGCTGTTCGACACCGAAAAGATTTCGCAGGATATGTTTATCTATGCGGTATGGGTTAGGGAATGTACTGTAACGTTCTATGCCGAGGAAGGCAGGTTTGACGACGGCTCCGACGTTCGCACGGTAAAGGCCGTATACGGCACCAAAGTAACCGCGCCTACAGTCACACCGTACGACGAATATATGGAATTGCAGGGCTGGGAAACCATTCAGGGAATGGGCTATGATTTGTCGAATGAAGTAATTAAGGGCGACCTGTATCTTTATGCCAAATTGGATATAAAAAAGGATATCCAAAGGCAGCTTGCGCCGTTTAAGTATGCGAGGAATGCGTTCGGATATACGGTAACGGGCGTTGTCGACAACAATGTTTCTACAATCACTATTCCGAGCGTTGTCACGTGGATAGACACGTCGGCTTTTTCTGACTGCCACAACCTCGTTTCCGTCACTATGCATGACGGCGTAACTTATATAGGACAAAAAGCGTTCCAAAACTGCGAAAAGCTGAAAAGTATAACGCTGTCGGGGGGCTTGGAGGGTATAGAGGAGTACACCTTTGACGGCTGTTCCTCACTCGAACAAATACGCTTGCCGAATACCGTTACCGAGATAGACGAGTATGCTTTTAGAGGCTGCAAGGCGCTCAAAAGTATAGAAATCCCGAGCGGCGTGACCGAAGTGGAAAATTATACCTTCTACCGTTGCACGGCGTTAAAACAAGTTAAGCTGACCGATAACGTAACCAAAATAGGACGTAGCGCATTCGAGGACTGTACGGCGCTTGACGATATTCAAATTCCCGCCGCATTGGAGGAGCTTGGCGATTATGCGTTTGAGCGTTGCTCGTCGCTTAAATCGATAACCATTCCCGCGACATGTAAATCGGTAGGCAAATATGCCTTTGTTAAGTGTACGGCACTTACAAGCGCCCAATTTCATTGCGAAAAAATATGTGACGGAGCGTTTATATACTGCTCGGCGCTCACGGATATTACGTTCGGTGCAGAAGTGCGCAACATAGACGCTGCATTTGATTTTTGTACGGCGCTTACCGAGGTCGATATTCCCGATACGGTAACGACGCTGTCGGCGGCATTTTGCGACTGTACTAATTTACGCACCGTCAAAATAGGCGACGGAGTGGAAGAAATAAGCACCAGTGCCTTTGTAAACTGTTATTCCTTGCGCAACGTCACGATAGGCAGCGGCGTAAAGAAAATAGGATTTAGGACTTTCGAAGGGTGCATTTCACTGCTTAGCATTACCATTCCGTCTAACGTGGAATATATTGAGACATGGGCTTTTAATTATTGCTACAAGCTTGTGGAGGTATACAACCTTTCGCAAGCGTCGTATTCCTTCGGCTCGTCTGTGGTAGTGCATACCGACGCTTCGGAGGAGAGCGTTATACACGAAACCGACGACGGTTTTTCGTTTGCAATTTTAAATGACAAATCGTTTCCGAACGAGCAAGTAACGTACCTTATGGATTATTGGGGCGGCGACGAGGACGTCGTTTTGCCCGACAGCTATAACGGCGCCGACTATAAGATATATCAGTACGGTTTGGCAAATAAGCCGAATTTAAAAAGCGTCCAGTTTTCCGCAGGCGTTACGTATATCGGTTATATGACTTTACTCGGCAGCGACAACGTCACGTCGCTCACCGTGGCCGACGGCAACAAAGTATACGCGTCGTCGGGCAACTGCGTAATTAGGACCAACTCAAAGCTGTTTGAGCTCGGTTGCAAAACGTCTGTTATTCCGAACGACGGCAGCGTTACGGCAATCGGAGGTCACGTGTTCTGCCGTAATGCGACTATAACAAGCGACGCGTTCAGAATTCCCGACAGCGTTACAAGCATACTTGCTTATGCGTTCGAGGGTTGCGACGGTTTAATACGCAAGGCCGATAACGGGCTTCAATACGTGGATAAATGGGTGTATGCGTTTAAAAGCAATAGCACCGAGCCCGTGGACTTGGAGCTTGACGAGGGTACCGTGGGCATGTGCAACAATGTGTTTAGGTATGACAATTCGAGAAGCGTGGTAAGGTCGGTCAAGTTTAACGCCGAGCTGAAATATGTCGGGTCGTACGCTTTTGAGCATTGCAATAATCTCACCGAGGTAATAATGAACGACGGACTGCTTACCATAGGCGGCGGTGCGTTTTACGAGTGCAGCAGTCTTAAAGAGGTAATTATTCCTGATAGCGTTAAGACTATGTATTCGTCGGTATTTTCGGGCTGTTCCGGTTTGGAATACGTCAAGCTTCCTGCGGGAATAACGTCCGTTAAGTTTAGCTATTTTGATTCTTGCGACGCATTGGAAAGCGTGATTATCCCGCAGTCCGTTAATTATTTCGTCGGCGGTGCATTAAACGGCTGTCCCGAAACCGTTGCTATATATTACGAAGGCACCGAGGAGCAGTGGAACGCAATACAAATAGTCGACGATAATCCCGTACTTAAAAACGCTACAAAATACTTCTATTCGGAAACGGAAATCGAAGGCGTCAACTGTTGGCACTACGCCGCCGACGGAAAACCGACAACGGAGTATTGATTGAATTCGGAATTCGGAAAGCGGAATTCGGAATTATGGGTGATAATAGCGATACCTATATGCGGCGGTTCGCCTAGATTTCTCGACAAGCTCGAAATGATGGGGATATAGGCTGTGCTATTCTTCTACAACAATTCGGCACAAAAAAGTTCGGCTTTAACCCCATCATTTCGACCGAAGCGAAGCGGAGCGGAGAAATCTAGGCGTTAGCCGCACAATTACTTTAATAAAATCTTTTCATTCAATTCCGAATTCATAATTCCGCATTCCGAATTAATGATATGCATACACTACATATATGAAAAAGTCCATTAGGTTTTTGGCTACCGCTATTATTGCGGCGGCGTTTGCGTTCATTTCCATTTCCGCGGTAACGCTGTGCGTAATATTCCCTAACAAGTACACGGACAAGGTGTGCGCGGCGGCGGACGAGTTCGGGTTGTCGCGCCCGCTCGTAAAGTCGGTGGTATGGGCGGAAAGCAGGTTCGATCGTAACGCTACTTCGCATAAGGGCGCAAAGGGGCTTATGCAGTTGATGCCAGAAACCTTCGACGCGTGCGCCGTCGCACTGGGGTTGCCCAAAAACGCGGATATGTACGACGCCGAAAATTCACTGCGCTGTGGGTGCTATTATTTGTCGCTGCTTATAGACAAATTCGACGGCAACGTAACCGCCGCGCTTATGGCGTACAACGCGGGGGAAGTCAACGCCCGCAAGTTTTTGGACGGCGAAGCGGTTTTTCCCGAAACGCAAAAGTACATTGCCAATATATCCAAGGCGCAAAGGGTGTACGGACTGTTCGGATAAATATTTAAAGAACACTCGGTAACGGCATTCTTTATTGACAAACAGCTTGCGCCGTGATAAAATTATCATAATACTTCACACGGAGAAAAAAATGTTAGAGGTAAAACATTTAAAAAAGGAGTACACGACCAAAAAGGGCGCGGTCACCAAGGCGTTGGACGACGTGTCGCTCAACTTTCCCGAAACGGGAATGGTTTTTATACTCGGTAAGTCGGGCAGCGGTAAATCTACGCTACTCAACGTTTGCGGCGGACTCGACCGTATGGACGAGGGCGAAATAATAATCAAGGGCAAAAGCAGCAAGGATTTCTCCGCGCAGGACTTTGACAGCTACCGCAATACATACGTCGGGTTTGTATTTCAGGAATACAACATTCTGGACGAGTTTACCGTCGAGCAAAACATTGCGCTCGCGTTGGAGCTTCAAAACAAAAAGCCGGACAAGGCGGTCATAGGTCGCATCCTTGCCGACGTCGACCTTACCGACTTTGCTTCGCGCAAGCCCAATACTTTGTCGGGCGGACAAAAGCAGCGCGTCGCCATTGCGCGTGCGCTCGTCAAGGAGCCCGAAATAATAATGGCGGACGAGCCTACGGGCGCGCTTGACAGCAAGACCGGTCAGCAGGTTTTCGACACGCTCAAAAAGCTGTCCCAAAATAAGCTTGTTATTGTAATATCGCACGACCGCGATTTTGCCGAGCAGTACGGCGACCGCATAATAGAGCTTAAAGACGGCAAAATAATTTCCGACCAGACGAGAGCGCAAACGACGGACGAGCAAAACGTCAAGTTTTACGGCACGGACACTGTGTGCGTTACTAGCGGCGCCAGCCTTACCGACGCCGACTTGGTAAGTATTAAAAACTTTTTGGCTAAGGCTGGCGGCACTGCGGTAATATCCACTTCGCGGGAAAAGATAGCGCAGTTTAAGGAGGACCGTCCCGAAATAAGCTCGGGCACGTTCGAGAACATTAAGGAGCAGCCCGTACCCAAACAGTACGAGCCGCAAAAGCTCATACGTTCGCACTTGCCGGTAAAGCATGCCGTCAAGATGGGCGCGGGCAGTCTTAAAACCAAGCCTATACGTTTGGTGTTTACCATATTCCTTTCCGTTATCGCGTTTGTGCTGTTCGGCTTGGCGTCCACGCTTATGCTGTTTGACGGCAGGGAAGTCAGCGTTCAGTCGTTTACCGATTCCAATATCAATTACGTTTCGCTTGGTAAGATTTATTACGTAACGTACGACTACGGCGACGGCGAGATCTATACCGATT
>CAMWMF010000027.1 GCA_947175335.1 uncultured Clostridia bacterium
AACGCTTTATATTGACGATTTGTGCGTGGACGAAACTTGTCGCGGTAAAGGTATAGGCAAGCTGTTGTATAATTTCGTGGTTGAGTATGCCAAAAAATGCGGTTGCTATAATGTAACGCTTAATGTATGGGCGGATAATAAAAACGCAGTTGCTTTCTATGAAAAGATAGGTTTGCATATACAGAAAATAGGTATGGAAAAAATATTATAAAAACAGTAATATTACGATAAATTTCAATTTAGCGCTCTTAATTATGAATAGTTAAAGGCTCTCGAATATTTTTGTTCGAGAGCCTTTTGCCTCGCTTGAAAGTGCAACTCTTAAAAATTTAGTTTTTAATTCCCTATGGGAAGTATGCTTTTGTCGGGAGTTTTTTTGTCGTTTCGGAATATCGAGCGGAATATGCGAATACATTGTGTTATGCGAGTATCGGAACGGACTTTTACAAACTTCGCGTTTTTTCGTGCAAAAGTCTGATATTCTGCAAAAAATATTATGTTAAAGTGGAGATGTCCGAATGAGATTCATAGTTGTCAAACGACGGACGATAATTTTGGCGGTGCTTACTGCGGTTGTGCTGGCGCTTGCCGTTACCGGAGTGTACTACACAGGCGCGGCGGCGATATACGACAACGTCAGTCCCAAAAAAGTGCCTATCTATTCTGTTGAAACGGATGAAAAGGCGGTTGCGCTAACGTTCGACGCTGCATGGGGCGCGGACAAGACGCTCGGCATTTTGGAGACGTTGGAGCAAAAGGACGCGTGCGCCACATTCTTTTTGGTAAGCTTTTGGGCGGAGAAGTACGAGAACGAGCTGAAAACGCTTGCCGCATCCGACAGGATAGAGATAGGCACACACTCGGCTACTCATCCGTATATGTCCAAGCTGTCCAAAAGCCAAATCGAATTGGAGCTGTCCACGTCTAAATCGCTGATAGAGCGAATTTCGGGGCGCAAAATCGATTTGTTCCGCCCGCCGTACGGCGATTATTCGGACTCGCTGTTAAACGTAGCCAAGGAGCAAGGGCTGTACACGATTCAGTGGGACGTGGATTCACTGGACTGGAAGGGCATTTCCAAGGAGCAAATTGCGTCGCGTATAGTGAGCAAGTGCCGCAACGGTAGTATAGTGCTTATGCATAACGACGGCAAACACACCCTAGAAGCGCTGCCCTCGATAATAGACGGCTTGCGCGCCAAAGGCTTTACGTTCAAGACGGTGGGCGATCTTATCTACAAAGACAACTATACAATCGATCATACGGGTAGACAATCAAGGAGTTAAACTTTAATGAAAAACGAAAAATCAACCAATTCCGTGTTTTTGCAGGGGCGGGTAGGCTCTACAATAGAATACTCGCACGACCTTTACGGAGAACGCTTTTACGAGTTCAAGCTGAACGTGCCGCGGCTATCCGAGCATTTGGACGTAATACCTATTACGGCGGCGGAAGGGTTGATAGCAAACCTCAAAGAGAATGATTACATATCGGTGTCGGGACAATTCCGCAGCTTTAACCGACCGGAAGGCGAGCGTTCGCGGCTTATATTAAGCGTGTTCGCGCGCGAAATAAAAGAGCCGATGCCGGACGTCAACCCCAACACGGCGGAGCTAATAGGTTACATTTGTAAGCCGCCCATATACCGCACCACGCCGTTCAACAGGGAAATATGCGACGTGCTACTTGCTGTAAACCGCGCTTACGCCAAGTCCGATTACATTCCGTGCATAGCGTGGGGCAAGAATGCGCGACTAATCAAAAACGCGCCCGTCGGGCAAAAGCTGGACGTGTCGGGGCGTATCCAGTCAAGGCAGTACACAAAACGGCTGGAAAACGGCGATACCGAGCTGCGCACGGCATACGAGTTTTCCATCGGCGCGGTAGAGTTTATGCAAAAGGAGAGCGAGGTGGCATCCACTTCGGACGAATAAAAAAAATAATTAAGGGTCGCTTTGCGGTGTATGCGATTACATATCGCATACACCGCAGTTATATTTGCCGCAAAAGCGGCAAGTTATATACAAAGTGTTATATTTTGCCTAAGGCGAAGTTAAGGCAAATATAATATCACTTTGCGATAGCAAAATATCACCGTTTGCCTCGCAAACGATATCACTTTTTTTAAAGTATAGCCCACTATACTTCACTTGCGAAGTTAGTGGGCTATTTGCTTGTCTATAAGTGGGAATCCCTATAACAACTTTTGTGTTGGTTTTATGTGTTTATCTAATCCGTGTCGGCTTTATCTTTACCGTCTTCGTCGCCGTCGTTGTCCAGCCGTTTCTTTTTGGAATAGTACACGCGAGAAATTATTATAATTGCCAATATTACAGTGATTGCCGCAACTATTATGGCTACTATAAGCACTATGTTAAGGCCGGTGTATTTAAGATGCGCCGTTTCCACAAAGCACGTCACCGTTTTGTGTGATTTGCCGTCCAAAAACTTGATTTTGGTATAGCGCTCGGACGAATCGAATGTGCCGACTACTTCCACTTTTGTGCCGGCTTTAAGCGTTACGCCGCTTACTTCGGTATATTTGCCCGTCGCTTCGTCGCGACTGTACGTTTTGGCAACGGCGTTGCCGTTGTATGCAATAATTTCGGCGTTGTAATCTGGCAAAATATTGGCTTGCTGATAGTCTATGGGACTTATGTCGAACGCCGTAACGTAGCCCTCGTTGCCTTTGTCGTCCAATGCTATTCTATACCAGTAATAACCGTCGCGATCGCGGAAGTCTTGCACAAAGTCGAGCATGTTAAACTTGGTATTTTGTGCGGTTTCGATATATCCGTCGATTGCATTGGCGTTGCGGCTCGGCCATTTGTATACTATCGTGCCGAGTGCGCCTGTAACGGTGCAAATGTTTGACGGAGGCGGGGAGTATTTGATAGGTTCGGAAAGCGCGTCCTTGTATACGTAGCCCTGCAACAGCCTGTGGTTTTGCGTGTCGTCCACCAGCACCAAAGCAAACTCCGGTGTTTCGTCAGGGTCGTACGCGGGTGTGACTATCGAGTAATCGGGTACTATAACGTCCCAACCGCTCATTACCGTGTAGTCGGACTTTGTTTCGATGGGGTAATCGAACAACGGCGTGTCAAACCGTACTTTGCGTATTATTCCCGATTGACCTTCTACGGCATTGGTACTGCCCACAATGTCGGGGGACTCGTAGGAATAATCCACAAACCGTGCGTTAAGCGCCAGGCCGTCCGCTTTGAGTATACGGTGGCGGAAGGTGTCCAAAATAATGGCGTAATTTTGCTCGTCCTCGACGTCGCCTATGCCGTTTTCCATAAAGCAAAGCAAAAGCTGTCCCATGCGGTCGCCCAATGTGTAGGGTTGTCCGTCCGCGGTGAGCGCGTATTCGTCGGAAGCGCCGCTTGTCGGTATTCTCGCTATTTTATCGGCACAAAGCACAAACGCGGTGTCGTTAAGATCGACTGCAACGGAAACGCCGTCGCGCGGCGATATGCGGGAGCTCTTTACTTCGCCGCTTTGCTTGTCTAACAGCACAACCTTGTCGTCGTCCAGCGCGTAAAGCTCACCTTTGCTTATGCTAAGCGTTATTTCCTTGTAAATGGCCGTGCTTATGCGGTGGGGAATATAATCGCGCTCCACACGCCACAGTCCGTTGTCGGTCAGTATAAACAGCGTTTTGTCGGCGTCGACCGCTATGCGCGAAATCTTGCCGAGCGTGGTGGAGGTCACCGTTATCTCGTCGTACGTCGAAAAAGCGTTGTTGCGGAAAATGCCGACCTTGTTATCGTCGTAGGCTACGTACACAGTGCCGCCGTTGTCAGCCGCTACCGATACGGGGGTGCGGAATTCGCGGTCTATATACCGTATGCCGTTGTTGTCATATATCGCTATACGGTTGTTTACTGTATCGGCAACGTACAGTATAGAGCTTTTGACGGTCATTCCAAACGGAACGTTAAAGAATCCTTTATCGCCGCTTGCCGATGCAGCTATTACTCGCTTGTTCGCCAAATTGCCGTCGCAAACGCTCAATGCGTTGAGCGAATCCAAAGTGTAAAGGTTATTGCCGTACGCAAATATATCGGTAATATCGCTGCCGTCGGTGACATGCATCTTGTACAAGCCGCCGCCTACCGACGGTGTATAGGCTATTATTTCGCCGCGCGTCAAAAGGTAAATCATATCGTTTTCGGCTGACGCCGTAAGCGAAAGCACGTCGTTGCACTGATCGAGCACCGTATTCAGCTTGCAGCCCCCGTCGGCGGATACCGCAGATATGTCGGCGGAGCATACGTCCCAAGTGTTGTTGCCGAACACCGCTTTAACCGATATGTACAGCTTTCCGTTAATCGCCGTAATTGCTTTTGCGTTTATCTTGGAATGTCTGCCGGAGGATATGGCGGCAACGTACGCCTTTTGTGCATCAAGGCCTGTTTCAAGCAGGGGAACGACCACAGTTTGCGTGGCGGTTACGGCGTACAGCTTGTTGTTATATACGTCAAAGTCCAAAATATCGCCTTTAACATCGCTCATATTAAGCTCTGCTACGGCGTCGTCAATGCCGAGCGTGGATATTTTGCCGTCGTTCAGGATAATAAGATATTCGGTGTTGTCCTCATGCGTCGTGCGGCGGTATACCTTGTCCGCAGGCATGTTTTTGCACTTAACCTCGGTTTCGCCGCTTTCGCCTGTGGAAACGTAGTAAATACCGTTTTGTCCGGCTACTATTTTTACCTCGCCGTCGGCAAACACCGAGGTCGGATTGTCAAAGCAGTAGTACGTTACGCCGTCGCTTTCCGTCTTGACGGGTGAAAGCGCAATAGTAAGCTCGTCCTCCGCCTTTGCGGAAACGCGCGGTAGGGCAAACGCCGCCAAAAAAGTCAGCGTCGCCAAGAGTAAAACAGTTATTAAAGAATATCTTATTTTCCTATAAATTGACATACATTAATATTTTATCACTTATACAAAAAAAAGTAAAGGGTTTTGTATTATTTTGTCGATTATGAAACCGCTATTGTTGTGGTATCGGCAGGGATTTGTAGTTGTTTTAGCCAAATGTAACAAAAAAAAACATTAATTTTATGCAAAATACCCCCTTTACAAGAGTTGTAAAGTATGTTATAATTTGAGTATCTATCGTAATAGGCATTTTTATATTGCTTTGAGGTGAGTGCATTGAATAACATTGCTATTATTGATTTGGGATCGAATTCGGCACGGCTTGTGCTTGCGCACGTCATAGACGACGGCTATTTTGTCGTATACGACGAGCTTAAAGAAACGGTGCGACTGGCACAGGATATGGAGCGTGACGGATATTTAAAGCAAGCTCGAATTGCGCAGGCGGTCAAGACGTTAAAGATGTTCCGCAAGCTTTGCGACGCAAATAATGTGGACAAGATCTATGCTTTTGCCACGAGCGCGGTGCGCAAGGCAAAAAACCAGCGTAGCTTTTTGGAAGAAGTCAACACCGTTTGCGGCTTCAAAATGGACGTATTGGGCGAGGAGCAGGAAGCGACGCAAATATATTACGGAGTAATCAACTCGCTGGAAATCCCCAAGGGCGTAATTATGGATATATCCGGCTCGTCCTTGCAGTTGATACAGTACAATAGGCGAATGATAGTCAACCGCGTCAACCTCCCCATAGGAACAATGACGTTGTCGGCGTTATTCAACGAAAACACCACGCCGTTACAGCAATCGCAGATGATAGAAACGTATATGCGCGATCAGTTTGCAAGCGTGGAATGGCTCAAAACGCTCGACCCCGAATATCGACTTGTCGGCGTGGGCGGATCGTTCCGCAACCTCGCAAACATTGTCCAGCGCATAGAAAAATACCCGCTCGCTATGGTACATAACTATCATATCGGCGTGGAAACGTTCAACAAAGTTTACGATATGATTAAAATTTTGGACGTTGAAAAGCGTTCCAAAATCAAGGGCTTGTCCGCACAGCGCGCCGATATATTTTGCGCTGCGCTGTCTTGCATAAAGAGCTTGCTGGACAGCACCGATTTCGACGATATAACCGTGTCGGGCTCGGGTATTAGGGAAGGGTTTATGTTCAACCACACCGTTCCTACCACGCTGGAAAAGCCCATAAGCGATATACTGGGCTATTCGGTGTACACAAGGCTTCACTATTATAATCAAAACATTGCGCACGCCGAACACGTTTGCAATCTTGCAATACAGCTGTACAAGCAGCTTCGCGTGCTGCACAAGTTGCCTCGCCAGTACGTGCGCGTACTGCGCATAGCGGCGCTTATGCACGAAGCGGGCGGGCGTATAAGCTTTTACAACAACTACAAGCATTCCAACTACTACATTATGAATTCCAATCTGTACGGCGTGTCGCACCGCGACTTGGTGCTTGCGGCGTTTGTCGCTTTGGCGCACGATTTGGACGATTTGTCGTACGCGGAATGGAAAAAGTATGCCGGAATAGTGCAGGAGGAAGACCTGATTGCGGTAATGCGGCTTGCAGTAATACTTCGCATAGCCGACTCGCTCGATCGTTCCATGTCCGGCTCGGTCAAAGCAATCACTTGCGACGTCCTCGGTGATTCCGTAATAATGAAGACCGAGGTGGAGGGCGATTGCTCGCTCGAAATCAAGGACGCACTGTCGGCCGGCGCGGACTTTGCCAAGGCTTATAAGAAAAATCTTGAAATCCTTTGATATAGTTCTTGCTACGGCGTCGCCCAGGCGCCGTATGCTAATACAAAAGATAGCTAACGTGCATCCCGTTTTTATGCCTATGGACGTGGACGAGGTAACGCTGTGCGGTGCCGAGCAAACGGCTGCTGCCAATGCGCGCAAAAAGGGCGAGGCGGCTGCAAAGCAAACCGATTTACCCGTTTTGGCGTTTGACACGGTTGTGGGCTTGGGCGATACCGTTTTCGGCAAGCCGACCGATTTCGAACAGGCTGTAAGTATGTTTAAGGCGCTTTGCGGCAACACTCACAAGGTAGTGACTGCCGTTTATTTTGCGGTAAACGGTAAAATTATAGAAAAAGTTGAAAAAACACTGGTCACTTTTGGTGCATTTGACAAAGATATAGTGTATAATTATGTCGAGAGCGGTGCGCCGTTCGACAAAGCCGGCGGGTACAACATCGACGATCCGCAAATAAAGCCGCTTATAATAGCGGTGGACGGCGACTACGACAACGTTGTAGGTTTGCCGGTAAAGCTGACGGAAAAACTTATCGAGGAGAATTTGATTTATGGCGAAAATGGAAATCGCGCTTGATTTGGGAACGTCGTTCACTTCGATTTTCGTATTGAACTACGGTATTGTATTACATGAGCCGTCCGTAATCGCTTACTTTGACGACGGTGGAAAAAAGCGCACGCGCGCCGTAGGCAGCGAAGCGTACTATATGATGGGCAGAGCGCCCGAAAAAACAAAAATAGTTTGCCCGATTATGGACGGAACGATAAAGGACGCCGACGCTTGCGCCGATATGCTGGGAGAGTTTATAAGCAGGATATTACCCGAATCGTACGTGTTTAAACCGAAAATTCGCTGCGTGGTGGGCGTGCCTATGGGCGTGACCGTCGCGGATAGAGAAATGTACGAGGGTGTGCTTATGCGCGCCGGCATAGACGAAATAACTATGGTAAGCTCGGTTATGCTTGCCGCGCTCGGCACGGACTTGCCGATATCGTCCAACTTCGGCGGCTTGATTACAACGATAGGCGGCGGAGCGACGGAAATCGCCATACTCAGCCTTTGCGGCATAGTGTCCGGCTACGGCATCAACATAGGCGGGGATATGATAGACCGTGCGCTTATGGATATGGTCAGCGGCAAATACAAGATCAATATCGGTCGAAACGTAATTCGCGGCGTTAAGGACAAGGTGTGCAGCCTTATTCGCAACGACTGTGCAACAACCGTCGTCAGCGGTATAGACGTGGAAACAAAAAATATACGCACACAAGCCTTGTCGTCGGACGAACTGTACGGCGTGGTGTTCGATTACTACAAGAATATTGCCGACGCTATCGAAAGCGTTATCAACGCGGGAACGCCCACTGTGGCGGCGGAAATCCAGCGCGCAGGCATAACGATAGTGGGCGGCGGCGCCAAAATGCCCGGGCTTAAACCGATGCTCAACAAACTGCTAAGGCTTAAAGTAAACATTCCCAACGATGCGGAATACGCAACCGTATTGGGCGGCGGCAAGCTGCTGTCAGACGACGAGCTGCTGTACGATATAATTTCGCACCAGTAAAAGTAAATCAAAAAGAGCGGCATGACAGTCGCTCTTTTTTGTTGCCGCATTCGCCTTCCCCGTGGGGGAAGGGACGGGGTCGACCACGAAGTGGTGGATGAGGGGCGACCTTAAATTTAATTTTTGTTTGCGACAAAAGCGTACAAATTTCCGCTTGCGCTTTATTTTGCGGGGTACTATACTTTTTATGATGAAAAGTATAGTCATTACATCGGGCAAGGGCGGCGTAGGCAAAACAACTGTCACCGCATGCTTGGGCAGGGCGCTTGCTGGCTTAGGTAAGCGCGTCGCGCTTATCGACGCCGACTTCGGGCTTAACAATCTCGACGTGGTTTTGGAAAAGGAAAACCGCGTTGTTTACGATATTGCCGACGTTATAGCTAACAAGTGTCGTGTTCGTCAGGCGCTTGTGGAGTGCGACGACCGCAACTTGTATTTGCTGCCGTCGGCGCATGGATATTTGGGCGAAAAGGTGACGGCGCAAAACATAAAGGTGATACTAAACAGCCTTGCAGTAACGTTCGACTACGTGTTGGTAGATTGTCCGGCAGGGATAGAGGCTGGATTCAGTCGCGCGGTTGGCGCGTGCGATAGCGCATTGGTGGTTACTACGCCGCATATAAGCGCGCTAAGAGACGCGAACAAGGTGATAACGCTGCTATCTTCGTACAAAATTATGCCGACGGTAGTGGTAAACCGCGTGCGCGGCGATCTGCTTGCGGAGGGTAAAATCCCGAGCAAGGACGAGATAGAAAGCGTACTAAAAGCGCGTGTGGACGGCATCATTCCCGAAACTGACGGGGTGTACGGCTTTGCGGAAATACCCAAAAAACCGTTCGAGCTTTTGGCAAAACGGATTCATTGCGGAACGGGCGAGCCGCTCGATCCCGCGGCAAGCTACCGCGGCTTTTGGGGCGGAATAAGACGGCGACTAAAAAGAGGCAAGTAAGGAGGGGTAAAGTATGTCAAACGCATCCGAACGCATAGCAAAGATGATAGAAAACGACGGTAACGGAGAAATTAAGCGCACAATGCGCGTAGCGCAAAGCGATATAATGATGTTGCTGTCCGAATATATGAACGTGACCAAGCTGGACGTATCTGTGGATAAATGCGTCGACGGCTATACTGTAAACATTACCGCCAACGCGTCGCGCATTTACAACGTCGGTCATACGTCCGATGTCGAATAATGTTAGCGCATTATATTGAATAGTAATCGCTCATATAATACGGTATGGACGAAAAGTATGAAGGCTGCAATATTGTGGAAAGCGTCGTCACTTCGGCGCATATGACCGAACTTAAGGACGACAAAAAGCGCACGGACGGCAAGGTTAAGTCGTATTTTTTAACGCGGCTTATAATATCCGCAATTATCATAGGCGTTATTTTGGTTTTGCATTATTTTCCGACTTTGCCGTTTGCAAGCGGGGTAAGCGGAGTGCTTAAACAAGTGTTTTGCTACGACGTTTTCGGGCGTGGCGCGTTTGGCGTGACCTTGTTCGGATAGAGTAATGTTCGGTAAAATAACGCAAAAAACGACGCCGCATGGCGACGAAATGCGCATATACATATCGCCTATAATGTTTGTTATGGCGCTTTATTTTGTCGGCGTCGGCATGGCATACGAGTTTTGCTGTTCGCTTGCCGCCGTGCTTTTGCACGAGTGCGCGCATGCGCGCGTGGCAAAAAAGCTGGGGTACGAGCTTAACGTTATCAAGCTTATGCCTTACGGCGCGGCGCTGTGCGGCGACGTTCAGCTTAGTCCTAAGGACGAGGTTTTTATCGCCTTGGCGGGGCCGGTGTTCAATCTGTTTATCGCGGTTGCAATAGCGGCGGTGTGGTGGGTGTTGCCGTCGTCGTATATGTTTACGCAGGCGTTTTGTTACGGCAACGTGTATATAGGGTTGTTCAACCTTTTACCGGTATATCCGCTTGACGGCGGCAGGGTAATGCTCGGTATTCTTTCTGGGAAGTTAAAACGCAAAACAGCTTGCCGAATTATGCGCATAGTATCGATAGTGTGCGGGCTGGCGTCAATTACGTTGTTCGCGCTGTCGGCTGTAAGCTCGCTCAATCTTTGCTTGCTCAGCGTGGGACTGTTCATGATTGTATCGGCGTTTATTCCCGACGGTAAAGTAAAGTACCGCGCATTGTTCGCAGCGGGCAATAGGGCGGAGCGGATAAAAGCTCCGCTCGAAGTGCGGCGGTACGCGCTGTCAAGCCGCGCTTTGCTTTCCGACGCGCTTACCGCGCTCGACGCCGACAAGTACACAGAGTTCGCCGTTATAGACGACGATATGAATATGCGCGGCAGCTTTACCGAAACGCAGCTTATCGACGCGGTAAAACAATACGGGTATGCGGAAAATGTGGAGAAAATAATTCGGAATTCGGAATTCGGAATTCGGAATTAACAAAATATGGAAATTGTGGCGTAGAGAAATTATTAACGAAACGAAACTTATTGGGTGTAACGTATATCAAAACACTTCGTCAACACACAACAATAAAGTTTTCTTGCTACTTCTTTTTTAAAAGAAGTAGACAAACGCGAATTTTTGTAGTACAATGATATTTGGTAAAAAGTAATTATGTTTGCCAACGTATTTATTGTTACCGCAAGAGGTCGTTTTGAAAAGTAAAATTCTTGTTGACTATGAACCGTATATGTGCAGCGTCGCTCTGTTGGAGGACGGTGTACTTGAAGAGTTTTACGTAGAGGATCGAAACACGGAACTCATTACCGGCGCTATTTACAAGGGAAAAGTTGTAAACGTGTTGCCGGGGTTGGAGTCCGCCTTCGTCGATATAGGCAAGCGCAAAAACGGTTTTTTGGCTGCGTCGGATATGCTGGAAAACCGCACCGCGCTATATCGTTCGGGTCAGCTGCCCACACGACTTGACGTGTCGGAAGGCGACTACGTGCTTGTTCAGGCTATCAAGGAGCCGACGGAAACAAAGGGTGCGCGGCTGTCCGCCAACCTTTCCATACCAGGTCGGTATATCGTGTTTATGCCGACGGTCGACTTTATAGGCGTATCCAACAAAATAACCGATATGGCAACGCGCGACAGGCTTACCGAGCTGCTTACCAAAAACCGTCCGACGCCCAAGTGCGGACTTATAGCGCGCACGGCTGCAAAGGACGCGCCCAAATCGGATATAATCGCTGAGATCAAATACTTTTACGCCTTGTATCAAAGCATATTGGAAAAGTTTAACGAAACCGATGGCGTGGACAAGCTGTTCAGCGACGGCGATCTTATTTTCCGTTCGGTCAGGGATTTGCTCAATTCGTCGGTGGACGAGATTGTGTGCAACAACCGCGAGATAGCGGGGCATCTTAACAGATACTTATCGAACAACCTTGCAAGCTCCGTCAAGGTTACCGTAATAGACGGCGAGGACGTACTCAAAAAGTACGGAATATTAGGCGAAGTGGAAAAGCTGTTACAGCCCAAAATCGAGCTGCAAAGCGGCGGCAACATAGTAATAGACTACACGGAAGCGCTTACCGTTATTGACGTCAACTCCGCTAAGCACACGGGTGATTCGGATAGGGAACGCACGGTGTTCGAAACCAACTGCGACGCGGCAAAGGAGATTGCGCGGCAATTACGCTTGCGCAACGTCGGCGGCTTGGTGGTTATAGACTTTATAGATATGCAAGACCCGTTACATAACGAGGAGGTTGTGGAGGTTTTGCGCAAGGAAACGGCGGCGGACAGAATACGCACGCGCGTACTGCCGATGACCGAATTGGGGCTTGTGCAAATGACGCGTAAAAAGACGGGCAGAGAGATACAGTCGCTGCTTTTGGATAAGTGCGCGGAATGTCACGGCTTCGGCGAGGTACAGGCGCCAAACTTTTTACTTCGCAAGATCAAAGCAAGATTGGTAGACATATTTGCCGACAACGCTTGCACGGCGGCGATTGTGTCGGTCAATACGGATATGTTCGACAGGCTGTGCAAGGATAACTGGCAGCTGTCGGTCGGCAAGTCTAAGGCGCGAGTATACCTTGTGCCAGACGCTACCGTCGGCAAAAATTCGTTCAAAATAAGCGCAAGGACGGAGCAGGTGCTGTCGCTGCCGTCAAACGCTTATTTGTTAGCGTAGGGAGGGGATATAAATGAAGTATATAAACAAAGAATACGGATTTGCCTTTCGCCCTCCGTTTTTCGATAAGTTTTACGAGCAAAGCGACGACGGCCCGCCGATAGGCAGGGATAACTTTCCCGGCAAGTGCATTATGGGCGTGGGGTACGACTACCGCGCAATCAACGGCGCAATGCTCATAGGCAAGCATGGCTCCATGTGGGGCGTGCGCGTATTGTACTATTCGGGCAAAAAGTGGCTGGATAACGACGACTTTGTGCGGCATATGGGCAGCTCGTGCGCCAATACGGCGGACGGCAGCTTTGCGCACTTCAATTCCGGTCCGCTCAGCATAAAGTGGGCGCGGCACAACGACAGGTCGCTCGTGCTTCAAGTCAGCTCCAAGCGCAAGCTTAGGGTGCGCGTAATATTCTATCCGTGTTACGACTGTCCGGGCGAGCTTTCAATAGAAGGCGCGGTGGTGCATGGCCGCAGTCCGTACATGGCGGTCGTGCCCGGGACGGTGGAGCTTACCGACAACAATGCCGTGTACCGCGGCAGGTATTTGGTAGAGGACGACAGTCGCAGGGAATATTTTCACGCGGTGTCGTATATGCCACCGTCGGACTCCGCAAACGGCGCGTTCAACGAAGCGATAATGGAATTTGTAATCAACCGCCGCCAGCCCAGCGTGTATGTGTACGCGAGCGTGGGCGACCATGATATTTTCGACGCCGAGCTTCCGCGCTTTGACAGAATACAAAATTTGATAGAAACGACCGAGCTTCGTTACGGTGTAAATAAAACGATGGGATCGGGTCAGCTCGGCGAACCGGCAGAGCGTATGATAAACGCCGTGCTATGGTCAAGAGTATACTATCCGTACTTGCTCACCGAAATTTTTACGCCCAAGCGTACTGTACTTGACAATCACTTCGACATGGACGGCACCGACGAAAACTGCTCGGCTATCCTCGGTTGCTATACGGGCACCGAACAGGCGGTCGACCAGCTCAGCTATACTCAGGAAGACAAGATTATGGCTGTCTTTGCGGTGTGGCACAACTACAAGCATATAACCGACAGGGCAAAGCTGTACAAGGAATATTTAAAGCTAGCCAGCCTGTATCCGCCGGTAGCTACGCCCGTGGTCGCGGAAAAGAGCAAAAACGACGTAGCTTACAAATGGTCGGACTCGCCGTTAAAGGAAAAATTCAATCCCACGGCAATGTTCAGTCTGGACTTGTCGTCGCTGAAACTTCTCGCCTTCGACGTTTTGGAACGCATTGCCGCCATGTTCGACTTGGCGGATGATAAAGCCAAGTACGCCAAAGCCAAAAACGAAATGAAAAAAATCATTAACGAAACGTTTTGGTGCGAGGGCGAGGGCTTGTATATAAACAGGTATACCACAGGTCAGTGGGCGAGCGCGATAGGCGCGACTTCGTTCTATCCGTTGCTCGCGGGCGCGGTGGACTCGCGCGAAAAGCTGTCGCTTATAGTTAATAACCTTACCGACACCAATAGGTTTTGGGGCGATTACGTTATACCCACGCTGTCGATAGATAATAGGGAATACGGCAAGCGCAGCAAGCCGGACAACAACGGTAAGCGCACGCCGCCGTACCTCGAATACCGCGGCAGTATAGTGCCGTACGTCAACTTTTTGGTTTATCACGGCTTAAAGCGGTACGGTCTGGACGAGATTGCGGCGCAAATAGCGCAAAAAAGCGCGGCGCTGTGGTCGGCAAACGAAACGGACAACGTGGAAAACTACTCTGTGTATTTGCCAAAGGGCAAGCGCGTTCAGGACGACGAGTATTTGTCGGCAAACGGCAATATGCTCGCGCTAATAGGCATGCAGGAGCTTATAGATATAGAATACTTCCGGCCCGACTTAAAGGACGCGATTTCGTTCGGCACCTTTGTTCAAGGCCCCAACTCGGTTACTAACATCAAGCTGCTCGACCGCTTGTACAGCATAGAAGTCACCGACGAAAGCACGGCGCTCATTATGGACGATATAAATATGTTCAAGGGCGACGGCGGCAAGTTTATAGTGCGCAACTTCGTAATGGACGGCGACGGCGGCGGCGAGTTTATGATAGACGCCAAGCAAAACATAACCGTCAACCTAAACCTTCCGTCGTCTGACAAAAAGACAGTTAAGTATTTCTTTATCGTTCCCGCAGGCAAGTCTGCGGTAAAAGCGATAGGCGGTATGGTCAATATTACCAAAATCGAGTAAAAAAAACTCACTGTGGAAAACCATAGTGAGCATATATGAAAACAAAGCGTAAAAAATATTGCTTTGTACGTATAGTATGTGCGGCATACAGCCGATTATTCACAAAATTACAAATCGCGCAAAATGGGAAAACACAAGAGATTTATGCTTAAAAACTTTTCTATCCCCGAGGATTGGGAAAATATACAGCTGGTAAGCAATTATCACGCGCATAATTACCTGTGCGGTCACGCGGGCGGCACGGTTTTGGATTACGTAGGTGAAGCGGTGGCACACGGTATGAAAATAATCGGCATATCCGACCATTGCTTGCCGCCGATAGCAACGTACGATCCGTATTTTTCGGCGAAAAATATAGACAAGCAGTATTTGCCGCAGTTCGACGAAGCGGAAGAACTGTACGGCGATAAGATAAAGATACTTCGCGGCGTGGAAATAGAATATTTCGCAGGTTATCCCGATTATTACAAAAGGCTAACCGACATGCTGGACTATATGGTGCTCGGTCAGCATTTGTTTATGTGGGACGGACAAATGTACAACTCGTTTGTGGACGGCACTGACGACAAGTCGGTGGCGGCGTACTTCGACAGCGTTTGCGACGCGATAGACAGCGGACTGTTCGCAATGGTGGCGCATCCCGATTTGATATTTTACAGACTCAACAAGATGACGGAATACATGGTAGGCGCTATGGAGCAGGTGGTCAAGCTTGCGGCTGATAAAAAAATCCCGCTCGAGCTGAACTCCAACGGAATGCGTTATCACAGGAATAAGTATCCCACACAGCAGCTGGTGGATTTGTGCTTAAAGCACAACGCAAGGGTTGTGGTGTCGTCGGACGCCCACAGTCCCGATTCGCTTTGCGACATGTATATGCGCGCACTGTACGCCTACGCAAAAAATATCGGACTTAACGTAGTCGACGAGATAATATAAAGTAATAGGCGAGCAGAGTATGTTTTGGAAAAAGAAGAAAAAGTTTATAGTAGATGATTTTTCGTTCTTGAAGGACTACGGTTTTTCGAGTAAAGATTATACTTGCAACGCAGAGACCGATTACGCGTTTACTCGTAACGATTTAACGATTTCCGTTTACTACTATTTGGGTATTTTGGAAACGTACAAAAAGCAGATGTGTTTAGACGTAGTAATCACGTTCGGCGATATTTTGGGCGATAATAGAAGAAATTTACTAAAAGCTACCGATATATTCGGTGAGGAACTAATAAACAAACTTATTGCGGATATAAAAGACCTTGACGCCGACGCGCAAGTACCGATATATGCGAAATTTCTAAAAGATAATATAGACACGCTGTTAAATTACAAAGTCAAATAATACGTGTAGGTAGTGATATGGACGAAATAGTAATAACCGACGACCAATTAGTTCACTTTAACAAGGGTAGTAGTAGCGATAATTCGGAGTGCTCATTGTTATACGGCGACAACCACAAAATCGATTTGGCTCAATGCGCACGGAATTATAATGAAATTAATTCAATCACCGGCAGTTTATGCGTTGCGGAAAGAAACATTTGCGAATTCACTATTACGTTTTACACTTGCGGAATGTTAACAAAGGTATATTTTAAAAAACGGACGTATCGTAATTGGTTGGGCAAACGACTATTGAGTGGCGATAGGACAAAAAGATTTCACACTCTAACAAAATTGATTTTGGAATGCGGTTATACCACTTATGATATGTCGTAGATAATGAGTATGGAATGTCATTGGTATTCGCTTAATAGATGTACTATTGATAAAATTAATCCACACAGTTTATAACTGTGTAAAACAAAAAACATATGTTGCAAGATAAGTAGTATATTAAAAATCATGTCTATATGGCTAAAATTAATAACGTTCATAACAACAATACGCCACACAGTTTATAACTGTGCGGATACACTAAAAGGTAGAAAATACAATGCAAAAATCGCAAGATTTGCAAGAATTACATAATTTATCCAAAAACCTGACAGAGCTTCGTAAGAAAAGCGGACTAACACAACAGGAAGTGTCGGCAAAGCTTAATATAACATATCAATCATATCAAGCTTACGAGCTTGGAAAAGCTGTGCCGTCGCTGATAAACTTCGTTAAATTAGCAAAATTGTTCGGCGTGCCTTGCGACAAGCTTTTGGAGTAGTAAGGGCGACGCGATTCTATTTCCGCATAGCTTTTGTAAATACATCTTTTTATGTGAGTTGCACAGTTTGTAACTGTGTGGAGTAGATTATATTTTAAATGCGAGGTTATTATGATACCGTTTTATTTGGAAAATCATCTTACTAATATCAAAGAAAAGAAGGAAAAAACGATAAGCGTTTTGACTTCTACTACTGGTAATACCGATTTGGAAATATACTATTACGGCGAATTGATACAAATAGGCAAAGCGCCGTATATCGGCGACGGCGAATATCCTTGCTTGATTGTCGCAAAAGACCCGCTGACGAATGAACAATTCGTCGTTTTCGACGGAGTCAAACACGGATATGGCGGTATGTTTTGCAACGACCCGATAGGCGAAGCGAAAAGAGAGTTAAAGCTGTATGAGTATGCAAAAGGCAAAATGGAAATTACTTTCGGTTACGCTATCGATTACGAAGACGAAAAGGACGATTACGAGTTTAACGACAATAAAGAAGTGAAATTGATTGACGGAACCTCTCTCGATTGGGATAAAGTAAAATCAATAGGCTTCGACTGGCTTTCTGTTAAGTCCTTGGATAAGAAAAAAGTTTTTGTCGATTTGGAATTGGCATAATTGAACGCAATACAAAAGCGACTGTCACGTTAATGCGACAGCCGCTTTTTGTGGCTATTTTGTTTTAGGCGCAAGTGCGCCGCTTTTTATGCTTTTGAGGTTTTTAACGACGATACAAGAATACGTTTGATTTCTAAACAGTCTGTAATAAGTGAATCGCTTTCAGATTGTGAAAGATAATCGGAAAGGGTAAGCAACCGTAACCAATATTCTGTTTCGGCGGTTTCCTTTAAAGCGATATGTAATTTTGCTATAAAGTCCGCCTTGCTTACGCCGTACGTTGCTTCGTTAATGTTAGCGCCAATACTTGTACCGCTACGGATAATTTGTTTGGATATAACCGTTTCATGCATATCTCTGCAAAGATACTTATGTAGCTTAACAATCCTTGCCGCAAACAATAATGACTTTTCTTGCAATATGTTGTCTTGTGCCATAACTTCCTCGTTTTAAATAAAAAATAAGAGATAAGATTGAATAGATAATAATACAAAGCGGCGAATGAAATTTAATCACGACTTTAATTTTTATCTATTATTTCTTATCTCTTATCTATTCTTTTAGGTGACGAAGTCGCCGCTTAGTACATGCCGCCCATGTCGCCTGCGCCGCCTGCGGGAGGTGCGGGAGGGGTGGGGATATCGCACACGGCAGATTCGGTGGTGAGTAACGTCGAGGCTATGGAAGCCGCGTTTTGCAATGCCGAGCGCGTAACCTTTGTCGGGTCGATAATGCCTTTCTTTACTATATCGCAATACGTGCCGTTAAGCGCGTCGTAGCCGTAGTTGGTTTTGCCTGCGGTAAGCACGTTGTTTACAACGACTGCGCCGTCTACGCCTGCGTTGATAGCGATTTGTTTGAGCGGTTCTTCGATAGCTTTGCGGATGATGACTGCACCCGTCTTTTCGTCGCCTTCGAGTGTTGCGACAAGCTTGTCCAAAGCGGGCACAGCGGAGAGTAATGCAACGCCGCCGCCGGGAACAATACCTTCTTCAACAGCTGCGCGGGTAGCGGCAAGCGCGTCCTCGATACGAAGTTTCTTCTCTTTCATTTCGACTTCGGTAGCCGCGCCGACGTTGATTACGGCAACGCCGCCGACAAGCTTAGCCAAGCGCTCTTGAAGCTTTTCTTTGTCATAGTCCGAGGTGGTGTTTTCAAGCTGTGCCTTGATGGATTTGACGCGAGCGGCAACGTCTTCGGGATTGCCTTTGCCCTCGACGATAGTGGTGTTGTCCTTGTCGACCTTGACGGTTTTGGCTCTGCCGAGCATGGAAAGGTCGGCGTCTTTAAGCTCGATACCGGTCTCGTTGGAGATGAGCGTGCCGCCGGTGAGCGCGGCAATGTCGCGGAGCATTTCCTTGCGGCGGTCGCCGAAGCCGGGGGCTTTGACTGCTACGCAGTTGAACGTGCCGCGCAACTTGTTCACAACAAGGGTTGCAAGCGGTTCTTGCTCGATGTCGTCGGCGATTATAAGAAGTTTAAGTCCTTGCGCGACGATTTTTTCCAAAACGGGCAGGATTTCCTGAATATTGGAGATTTTGTTGTCGGTGATGAGGATGACGGGGTTGTCCAAAACGGCTTCCATCTTTTCGGTGTCGGTGCACATGTAAGGGGAGGCGTAGCCGCGGTCGAACTGCATACCTTCGGTGAACGAAAGGTCTGTCGTCATCGTCTTGGATTCCTCGACGGTGATAACGCCGTCGTTGCCGACCTTTTCCATAGCCTCGCTGATGAGCGCGCCGATAGTTTCGTCGGACGCGGAAATGGACGCGACCTGCTTGATAGCGGTTTTGCCGTCGACAGCCTTGCTGATCGATTTGATCTGAGCAACGGCGGTCTCGGTAGCTTTTTCAATGCCTTTGCGCACGATCATGGGATTGGCGCCGGCTGCAACGTTTTTC
>CAMWMF010000028.1 GCA_947175335.1 uncultured Clostridia bacterium
CGTTATAGGCGCGATAAGCAGCCATACCGATATGAAAAGCGCTGCGGTTATAGACGTTACAATTATCGCCATGCGCACCTCACGCATACGAAAAGCGAGCGCAAAAAACACGGCGGAAAATATGAGCGGCGCAAAGAACCCCGCTACGTTGAACTGTACGGCGCCCACCGTGAACGTGGGAATAAATGCGCAGCCTATAAGCACGCCTATCATGACAAACGCCAGCCAGTACGCCACACCGAAGCTTTTGAAAACGCGTTCGGCTATGCCTAAAAACAACAACACGGCAACCAAGCCCAATAATACAAGTCCTATAATCATATGCTCGATTATTGACCTATTAAGCACGGTATATACATTACAACAAAAAAGCACGGTATTTACCGTGCCGTTTTAATGTTATGTTGTTTTAAACAATCGTCGTTTAGAACTGCTCAGCCGCGGCGGCGGAGGCGCGGTGTAGACGGGCAACAGTTGGCTTGGCGGCGAAGTGGAGTGTAGACCCACCTACACGACCGAGCCGCCGAACCAAACGTAGCCCGTATCCGCCGATGCATACGCCGACGGGATTATGCTTTGCCGTACCAGCTGGTATAGCGGGTTTGCCCGTCGCTGTCTTTGCCTTCGAGGTAATTCAAAAAGTCGAAGTTTGCCCATTTGGAGCTGTCAAGGTTGTACACCTTTACGCTTTCGATTTTGATAGTGGGCGTGGGCGGCTTCCAAAGATATCCGTCGTTTATGTGCGAGTTGAGCGCCGCGGTGGAGCGGATAGCCTGTATGTTCTTTATGGTTTGAGGATTGAGCGCATGACCTACCATTGCGCAAGTCATAGAGCTGAAATTGTTGGGTACGGTTTCGCTATAGTCGCCGTAATAGAACTGGAACTCGGTAGAGGTATCCGTCCTGAACGTGAGTGCGCCCAGTTGTTTTACAAGATTCTCGTTGGTGTCGTCCGAACGCACACGCAGTCTGTACCCGAACTTTTCCGTAACCTTAGTGAACTTGCTATTGGGAAGTGCGCCGAAATTTTTGCAATAATCTTCGCTATCGCTGCGGTGATTGGAGCGCTTATAATCCGAAGTGTTGTTGGAAAGCGGCTGGTCGACGTATCCGCCGAACCTTAACCACCCGCCCTGCGCGTCGTAGAACACGGTGTTGTCGAAATACTTGTTTGTCGCCAAAAATATAAAGTTGGTCGCAGCAGTGTCGTACTCGTCCTCGTCGATCACATATTCCAGTTCCATGCCGTTAGACAGTGTAAACTTGGCAATAACGTCGTCGTAGCCGCGGTACGGGTTTACCACATACATAATTACCGGAGCGATAAGCGCGGCAATAATAAGCAGTATGGCAACGCCGACTACGCAGCTGACAATAATGGTCGATTGCTTAGACCGCTTTTGCGATTGGGCCATTTGAGCTTCCGCACTAAGTTCGGGAGCGGCGCTCTTTTGTTCAACTTTCGGCCGAGACACATACGACTTGCTACCGACCTGTTTGTTTTGTTCCGCCATACGCTTTTGCTTGCGTTCCTTGGCGGTCAATGAATAATTGCGTTTTTGTTTCAAGATGACCTTGACCTACTACTTCTTTTGATTTTTTAAGCGTTCTTCGCGCTCTCTGCGGATGCGCTCGGCACGCTCGATAGATTGCGGTGATGAATTGCGGCGGTTTGCAAGCCGTTCCGCAGCGGCGCGGCGATCGCGTTCTATACGTTCCTCCGCGGCCTTGCGCCTATCGGCTACGGTCGATCCGCCGTTATCGGTATTATTTGTAGTTTGCTCGGTTTTTAACGGTTGGGCTTCGACTATCGGCTCGTCTTGCTCACCTGCGTCGAAGTTGCGCAAAAACTCGTCAAACTCGCTTTCGCTCATTATCGGTTCGCCTTCCGCCTGCACGTCCGCACCGAACGTATCGAACGCGTCGCCTTGGCTAAAGTCGTCTACCATAGGCTCGATTATCGGCTCGGCCTCGGCAATCGGTTCTATAATCGGCTCGATAACGGGCTCGGGCTGAGTGTCGGCCTCGGGCACAACGCCAAAGTCGTCAAAGTCGTCGTCGTTATTGCCGTTGGTAACCATATCGAAGTAATTCACCGCGGGGCGCTTGCGCTCGGCGTTGGAATACATATGCTCCAACTCGCTTCGGCGGAGTACGTCGGAATCGGTGAGCTCCTGCGTAGTCAGTATGCGCTCGGTTTCCACAAGTCCCGTACCGTCTATCTTGTGCGTTTGTGCGTCCTGGTCGTGCCGTGCCGCCTCTTTTGCCGCGCGCTTTTCCTCGCGCGTCAGCTTGGTCTTGCCCTGCTTTTCCGCCTTGTCGGCCTTTTTACCAGTAGGCGCGGCAAGCGGCACTTCGGGTACGGCATCTACGCCGGCGCGTGCAAATACTTGTCCTGCACCGCCTGCTTCCCCGCCGAAGTCTTGTATAGCGGCGTTCATGTCCATTACGTCCTCGTCCGCCAAAGCGTCAATAGGCGCGGGGCCGATCGGCTGTTGCTGTTGTTGAGCTGCGGGGCGAGCACCCTCCATTGTCGGTTGCTGGGTGGTTTGACCCTGCTGCGGTGCCATAGTCGCAGGGATAGACGCCATTGCTTGCGGCGACACTGTGTATACGCCCTTGTCGCCCTGGAGATTGCGTTTATAAAACACAGTCTTAACAAGATTGATATACGGCAATATGAATATAAAGCCTAGACCGAGCGTCAACACGCCCAAGGCATACCAGCCTATAAGCGACGCGCACAGCGAAAAGTACATGCCCGTCTTTCCGCTCATAACCTTACTCGACGCGGTAAGCGCAGCGGTCGGTTTCATTTTGGGATTGGCTATTAACAAATACGACGCCATCGACGTGCGCATTAAATATATCACACCGGGAACTATAAGGCACAGCAACAGCAAGAACGCTATAACCGTGCGCTTTAAGCTCATAAGCAAAACCTTGGTAATATTGCTACGCGCTATCGTCTCGCCCAGTCGCCTTACGTTGTACGGCTGGCACCGGTACGATACCAAATAGAAATCGGTCATAGCAAAGCCTATCATGCCCGCGCCGACAATAGCTATTATAAGCAATATCGAGCCGTAACAAATCATTACGATAGCGGCAATCCTGCTTACAGCCGCGCCCATGCTTACGCACGACATAACCACCAACGCTATGAGCGTGATGAATATCGTGAACAGCACGGTGTATACAATGATTGCTTGGTGCATATTAAGCGCGAGCTTTTTTCTTGCCTCGCCTTTTATGTCTTTTCCTATCATATTTTACAGTTTACAGCATTTGTAAGAATTTGTCAATACTTTTAGTGTCGTGTGTTTATTTTTACCTGCGTGTGTTTGCTTTTGTGATTTGTTTTGCGTAGCACCCGAATAATTTTGTGACGTTAGAAATTGCTTTACGCCTCTCTCTTTTGTCACTCCGAGTGCAACGAGGAGTCTCATCCGCTTTTTTAATTCTTAATTCTTAATTAAAAATCCAAGGTCGAATCCGCTGCCTACTGTGAACGTTTTTCCGTTCAAATATTCCAGCCCGCCTTTAAGCCCCGAAAAAGTGAGCTCCACCGCGGCGAGCATTTGCGTGTCGGGCGCGCCGTCTACCCGTGCTCCGCCCCTTACGCCGTACTTGTGCTCGCCTATTATCGGACATCCGCTAAAGCTAAGGTGCGCGCGAATCTGGTGCGTCCTGCCGGTGTGCGGGTACACGCTAAGCACCGCCGCGTCGCCTATGCGCTGCTTGACGGTGTACTCCGTTATCATCGTCTTATATCCCGTTTTGGGCTTGTCCGACACCAGCGCGAGGTTGCGGTCGCTAAGCAGTTTGGTATACGCCGTAAGCGTTGCTTTATCCTCTTTGGGCGCGGGCAGCACAACCGCCTCGTACACCTTTTTCACACGCCTGTCGCGGAAGGCGTCAGACAGTTCTTTCAATGCCTTTTCGGTTTTGGCAAACACGATAAGCCCTGTTGTGTTTGTGTCCAGTCTGTGCACGGCAAAAAGCGGCGCGTCGTACAGCTGCGGCAGCGCGTCGTACGCCGTGCGTTTGGGCTTGTCGAATATAACTATATTGTCGTCGTCGTAAACGGTAGCTACGTTTACGGCGCGTTTATTAAGCTCGTCTGGCACGAAAATGTTCACCCTGTCGCCGACGGCAAGCACGGTGTTTTGCTTGGATCTGACGCCGTTTACGCGCACCTCGCCGCTTTTTATCAAAAGGTCTGCACGCGCCGACGACAGCGAGGGCACGTTACTTGCCAAGAACGACGACAGCCGTTCGATTTTATTTATTTGGAACTCGTATTTTTTTCCCATTGTACTTTTTCCGTATTATAATCAATGCCGCGGTTACGGCAACTATACACGCAGTCGCACACGCCAACACCGTATAAAAAATGCGTTTGTCCGCCGCGTACCATATCGCCGATTGATAGTATATAAGCGAACACGTGTATGCAATGAGTGTATGCACGCACACGGAAAGCAACGCGCTTTTTATTCCGTTTTCCTTGGCGATAGCCGACAGTGTGGCTATGCATGGCACGTACAAGCATGTGAATATCATAAACGACACCGCCGCCGCCTGCGTACCGAACACTGTATCTATGCCGCCGAGCGAGCTGATTACCGATACCACCGCTTCCTTTGCCGCTACGCCCGACATAAGCGCCGCCGTCGCACGCCACGACCCGAAGCCGAGCGGCGCGAATACAGGCGCTATAAAGCCGCACAGCGTGCTCATAAGGCTGTTTTCCACTCCGCCGGTAAATCCGTCCGATACGGAAAAGTTGCACAGCACCCACATAATGACGCTTACACACAGCACCACCGACCCGACGCGCGACAAGAACGACAGCACGTTGTGCCACACCACGCTAAGCACGCGTTTTACGCTAGGTATTCGGTACGGCGGCATTTCCATTATCAGCTCATCGTCCACGCTTTCGCCGTGCGACAAACATTGCATTACTTTCAGCACGACAAGCGCCGCCGCAAAGCCCAAAATATACATTGCCGCCACGGCTAAACCCGACAGCGACAAGTACGCCGAAATTGCCGTGAATACCGCAAGCCGCGCACTGCACGGGCAAAACGGAGTTGCAAAAGCCGCCCTGCGGCGCGGACCCTCGCCAGATATTCCGCGCGTGGTAAGCACGGCGGTTGCAGAGCACCCAAGCCCCAGCACGACCGAAAACGCCGCCCTGCCGTTAAGCCCAAACCTTTTAAAAAAGTCGTCTGTTAGAAACGCTACGCGGCTCATATACCCGCTGTCCTGCAACAACGCGGTAAGCAAAAATATAAGCACCACCTGCGGCAAAAACGCGAGCACGGCACCGACGCCGCCCACAATGCCGTCGGCAAGCAGTGAGCTCACCCACGGCGGCATGTCCGTCTGCAACACCGCGCTTTGCGCGCGCTCGATTAATCCCGCCAAAAGGTCGGATATGGGCTTGCCCAGCTCGAACGTTATAAAAAACACCGCCGTCATTACAAGCAAAAACAGCGGAAGCGCAAGCTTGCCCAGCGCAACTTTATCTATTTTTAATGTACTTTGCGGAACGGTAGCGCTTTGCGCAACGCCCGCCAAAATTCGGTCTATATATCCGTAGCGCAGCCGTGCCGGCAAATCTGTATCGCACCCGCCGCACCCGCCGCAGCCCGATATATTATGCCCGACAAGCTGTGCTATATACTCGTCGCGCTCCATTACTTTGAGTGCGGCAAATTCCCTTGTAATCCCCGATTTTGCGCCGCCGATATTAATTGCTCGGCACAGTCCTTGTACTTGCGGACTGTATGAGTAATCGGGCATTTTGGGCTTTTTGTTCAACGCTGTTGTCGCCGCTTCGAGTATTGCCGCTTTGGGGTTCTTGTCCTTTACCGACGTGCCGATAACGGGCGCGCCCAAACGCTCGGACAGCATATTTAAATCTATCTTGCCGCGCGCTTCGTCCATCATATTGACGGCAAGCACTACGCTTTTGTTAAGCTCGGCAAGCTGCATAAACATATACAGGTTGCGCCTTAAATTGTTCGCCTCTGCCACGTACACTATTACGTCGTAGTCGCCGAACAAAATATTATCACGCGTTATTCCCTCCTCCGCCGTACGGGCGGAAAGCGAATACGCCCCGGGCAGGTCGGATATGTACGCATCGCGCGAAAGTCGTTTGGTGCGCACGTCCACGGTGACTCCGTGCCAATTTCCCACGGGCTCGTCCGACCGCGTAAGTCTGTTAAACAGCGTGGTCTTACCTACGTTGGGATTGCCGCATAACGCAATTTTCATATCACCTTTCGAGTATCGTTATATTTGCGGCAACGTTCGATTGGATTACGCATGACGTCGACCCGAAATCGACAAGAACGGAGTGCTTATTCCTTGCCCGAACGTGATAGCGTGCGTTAAGTAATCCCAAATCGACAAGCCGCCTATGCGTATTTTCGCCGCCGCCGATTTGTGTTACCGTTCCGCTACTGCCAACCGAGCAATCGAAAAGCGTCATACCTGCTGTCGAACTCCCTACTTGAATGCGTTGATAAATTCGATAAACGAGGTCACGTCGCGGAAGTCGCGGTACACCGACGCAAAACGCACGTACGCGATTTGGTCGAGCTCTTTAAGCCCTTCCATGACGAGCTCGCCTATCTTTTTGGACGAAATCTCCTGTTCGAGCGAATTGTAAATTTGCTTTTCCACCGAGGCGACCAACGCTTCAATATCGCGTATGGCGACGGGGCGCTTTTCGCAAGCCTTGATTACGCCGCTTTTAATCTTGTGCGCGTCGAACTGCTGGCGCGTTCCGTCCTGCTTGACTACAAGCACGGGCGTTGATTCTATCACCTCGTAAGTGGTGAACCGCTTGCCGCACTGCAAACATTCGCGGCGACGGCGTATGCTGTTGCCCTCGTCGGTGGAGCGCGAATCTACGACCTTGCTTTCCGCATTACCGCAATAGATACACTTCATAATACGTTTTTCCTCTCGTAAGTATGTCATACAAACTCTATTGCGACTATTGCGCAATAAGTTTGTTAATGAATTATATCACAATCAAAGATTGATTTTTCGATTTCTTTACTATGTATCGTTATCGAACATTCTATCTGTATTGTGATTTAGTTAATTATACCATATTGCTGCGCGTTTGTCCACCGATAAACATATAAATTTTATTCGGCGGTTGCAGCACCCCAACGCTCGGCACAGTCGAACAGCATGCACTTTTCGCACTGCCCGTCGCACCCCTTATTGCCGCCCCCCTTCTTTTTGGGCGGAGGAGGCAAAAATTCGGGCTTGGGCGCGGGAACACATGTCGGCGCGCCACCCGACAAATCGTGAATTTCGACGAGGATTACGTCCTCGCCGATTTTTTGGATGCACTGCCACGGCACAAACAAATCCTGCGATTTGCCGAACACGCCGCGCTTGCCGTACGGCAAAATTATGCCCTTGATCTTGCCGCTGTCCACGGCGAAAATAAGGTCTATAATATGGCCCATTCTTCGCCCGTCGCTACCGTTAATCACCTCGCGGCGTTTGAGCTCGCAATACGTCATTTCGTTTTCCATAGCACTTGTATATGCGGCGAGCGCGCATTTTGCTATTATTTTTTTGTATTTGAATTATCTTTTCGACGGAGTGGAAATTATCAATCGAAAATATTGTGATTGCAACTCAAAACTACGTCGTAGCCCTCTACTCTCTTTATCCACTTCTCGTAATTCTTTTCGGGACTTTCCTCTATGTAGACGCGCACGGTCGCGGGATTATCGACGCCGCAGTACCCGATTGGCGACCATGCCCGCACTACCGACGACGGGATATATATCTCGCGCAAATTCGGGCATTGAGAAAAAGCGTTGTCGTCTATCTTTTCCACACCGCGTTTGATAACGACCCTTTTTACCCCGCTTCGGAAGAAGGACAACCCTTCTATCACTTTCACGCTGCCCGGAATGACTATCTCTTCGAGCGAAGTGCAACCCTCGAACGCGCATCTGCCAATCGATTGAAGGGTGTTCGGAAGAACAACTCGCTTGAGATTTACACAATTCCTAAATGCTGCCGAGCCGATAGTAGTGACGCTTTCCGGCACAACCAGCTCTTTTACAAACGGATTGTCGGTAAATGCTTCGCCGGATATAATGGTAAAACTCCCATCGTTCGGCAAAGTCCCGTCGTTACGCCCGACTATCAGCCACTTGTTTTCAGTAAGATAAACGCAGTTATCGCGGCTGTAATGGTACGGATTTTCCGAATCGACCTCTATCTTTTTTAGCTTATCGCAACCGCCGAACGCACTGCTGCTTATAGACTTCACATTTTTGGGTATGAATATTTCTTCGAGTCCGCTCTCGTAAAACACGTTAAGGTCTACCTCTTCGAGCGACTGCGGCAAATGCACTGTCCTTAGAGACTTACACCGAGCAAATGCATCCCACCCGATATAACTCACTCTTTGCCCCAGCCGCACGTCGCTGAGCGCTTCGCAGCCGTCGAACGCATTCATTTGTATCACCTCGACGCTGTCGGGAATTGTAACGCTCTTAAGCGCCGTACAACCCTTAAACGCCTCGGCACTTATCGCGGCCATATTCTCGCTGAGCCGCACTTCTTCAAGCGCAGTACAACCGCCGAACACGTTTTTACCAATACCCGTAACGGTGTCGGGTATATAAACGCTGCGCACAAAAATCTTTTTTGCAAAAGCGTTCATGTTCAGACCTGTCACACCCTCGGGTATAGTCACCTTTTCGTCTTGTCCGTTATAGCCTATTAAAATAAACTGCTCGCCCGGTGACAAATTGCCGAGCAGTCGCTCCCGGCATTCTTCGGGCGTTTCGTGTTGCTCGCTGTATTCGTCGTCGTATTCGTCGCAATAACCGTTTTCCTCGTACTCCTTGCAATACGCCTCGTATTGTTTACGCAGAGCGTCGTACAAGTCGACTATATTAAAAATGCTTTTATCGTAATCAAACATAATTCCCCGTATCCCTTTTTATTTTCTGTATTGTACCACAAACGCGAAATAAATGCAAGCCGATACGTTTTTACTTTCTCGCCAAGCATTGACTTATCGCGACGACTGCGATATAATAGAAGTGAAAAGCTTGCTTGCAAGGGCTTTTCACGATGTTATACAACGAACGGCTCTTATTTGCTTTTAGCAAATAAGTTTGCGTTAGCAAAACAAAAACGCCGTTTTTGTAAGCCGTGGAGTTATATAATATAACAATGAACGAACAAAACGACAATAATAAAATCGATAAAGCGTACGTGGCATATACGTTTATCGACGAACAAACGTCAAAGGAGCTGGGCGACAGAACGTATACGCTCGCTCCTAACTTCCGCCTTACTCGCCCGACGCGTTGCAATTTAATCGCGCTCGCGTTAAAGCGCTTTTTCGGCGTACAAACGCAAGACGAGCAAATTCTGAAATCGATTAACGGCTGCGTCGACGGCGTTTACTTTTACGCTACAACGATAGAACGCGCCGTAATGGTCGGCGTAAGCCGCAACCCGATAGGCGTAAGCGGGCAGGTTCCGTTCGATATTTACGAGCCGGAAGAATACGTGGCGCGTTACTTTAATGCGGCGGAGATTGAGCAATGCCGACAAAACGGTTTCGCCGACGAAACGACGTATATTATATTCGCAAAAAAATTGGCATTCAAGCACAAACACTCCGAGCGCACGTTCGGCGATTTAACGACGATGGACACCACCGAGCAAGCCGTATACACGCTACACAAAGACCACTGCGACGGCAGAGATTACTACCTTGTCGCAACCGATACAGCCGAATTTGTCAAAATCGATATACAATCGGTCAAGCCCGAAATATCAAAACCGCCGCGCTGATAACGCCTCGACGGTCTGTTAGCATACATTCATTTTTTGCAACGCCCGCTTTGCGTTCTCGTAGCCCTGCTCGGCCGCCTTTGTAAACCATTTAATCGCTTCCGTGCGGTTTTGCGGGACGCCGTCGCCGTCTCTGTAACAAAGACCCAAATTATATTGCGCTTCGCTAGAACCTTGTTCCGCCGCTTTTGCAAACCATTCTGCGGCTTTTTTGCTATCCTTCGAAACTAATTCGCCTTGCATATAGCAATAGCCCATATGATTCTGCGCGCAGGCAATGCCCTGTTCCGCCGCTTTTGCATGCCACTCAAACGCTTTCTTGCTATCCTGCGGAACACCGATTCCTTGTATATAGCAATTTCCAAGATTAATTTGCGAACCGGCATATCCTTGCTCGGCCGCTTTTTTATACCATTCCACGGCTTTTACAACGTCCTTAGACACTCCATTTCCCGTACTGTACGCTACTCCGAGATTGTGTTGCGCGCCTGCGTTTCCATTTTTAGCCGCAAGCAAATACAACTCAATCGCTTTCCCTCTGTCCTGCGGCACGCCCCAACCGTTATCGTAACAATATCCCAAACAAAGCTGTGCTTCCGAATAATCCCGTTCCGCCGCCATTCTGAACCACACGACGGCTTTTTCATAGTCTTGCGGCACGCCATATCCGTTTTCGTAACAATACCCCAAACTATATTGCGAATGTAGGTCGCCCTGTGCTGCTGCTCGGCCGAACCATTTGACGGCTTCAAGATAATCTTTATCGACGCCGTCACCGTAGTAATAACAATTGCCTAAAACGCACTGTGCATCCACAAGACCTTGCTCCGCCGCCCGTGTAATCCATTTAAACGCTTCCGTCTCGTTTTTTGCGACACCGACTCCGAAACGATAACACTGTCCGACGCAGTAAAAACCGTTTACACAATCATTTTTGGCGGATTCCGAGAACCAAAAGAACGCTCTTTTTTTGTCTTGCTCCACGCTATTGCCGTTGAGGTAAGCTTGACCTATCTCGTACTGTGCGTCGGCGTCGCCGTGCTCGGCCGATTTTTTATACCATTCCACCGCCGCGTTTTCGTCCCTAACAACGCCACGCCCGTGGCGATAGACTTCGCCCATAGCATATTCTGCCGTTGCACAGCCCTGCGCCGCAGCCTTTTCGTACCATGCCACAGCTTTACCGTAATCCTGCACAACACCTTGACCGTTTTCGTAACAGTCACCGAGGTTGCATTGCGCTTCCGCAAGCCCCTGCTCGGCAGCCTTCGTGTACCACCTGACCGCTCTACCGTAATCCTGTATGGCGCCGTCGCCGTAATAATAGCATGCTCCGAGCATGTATTGCGCTCTCGCAACCCCCTGTGCCGCAGCCAATCTATACCACTCGACTGCATTGTCGTAGTCCTGTTCTACGCCGTTGCCGTAATAATAATGCTCGCCCATATTATACTGCGCGTCCGCGTTGCCGAGTTCGGCAAACTTTAACATTTCGCTTATTTCCATAATGCTTTCCCTTGATATATATAAAATATATCATATTTTCGGGAGTTTGTAAATACCCGCCGAAAATAATAAACTAGGTATTATACCCCAGGGCAAACTCTGGACCCGCACGCTTTGCGTGCAAGTTCCGCAGCAAGCTGCGGGGTATTACACCAAATTTGTCGTCGTCGGCAGCCAAATGCTGCGCGATGCTTTGCTTCCGCACTCACTTCGATAGAAAACACAACAAAAGCAAATCAATCTGTGATTGCGCAAGCGGGCAAATTTACTCCTCGAATAAGCAAAATTAAAGCACACGCCGCCGACGTGATTGCAAAACGTATTAGTTTATCGTATTTTACGGTTTCGCGATTTATCGACTGCATTAGCGCAATATGCGCCGTATAGCCCGCATAAACCTCATTCGACATAGCCAAACTTACCTTATGCCGACAACCTCGGCAAAAAGCGAATGAGGTGAACTTATGAAAACACGCGTGGATATTTGCGGACTGGACACGTCCACCCTACCCAAGCTCAAACACGAAGAAATGATGGAGCTTATAGTAAAGGCGCAAAACGGCGACGAAGCCGCCCGCGACCTATTTATTATGGCGAATCTTAGGCTTGTCCTTTCGGTTACGCAACGGTTTGCGCAAAAAAAGCAAAGCGTTGACGACATATTCCAAGTGGGCTGTATCGGACTACTGAAAGCTATGCAAAATTTCAACGTAAGCTACCAATTACGGTTTAGTACTTATGCCGTACCTATGATCATAGGGGAGATTCGCAGGTTTATGCGCGACTGCTCCCCGCTCCGCGTTTCGCGGTCGGTGCGCGACACGGCATACCACGCATTGCAAGCCCGCCAGCAAATAGAACACGAAACCGGCGACACCGCAACACTCGACGACATTGCCGCCGCATTGAATATTCCCGTGTCCGAAGTGGTTTACGCCCTTGACGGCATTTCCGATCCCGTGTCGCTGTTCGAACCGGTGTACCACGACGGCGACGACACCGTGCTAGTAATGGACCAGCTTGCCGACAGCACTGACGAAAACCGACTTAGCAAAATAGATATAGACGAAGCTATAGAGCATTTGAGCGAACGCGAGCGCAAAATACTGATGATGCGCTTTTACGACGGCAAAACGCAAATGGAAGTGAGCAAGGAAATAGGCATCTCCCAAGCGCAAGTAAGTCGCCTAGAAAAAACCGCCATAGCCGCAATTCACAACAAGGTCATGTAACGCTGCGGTTAATCGACTATATTTGCAAGGCTTTACTGATGTCTTTTTTCAACCTGTAAATAATCTTTTTTTCCAAACGCGAAATATACGATTGCGATATGCCCAAAAGGTCGGCAACCTCCTTTTGGGTTTTTTCGCTTTTACCGCCCAAGCCGAAACGCATTTGCATAATAACGCGTTCACGACTGTTAAGCCGTTCCAACGCTTCGTTAAGCAATCGGCACTCCGCTTCGTTTTCCAGCTCCTTACCCACTGCGTCGGGGTCTGTGCCCAGTATGTCCGCCATTACAAGCTCGTTGCCGTCGGCGTCCACGTTTAACGGCTCGTCCAGTGAAACTTCGGCGCGCAATCTTACTACACGCCGTAAGTGCATAAGAATTTCGTTTTCTATGCACCGCGAAGCGTACGTGGCAAGCTTGATGTTCTTGTCCGAATCAAAAGAGTTTACCGCTTTGATAAGCCCCACCGTGCCTATGGAAATCAAATCCTCCACGTCCACGCCGGTGTTGTCGAACTTTCGCGCAATGTACACCACAAGCCGCAAGTTATGTTCGATAAGTAGCGCTTTGACGGTCGGGTCGGTTTTGAGCCGTGCAATGGCGTCCGCTTCCTCTTGCGGTTCAAGCGGGTGCGGCAAGCCGTCGCCCGATGTTATGTATTCCAAATCGCAATCATCTTTGCACGATAGCGCGCGCTTTATAGCCGCAAGTATAGAATTGAGTATCATACAACCTCCGCAATTACATCGGGACACAGCAGCATTTCATGAACATCCGAAAACCGTTTGCCCTGTCCGCCGACAAGTCCTACCATCGCATTTATTTTATGCCACTGCCTGTCCGAATAGACCGCTATTTCGGTAGGCTGCACCAAATAGATAACCGTTTCACCCGCAGGAGTTTTGGCCGTAATTGTGCGCAGTTTGGGCAAGCTTTTTGCAAACTTGACCGCTGCCGTAGTGTTCAGCTTGTCCGTAAATCTATCTATATCGGTAATTACCACCGGCAGTCCCGAACGTGCGTCAAATACGCAGTTGCCTGTGTCCAAAAACGCCGCAAACTTCATTTTAGTATCAAACACCGAAATTTCCGTTCCGTACTCGTACGGTGCTCTTACGCGCGGCACACGCATACGTTTTATGCAATACCGTATACCGCCGTACACAACAACGCCACAAATAAGCACCAAACATATAGGATAGCGTGCCATAAACTCGCTTACGTTTTTCCCGCCGCAAAAGCAAAGCTCCACAGCATAGCACGCGCCGCCGAACGCAAAAGTGCAGCCCAAAAACACCACCGCCGCCACTGCGGGGCGCGCCGTCTTAAAATACATAATAAAACTAAGCGCCACCCACAAGCACAGCTTAACCGCAATCGAAACGTATATCGAGCCGATGAACGGATAGAACACGGCAACCGCAGTACCGACTACCGATGCGACGATAAGCCGCCAAACCCTCACCCTATTGTGACACAGCTTAGCCGCAGCCGACCCCGCAAGGTAGGTCAGCAAAAGATTATCGGCAATAACAAATTCTATGTACATACGTGCGCTCAACCTCAATACGCACATTGTAGCAAATACATTTTGCGTTGTCTTGACCATTATGTCGAAACGGTTTACGCTTTTTATAAGTTTAACGGCTATTTTGTCATATGAGTTTTTTCGATTTTTTACATAAAAAAACTGTCACGATGTGTGACAGTTTTTTATACTGATTAGATTATCTTCTCTTTTTGAGCTTGTCAAGCCACGACTGTTCGCTGTCGTCGTCCATGCTTACGTAGTCGTCGTCAATCGGGCGTTGGGGCTGTTGCCTGTACTGCTGCGCAAACAGTGGAGGAACATTGCCCTGCGGCTGTTGCGGCGGGACAGGCTGTTGCATTTGTCGGGGCTGCATTGCGGGGTTTTGCGGTATCATCGGCTGTATCGGGGTCTGAGGCATAGGCTGCTGCGGTTGCGGTTTCGCCGCTGCGCCCGAGCCGTGATTGAAGCCCGTAGCGATAATTGTGACTTGCAGCTGGTCTTTAAGCTCGGGAACAATGGCGTGTCCGAATACGATATTCGCCTCTTTGGCGCAAATATCGCGCACAAGCTCGACAGCCTGCGAAACCTCGTTCATCTTGACTTCCCTGCCCTCGACCTGAACTATCGCACGTGTTGCGCCCTCGATAGAGGTGTCGAGTACGGTGTTGTTTACGGCGCGCTTAACGGCTTCCACCGCACGGTTTGCTCCGCTGGCTCTGCCGATTGCCATAATCGCGTCGCCGCCGTTTTCGAGAATGGTATGTATATCGGCAAAGTCTACGTTGATCTTGCCGGGGTTGACAATAATATCGGTCAAAGCCTGAACGCCCTGGCGCAAAATGTCGTCGGCGTACTTGAACGCTTCCTGCGTGGTCAAGTCCTTAGCAACCGAAGCGAGCCGCTCGTTGGGCACAATGATTATCGAATCGACCCACTTGCGCAGCTCGGCAATACCGGCTTGCGCATTGCGCATACGCACCTCGCCCTCAAACTTGAACGGCGTGGTTACAAACGCAACGACCAGCTTGTCAAGGTTGTGCGCTATCTCCGCAATTACGGGAGCAGCACCGGTACCGGTTCCGCCGCCCATGCCGGCGGTAATAAACACCAAATCGATGTCCTTGATAAGCTTTGTCAGCGTTTCACGACATTCCTCGGCGGCGAGCCTGCCCTTTTCGGGATTAGCGCCCGCGCCGTAGCCCTTGGTTATATTGGACCCGATTTGCACTCTGCGCGTAGCCTTGGATATGCGAAGCGCCTGCTTGTCGGTATTAATCGCCATGAAAACGTTGACTTTTACCTGCGCTTCAATCATATTATCCACAGCGTTGCTGCCACCGCCTCCAACGCCGACTATCATTACCTTTACAGGCGAATTGGAATCATCGTCCTGAAAATTCGTCCCGTACTGCATATCTACCATATCTATTACTCCTTTTGTTTACGTTTGGAAAACCAACGTTTAAATCTATTCATCATTCCCCCGTTAATGGGGTTGCTGAGTAGCACCATGTTGAGTATGCCGAGCGCGGACGTCAGCGGCGCACTGTCCAGCATGGGCTGCAACGGCTTGACTGCTTCCGTCTCATGCGCAAGGCATTCGGACAAGTATTCGATTGCGCCGCGCATTGGAATCAGCCCGCCACCGGTCACCGACAGCGGTATATACTCGGGATAATCGTAATTGCACTTTTTCAACGCTTTTTGAATATACCGCGCAAGCTGTTCTATTTCCAGCCGCACCACCAAATTTGTTTCGGCAACGTCAAAGCTCTTAATTTCGCCCGCAACTTCCACCTCGTACTTGGTTTGAACAACGGGCGGCTCAACCTCGTCGTTAGGCACATAATCGGGTTCGAGCGACAGTATAACCTTGCGCTTTAACTGCTCGGCAAGCCTGAACGGTATACCGAACTTGTCCGCAAGCGCTTCGGTAATGCGCCTGCCGCCCCAAGCAAAATACTTTTGCACACAAATGCCGTCGCCTCTGCCTATGGTAAGCGCCGTACCCAGCGCGCCGACATCCGCGAGCATGACGCACTTGTCACGGCGGAAATCGTCAAACAGTAATATTAGCTCGGCAAGCGACGCGGAAAGGAATTCGACGTCCTCTATTTCCGCAAGGCCGGCCGCGGCGGTAATGTCCTCTATAAAGTCGTTACGAGCGAGTATGTAGGAAATGTTTCCGCTCAGCTTGGTGGAAGTCATCCCGACAGGCTCAATCAGCTTGTGCGCATTGTCCAGTGTGTAGTATATGGGCTGCATATTGATGACCGTCCTATTTGGATCGTCAAAATGGTTGCCGCTGTCAAGTAGCGTTTGCACGTCCTTTTCGGTAACCCTGCGCTTTTTGTTGAGCGATATACTTACGTCCACAACATGGCACTGCGAAAACTCATTAGGCACGCCTACGTAAAGCTTGTCTATTTTTTGCCGCGCACGAGACTCCGCACCCGCAATGGCTTGTCCAATGCAGTGCGACAGCTTTTCCCCGTCCAACCATTGTCCGCACGCATAACCGTCGTACTCGCAAACCCCGACTCCGTCAAGGTTTATAGTATCGTTTATGCCGCGGCTACCGATCAACACGGTTATCTTGCTCGTGCCTAAATCCAAAATTGCAACGCTTTGTTTCAAGACATTACCCCTAATACTATCTATGATTGAAATTATACACTACGCAAGTGTTGTTGTCAAGTGTACGACTACAAAACTTACTTCTTTTTGGAAAGAAGTAAGCAAGAAAACCTTACTTCGATTTATGTGCAATAAATATAAATACACATTTTATAAAATCGCTTGACAGTTTGCAAAACAGTAAGATTACGCGCTTTGCGAAGCTTCCTCGTAGTACCGCGCGTAATAACCCTCGTCGGTGTAAACCTTGCCCGCGTACTCCACCTGGTTGTGTCTAAGGTACACACACTGCACCGAATCGGTAGCAGTCGGGCTCAAATTGGGATAAACCTTTATAAGCCCGCGCGTCGGAACAACGTCGGTAAACTGCGGGTCCATCTTGGCATAAACGGCATAGCCTCGCTCGAGCAACTCGATAAAGTCCACACCGTTGTCATGGATTTCTATGGAACAACCTGCGTTGGTACGGATGTATACATATCCGTCGCGGCGAAAATCTATAAAGTTGATAAATCGATTTATTTGAAAATCCACCAAGCCCTTGGAGCGCAAAAACTTGATTATCGTATCTATATACTGCCTGTCCTTTCCGTCCTCGGATTGGAAAAAACTGCCTATCGTAGTGGAAGTCGCCGACGACGGTTTGATTGTAAAATACCCTGCCGACGGAGCGTCCGACACGCTGCCTATCTTGCCCGACAAATAACACTGGTAATATTGATCGCCGTTTTTGTATTGGAACGATTTCTCGTAAATAACGTAGTTTATTGTCACTTTATCGGGAAAACTGCGCTTAATGTTGATAACCTCGACGTCGGGAAAAGCATTCTCGATCTTTTGCTTGATGTCAGCCTCGTCGACAAAAAACATAGAACTGTTTTGTTTGACGCCCGACGCGTCGATAATCTTTTTGTCATACTCCTCTATCTGAGGATTGTCGTAATAACTGTATGCGTCCACATGCCGAACAATAAAAGTGGCACCGCAAATGATGGCCAATACCACCAGCACCAACACCACTATTAACAATGTAATCAGCTTTTTGTTACGCATACA
>CAMWMF010000029.1 GCA_947175335.1 uncultured Clostridia bacterium
TATCGTCGGCACGGGTATCGAGCATAAAATCGCGTACGACTCGGGCGTTATGGTGATTGCGCGCAAGGACGGCGTAGTTGACTACGTAGACGCCGAGCGCATTATCGTAAACGAGGACGACGGCAACCGTCAAATGTACATCCTCAAAAAGTTTGTAGGCTCCAACCAAGGCACCTGCATTAACCAGCGTGCTATCATAGCCAAGGGTGACCGCGTAAAGGCGGGACAGGTTCTTGCCGACGGTCATTCCACATCGCAGGCGGAGCTTGCACTCGGTAAGAACGTGCTTGTAGGCTTTATGGGCTGGGAAGGCTACAACTACGAGGACGCTATACTTATAAGCGAACGCATCGCAAAAGACGACGTATTCACGTCTATTCATATCAACAAGCATGAAACCGAAGCGCGCGACACCAAGCTCGGCGCCGAGGAAATAACGAGGGATATTCCCAATGTCAGCCCCGAGGCGCTTAAAAACCTCGACGAGGACGGCATTATCCGCGTAGGTGCGGAGGTCGATTCGGGCGACATACTCGTCGGTAAGGTCACGCCTAAGGGCGAAACGGACCTTACGCCCGAGGAACGCCTGCTGCGCGCCATATTCGGCGACAAGGCGAGAGAGGTGCGCGACACTTCGCTTAAAGTTCCGCACGGCGAGGGTGGTATAGTAGTAGACGTTAAGGTCTTTACCCGTGCCAACCGCGACGAAATGAAGCCGGGCGTAAACAAGCTTGTTCGCGTATATATTGCGCAAAAGCGCAAGATTTCGGTGGGCGACAAGATGGCAGGCCGTCACGGCAACAAGGGTGTTATTTCCCGCGTATTGCCCGAAGCGGACATGCCGTTTATGGCGGACGGCACGCCGTTGCAAATCGTGCTCAACCCGCTCGGCGTTCCCAGCCGTATGAACATCGGACAGGTTCTCGAGGTTCACTTAGGTCTCGTTGCCAAGGCGCTCGGTTGGAAGGTTGCTACTCCCGTATTTGACGGCGCAATCGAGTCCGACATTCAAAAACTGCTCAAAGACAACGGCTACGTTTCGCCCGACGGCGAGGTAGACGGCAAGATCCAAATGTACGACGGCAGAACTGGCGAACCGTTTGAAAACCGTTCTACGGTTGGATATATGTATATGCTTAAACTTATCCACCTTGTAGACGACAAGATGCACGCCCGTTCAACCGGTCCTTACTCGCTGGTTACGCAGCAACCGCTCGGCGGCAAAGCACAAAACGGCGGTCAGCGTTTCGGTGAGATGGAGGTTTGGGCATTGTACGCGTACGGTGCGGCAAACGTGCTGCAAGAGATTATGACCGTCAAGTCGGACGATATTGCCGGACGAAGCAAAACGTACGACAGTATTATCCGCGGCATGGACGTGTCAGAGCCGGGCATACCCGAATCGTTTAAGGTTCTCATCAAGGAATTGCAGGCGCTTGCGCTCGACGTAAAGGTACTCACCGAGGATAAAGAGGAAATAGGCATAAAAGAGCTTATGGACGACGATCCGGTGCTTTACGACGCAGAGCCTACGCCCAAGCATTACGACAGCAGTGTGTTTGCCGAGGATGACGATATATCTATGGAATCGGATATTTTGGGCGGACTTGACGATTACGGCGAAGATGATGCCGATGACGACGACGTCGGTGACGGCAGCTTGTTTGAAGACGAAGTCGAGGTTGCGGATCCGTTTGCGGACAGCGACTTTGACGACGACAAGGAAGATTAAAGGAGAGCGGCGATATGTTTGAACTTAACAATTTCGATTCAATGCAAATTCAGCTTGCCAGCCCCGATAAAATTCGGGAATGGTCGTACGGCGAAGTTACCAAGCCGGAAACGATAAACTATCGCACGCAAAAGCCCGAAAAGGACGGCTTGTTCTCCGAGCGCATATTCGGACCGACCAAGGATTGGGAATGCTACTGCGGCAAGTATAAGCGCATACGCTACAAAGGCGTTATCTGCGACAAGTGCGGCGTAGAAGTCACCACCAGCAAGGTGCGTCGCGAGCGTATGGGTCATATCGAGCTTGCTGCGCCCGTAACTCACATTTGGTATTTCCGCGGCGTACCCAGCCGTATCGGTCTTATACTCGGCTTACAGCTTAAACAGCTCGAGCAGGTAGTTTACTTTGTCAACTATATAGTACTCGATCCGGGCATTACCGATTTGCAGTACAAGGAAATAATCACCGACGATAAGCTGCGCCAATATCAGGAGCAGTACGGACCCAAGGCGTTTAAGGTCGGCATGGGAGCGGAAGCTATCCGTCAGCTCTTGAAGGACATCAACGTCAAGGAAGAATACGAAAAAACGCGCGAGATCGTAGAAAAGTCTTCCGGTCAAAAGAAGCTTCGCGAGATCAAGCGTTTGGACATTTTGGACGCGTTTATGAAGTCGGGCGCAGAGCCGAGCTGGATGGTACTTGACGTACTTCCCGTACTTCCGCCCGAGCTTCGTCCCATGGTGCCGCTGGACGGCGGCAGGTTTGCAACCAGCGACCTTAACGATTTGTACCGTAGAGTAATCAACCGTAACAACCGTTTGCGCAGGCTTATAGACCTCGGCGCGCCCGATATCATCATCCGCAACGAAAAGCGTATGCTTCAAGAAGCGGTTGACTCGCTTATCGATAACGGCCGTCGCGGCAAGGCTATCAACGGCGCAAGCAACCGTGAGCTTAAAAGCTTGTCCGGCTTGCTTCGCGGTAAGCAGGGTCGTTTCCGTCAAAACCTTTTGGGTAAGCGCGTAGACTATTCCGGTCGTTCGGTTATCGTCGTAGGACCCGAACTTAAATTCTATCAGTGCGGCGTTCCTAAGGAAATGGCTCTCGAATTGTTCAAGCCGTTTGTAATTAAGGAACTCGTCGCGCAAGGCAAAACGCACAACGCCAAGACGGCAAAGCGCATAGCCGAGCGTGCCGACGCCGACGTGTGGAACGTGCTTGAAAAGGTTATCAAAGATCACCCGGTGCTTTTGAACCGCGCACCTACGCTGCACAGATTGGGTATTCAGGCGTTCGAGCCCGTGCTTGTAGACGGCAGAGCTATCAAGCTTCACCCGCTTGCTTGCGGCGCGTTCAACGCGGACTTCGACGGCGACCAAATGGCTATACACGTACCGCTGTCGGTAGAAGCACAGGTGGAAGCGCGCGTACTCATGCTCGCGCCCAACAATATTCTCAAGCTTTCGTCCGGTTCGCCCGTATGTACGCCGTCGCAGGACATGGTCATGGGTAGCTACTACTTGACTATGGATAAGCCCGGCTCGAAGGGCGAGGGCATGGTATTTGCCGACGCCGACGAAGCCAAAATGGCGTACTTCAACCACCTTATTGAGCTGCAATCGCAAATCAAGGTGCGCGTGGAGCGTCCCGAAGAAATGATTAAAAACAGCGGTGTGGAAATTCCCGCCAATGCTGTTTGCCACGACGGCAAATACCGTCACGTGGTTACAACTACCGTCGGTAGGATTATCTTTAACGAACCCATTCCGCAAGACCTCGGCTTTGCAGTACGCGACACGTACGAAAAGATGTTCGAACCGGAAATCAACTTTACCGTTGACAAAAAGATAATCGAAAGCATAATCAACACTACCTTCAAAAAGAAGGGTGCGTCTATCACCGTCGAGGTACTGGACGCAATCAAAGACATGGGCTTCAAGTACGCGACTATCGGCTCGATAACGACTTCGGTATTTGATATGCATATACCGCAGGAGAAGTTCAAGATACTCGACGACGCGGAAGAAGAGGTTGTCAAGATCGACAAGCTTTACGATCGCGGCTTCGTTACCGAGGACGAGCGCTATAACGCCGTTATCAAGATTTGGAGCAAGGCAAACGAAAAGGTTACCGCGGAGCTTCAACGCTCGCTGGACGCGTACAACCCTATCAACCTTATGGCTGCTTCGGGTGCGCGTGGTAGTATGAAGCAGATTGCTCAGCTTTCCGGTATGCGCGGTCTAATGATCAACCCGCAAGGTAAAACGCTTGACGTTCCTATCCGTAGCTCCTTCCGTGAAGGCATGACCGTTTTGGAATACTTCATTTCCACCCACGGCGGACGTAAAGGTCTTGCAGATACCGCGTTAAAGACGGCTGACTCGGGTTACCTTACCCGTAGGCTTGTCGACGTTGCTCAGGACGTTATCGTGCGCGAGGAGGACTGCTGTCCGGACGGCGCGCCTAAGGGTATAGACACCTATGCCATAACCGAGGGCGACGGCAAAAAGGTTATCGAAAAACTCGAAGACCGCTTGGTCGGCAGATACTCAGCCGAAAAAGTGGTCAACCCCAAGAACCCCAAAGAAGTGCTTTGCGACGTAAACGAGCTTATAAGCGAGCAAACCGCAAAGAACATTGTCAATGCGGGCATTACGCATGTTAAGATAAGAACGGTTCTTACCTGCAAGAGCAAGCACGGTGTTTGCGCCAAGTGCTACGGCCGCGATATGGCGGCGTCCACGCCTGTCCGTATCGGCGAGGCGGTAGGTATTATAGCCGCTCAAAGTATAGGCGAGCCCGGTACTCAGCTTACGCTTCGTACCTTCCACATGGGTGGTGTTGCTTCGGCGGACGATATTACGCAAGGTTTGCCGCGTGTAGAAGAGTTGTTCGAAGCACGCAAGCCCAAGGGCTGTGCGGTTCTTGCAGAACACGGCGGCAAGGTGCGGCTTGTGGAAAAGGACGGCAAGCGCGACGTTATCGTCAAGCGCGACGACGGCGACGAAAGCTCGTACTCCATTCCTCACGGCGCAAGGCTTAAACCGTATATCAGCAACGGCGCGGTAATCAAGGCGGGCGACGCCATTACCGAAGGCCCGTTGAACCCGAGCGACATACTCCGCACCAAGGGCAGAAACGACGTTCAGGAATATATCGTTAAGGAAGTTCAGTCCGTTTACCGTTCGCAGGGCGTTGCAATTAACGATAAACACATTGAGGTTATCGTACGGCAAATGCTCAAAAAGGTACGCGTGGAAAACAGCGGCGATACCGACTTGATCCCCGGCGAAATGGTCGACCTCGCAGTATTCGACGAAGCGTCCAGCAAGGCGCGCGAAAACTACGGTCGTCCCGGCATTGCAAAGCACACGTTGCTCGGCATTACCAGAGCGGCGCTTGCTACCGACAGCTTCCTGTCCGCGGCGTCCTTCCAGGAAACGGCAAGGGTTCTTACCGAAGCGGCTATCAAGAGCAAGGTCGATCCGTTGATCGGTCTTAAAGAAAACGTTATTATCGGTAAGCTCATTCCCGCAGGTACGGGCGTGCGCAAGTACCGCAACGTTTATCCCGTAGAACGCGCAGTCGCGCCCGACAGCGACACGGTGTACTCGGCAGACTCCGACGGCGAAGCGGTGTAATAAACAGTAAACACAAACAAAACCCCGTTGCATTAATGCAGCGGGGTTTATTATTATGAAAATCAATATATGGAAAAATGGGGTAGGGGTTTAAAAATAAGGTAGATTTATCTTGTCAATCGGTCAAGCCCAAAAGATAGTCGGACGAAACGTCTAAAAACTTGCAGATAAAAAATAAGGTATCGATGCTTGGCTCACTCTTACCCGATTTATAATCACTTATACATTGCTTGGAAACGTTTGCGGCTTTGGCAAGCTCAGTTTGAGAAACGTTGGCATATTTCAAGCATTCGCAAAATCTTTGTTGAAACTTTGTATTTTTCATATTGACAGTATACCAAAATAGTAAGTTATTACTTGACAAGTACGCTAATAGCGTACTATAATATATTTATGGTTTAGATTGAAATTTATTACATGAACGGTCTTATATCTTGATTGTCGGTACGCTTGACATGCCGATTGACGCGATATATAATACAAGTAATTTAACCGTAGGAGGAGAGTATGAAAACTTGCCCGCATTGCGGAGCGCAAATAAGCGAAACGTCAAAGTTTTGCAGCGAGTGCGGATATAGCTTTAACGGCAGCGCACAACCCGCAAAAGCTCAATCAAAAGATTTTTTGATAAAGCTTATTCCCAATTTATTGTTTTTGGTGTTTGCGATATCGTTGTTCGGTGTGTTCGCCGAGTCGGTCATTTCAGGCCTTTCCGCAAGTATTTACTTACTGTGCGACAGTGCGATTATACATGATTCGTCGATATCGTTTATATCGGTCTTGTCTATTTTGCTTGTCATCTTTGCTGTCTTTACGGTGATTGCCGCAGTCGTAACCGCCGCATTGAAGTACGTGGCGTATAAAAACGGTAAGCCCATAAATAGCAAAACGGATTGGATTTCATTCGCGTGCTACGCATTGTACTTCCTTATCGGTTTTATTACGTGTGTAGTTATTGCAAGCCATCAAGCTTTGTTTGTAGGCGCATGCCCCGTTTGGCTTATCATAATGCCCATAATATTTACGTGCTTGTTGGGCGCGTTCAAAGTGTATATCAAGTACGGTGCGACTGCACCCGAGACAATCGTCGCACGGCAAGAACAATCATTGTCCGCCGCTCAAAATGACAATAAGTCGAATAATGAATCGACAGTCGAAAGGGAAGAGGTAGTCAACAAAAAAGCAAATAGAAAAAAGAGAAAAGCTATATTGCCCGAGGTGTTTTTACTATTGTTTGCCGTAGTAATGTTTTTCTTATATGGTTCATCGTCAATTATTTATTTCTCTCCAAATTACGTTATGCATTTTAGCTTGTTTTCTTATAATTTTGCCAATATCGAAAGCGGTACTAAAATGATTGTCAATATAATTCAAATTGCGTTTTGGGTCTATTTAGCAATAGTGGTAGTAGCTGCTGTTGTTTTGTTGGTAAAAGGTTGTCGGCGCAATTTCGGTAATAACCACGAAAATGCAAAAGGAAGCAAAACATTGTTAATATCTTTGATTATGCAAATTATTTACGTTTTGCTTGTCGCCGCAATGATGCTTATTGTAATAATGACTATAGACCTTGAGATATATATAGGTTGCTATTTTCTCGTCGGCGTTCCGTTGGTTTCCGCTATCGGCACGATTATCGCAATGGTTAAAACCAAGAAAAAACGCAACGAAGAAGCTACGGAAAATTTAGAGTAAAATCAAGCTTGTTAACCCACAAAAGCCCGATATGCCGTCGGGCTTTTGTTATTGACTTTTTTTTCACAATAAGGTATAATCTTTTTGTGATTGAATTACTGCAAAAGGTTGCCGAGGTATTGGCGGAATATTCGGAAAAAAGGCTTGCCGTAGGTGTTTCGGGCGGGCGCGATTCCATGTGCCTTTTGCACGCCGTTTTGCATTGCGGCGTTGTTAAAAAAGAGAATATAATTGTTGTTCACGTAAACCATTGCTTGCGCGAAACTGCGGACGGCGACGAAGCGTTTGTGCGCGAATATTGCAAGCAAAATCAAGTTGAATTTACTGCAAAGCGTATTGACGTGAAATCATACGCCGCCGCAAACGGGCTTACAATCGAGCAGGCGGCGCGCGATTTGCGCTACGGTGTGTTTTTCGACTTGGTTAAGTCCGGCAAGGCTGACGTCATTTTAACGGCTCACCACGCGCTGGATAACGCCGAGTCAGTCCTTATGCATTTGTTTCGCGGTACAGGGCTGGACGGCGTGCGCGGCATAGCAAAGCGGGAAAAAACGGTGCGTCCGCTGCTTAACATTTACCCCGACGAGCTTGACGAATACGTGCAAAAAAACGGCATAAAGTTCGTCGTCGACGAAACTAATTTAATAGACGACGCGGACAGAAATTTTATTCGGATAAACGTCATTCCGCTGATAGAACAGCGGTACCGCGGTGCAGTGCGTGCGGTAAACGAGTTTGCAAAAGAGTGCGACGGCGTGTGTGATTATTTGGATGACGCACTCGATTTGTCATTAATAACTTACGACGGCGGGGCGGTGCTTGTTGCCGACAATGCATTATCTACGCCGCTTGCCGCGCGTTACGTGCGGAAAGCTCTCGAATACTTTACGCTTACCGATATTACGCGCGAACAAATAACTCGGGTGACCGAGCTTGCGCATATGCGCACAGGCGCAGTTGTGCAGTTGACTGGCGGCATAGAAGCGGCCAAGGAATACGGCTGTGTGGCGCTGTATATTCCGCGCATGTCATATGACGGCGAAACGCCCATTAAACTTGGCGTAAATCTCATTGATGGACTTGCCGTCGATATCGAGCGTAGTGCGGCTGCTCCGCGCGAGGCAGCAGGGCGGTGCGTGGACTTGGACAAGCTACAAGGCGCGGCGCTACGGTTCAGGCGAGACGGCGATACGTTTACGCCGTTCGGCGGTGGAAAGAAAAAGTTAAAACAATACTTTATAGGCAACAAGGTGCCCAAACGCTTACGTGACAGGATTCCGCTTATTTGCCGCGGCAACGAAGTGCTGGTAATCGTCGGTATGCAAATTGCCGACAGCGTAAAACAAACGGACAAAACCGTCAACAAAGGCGTAGTTTCGCCGAGGTGGTAATATGACGGACGAAAGGTTCACCAAGTTCGTAAAGAACGGCGAAAAAGCCGAGCCACTGGGCGACGGTTACTATATTATTCAGAGCGAAAGCGGGTATAGGTTCGGCAGCGACGCGGTGGCGCTTGCACACTATGCAAGCAGGTTTATAAGCAAAAACAGCCGCGTATTCGATTTGTGTTCGGGGTGCGGCATAATAGGTATTATGCTTGCAATTTCAAGCGGTTGCACGGTGAATGGCGCGGAAATATACGCAATGCTTTGCGATATGAGCAATCGCTCGTGTGCGCTCAACGGTCTTGACAGTGTGCATTTTAACCATGCAGATGTAAGAAATGCGGACAAGTTGCCGGCTGCCGAGTACGATATGGTGGTGTGTAATCCGCCGTACTACAAAGCGGACTCCAAGCCGTCGTCAGTTGCGCCGCAGGCCAGTAGCGAGCTTACCGTAAAGCTGTCGCAAGTTGTTGCCGCGGCTAAGCGACTGCTCAAAGTGGGCGGCTCGCTGTGTATGGTGCACATATCATCGCGGTTGGACGAGGTGCTTATCGAATGTAACCGCAACGGACTTGCACCCAAGGAATTGATTGTCAATACCAACGGAAAGACGTTTATGGTTCGCGCCGTGCGCGGCGGCAAGCAGGGAATGACTGTGACGGTAAAGGAGTTTGACTAATGCTGTATATTGTAGCAACGCCTATCGGCAATCTTGACGAAATAACGCTGCGCGCGTTGGACGTGCTTAAAAGCGTGCATTTAATTGCGGCGGAGGACACGCGGCACACGGCTATACTGCTTAACAAGTACGGTATAAAAACGCGCACCGTTGCGTATCACAAGTTCAACGAAAAAAGCGCGGTAGACGGACTTATCGAGCTATTGCAATCGGGTAAGGATATTGCGGTTGTGTCCGACGCCGGTACGCCCACGGTGTCCGACCCCGGGCATGTGCTTATAGACGCGGTTATAGAAAAGAACATTCCGTTTACGGTAGTCAGCGGCGCGTGCGCGGGCATTGACGCGTTAGTGCTTTCGGGACTGGACACCCGCGCGTTTACGTTGTTAGGCTTTTTGCCCGAAAAGAATATAGACAGAGTGCGCTTTGTCGAGCCGTACAAAAACTTGCCGTGTACGCTTATATTTTACAGCGCCGTGCATGACATAAAAAAGGACTTGCAATTTTTGTTCGAGCAGTTGGGAGCGCGTAAGGTTGCGGTGTGTCGCGAAATGACCAAGCTGTACGAAACGGTTACGCGCGGCGTTCTCGGCGACGATTTGGATATTACCGAAAAAGGCGAGTTCGTAATAGTGGTGGAGGGCGTAACGAGCAACCCGCTTTGCGAGCTTACCGTAGAACAACATATTAAGCACTATATCGATAACGGCGAACAAATGAAAGACGCGGTAAAAAAAGTGGCACAGGATCGCCATGTCGCCAAAAGCGAAATTTACAAAATCGCAGTCGAAATGAAAGACTGCAAGTAACGCATTTTAAATAAGTACTTGATTTTGTACGCGTTATGCTGTATACTTATAGTGCGAGGATAGCGAATGAAAGATATAAACGCCGTATGGCAGGAAATGCTTACCATAATGGAGGTCGAAACCCATTCCTTGGGCTTTGACGTTTGGATAAGACCGCTTCGCCCTATAAAGGTGGAGGGCGATATGCTCACGCTGTGCGCGCCGAGCGCGGCGGCAAAAAGTGAGGTAGCGGCAAGGTATCTGCCGCTTTTGAAACGCGCATTGCGCGAAATCGAGGGAGCGCCGTCCGAGCTTGTTTTGGTGTCGGACGACGAGGTGCCGCAGCCTGTTGCCGAATCGGTGCATGTGGACAGGCAGCAGGAAACTTCCGCGACCCGTCCCGAAATTAATAAGCTCAATCCCAGGTATAACTTTGCCGAATTCGTTGTGGGCGATTCCAATAAATTGGTGTACCACAGCGCGCTTGCCGTTGCGGAAGCGGAGCTGGGAACCAAGTTCAACCCGTTGTTCATTTACGGCGACGTCGGCTTGGGCAAAACGCATATTATGCAGGCGATAGGCAACGACTTGCGCGTGTCGCGCCCGCACACAAAAATGCTGTACGTGTCTATGGAAACGTTTATCAACGAGTTTATCGGATCCTTGCGTGGCATAAACGGTATGAACAGTCAGGCGTTCCGCGACAAGTATCGCAATCTCGATTTGTTGATGATAGACGACGTGCAGTTTTTAAGCAATAAGCGCGAAACGCAAAACGAGCTGTTTTATACGTTCGAGGCGTTAAAGAACGCGGGCAAGCAAATGGTGTTCACTTCCGACCGTCGTCCTCAGGATATTCCCGACCTTGACGACCGCGTGCGCTCGCGGTTTTCGTCCAGCATGATAGTGGACATTCAGCCGCCGGAATTGGAAACGCGAATAGGCATTCTTCAAACCAAAGCGCAAGCCGACAAAAAGAGCATATCGCTCGAAGTCGCCACATACATAGCCGAGCGCGTAACCGGCAGCGTGCGCGATATGGAAGGCGTGCTCACCAAGGCATTGTTCCTTTCCGAGCTGTACGACCGCAAGGTAGACCTCGAAATGTGCAAGGAAGCGTTAAAGGATTACCTTGCGCAGGAAAGCGAGGAAATATCCGTCGACGAGATTATAGATTGCACCTGCAAGTATTACGACGTGCAAAAGTCCGACGTGGTGGGCAAGCGCAAAAACAAGGACGTTGTCATACCGCGCCAGATAGCGATATATCTTATAAACGAAATGACAAATATTCCGCTTAGCTCGATAGGTAAATACTTCGGCGGTAAGGAACACACGACAATAATGTATTCGCGCGACAAGGTTGCCTCGCTTATGAATACCGACAGCAAAATCAAAACGGCAGTGGGCGACATAAAAGCAATGGTGCTTAGGAAGTAGCGCAGTATGGAGCAAATAATAGGCGAAAATATTCCCGTGACCGTAACGGTCGCAACCGAAACCGAGCCGACTTCGGTTAACGGCGTTTACACCAAAACCGCCGAAGGATTTACGTTGCAATTCGAAATAGGCACGGACAAGTTTACCGTCACTCACGGCGAAAAGCAGACCGAGGTAAAGGCCGACGGCGTTATGTCGTACGACATAGCATTGGGTGACGACAACACGACGACGGTTCTTGCCACGCCGTTCGGCATGGTCAAGTTTAACGTAAAGACCGAAATGCGCCACGTATGCGTTACCGAAAGAATAATACGCATGCTGCTTAGCTACGTTCTGTCCGCCGACGGCGTAGGCGATATGATGCGCAAGGTGGACATTACGGTCAACTTTTAATAGATAAGAGATAATTGACCATACTTCTTTTCAAAAGAAGTATGGTCAATTTGCTTGCCAAAGATAATTTTTAATGATATAATAACGACTGTGGCTAAATCTACTATGGTCACAATCCTTACTCACCATAGGGTGGGTCATAGACCGCAAGGAGGGTTATATGAATAATTACGAAATCCTTTATATTCTGTCTGACAAGCAGGATGCCGACGCAAAAACCGCGTTGGTGGAGCGTTTCAAGGCCTTGGTTGCGCCGTACGGCGAGGTCACGGCAGAGGAGTGGGGCGGCGGCTCGCGCAAGCTCGAATATCCCATTCAGACCAAAATTTCCGGCAAGCATTCTACCGGCTACTATGTGCTTATGAAGTTTTCGGCACCGCCCGAAATTCCCGCGGAAATCGAGCGCCAAATGCGCATCAGCGATGACGTTTTGCGCTGGATGATCGAAAGGGTATAGGGGCGAGATATGAACAAAATCATTCTTATTGGCAATCTTACCCGCGACCCCGAATCGGGCAGCACGCAAGGCGGCGTAAACTTTACCCGCTTCAACATTGCGGTAAACCGTCCGTTTACCAACAGCGCGGGCGAACGCGTAGCCGATTACTTCGACGTAATTTGCTGGCGTCAGCTTGCCGAGCGTTGCGCCAAGTACCTGTTCAAGGGCAGCAAGGTGGGCATTAACGGCTCTGTTCAGCGCAGGCAGTACGAGGACCGCGACGGCATTAAGCGTACGTCCTTCGACGTTGTCGCCGACGAAGTCGAGTTTTTGACACCGCGTAGCACCACAGGCGGCGGCCGCGATCAAATGCAAGGCGGCTATACGCCCGAAGAACCGCATCCGATTTCGGATATGCAGCCCGTCGATAACGACGATTTACCGTTCTAAGGTCGCATGCATCGTCGGATACGGGCTACGTGCGACAACCCGCCTTGGTTACGTAGGTGGGTCTACGCGCCCGTCGTCGGCTTGCCGCCAGTTGCCCGTCTGCGCCGCGCCTGCAACCTTAGAATACAATGTGACTTTACTGTCATACAAAAATCATTTTCAAGGAGATAATTGTCATGGACAAGAACAAGAATAGAGTAAAACCCAATGACGGCGACGATAAGGTTCGCAAGACCCGCCGTCCTGCCAAAAAGCGCGTGTGTGAGTACTGCCAAGGCCATATCGACCACGTGGACTACAAGGACGTAGAGCGTCTTAAAAAGTACATTGCCGAAAACGGCAAAATTTTGCCGCGCCGTGCAACCGGACTTTGCGCCGAGCATCAGCGCGACGTTACGACCGCTATCAAGCGCGCCCGCGTCATGGCGCTTCTGCCTTTCCGCGGCGAATAATAAACCACAGTAAATAGGCGGGCATCACTATATGCCCGCTTTTTGTTAAAAATATAATAACGTAAATATTAGGAAATATATTTAATGATTAACGTATCAAACGTAAAGCTTCAATTCGGCGCGCGCGTGCTGTTCGAAAACGTCAGTATTAAGTTTACAGGCGGCAACTGCTACGGCATTATCGGTGCGAACGGCGCGGGCAAGTCCACCTTCCTCAAACTGTTGTCGGGTAAAATCGAACCGAGCAAGGGCGAGATTATAATAGGCAAGGGCGAGCGCATGTCCGTGCTCGAACAAAACCAAAACGCGTACGACGATTACACCGTGCGCGAAGCGGTTATTTGCGGACACAAGCAGCTTAGCGAAATCAGGCGCAAGCGCGAAATCCTGTACGCCAAAGAGGATTTTTCCGAAGAGGACGGCAATATAGCCGCCGAGCTGGAAACCAAGTACGGCGAGCTGGGCGGGTACGAGTGCGAAATCGACGCCGAAACGCTGCTTAACAGCATAGGCATACCGCAAGACTTGTTCGACGTGGAAATGCGCGAAATCGAGCCCAAGCTGAAAGTTAAAGTGCTTATAGCGCAATGCCTTTTCGGTCAGCCCGACATTTTGCTTTTGGACGAGCCGACCAACAACCTTGACATTAAGACGGTCAGGTGGTTGCAGGAATACATTAAGTCGCTCGAACAGGCGACGGTGCTTGTCGTATCGCACAACCGTCACTTCCTCAACCAAGTATGTACGCACATATGCGACGTGGACTATTCGGCTATAAATATGTTCGTGGGTAACTACGACTTTTGGTACGAATCGTCACAGCTTATTTTGCGCCAGCAAAAGGAAGCTAACAAAAAGGCTGAGCAGCGCATAAAAGAGCTGCGTGAATTCATAGCCCGTTTCTCTGCAAACGCCAGTAAATCCAAGCAGGCTACCAGCCGCAAGCGCGAGCTGGATAAGATAGTGGTAGAGGACATCAAGCCGTCGTCGCGCAAGTATCCGTATATAGATTACAAGTTCGAGCGCGACCCCGGAAACGATATTTTGCGCGTGGAAAAGCTGACCAAAAAAGGCTTTTTCGAGAACGTGACCTTTTCCGTTTCGCGCGACGACAAGATAGGCTTTTTGACGGACAACAGCCGCTCGGTGGCGGAGCTGTTCGACTGCATTTTCGGCGACAGCAAGCCCGATTCTGGCAGGGTAATATGGGGTAAAAATATTAAGCCCGCGTATATGCCGCAGAACTACGACAAGTACTTCGAGGGCTGCGCAATGTCGCTTGTCAAGTGGATCGATCAATGGTCGGAAAACCACGAGCAGGAGTATTTGCGTTCGTGGCTCGGCAGACTGCTGTTCTCGGGCGACGAGGCGTTAAAGCCCGCCAACGTTTTGTCGGGTGGTGAAAAGGCGCGGTGTATGCTTGCGCGTATGATGTTGCTTTCGCCCAACTTCCTTATGTTTGACGAGCCGACGAACCACCTCGATTTGGAGAGCATAACCTCGCTCAACAAGGGTATGATAAACTTTAAAGCGCCCATTCTGTTCATCACGGCGGACGAGGAAATTATGTCGTCGGTTGCCAACCGCATTATCATAATAGAAAACGGCGTCAAGGCGTACGACCGTCCCGTGACGTACGACGAGTATATTGCTACGTTGTAATTCGGAATTATGAATTCGGAATTAACAAAATACGGCAATAGCGGCGTTGAAAAATTTTTAACGACACATAACTATTCGGGCGCAACAAAAAACGAATTACTTAGTAAATACACGACAGTAAAAAGTTTCTTGCTTTCTTCTTTTTTAAAAGAAGAAAGTTGACTATTATACAATTTAAGGTTATAATTAAGGTATGGTTAATATCGGTATAAACGGAGTTATTCTCCGCGTAAAGAACAACAATCTCGGCGATTTATGCAACCTGCCCATTCTCGGCAAAACGATGGAGGAGTGGGTGGCGGGTACGCTTAACGTGCCTTGCCAAGCCATCGAGTCGTCCACGGTGATTAACATTGCGGAAAAGCTTAAACCGCTTATCGACCGCACCAAGCCGATAACGGTTGTGCTATATTGCGACACGCCGCTCATCACCGCAAAGACTGTGGAGAACGCTATCAGGCAGCTGACGACGCAAAACGCAAACGTAGTCAAGCTCCCGCGCGGCTCGGTGTTCAAAACCGAATACCTTTACAATACGGAAACGCTTTTCCCGCAAGCCCCGACGGGCGGCGGGGAGTTCGAGGCGGTTACCGACTGCGAAAGCTTGTCGCGCATAACCGATTCGTTGCGTCGCAGAATACTCAATTTCCATGCGGGCAACGGCGTGCTTATTACCGATTACAGAAACGTGTATATCGACAGCGATGTCGTTATAGAGCGCGGCGCGGTAATCGAGGCGTATAATTTTATCAAGGGCAAAACCGTCATAAAAGCTGACGCGCACATTATGCCCAACAACTATATAGAAAACTGCATAATCGGCAAGGACGCGCGCGTTGACAGCTCGCGGCTGTATTCGAGCATTGTAGGCGAGGGCACACGCGTAGGCCCGTTTGCGTATATCCGTCCCAACAGCGTTATCGGCAAGGAATGTCGTATAGGCGATTTTGTCGAGCTTAAAAGCTGCGTAATAGGCGACGGCTGCAAGGTCAGCCACCTTACGTATATCGGCGACGCCGAGCTTGGCGCGGAATGTAACGTCGGTTGCGGCGTGGTTTTTGCCAACTACGACGGCAAAGACAAATATAAATCAATCGTGGGCAACCGCGTGTTTATAGGCTCAAACTCTAATATAATTTCGCCGGTGCATATTGCCGACCACGCGTTTATCGCGGCGGGCTCTACCGTCACCGACGAGGTGCCTGCCGAAGCTTTGGCAATCGCGCGCGCACGGCAGAGAAATATTCCGCACTGGGCGGGCAATAAGTACGCGCCGCCTGCGGGCAACGTAAATCCTTCGGCGTACAGGCTTATCCAAGACTCGGAAGGGATTATAGACGGCGCGGCGAGCGAAACGGAAAACATTCCCGAGCAGCCGCAGCCCGCGCAAAACCCCGACGACAACAACGGTTACAACGGCTAATCGCCGAAGTAAACAAAATCCTTTTGGAGGCAGCAAATGATAGCACACGGCAATAAGGTCAAGTTATTTTGCGGCAATGCATGCCGAAAGCTTGCGCAAGCGATAGCTGACAGTATGTGCTTGAAACTTTCCGAAGCGGAAGTGGGTCAGTTCAGCGACGGCGAAACGTCGGTGTCGATAGGCGAGACCGTTCGCGGTTGCGACGTGTTTGTAATACAGTCCACGTCCATTCCGACCAACGACAACCTTATGGAGCTGCTCGTAATGATCGACGCGCTAAAACGCGCTTCTGCGGGCAGGATCACGGCGGTCATACCGTACTTCGGCTATGCGCGGCAGGATAGAAAGGCGCGCGCTCGCGATCCCATTACAGCCAAGCTCGTGGCCGACCTTATCACCACGGCAGGCGCGGACAGGGTGCTTACAATGGACTTGCACGCGCCGCAGATACAGGGCTTTTTCAATATCCCCGTCGATCACCTTTTGGGCGCGCCCATTCTCGCAAAAGCAATTGCTAACGAGCAATTTATAAAGGAAGCGGGCGACGACCTTGTGGTAGTATCGCCCGACGTCGGCTCGGTGGGCAGAGCGCGGCAAATGGCTCAAAAGCTGAATAAGATGCTTGCCATCGTCGATAAACGCCGCCCCAAAGCCAACGTAATGGAAGTTATGAACATAGTCGGCGACGTCAAAGGCAAGCGCTGCCTTATACTCGACGATATGATAGACACAGCCGGTACGATTGTTCAGGGCGCGCAAGCGTTGGTGGACGTGGGCGGCGCGACCGACGTATACGCGTGCTGCACGCACTCCGTGCTTTCGGGCCCCGCAATAGAACGGCTGCAAAACTCGGTCATCAAAAAGGTGTTTATGCTCGACACGATAGAGCTGCCGCCCGAAAAGAAGCTGGACAAGTTTATCACCGTTTCGGTAGCGCCCATATTCGCGTCCGCAATATCGTGCATATACGCCGATATGCCTGTGTCCAAGCTCTACGATTAAATAATAACGCAATAAAAAACTGTCGCAAGAAAAGCCTTGTGACAGTTTTTTTGTGTGCGTAATTTTGTCGCGTAACGTCGCAAAAGGTGAGTATTATATGCCTTTCGGCAAAATACTACTCGGCGGGCTCTGTCGGTTTGTTTTGTGCACATTTTTGTTTGGTGGCCTCGCCGCCGCGAAGGTGGCGCACGCTTAGGTTGTAGTCAAGTATTTTGCGCACGCGTTCGGATAGCTCGGGTTCGAGATTGGGCAGGCGCTCGGTCACGTCCTTGTGTACGGTGGACTTGCCCATGCCGAATTGCTTTGCCGCGTCGCGCACCGTGCATTGCGTTTGCGCTATGTATTTGCCAAGCTCTACTGCGCGGATGTTCTTGCTGTCATTGTTCGTCATAATGCCCCCTAATTTTTAGCGGTTGTATAGTCTATGA
>CAMWMF010000030.1 GCA_947175335.1 uncultured Clostridia bacterium
ATTTGGGCTGGTTACCTTTGCAAGGTACGTCCTCCGGCGATACTATGGGCTTTGACTTGGGCGATTTGCTGTTACATATGATTTTGCCTATGGCGACGATTATAATCGGCTCTATCGGCGGACTTATGCGGCATACGCGTACCAATACGTTGGAAGTGCTTAATCAGGACTACGTGCGCACGGCGCGCGCCAAGGGACTTTCGGAAAGCAAGGTTATATATAAGCATGTTTTCCGTAATACAATGGTACCAATCGTAACGATGACGGCGGGCATTATTCCCGGACTGTTCGGTGGTATGATGATACTGGAAGACGTTTTTGCTATCGACGGTATAGGTCGTATAGCATATCAGGCATTGCAAATAGGCGACGTTCCGCTTGTTATGGGCTACAATATGTTTATAGCCATACTTTCGGTACTTGGCACGTTACTATCGGATTTGACCTATATGCTGGTCGACCCGAGAATAAAGATTTCCAAATAGGCGGTTGATTATGGAAGAAAACAAAAAAGAAATTCTTAATAACACTGCCGCTACCGAACAAGTAATGGCTGCCGAGATGGGCGAGCCCACGGTACAAACGGGTGCCGGCGAGGCGTCTGTTGCCGTAGCTGTGTCTATGGACGAGGCAAAAGCCGAAAACAAAGGAGAGTTTATTTCGGATAACGTTAGAATAGTTTCGCCTATGAAGCTTGTTCTAAAACGGTTTTTCCGTTCGCGCTTGTCGGTTATAGGCTTGGTAATGTTTTTGGCTGTTGTCATATTCTCGTTTTTAGGCCCTGCGTTTATATCGTGGGATGAGGACGAGGTTGACTATTCTCAAGCACAACGCATACTTTACGAATTCCAGTACTATGAGGACGGCGATTATTACACCGTCTCTATTAACAGACCCGACAATTTGAATTCACATGCCCCTGCGTTCACTTACGGTGTGAACAAGGACGGAAAAAAGGCTTTGCACTTATTAGGCACGGATAAAACCGGCTATGATATTTTTGTGCGGCTTATGTACGGCGGGCGACTGTCGCTTATGCTAAGTTTCCTTGTCGTTTTGGTATATACGGCAATAGGTATTATTTTGGGCGGACTTGCCGGCTACTTCGGCGGTTGGGTAGACATGCTGGTTATGCGGCTGGTCGATATTCTTAACTGTTTACCGTCGCTACCTATTATGCTTATCTTAGGCGCGTTCTTTGACGGATCCGGATTAGACGAGGGAATGCGGGTATACTTTATGATGGGTGTACTTACGCTTATGAGCTGGTCGGGTACGGCGCGGCTTGTTCGCGGACAAATACTATTCCTGCGCGAGCAAGAATATATGATAGCTACCGACGCGCTCGGATTCAGCCCTGTGCGCAAGATATTCAAACACTTGGTGCCTAACGTTATGCCACAGCTTATTGTGTCTATGACGCTGGGACTTGGCGGCACAATACTTACCGAGGCGTCTTTGAGCTTCCTTAACCTTGGTGCACCGCCTACGGTTGCGTCGCTGGGTAGAATGGTAAATGCAGCTAAGGAACCGCTTATACTTTCCAGCTACGTACTCGATTGGTTGCCGGCCGGACTTATAATTATTCTCGCTGTTGTGGCGTTCAACTTTATCGGCGACGGATTGCGTGACGCGCTCGATCCCAAGATGAAGAGGTGATGTTATGGAAGAGAACAAAGAAGAGAAAAAATCTGTAATTAAGCGCGTAAAGGATTGGTACAGGCACGTCACTCACAAGGACGACCCTCATTATATTTCGGGCAAAGAACAACGCCTTATAGCAAAGAACAATCGCAAAACCACGCGCGCATTTGAAAAGAAAAAGCTCGCGCACGTTTCCGAAAGCGACTACGTTACGCAAATGCGCGACCCTTCCAATATTTTGGAGGTGGACGGGCTTTGCACGTACTTCTTTACCGACGCGGGCGTCTCTAAGGCTGTTGACGGAGTATCGTTTGACATTCCCAAAAGCTCTATTGTGGGCGTTGTCGGCGAGAGCGGTTGCGGCAAGTCTGTTACGTCGCTGTCGGTTATGCAGCTTGTTCAAGCTCCGCAGGGCCAGATTGTAAGCGGTTCTATCCGTTTCAACACTCAAGACTACAAAAAAGGCGAGGACGGCAAGCCGATTCCTATTTGGGAATACGAGGAAGTGGACGGCGAGCGCGTAATCAAAACTAAGCCCAAGCTTAACAAAAAGGGCAAGCCGGTGCTCGATAATGACGGTAAACCCGTTATGGTCAACGTTCAAGCATTGGACGGAAACGGTTTCCCCGCATTTGAAATGGAAGATAAGGTTTTTGACATTGCCAAAATGCCGACGCGCGCTATGCAGCGTATTCGCGGCAAGGAAATAGCAATGATATTCCAAGAGCCTATGACCAGTCTTAATCCGTTGTTTACCATCGGTAATCAGTTGGACGAGGTCGTACTTCTTCACACACCGGGAGCGGACAAGGAGCTTGCGCACAAACGCACCATAGAAATGTTGCAGCTTGTCGGTATTGCCATGCCCGAGATCGTTTATAAAAGATTCCCGCACGAGCTGTCGGGTGGTATGCGTCAGCGCGTTATGATAGCAATGGCGCTTGCGTGCAACCCCAAACTGATTGTTGCAGACGAGCCTACCACTGCGCTTGACGTTACCATTCAGGCTCAGGTTTTGGATTTGCTAAAAGATATCAAGACCAAAATCAACGGTTCCATAATGATAATCACGCACGACCTGGGAGTTATTGCGAGCATGGCGGACTACGTTGTAGTTATGTACGCCGGTCGCGTAATAGAAAAGGGCACTGTTGAGGATATATTCGACACGCCGCTGCATCCGTATACAGTAGGATTGCAAAAGAGCAAGCCTGTTATCAATAGGGATGTAGAGGAACTGTACAGCATAAAAGGTCAGGTTCCCAACCCGATTGATATGCCTAAGTATTGTTACTTTAAGGATCGTTGCGAAAGTTGTATAGAAGACTGCAATGGAGAGTATCCGCCGCTTGTCAAGGTGTCGGACACGCACTACGTTGCTTGCTATTGCGCCGACGAAGCGCGTATGGCGTCTATAAACGCCAAAGACCGTGCGCTAAAGGAAAAAGCCGAAAGCGAGGCTTTAAAAGCGCAGCAAGCCGAACAAGCAACTACCGATGACGTGGCTACGACAGAGCAAACAGAGCAGACTCCCGCCGAAGCCTCCGACGCTACTCAGGCTGAGTCCAAGCCCACAACAAAGTCTAAAAAGACGGCAAAAGAGCCTAATATTACAATTGTAAAAAAGACTACTGCCGCTAAATCCAAAACGACTTCGACTAAATCGACAGCTACTAAAACAAGCGGTACCAAAAAGGACGCCAAGACGAGTGGCGCAAAGACTGCTACGGCTAAATCGGGTGGTGCAAAATCCGCTACATCCAAGACGGGTGGTGCTAAATCGACAGCTGCTAAGTCAAGCGGTGCAAAAAAATCCACAACCGCCAAGTCCGGTAGCGCAACAAAATCAACTGCCGCCAAAGCTACAACAGCAAAAAAGCCCGCTCAAAAGAAGTCCGTCGAGAAGGAGAATAAGTAATGTCGGAAGAAATCAAACCCGAAGTTATAAACGGCGAGGCAACGCAAGACGGTGCGAAAACCGACGATTATATATTGGAAGTTGTCGACTTAAAGAAATACTTTTTGACAAGAAAAGAATTTAAGCTCGTAAAAGTTCCGGTATTGAATAATCCCGATCCCGCATCTACTGCTATGCAAAATGCCGCATCCTCCGTCGAGCTTCCCGAAGGCGACGACAGTATTGTCGCGCCCGAAACGCCGGTCGAAAAATCTGATGTAGCTCCCGACGGCGCAACAAATGCTGCCGAGGACGACAAGGATGACAACGGCGACGAAAAGACGAAAGTCACTCAGTTTAAAAGAAAAATAATACTCGATAAGACGTATGTCAAGGCGGTTAACGGCGTTAGCTTTAAGGTTAAGCGCGGTGAAACGCTCGGCATAGTCGGCGAAAGCGGTTGCGGAAAAAGCACAATGGGTAGGAGTATACTGCGCCTATTCGACATCACCGATGGTAAGGTGTTTTTTGAAGGGACTGAAATAACGGCGTTAAAGCCGAGCGCGTTGCGCAAGTTCCGCACGCAAATGCAAATAATATTCCAAGATCCGTACGGCAGTCTTCCTCCGCGCAGTCCGGTAGGTCAAATTATCGGCGAAGCGGTTAAGGTCCACAATATAGTGCCAAAATCGGAATATCGCGATTATGTTATAGACATTATGCGCAAGTGCGGTTTGCAGGATTTTTACTTCGACAGATATCCGCACGAGTTTTCGGGCGGTCAGCGCCAGCGTATTTGTATTGCTCGTGCGCTTGCAGTCAAACCTAAGTTTGTCGTTTGCGACGAGCCCGTATCGGCGCTTGACGTGTCTATCCAGGCTCAGGTAATCAACCTGCTCAAAGAATTACAGCGCGATCTTGGCTTGACGTACTTGTTTATTTCGCACGATTTGAGCGTTGTTCAGCATATTTCGGACAGAGTCGGCGTTATGTATTTGGGCAAGTTTGTCGAGATGGGCGACGAAAAGGACATCTTTAACAATCCTATGCATCCGTATACTCATGCGTTGCTTTCAGCCGTGCCTGTACCGGACCCGCATTACAAGGGTAACCGCATTGTGTTACAAGGCGATATACCCAGTCCTGCCAATCCGCCGTCGGGCTGCAAGTTCCACACGCGTTGTTCGCGGTGTATGGAAGTGTGTAAGCATGTAGAACCTAAGTTTAAGGATTACGGCAACGGACATATGTGCGCGTGCCATTTGTATCCTCAGGACTGAGAGGGAAGCTTTGGGCAAGAAAAAGAAACAGTACGCCGATGATGACGGTAGAACGATCGTGGACATGAACGTAGACGGATTTCCTTGGTATCGTCCCACCAAGGCGGACAAAAAAGTCGCCAAGGAAGATCGTCCCACGCGCAAAGAAACTCGCGCCATGATGCGCGCTTGGTTTGTTGCGTACTTGCCGCGAATATTGGCGATAGTCGTCGGATTCGGACTTGCCGCCGCCGTAGTGGTATGTTGGCTTAACGGTTGGTTCGTCAAATAAATAGTATAATACAAAAGACAAAGCTTTGCTTTGTCTTTTTAACTGTCCGGATTTGATATAAACATTGCAATTTTTGTTTTGCTGTGCTATAATGCAATTAAATTAAGGAGAAAATATGAAAAAGGTAATAATAATAACGAGCTCGCCGCGCAAGGACGGAAATTCGGAGCTTTTGGCAAAGGCGTTTGCCGATGGTGCTTTGTCAACAGGTAATGACGTTGAGGTTTTGAATGTGCGCGAGCTGAATTTAAAGTATTGCACAGGCTGCTTGTACTGTCAGTCGCATGACTCTTGCGTGCTTAACGACGGTATGAACGGATTTTACGAAAAGCTTCAAAATGCCGACGTTTTGGCATTTGCAACGCCTGTTTATTTCTATTCTGTGTGTGGGCAATTAAAGACCTTTTTAGACAGGCTAAACCCGCTTTATCCGCGTCAAAACAAGTTTACGGATGTTTATTTGCTTGCTACCGCGGCTGATGAGGATGAAAAAGCTATGGACGGGGCAATTACCGCCGTGCAGGGCTGGGTAGATTGTTTTGACGGCGTAAGCATTAAGGGTGTTGTTCGCGGCGTGGGTGTTACAGATAAAGGCGAAATTAATGGTACGCGCTTTATCGACCAAGCGTATGAGCTGGGCAAAAATGTTTAATACCTTTTGAAATGTTATTTTTACCGACAACTGTGTTAGAATATGCATGAGGTAATTATGGAATATAGAGACGATAACAATCAAATGGACGACGTAGAACGCGTGCGTAAGCATGACGAAGCGATATTGAACGATTCTACTTATGAGCATCCTAATTTGACCGGGTGGGAAAAGCGTAAACGTAAGCGAGCAGTACGCCAAACTAAAAAGCTGTTTCGCGCCATAGACATTTTGTTTGCGCTTTCGCAAAACGCCTGTCCGTACGTGAATAGAGATAACATTAAAACACTCGATGTACAGTCGGATATTGTTTACGACAAATCGTTGTCGTCGGTGTGCAAGCTCGATTTTTACCGTACAAAAAGCGATGAGAAACAGCCGGCTATAATATTGATTCATGGTGGCGGTTTTTCGGCAGGTGATAAGAAATATCGAAAAGGGCGTTCGCAATTTTTTGCACTAAACGGTTTTAGTGTGTTTTGCGTCAATTACGGACTTGCGCCAAAGTATACATTCCCCGAACCGTTAAAGCACATTGTGTCAGCGGCAAATTTTGTATACGACAACGCCGATGAATATAACATAGACCGAGATAGGATTTTTGTCGGTGGGGATAGTGCAGGCGGATATTATGCGGCAATGGCTGCTTCATTTAATTGTTCGGATAAGATTAAATCCGTTTTTGACTTTTCCCCGAAATTCAAATTTTTCGGCGCGTTGTTAAACTGCGGTATTTACGATATGGATACTGTTTTGAAAACAAGATATCCGTTTGGTTTGTCCAACGGAGTGCTTCTAAGCTTTGCGGGGATAAAACCGAACGATTTTGATACGTATAAGTACCGCGAAGTTTGTATGCCGTCCGAACTTATTGGCAAGGGCTATCCGCCAACGTTTATTATTTATTCGGATAACGACGTTTTTTGCAAAGGTCAAGGCGACGTTATGCTAGATACTTTAAATAAAAACGGAATATACAACGAGAGTTTTTCAGCGCGCTATGCCGGATCTAATCACTGCTTTTCTCTTACTTGGAGCGGCGACGACGCAGCCGCCGCAAACGAATTATTGCTTTCGTTTGCAAAGCGGTTATCCGAAGATAAAATCAAATTTAAATAATTCATATAATCTTTTGCTTTTTGTTGACGAAATAGCATAATAATGTTACAATAATCAAGATGAAAGAAAAGTTTGACAAAATGGTCAATAGCAAATTCGGAAGTGTTGCAGACAAACTGTGCAATTCCGTTTGGTATATCGTTGCTTACGGTATGGTTTGTATTCTTGCACATACTTTTGATATGCCTGTTGTGGGTGCTGTTTTGCTAACTGTTTTGCTCGTGCCTGCGTTGTTGTTTTGCAAAAATTCGTTCGTTTTGGTGCCGTTTTTAACAATGTGCATGTTCGTAATGTCCGAAGAAACCAAACCGCAGTCGGGTTATTTCGGCAAACCGCTTTATATCGCAGTGCTATGTATACTTCTCGTTATTATACTCGTAGCATTCGTTTTTAATCTTGTTTATTACAAAAAGTGGCGGTCTATGTTTAAGCGCGGATATCTGACTATTTCGCTTGCATTGGTCAGCGGCTTTTTGGTTGTAGGTGGGCTTGGTGCGCCGTCAATGTCTTGGACGGGCGTAGGTATGGCGCTTGCAATATCGGTTACGATGTTTTTACCGTACACGTTGTTGATTAATTGCGGCGAGTATGAGGGTAGAAAGAGCATAGAATATTTTGCATGGACAATGATTACTGTGTCGGTAGTTATACTTGCCGCAGTGTTAAAACAATACGTGATGTACGATCTTAAATTTACGAGTTTCAGTATAAGCTATGCCGATAAAAATAAGATCACATTCGGTTACGCTATTTCCAATACTGCCGCGGCGTTTGTCGTGATTGCATTGCCGATAACCTTCTACATGGTTTACGTTTACAAACACGGATACTTGTTTTTGATAGCGATAGTAATCGAGCTTATGGCGATATTTTGGACGTATTCGCGAGCGTCGCTGGTTGTTGCTGTCCCCGGTACTGCTATTGTGGCGATTGCGTTATGCTTCAAAAAGAAAACGGGTAGACTTGGATATTGGATATCGTTCGGTATTGCCGCCGTTATAGCGATTATCGGTATTATTTTGCTCAGAAATCAAATAGGCGGCATGATGACGAAATTGCTTTCGGGCAACATTGCTTCGGGCGGAAGATTCTCGTTATGGAAAAGAGGATTTGACGCTTGGAAGTCGTATCCGATTTTCGGATTGGGCATTTGGTATTTGCCGCCGATAAACAATTGGTATTATTCGTTCCATTGTACGCCGTTGACTTACTTGTATTGTGCCGGCATCGTCGGGCTTGCGGCGTATTTATATCACAGATACAGGACTGTAAGGCTGACGTTTGCGGCAAAGCTCACAGCTGAACGGGTATTTGTTGCGTTATGCATTTTGGCTATGCTGTGCAACGCTTTGCTCGATATTGCTATGACAATGCCGCCGCATTTGTTGTATTACGGCATAATGTTGGCGCTAATCGAATGTGACGTTAAAAAGACAAAGCTCGAACAACAGACGGTTGCTGTCGGTGACGGCGACGTCGGTGAAGTAAATTTAAAATCTACCGTTTCGGAACAAAAACCTGTAACGGAAACGGAAGGAGAGTAGTATGGGCGAATGTACTCATAATTGCAGCACATGCGGCGAAAAATGCTCGGCGCCGCAAACGGACAATCCGCACGAGCTGTCGCGCATTAAGCGCGTAATAGCCGTTGTAAGCGGCAAAGGCGGTGTGGGTAAGTCGTCAGTTACTGCCATGCTTGCCGCGGCTATGAACAAAAAAGGGTATAGTACAGCGGTGTTGGACGCGGACGTTACGGGTGCGTCAATACCTAAAATGTACGGTGTCCGCGGCGACGTGCAAAGCGACGGAGTTGGAATGTACCCGGTAAAGACCGAGGCCGGAATTAAGATTATTTCGTCCAATTTGCTTTTGGAAAACGAGAGCGATCCCATTGTTTGGCGCGGTCCGATTATTGCCGGTATGGTCAAGCAGTTTTGGACTGATGTCATATGGGGCGACGTCGACTATATGTTTATCGATTGTCCGCCGGGAACGGGCGATGTGCCGCTTACCGTGTTTCAGTCTATCAAGATAGACGGCATAGTTGTAGTTACGACCCCGCAAGAGCTTGTGTCTATGATAGTGGAAAAAGCTGTCAATATGGCTAACCTTATGAAAATTCCGGTGCTTGGAATTGTGGAGAACATGAGCTATGTCGTGTGTCCCGATTGCGGCAAGCGCATAAACGTATTCGGCGACGGCAAAGCTGTCGGAGAGACTGCTCAAAAGTTCGGCTTACCCGTGCTTGCCGAAATACCGTACGACGCAAAGCTTGTCGCAGCGGCAGACGGCGGCAAAATGGACGTGCAAACGTTTGAATATATCAATCCCGCAGCGGATATTTTGGAAAGCGGCTTGCCCGTAAATACGCATTAGGATATAGTGTTATGACCGAAAAAGAAAGAATGCTTGCCGGCAAAATATATGACGCATCCAAGCCTGAGCTTTTGTCGCTTAGGCAAAAGGCGCATAGACTTTGCAAGCAGTATAATGATACGTTCGAGGAAGATGAGGAAGAGCGTACAAAAATCCTTGCCGAACTTATTCCGAATATGGAAAGCGGCGGATACTTACAGGGCCCGATATTTTTCGATTACGGTGTATTCACCAAAATTGGCAAAAACTTTTACGCCAATTTCAATTTGACAATTTTGGATGTTTGTCCTGTAACGATAGGCGACAATGTGTTTTTCGGCCCAAACGTGTCTATACTTACTCCCAAGCATCCGCTTAGATACCAAGACCGTAATCCGTATATTAACGCCGAGAGCAAAACGACATGTCGTGAGTACGGCGCGCCCATAACGATAGGTGATAATTGCTGGATAGCGGGCAACGTAACGATACTTGCGGGCGCGGAAATCGGTTCCGGCTGTGTTATAGGCGCGGGATCGGTCGTAACTGGTAAAATTCCAGACAATAGCTTGGCTTACGGAAATCCCGCAAGAGTTGTGCGGCAAATAACCGAAGCAGACGCATTAAAGTACAAAAACGAGCTTTTAAGCTAACTTATAAAATCAATATCGAGGTAATATCATGATTGCAATAACCGACAGCATTAGATATGTTGGAGTCAACGACAAAACTTTGGATTTGTTCGAGGGGCAGTACGTAGTGCCTAACGGAGTATCGTACAATTCCTATACAATCACGGACGAAAAGATAGCTGTTTTCGACACGGTAGACAAGCGTAAAACCGAGGAATGGCTGTCCAACGTGGAGATAGCGTTAGCGGGCAGGGTTCCCGACTATATCATTATTTCGCACATGGAGCCCGATCATTCGGCTAGCATAAGAGCGTTTTTGAATAAATATCCTAATACGGTTGTTGTAGGCAATGAAAAAACGTTTAATATTGCCGAACGCTTTTACGGCAAAATTTTCGATAAAACGTTGGTGGTTAAGGACGGCGACGAATTGTCGCTCGGTAAGCATAAGCTCAAATTTATATTTGCGCCGATGGTGCATTGGCCGGAGGTTATGTTCACTTACGAAACGACCGAAAAGGTACTGTTTTCGGCGGACGCATTCGGCAAGTTCGGCGCATTGGACGTTGACGAAGATTGGACTTGCGAAGCGCGTAGGTATTATATAAACATTGTCGGCAAGTATGGCTCGACGGTGCAAAGCGCGTTGAAAAAGGCGGCTCAGCTTGATATAAAAATCATTTGCCCGTTGCATGGCCCGATGCTTACCGAAAACCTCCGTTATTATATCGGCAAATACAATACATGGAGCTCGTACGTACCGGAGGACAAGGGCGTGACTGTGGCGTATTCGTCCATTTACGGTAATACTCAGGAAGCTGCAAAGCGGTTGGCGACTATGCTGGAAAAAGCGGGCATGCGTGTCGAAGTGTTCGATCTTGCGCGTGATGATGTCGCCGAAGCTGTGGAATCGGCATTCCGTTACGATAGGCTGGTATTGGCTTCGGTTACGTATGACGGCGGGCTTTTCCCTATGACAGAGCTGTTTATTAATAGGCTTAAAAGTAAAAATTTCCAAAGCCGTACGGTAGCGTTTATAGAAAACGGTACATGGGCTCCTATGTCGGGCAAGCTCATGCGCGCTCAATTTGAAACTATGAAGAATATAACCTTCGTGGAAAATATCGTCACAATCAAGTCGGCGGTCAATGCGGATACGGAAGCCGAATTGGCGGCATTGGCGGGCGAGTTGACCAAATAACTACAGTATAACGGAATACGCCGCAATAAGGTCGTTTAACGAAATCTTGCAGTTTTGCGGGCTGGTGGACGGCAAACGCACAGCGGCGGATATAATGGGATTGTTAATATCACGATTGTAGCGCATGAGTAATTCATGCGCTTTTCCGCCTGTGGTAAAAATGCGTGTAACGGTTGGATGATTGGAAAGCAACCCGTCAATATCGTTGTATACGACGTCGGTAATGGTATTGTCCGATGCGCCTACAATATTGCAGCTGCCAATCACGTCCCAAAGTGCGATGCGGTGGGAGAGTGCAAGCTTCGTCCTTGCTTCTTTGTCGGTAGAGGATTGCTCGCCGAACAATGCAAAAAGCACTCGCCAAAACCTGTTTTGAGGATGAGCGTAATAAAACGCCGCTTGCGCCGATTTGGGCGAAAGCATAGATCCTAGTATAAGGACGGTGCTGTTTTGGTCTATCAGCGGCGGCACGTTGTCGTGCGTTGCGTGACGTATGTTATTAGTTGTGTGTTCGCTCATAAGTAACTATATTCTATTTTTATCGCCCCATTCGCACATTCCGTCTAAAATAGGCATTAACGACTTGCCTCGTTCGGAAAGACTGTATTCCACTTTGGGCGGAATTTGCGGATATTCCTTGCGAATAATCAGCCCGTCGCTTTCAAGTTCTTTTAAGGACAGGCTCAGAGTTTTATATGAAATACCTTTTATGTAACGTTGCAATTCGTTGTAACGCACAACGGTGAATTCCATTAGGGTATATAGTATTGTCATTTTGTATTTGCCGCTAATAAGCGATAGGGTATAACTGAATCCCGTGTCGCATAGCTTTTCGGAAGCTATACACCGTTTTGTATTTTCCATAATGATTACCTTTGACACTATACTTTTTGTTAGTATCGCACTTTAATGTGCGTACTTGACATAATAATCATATCATATTACAATTTATATTGTCAAGACCGTTTATGATAAGCGGTAATTAAATACTTTGTAGGAGATTATTATGGGTAAGAAAATTGTAGTCATTACGGGTAGCCCGAGAAAGAACGGCAACAGCTTTGCTATGACGGACGCGTTTATCGAGGCGGCACAGGCAAAAGGGCATGCCGTTACAAGATTTGACGCCGCAATGCAAAAAGTGGGCGGTTGTCATGCGTGTGAAACGTGCTTCAAAACAGGCAAGGCTTGCAGCTTTGACGATGATTTTAACAAGCTTGCGCCGTCTATATTGGAAGCCGATGCGGTTGTGTTTACTACACCCGTTTATTGGTACTCATATCCCGCGCAAATAAAGGGCGTAATAGACAGACTGTTCTCGTTTTGTGTGGGCGGCAAGGATGTTGCGGGCAAACAATGTGCACTTATTACTTGTTGCGAGGAAGACGATATGTCTGTAATGGACGGTGTTCGTATTCCTTATGAGCGCACCGTCGCATTGCTTAAATGGAAGTCAATAGGAGAGGTGCTTATCCCGAGCGTGTTGAACGTAGGTGATATAAACAAAACAGACGGTTGCAAAAAAGCCGCCGCGCTTGCGGATTTGTTGTAATAAGATTATTTAACGTAAATAATCAGCTTGTCGTATTTCTTTTTGCGCAAATATATGCGCATAGGCAAGCGCGAAATAAAGTGTAAAGCTTTTTGCGGACATTGCTCAACACATTTTAAACAACGTATACATTTACGGTTGGTTTTGCCGTATGCAATAGCATTATTATTGCATGCGGCATTACATTTGCCGCAGTTATTGCATTTACTGTCTTTATAGATTTTTACGCCCATTCGACTGCGTAAGCCCTTGCAAATATTCGACAAGGGGTTTTTGTAGGTCTTGGGTATTACTATTTTTTCACGGCTGTTGATTTTGGAAAGTATAGGGTTTAGGCTTTCATAATCGGCAAATTCGTTTTCGTGCAGATACGTATGTTTTGTGGGTACGTATGCGGCGGCCGTTATGATATGATTGTATCGTTTTTGTATTTCATACAAAACATTTCCGCAACACATTTTTCCGTATGTGGCTATGGGTATTAAAGCCTTTGTGCGTAATTGGTCTAACAAGATTTTAACAGCCTGCGGTATGTTTTGGCAGTGCACCGGAAAGACCAATATTGCGGTATCAAAGGTATATTCCGTCAAATCAAAGATATCGGACAGGGGAAATCCCGATTGTTGTGCGATATATTCGGCAATTCGTTTGCTGTGATCGGTGTTGGAATAGTATATTACGACGTTCACTTTTCTATATATTCCTTCATTATGGCGCATTCGGGTATTTCCTCCATGCTGAATCCGAGTGCGGAACGCAGTTCAGCCAGTGCGGCTTCACGCGGCAGTGCTTTATCCCGACTTGCCAATGATATTTCTATTGCGCTGAACGGTATCATGTCGCTTTTCATATCGTAAAATCTTTTGAACTGTGAATACTCCTTGCACTTTTCTATCTTGCAGCTTGTGTGCAAGCCTTTGTCGTACTCATCTGGCGGTACCCAGCCGCATTCCTCGATTATAGTATTTTTAATTTGTTTCCAGTCGTATACGCCGCCGCAAATGTCATTAAAATCAACTTGGACGAAAGCGGGGATATTTCCGCTCCACGACGAGGTTCTGATTGCGCGTTTTAGCGGTTTCAGTAGCTCGTGAACTTGGTGGATAGCTTCCACTACGTTATGCACTAACGGATTAGTGTAGCCGGATAAATTCTTTATCGGGTTGTCTCCGTATGCAAGTTGCTTCATTGTGGCTAGAGTGTGGAATTGTCCTTTTTTGAGCGGGGGATGCAACGTGAGTATGCGCCCTATATTGATTAACAAATTTAAAGCTTTGTTGTTGCCGAACGTGTACGCCATTTTGGGCGCCATGTGATTATAGTACAAGCCTGTCAGTTGTGCGGGTTCGTTGCCTGCTACAAAGTACGGCACTTTATTTGCGACAAGCTCGGGATAGAAAAGGACGTAAGCAAGCGACGGGCATGCGCAAGTATTGTCCGCAAGCGAATAGAGGTGTCGGTATATCTTTTTTAAATCACTGTCGGCAACCTTTCTTGTTATAAACTCCACGTTTTGTAATGTCTTTTTTGCACCCGCTATGCTTTTTGCGGCACAATCTGACATATACGGGATTTCCCAAGTGAGCGCCAGCACTTTGAGATCGAGAACCTTGGAAAGATAATAAAGTAAATAAGCGCTGTCTTTTCCGCCCGTGTAAAATACGGCAACGTCAAAGCGCGATTTTTTCGATTTTTTAAACGTGTTCTTAATAGGCACGACGCTTTTTAAATGTTTGGTTTCGGCTTCGGTTTGACACATCGGGCATAAGCTGTTTTCGTCAAATTCAAGCCCCGGTATTATATAATCATTGGCGATACAGTTAGAGCAAAATGCCGCTTCGTCCAACGATTGGGGAGTCGTGCGTTTGTGTTCGGCGTCGACTATTTGAACGCCCACTAGATTTGATAATATTTTTAATTCCGAACAGTCAAGCTCGCAAGGAAGTCTTTTGATTATGCTCAGTTGTTTTTTGTTAAGCTTGACGACGTTTTTAAACATTACGGGCTTGTTGCGCAGTCCGTAATATTTAAGTTTGTTGCCCTCGATTTTCCACCTGTTTTGTAAATAGTACATAATTCCCGCCTAACAGTTTTTTACAGTATAACACTATTTCAGGCTAAAAGCAATATCATTAAAGATATTAAATCCTTTCACTCTCGGAGAATGCCCGCGGAAATCGCGGGCGAGCTTTGCGCTCCGCGCAAGCGCTTAGCGAACTGCACGCCGAAAAGCGTAACTATTTATTTGATTTTATAGTTTTATATGTTGTAAAGCGTTATATAATATTTGTTGCGGCGTGCTACTCATCTCGGGATATACTCAAAACAAAACAGACACGCTTATGCGTGTCTGTTTTGTTTTGGTACACCCTCGGAGACTCGAACTCCGGACCCACTGATTAAGAGTCAGTTGCTCTACCAACTGAGCTAAGGATGCTCAAAGCATTGTTATATTACCACACAAAATAATAATTGTCAAGAGATTTTTATAAGATATTGAAAATTTAGTAGGGGAACAATAAAAAAATTTTTTAAATTCCTTTCAAAAAGTGTGTTATTTTTGTTGACAAATTTTTCGTTATATTGTATAGTATTAAAGCTTAGCACATGGGTTTTGGACCTTTAGCTCAGTTGGTTAGAGCAACCGGCTCATAACCGGTTTGTCCGGGGTTCAAGTCCCTGAAGGTCCACCATTTTGTGGCCCGGTAGTACAGATGGTTAGTACGCCAGCCTGTCACGCTGGAGGTCGAGGG
>CAMWMF010000031.1 GCA_947175335.1 uncultured Clostridia bacterium
GGCAAGATGGTTGCCGCTTGCCGCAGCTGCGGTGGACGTAATTGTGACTTTAATCTTTTTGCCCGTGCCGCCGGTGACGGTGAACTCGATCTTATTGCCGCTGCCGCTTCCGGTAATTGCGGTAGCCTGACCAAGCTTATACGTCTTACGAATTCCGGAAAGAGTCTTTACCCAGTTGAGCAACGAATTGGGATCTGCTTTTTGCTCGGCAACGCTCTTTAAGCTGGACGTTGCATTAATTCCGGAAAGCGCACATTCAAGCTTATCAAAGCCGATTTTGAATTTGGTGTTGGTATTTGCTTCCCACTTCATGGGCTGACGGTAAATCCTATCCTCGTGCGCACTGCTGGTAAGCGAGTCGGTACTGCCAGTCTCCAAGGTATAATCCATAATACCTTCCATACCGATTTCGTCGCCGTAATATATCCACGTCACACCCGGCAAAGCCATTATCATGCCGTAGTACAGGAACAATGCGTTATACGAATCGTCGATAAGGTTGCCCTGTATCTTGGCGTATCTATCGGTTGTTCCGCCGTCGGACGCGGAAAGCGCCATACGGTTGCGCGCGCGCGGCAGGTCGTGGTTGGAAGTAAACTGTCCGCCGATAAAGTTGGGATTGACCTTTTTAAACATATTATAGCCTTCAAGGGCAGGCGTAAACGCACCACTCATCCAGTTGGCGTTAGGCTTTTCGCCGCCTGCAGGGTTGCCTTGTTTATCAATCTTGTCTATGCCCCTGATTTCCGCAAAACCACGCGAACCGTAGTATACGTTAAAATCGAACTGCGAGTCTATGCCCTGATAGTAATCGTCGGTACGCGCGTTCCAGCCGTCGAGGTTTTCGCCCACTACAAACGCATTGGGATACTTGGATTTAAGCTTGTAGTTGAATTCGCGGTAGAAGTTGTAGTTGCGGTTTTGGTCGTGAGAATACAAGCCGTCGGCAACAACGCCGCTGACGCCATTGGTTACATCATTGTCAGATATAGGCGCTGAACATGTTCCGCCCTTGCCTACAACCTCGTTTACCATATATATGTGTTTTACGGCGTCGAGGCGGAAGCCGTCCAAACCGTACTCCATCCACTTGTAGCAAACGTCGACAATGGCGTCGCGCACGGGCTGGTAGTCATAGTTAAGCTCGGGCTGGCTGCTGCTGAACGACGAATAGAAGTAATATCCGTGTTCGTCGCCGAACCACTGCTTTTTGGCGTCGGCGCTGAGCTTTTGGTATTGATCCTCGTTGATCCAGTTGTAGAACTGGCGGTAATCGACCTCGTCGAACGTGGTGTCGGCAAACTTAACGTTTTGCTCCTTGACGAGCTTTTTGGATTTGACAAACCATTCGTTAGCGCCCGAAGTGTGGTTAAGAACAAAGTCCATAACGATTTTCATGCCGCGCTTGTGAACCTCGTCTACAAGGTCTTTGTAATCCTTGTCGGTGCCCCAACGAGTATCAACGCTGAAATAGTCGTTGATGTCGTAGCCGTGGTAGTTGGTGGACTGTTGGAAAGGCGTGAGCCAAAGTATATCGGCGCCCACGTCGTTTTGTATATAATCGAGTTTGTCGATAATGCCTTTAAGGTCGCCCATACCCTGTCCGAGCGGGGTGTCGGCGTCATCCTGAATTCCGTCGGCAAACGACGCGATAAAGATTTGGTAGCCGGTATTGGCGTCGAATTTATCATTGCCGGTTTTGCTGTTGGTCACGGCCTTATCCCACTTCGGATAAGTCGACGGCTTGGTGCTGTCGATAACATCTTTGCCGCTGATGCGCGTAATCGCCGAGCCCGCAGGGATTTTGCCGTAAACGTCCTCTATTTCGACCGAGACAAACTCCTTTGTGCCGTGGGGAACGTCCATTTCGGTAACAAACCAATGAGCGTCGCCGGCCGCACGCTGGATATTGCTTAATTTAACGTAGTTGTTGTCGCCGTCGTTCTTCCAATAGCCCTGCTCTTGTCTGGAGCTTATTTTGAACAGCTGGAAGCCTATATCGTCGACCGACTTATAGTCCATATCGTTGTTGAGCGCCACGCCGGGGACAACATCGCCGTTCCAGCCCGCGTCATGATATTCTTGGGTAAGGTCAACGTCGTAAACGGCGCCGGACTCGTCTATCCAAGCAAGATTGAACGTCCTGCCCTCGCCGTTTTTAGGCCAGCACCACAAGCCCCAATCGCCATACACGCTCGATTGCGACGCAGTATTGTACGTCGGCGCACCGCTGCCTACGCCTGCCGAGGGCGGCGTTATTTGTTCGCCTTCAAGATGCGCCCCGCGCTTATAGTGAATGTATAAGTGTCCCGGCTTAGCCCAAGACGAAATATTCTTTTCGTATTCGAGCTTTGCGGCATTGGACTCCCACCTTGCGGTAAGCACAACGTTACCTGTAATCGGCGTGGTTGCAATATACTTATTGTTGTTTGCGTCGAACCAGCCGACAAAGATAAAGCCTGCGCGAGTGGGTACCGGGATTTTTGCACCCATTGTATCGCCGGCGCCTACCTGCATAGGGTCGGGATTATGCTCGGCACCGTTGCCGTCAAAAGTAATGGTATACGTTTTGCCGCTAGTGACAACACCGTTAGGGTTGTCTAAGCCGCCGTTGGGCATATCTATGGTGCCGCAGGCAAGCATGGATACGCTCATAACAGCGCAAAGCAAAAATGTAATCGCTTTTTTGAACTTCATCATTTCCTCCGTCGGGAATTTTAGTAATAGTTATTATACACTATAAAATATATGTTTGTCAATAGTTTTTGTAAATTCGGAATTAGGAATTCGGAATGCGGAATTGTAAATATAGTTAAATTTATTAATATGCGGCTTCGTCTGGATTTCTCCACTTCGCGCTAACGCGCTTCGGTCGAAATGATGTGTATTTGAGATTAATATTCTAAAATAGGATAGCAACGTTTTACTCCCATCACCCCGAGCGTTTTCTTGCCCTCCCGAGGGATCTAGGCGCCAGCCGCACAATTATTAAATCCTGTCTTTATTCTCAATTCCTAATTCATAATTCCGCATTCCGAATTAAAAATAAATCACCGTATTGAAAGGGGGGAACAATACGGTGATTTACCAAAGGAAGAAAAAGATTGCAAAGAGTAACTCTTTACGTTTGTGATTGTACTACACAAATTTGTTGGTTTTGTGAAAACCGTAAAGAAAGTTCGACTTTTTTTCGTTTTTTTATACTTTTGCGGGCGTTTTTTGTGCAAATGACAATTTTTCCACGTTTTTTGTGCTTGAAAAAGGACCGCGCAAGCGCAGTCCTTATCCTTACTTATTCACTATTACCTATTCTTATTTTACTATCGCCGTGCCGTATGCGGGTACGGTATTGCTGCCGAACACAACGTTACCACTAACCGTCTTGCTGCCGCCCGAAAAGTTGTGGTACACGGTATAAGTTTTGCCGCCGCCGGTCACTACGATTTTGAGCATGCCGTTATCCTCCGAACAAGTGGCGGTACCGTTTATAAGCGTAGGATTGTCGTTACGGAACTTGGTCAGGCTCTTTACGTAGCTAAGCAACGAGTTGCTGTCGTTTAGCTGGTCGGCAACGCTCTTGGTGTTGTTGTTTGCGCCGTTGTCGTAAATGGCGGTACACTTATTAGCCCAGCTGCTAGTCCACTTCATGGACTGGCGCAAATCGTCGTCGCCTCCCTTTTTGCCGACAAGCCCTATCTCGTCGCCGTAGTAAATCCAAGGAAGTCCGGGCATTGTCATTATTACAGCCATGTACAGCTTAGCCTTTTCGGTGCTGCCGCTTATTTGGGCGTTAAGCCTGTTTACGTCGTGGTTGGAGCTTATCATACAGTTGATAGGCCTATCCCCTCTGTTGCTTGCGTACTTTTGCGCGTTGCTGTTGAAGGCATTCGCCTGCGCGGACGCCCCGCCGTCCAACCGCCCGGGCAAATCGAAGTACGTGTTAAAGTCGAACAACGAATCCATGCCCTGATAGAACGGCGAAACAAAGTTGGTATTTCCGTTCAGCTGCTCGCCCAAAAGATAGCAGTGCGGATATTTGGTTTTCAGCTTGTAGTTGAACTCTTTGAAGAATTCTACATTTTTAGTGAGATTATAATTGTACGGTCTGTCGTCGTCACCGCCCTCGACGTCGCCCTGCGCGTTGTCGCTTTCGTCCCACATGAATACGTGCTTTATGGCGTCCATGCGGAAGCCGTCCAGTCCGTAGCTCATCCAGTACGCCGCAACGTCCACCATGGCGTCGCGCACCGGCTGATAGTCATAGTTAAGCTCGGGCATGCTGCCGCCGAACGACGAATAAAAATACCAATTGCCGCCCGCGTCGCAGTAGCGGTTGCCGCCGCTTTGTTTCCAGCGGTAAAAGTCGCGGTATTTGACGGTCGCCTTGGTGCCGTCTTGGTACGTCACCTCTTCTACTACGCCGTTTTTGGATTTTTGGAACCACTCGTTTTGCTGCGACGTGTGGTTGACGACCAAGTCCATTATTATCTTCATGCCGCGGCTGTGCGCCTCGGACACCAGCCTGCGGTAGTCGGCGTTGGTGCCGAACTTGGGATCTATGCTGTAATAATCGTAGCAATCGTAGCCGTGATACGAATCACTGCTTTGTATAGGGGTCAGCCAAAGCACGTCCACGTTAAGGCCTTGCAAATAATCGAGCTTGCTCGTAATGCCGTTAAGGTCGCCGCAACCGTCGCCGTCGCTGTCGCAGAACGACGCCACAAAAATTTGATAGCCGACGCCCATCTCGTCCCAGCCGTTTACCGTGCTCATAACTGGCAAGTTCTTGGCGTATTGGCGGTTTACGTTGCTTATGCTTTCGCGCTTAGGTTCGGTGGTGCTGTTTCCGCCGCCGATAGGCGCCGCCGCAACAGGCTTGTTTCCGCCGCTCGACGTGCTGCCTTGCGTAACGTACCAGTGATAACTGCCGCCCACCTTTTGCGCTTGGGACAGAGTGACGGTATTATCGCCGCCGTCCTTTTCCCAGTTGGGTCGCGTTACGATAAAGTTGATTCTGTTAAGTCCGTTATTGATAGAATCTTTAAGATTGATAGCAAACACCGCGCCCGACGCGTCCTTTGCCACCGTGTTCTTAATATCCTGATTGTTGTTGCCGTTCCAGTTGTATATATACCAACCGTCGTAATCGCCGTTGCTGCGCAAATAGTGTATGTACAGCGTGTCGGAGTCCTGCATAGTCGGCGTGTATTCTATTGCAACGCCGCCGCCCGCCGTCCACTTGGCAAACAGCGTGGTATTTTCCGTTACCGTTTGGGTCGCGAAATTCCACTTTTTAGTACTGTCCTCTTCCACGTACCAGCCGCTTACCTCGTATCCGCTGCGCGTCAGCTGCGGCTCGGTTATGGTACTGCCCGCCTTTACGGTTACGGCAGCAGGATTGTACGTGCCCGCCTTGCGCGCGTCTAGCCCTACGTTAAACGTTACGGTAACGTCATTACCCGTGCCGACCACCGTCCAGCGCGCGGAAAGCGTAAGCGTTGCGCCGCTTACCGTATCGCTATCGAAATTCCACTTGGTGCTGCCGTTGTACCAACCGTCGAGAGTATAGCCCCCGTTGGTTATACTGGGCATTTGCACCTTGCCACCCTCGTCGATCGTCTGTTGCGGCACGGTCGCCGAACAGTTGGTAACAAACACGACCGTGCATTTGTTGGGCGTGACTTGAATTTTGGTCCACTGCGCACGTAAAACAAGCGTTTTGCCGCTTACCGTGTCGGTAGCGAAATTCCATTTGGTACTGCCGTTGTACCAGCCGTCGAGAGTATAGCCCTCGTTGGTTACGCTGGGCTGTTGTACTTTGCTGCCGACGGTTATCACCTGCGACGCCACGACAGCGGAACAGCCGGTTATAAAAGTGACCGTAGTAGATTCGGGTATGGGTTCGGGCGGACCGCCTTGCACCGGCGTCCACTTGGCGTACAGCACAAGCGTATCGCCGCTTACGGTATGTAAATCGAAGTTCCATTCGTTTTGCAAATCGGAGTCGGAGTACCAGCCGCCGAAAACAAAGTTCGTGCGCGTGGGAGATGCGGGACGAGCTACAAGCTCACCCTCCTTTATGCTTTGCGACTGCACTTTGCTGCCCTCGCCAACGTAAAACACGACTGAGCAGTACTTATCGTTATTTTCTGGCTCCTTACCTCCGCCAGACGGAGTGCTGATACTACCGCAAGCCGTAAGGCAAGCGACAACAACCGTTATGACGGCTATAAGCAACGCCGTAAAAGCAACAGACCTTTTTCGATTTCTCATAATAATCCCTCTCTGTGAATTATTTAGATACAATATAACACCAATAATTTGTTTTGTCAACAGTAGGTAGAGCGGCTACTGCCCGAGCAATGCGGTTTTTCGCATTTTGTGTCGGCGCGCAAGATACAGTATGGGCGTATCCAGCAGCGACGTAAACACGAAAATAACGTACCCCGACCCGAAAATCGACATGAGCGTAGCAAAGTCGTAAGTCCCCGCAAACGCCAGCACGGTAAACAACAGCGAGTTTATAAGCTGGCTTACCAGCGTCGAGCCGTTGTTGCGCAACCACAAAAATTTCTTTTTATCGCCGAACTTCTTTTCGGTAAAGCTCCACCACTTGTGGTATAGCCACACGTCGAATATTTGACTGACAACGTACACTATGAGCGAGGCGCACACGATGCGCGGCGTGGCGGTGAATATCGCGCGGAATGACGGCAAAAGCGTGTCGCTTTCGCTCGGCACATAGCACAGCCAGCTTGCCGACAACCCCAAAAAGAACAGTGTCGCAAAAAGTCCTATGTACACCGCCTTATTCGCCGCCTTTTTGCCCTCGCACTCGGAAAGTATGTCGGTAATGAGGAATGTGGAAGCAAACAGCACGTTGCCGAGCGTTTGCTCCAAGCCGAACGCCTTGACGAGAATAAGCACCTCGATATTTGCAAACACCGTTGCGACGGCGGATACGGCGTACAGTCCCGACTTGCCGAACAGCATATAAGCAAGCAACACCACGCCGTAAATGAACACGACGGAAACAATCAACAACAGCTCGTTCATTCGCCCACCCCGAAATCTGTATTGTTAAGCAGTATATCCACCCGCTCGTCATCCCTATATATAGGATATATGCGGGTGCGGAATGTGTCTATAACGGAACGGTCGGGCTTGACGGCAGTCGAGTTGTCGCACATTATATTTATGCAAATGCGTTCGAAGTTGTTTAGCCCCAATTCAATATCACGGAGCATGCTTTGCTCGGTCTGCCCGCGAATGCCAAACAAAAAATTCGCCTCGTCAAATCCGTCCGATATTACGGCGGGATTGCGGTCCTTTATACCTTTAAGCAAAACGCGCTCGCGCAAGTCGTAGTCGAACGTTTCCAAACCCAGCTTGAATTTGATTGTAAACTCGCCAAACTCCCGCCGAAGCGTCGCAAGCCTATCCTTATATATATAATGCACTTCGAAGTGAATTACCGTTATACCCTTGTCGCGGCAAGTCGATTTAATCAAATCGAGCGTGCGATTGTCCAGCTCGAACACCGACCCGCTGTTTATAACTTCCAGCTCGCCGTACTCGCCCGTCACGTTTGACAACACTTCGGCATTGAGTGCAAAATTGTCGTCGTCGGACGGCGAACAGTCCAAGTGGTAATCGCAAAAAGTGCACCGCTTATACGCGCACCCCCGCCCGCGCAGCAGTACTATTTCGCGCTTGCGCTTTTCCGTAATAACAGAATATCTATCCATAGAAAATAAAAAGAGCGTTTGCAACCATCACAAACGCCCGAACCTATCGGTTCTTGCCTCCATAGTTTTGATTTAGCGGAATAATCCGCACGGCAGGATGGTTACGAACTGCCTGTATTAAATTAAATACATTATATATAACACTCGCCTGCTTGTCAATCGTTTGCGAGGTACCGACACAGTAATATTACTTTACTTTTAGCGTGTTTAGGTACGCTTTGGTATCGGGCAAAACGCGGAAGCTTTCCCTTGCCTTTTGGATAGCTTTGTTGTGCACGAACTTGGGAAAGGTTTGATTTGTGAACAACGGCAGCGTTTTGTCGTAATACTTGACAAGACATTCGGCAAGCAACCATGCCGCCGCCATATCCACGTAATACTGTCCGTAAGTAACGTTGTGCCGCAAGGTTTCCAAAATTCTGTCTATATACTCGTCGCAAAGACAGCAAGAGAACATGATCATTACGTAGAACCGCTTTTCGTACTGACCGTCGCTGTCTAAAAGATAGCGGAAATCATTCCACACCGTTTGCTTATCCGCCCAATCCAAACAGGGCGTAACACAGTCGACGTGCGCCCATGAACGGAACATCGGGACAAGCCGCGACAAATATTCGCGTGACTTAGAGTAATCCCCCTTGCGCGCGGCAAGTGCGCCCGCGAATAACACGGTATCGTACGACAAATCTTTATCTTCAAAAAATCCGCTAAGCACGTTATCCCGCGCCGCAATCGGCACCGACTTTGCCAACTTTTTTATTATAGGCGTGCGTATGCCGAGGGTGGGATATCCCTCGCAATTAACGATAGGATTGTTGAAGTCGTCGTACTTTTTGTCGACGTTTTTCAGTAATTCGGCTTTGCACTGTTCGTATGTTTCGTACATAAAAACTCCGTTTTTTAATTCGGAATTCGGAATTATGAATTCTGAATTGAAGGAAAATATTTTATTTAATTAATTGTGCGGCTAACGCCTTTTTTGCCCTCATTTCTCCACTTCGCGCTAACGCGCTTCGGTCGAAATGATGTGAATTTATAGTTTACTATTCTATATAAAGAATTGCAATGTTTATACTCCCATCATCCCGAGCGTTTTTTGCCCTCCCGAGGGGTCTAGGCGAACCGTCGCAGTGATGTTATGCTATTACCACCCATAATTCCGCATTCCGCATTCCGAATTCCTAATTCACCAAGTATCTCAATAAATTCTTTACGTTATCGAATATGATAAGCGGTGCTTTGACTGCGGTAAAGGTGCCACCGAAGTTTTCGAACCCGTCCTTTACGTCCTGAACGTCGGTGAACTCGATTTTCGCGCCCGAGCGAAGCAGCGTAACCGTCGCCGCGTTCATAGCGGCGGCAAGGTTTTTTATTAAACCTACGTTTGCGAGATTGCGAATTTCCACGGGCACCGTTTCGTACGCGTCTTTCAGTCCGTTCAGCAGCTCGTCGCGCTCGGCCTCCGACTTCAACTGCGATATTCGCTTGTACAATTCGACGCGCATTGCGCTGTCGCAGTAGTCCTTGGGAATGACGGCGGTAAAGTCCACCTTCATCACGGGGTCCTTGTGCTTGGCTATCGCCTGGCCCTTGATTTCCGCAACCGCTTCGTTTAGCAGCTTGCAGTACATATTATACCCGACGCTTACCATGTGCCCGTGCTGTTCGGCGCCGAACACGTTGCCCACGCCGCGTATGCGCATATCCTGCTCGGCAATCTTTACGCCGCTGCCGAGGTCGGTGTACCGCGACACGGCGGTAAGCCGCTCGAGCGCCGCGCCGGCAAGGTTGCTTTCGCTGCCGTAGGTAAAGTACACCTGCGCTACCCTGTCCGACCTGCCTACACGACCTTTAAGCTGGTACATTTGGCTGAGCCCCATGTTTTCCGCGCCGTACACAATCATGGTGTTGGCGTTGGGTATATCTATGCCGTTTTCTATAATGGTGGTCGCAACAAGCACGTCCGCCTTGTTTTCGGCAAACTTTTCCATTGCGGCGTTCATAAGCTTTTTGTCCATCTGCCCGTGCGCGTAGGTAAAGCGTATCTCGGGCATTAACGATTGAAGCCGCGCGGTATATTCGTCAATCGACGGGCGCGACCCGCCGTTGACGTAATTGTATACTATAAACGCCTGCCCGCCGCGCGCAATTTCGCGCGTTACGGCGTCCACAATGAGCGCGTCCGAATACTCGGTAACGTACACCTGCGCGGGCAATCTGCCCGTGGGCGGCGTTTCCAGCATGCTTACGTCGCGTATGCCCGACATTGCCATATGCAGCGTGCGCGGTATGGGGGTCGCGGACAGCGTGAGCACGTTTATATCCGTTTTTAGATTTTTAATCTTTTCCTTGTCGGACACGCCGAACTTTTGTTCCTCGTCGAGAATAAGCAATTCTAGGTTTTTAAACTTGACCGAGCTGCCGAGTAGCTTGTGCGTGCCGCAAACTATATCCACCGAACCGTCGGCAATGCCTTTTAACGTTTTTGCAGTGTCGCTCTCGGCGCGGGATAATGCTGCGACTTTTACGCCGAACTTTTCCATTCTAGCCTTGGTGGTGTTGTAATGCTGGCGGCAAAGCACGGTGGTGGGCGACATAAACGCTACCTGCCCGCCTTGCGCTATCACCTTGAACGCGACGCGAAGCGCCACCTCGGTCTTGCCGAAGCCGACGTCGCCGCAAACAAGCCTGTCCATAATCTTGCCGCTTGTCAAATCGTGGAAGCACGCGTCGATAGCCGAAAGCTGGTCGGGCGTTTCCGAATACGGAAAGTCGGCGGCAAACTCGTCCTCCATTTCACCGCCGTCGTCGTAAATCTTGCCCTTTACCGTTTCGCGCCGCGCGTATAACGCCAAAAGGTCGAACGCCATCGCTTTGAGCCGCGACTTGACCTTGGCCTTTACCCTTTCGAACTCCGCGCCGCCTATCTTGCTCAGCTTGGGCGGGTTGTCGGCAAAGTCGTACTTGCTCAGCCGACTCATGTTTTCGACGGGCACGTACAGCGTGTCGCCGCCCGCGTACCTGACGGTTATATAATCGCGCTCGTAATCGCCGAAGTCGACTGCGCCCACCGCCTCGCAAATGCCTATGCCGTGCGTTTCGTGTACAACGTAGTCGCCCGCCTTGGGAAGCTCCGCCAAACCGACGCGCTTGACCGAAGTGAACGGGTCGCGCTTTTTGCCGACGTTGCGCATGCCTATAATTATAGTATTGCCGTCAAAGAACACGCCGCCGTCCGAAACGGGACTTATGTACTCGACGTCGTAGCACTCCACGCTTTCCAGTCCGTCTTTCACGTCCGCGCCGACAAGCACCTTTATGCCGCGGCTGTTCCACGTAGCGATATCGTCCTTTAACTGGTTGAAGTTTTTGCCATATAACGGAAGGTCTATGCTTTTCAGTTTGAACACGCAGTCGGGCGAAAAGAATCGGTTGTTGCTGTCCACCGCGTGGAAACACAGTCGAAGCCCTTGCGTAGGCGGAACGGACACAAGATTGTCCGCCGCGCAGAACGGCGCTTCGCCCGCCTCGATAAGCCGCTTGGCGCGCGAGGCGTGTTCGCGGTATGCGAATATGCAGTTGTCGTAAACCGCCTTGGCGTCCTCGGCTATTACAAGCCCGCCGAAAAACTTGTCTACCGTGGTGTGCGGAAACAAGGAAATAAGCGTTTGCTCGCCGTCGGTGTCGCCCGTTGTAAGCCGTTCCGCCATGCGGTGCTCTATGGGCACGCCCGCGGTTTTGCGCTTTTCGCCCGCTTTGAGCAGCTGGACGATGACAGGCGCAACGTTTCCGAACACCGTTTCGGTCGCGGGATATGCGGTAAAGGAAGTCAGCTTATCCCCCGCGCTTTGCGAGCTTATATCCAGCGTGCGTATGCTGTCGCACTCGTACCCGAAAAATTCGATACGCGCGGCATTGCCGTCAGGCGCGCACACGTCCACAATATCGCCGCGCACGGCAAACTGCGCGGGCTCGTCCACGTGCCCGACGCGGGTATACCCCGCCGTAGTCAGTTTAGTTAAAAGCTCGTCGGTGGAAATGGACTTACCCACTTCAAAGTTCACCGTGGCATTCAAAACCAGCTCGGGCGGTGGCAGTAATTGCATAAATGCTTCGGCGGTTGTTACAACCACGTCGCACTTGCCGCTTGCCATGTTGTACAGGGCGCGCGCTCGGTCGCCCGACCGCTCATTGCCCGAAACGAGTATAACGTTGTTTTTGGGCAGCAGCAATTCCACTGCGTTATAGTGCATGGACAGCTCGGTATATGCGGCACGGGCGGACAAAACGTCGGCGCACACGTACATATATTTATTGAACGCACAGCAAAAAAGTCGGACGTCCGACTTTGTCATGCCGAACACCGACGCGCGTTTTCCGCCGTTCACCGCCGATATAATATCGGAAGTAACGCCGTTCATGTCGTTTATTACACGACCTATACTCCGCATTTCGCCCAAACCGTTATACCGTAAATCTTGCTGTCTTATGTATCGCTTTCTACCGTTTTTGTCAAATCCTGCCACGGCTTGCCGGCAGTCCAGTCGTCTGCAAACGCCGCCGCCAAGCCGCACGCCTTGTCCATAACGCTTTTGAACGCAGCGGGAATTTTGGACAACACGTAATCGGCAAGCCCCATATAGTTGGGCTTGGGCCCTATACCTATACGCACCCGCGCAAATTCGGTCGACCCCAGCTTAGCCACAATATCGCGCATGCCGTTATGCGTGCCCGCGCTGCCGCTAAGCCGCGCACGGACAACGCCCTTACTCATATCTATATCGTCGTACATGACAAGAATATCTTTGGGCTCTATCTTGTAGTACCGCGCGATAAAGCTAACCGCGTCGCCCGAAAGATTCATGTACGTGTTCGGCTTGACAAGCAATACCTTTTGCCCGCATATATTGCAATCGGATATATACGCATTGCTCTTTTTGTCCAAAGCAAAATCGGGCGCACGGAACAAGGCCGCAACCTTGTCCGCCGCCATAAATCCGATATTGTGGTAAGTGTCCGAATAATCGTTACTCGGATTGCCTAAGCCGACAATAAGCTTCATAAATTAGTCGATAACGGCGTTGAGCTTTTTGACCAGCTCGTCCACGTCGTTGCCGTGCGCGGCGGCAGCTTCCGCAACCGTCTCCCCGCGCGAAATGGGGCAACCCAAGCAGTGCATGCCCATGTCGAAAAACACTTGCGCTACCTTTTCGTTTTCGGGCGCCAAGCACAGTACGTCGTAAATAGTCATATCGGGTGTAACTTTATTAGCCATGATAATTCTCCTTGCGTTTAGTATGTTCGTAACGGTTTAAGTATACACGCAGCAATGCGATTTGTCAATTAAATTGAAAAAGGTTGAGATCCTTCGCTACGCTCAGGATGACAAAAGAAATATAATGCGGTCATTCTGCTGTACTTTTGTCATTCCGAGCAACGCGAGGAATCTCATCCTTATTTATAATTCTTAATTCTGCATTCTTAATTCTTAATTATCTTTTAGCACCTTGCAGAGCTGCGCGGCAAAATCGGAAAGCTCCTCGGCGGTTTCCCTGCCGGCGTACATCGACCCGTCCGACGAGACAATATTCCACACCATATCGGGCGAACGCAAATACTTGACCGCTGGCACAAAAATATACAGCGGGTACCAGCCTTTTTCTCGCGGCGGCGTGCCGATTGTGTAATAGCCGTAATCGCCGAAAATAAGATAGTCGAGCATGGTCACGTTTACGTCACCGAGCATATCCGCAAGCTCGGCAACCGCTTGTGCTATATTATAGGTTTGCGGAAACATATCAGGCTCGCGCCGCGCGATAAAAACGTACTTGCAGCGGTGCTTGCACGCCGAACTCAATATGTCGCGCGTAGGCACGCCGTCCGAGCAATAACATTCTATCGCCCGCACGTTAAACTCCCCGTCCATAAACGCCGCGTACGTGCCCGTCGTAAACTTACCGAAATACGCGATACCGAAAAAGTCCGCCGCTTCCTGCCTGTTCCTAAACCTAACCGATCTTTGTCCGCTTGCCAGGCAAAGCCCGAACAGCGCCGGCAGCATTGCCGCCGCCTGCGCCGTTATGTGCGACACCTCCATAAGCTCGGACTGCGGCGCGCAAAGCACTCCCGCCACCGAGCCGTACCTGTCTATCAGCTTGTGCGAAATAACGTTGGTATCCTTTTGCGGAATAAAAAAGGACAACAGCAGTTCAACCAGCTCGATATCGCTCAACCCCGTCAAGTCGACGTCGTTCTTGGCGGAAGTGCGCAGCCGCTCCCTATGCCCCTCATGCGCGTTTTGACTTCCGTTGCGCTCATCAAGACGACGGCGCAAATATCTTTCCAAATACGGCGCTATCGGAAGTACGTGCGGTGCGCTTTGCTCTGCGACCGCCCCGACCTCGTCCGAACATTTTTCCGTATTCGTCTTGTCTTTCGATTCTTTACCCCTTTCCATAAGTAATATGAATTTACTGATATTATATTGTTTTCCTTAAATTCAATATATACTTTTTATTGTTGCTCGTCAAGTCCTTACAAAAAATTAACGTAACAAAAAAGGGCGCCCATGCGCCCTTGTAATTGTGCATTCTTAATTCCGAATTCTCTCTACTTCTTTTCCACTATTTCCAGCGCAACCCTTGCCTTGGCCTTGCTGCCGAACATATCGATTTCTATATCGGCGTAGCGGTTGTGGCGGTTGATGTATGTAATCATTCCCTCGCAGCCCATAAGCGCGCCCGCCGTAATCGTTACCTTATCGCCGTTGATAAAGCCAATCGAATGCTCCACGCACCGCTTGCCGCGCAGCAAAAATTCCAGCCGCGCACGCTCGCCGTCGGGCAATGCTATATTATCCTTTCCGCTCGAAAGCAAACGTATAATGTCCTGCGACGAGTACACAAACGACCCGAACTCGGCAATAAACGTTTTGGGATCAAGCCGCGTTTCCACAAACACGTAGCTTGCAAACAGCGGGCGTTTTTGGTAACGCTTGACACCGCCCGCGCGGTAGTACGTTTCCGTTTGCGGACAAAAGGGCTCTAACACTTCCGCGGTAAAACCCTTAGTATCGGCAAACCGCGCGATATCCTGTACCACGCGGTTTTC
>CAMWMF010000032.1 GCA_947175335.1 uncultured Clostridia bacterium
GCACGTATCGCACAAATTGACAGCAAGATTACCGCACAAACATAATCATCGTGTCTTATTCTTATTATTCTTTGACATATCCACGCCCATAAGGTCGTTGGGATCGGGCCTGCCGCCACGCACAACCGTGCGCGAGCTTGCTCCGCTACTGCCCTTTTTGGATTTTTTGTCCGTTGTATCGGTTTTGCCGATCTCTGCCTTTGCTACTTCGTCCGCAGCGGGAGTCAATGCGTCGCGTGCTCCGGCGTTGGGATTGGCGCCCTTTACAAAATGGATAATGGGCGACGGCTTGGAAGAAGATACGGTGCGCGGACTGCCCGAAGCAATACCGTAGTTACGGTTGCGCCTACGGTTGTCTATAAGTTTGATAATCCCGCTGAACACCAAGTTAAAGAACAATGTCGTAGCGCTGTTCATAACCATATATATTGCGAATATGGACGCGTACTGGATAGCAAACACAGCCATCATTATGGGCATGATTATCATCATAACCTTCATGGACGTCGCCATGCCGCCCTTGGCGTTTACCTGACCCGCACGCTTTTGTTGCATCATAGAAAGTATTTGTGAGCCTAGCGACAGCAATACTACGAGTATGGGCAGTATAAGATAGCCGTTTGTGCGGCTCTGCGTTTGGTCGTTCAACAGCTTGCCCATAACCTCGTTGTACTTTGCCTCACTATATACGTCGGCGTGCTGCGCCGTGGAAAGTCCGTTGGTCGAGGCATTTTTATAATCGTCTACGCCCTTATCGAACGCCGCCCAGCCGAGTATTGCCTGATCGCCCCACGGCACGTCGGGCGCCCAAATGTTCTTTACCCAAAGGAAGGACGCTTGCACCTTGTCAATGCTTTTGCCGTCGCGCAAAAGTTTAAAGTCGTTCGGCAAAACGGCTTTATACTCGGCGTTTTCCATCAGCGTTTGCGTAAAGCTTTCGTCCAAGCCGTAGTAGTACATTTGGTAAATTACGTCTTGACCTATCTTAACTGCTACCGCATTGAACGCACCGGATAAATCGTCGTACTCTTTGCGTGCGGCTTCGGGCAAGGCGTCGCGGTCCTCTCTGGTATAAATACCGTTGGGATGATTCGCCTTAAATGCCTCGAGCTGTTTGCGCTCCTCCGCGTCGGTTTCGGCGCGCTCTGTCCACTTCTCCATTTCCTCAGCGGAAATAAGCCGATATTCACTGTCCTCGTATATTTGGCTGTAAGCGTACTGGTACTCGTCGTACATCGTGGTATATTCTTTAAAGGTCATGTACTCGGCAATGGTTTGCATCGACATCCACAGCGTAATGAATATTACCAGCGTGACGATCATCGGCAAGCATGACGAAAAATAGCTGTAACCCTCTTTGCGGTTAAGCTCCATTTGCTTTTGGGAGAACGCCTGTTTATCGTGACCGTACTGCTTTTGGATTTTCTCCATTGTCGGTTTAAGGCGTTCTGTAATCTTTTGGTTTTTGTGCATTTTGTACCGCTGGTAAAAGTCGAGCGGCGAAAGCACGAGCTTTAACAGCACGGTAAACACAACAATACGCCAGCCGTAGTCGACGACGAACGCGAACGTTTTGAGTATGAGCAAGTGCCACATACTGCCGGGCGCGACAACCGACGGCGTGACCGACGCCGGCACTGCACCCAATAATGCAAATACGGAATTTAAAACAGCCATTTCATATCTCCGTGTGGATTGTCCGGAACGGGATCGAACCCGCCGGCCTTCCACGGCACGCACCTAAGCAATCGTTTGGTTCCCAAAAATATGCCGCGTATCACGCCGAACTTTTTTATAGCGTCCACCATGTACGTGGAGCAGCTGGGCGTGTAAATGCATACGTCGGGTGTAAGCGGCGAAATGCACTTTTTGTAAAAGTACACCAGCCCCAAAAACAACCACCTGAACGTGATAATACTTATAATGACGCGCTTGACTTTTTTTGTCATTTCAGCAGCTCCGCCTTGTACAAAAGGCGCTCCACCTCGCCAGACAAAACCTCGAAAGACTTGTCCGCAGCGGACGGCTTTGCCATAACTATGGCTTGGCAACCGCGCATAGACGGCAAACGCACCTGTACTGCGGAACGCAACCGACGTTTAACCTTGTTGCGAACAACGGCTTTGCCTACTTTGTTAGATACCGAAAACCCCACCCGAACGGAGTGTGCGGGTGCGGAAAAAATCAAAACTACGTCGGACTCGGTCACGCGCTTGCCATGACGGTAAACATACGCGAACGAGCCGTGCTTATTCAGTCTGTTGGCTTTGGCGAGCAATTACTTGCCGAGCGGCGCGGGCGTAAGGTTTTTACGACCCTTGTTGCGACGGTTTTTAAGCACGCGGCGGCCGCCCTGCGTTTTCATTCTTTGACGGAAGCCGTGCACCTTGCGCTGTTGACGTTTTTTGGGTTGATAAGTTCTTTTCATGATGTTTCTCCGATAAATGCGGACACTGCCGCATAATAATTCTACCAAATAATTATACCTTAAAACTCTCTCTAAGTCAAGAGAATAGGGCGCGAATTTCATTGCAATATTTTTTATATTGCGCTAAAATATAAGTATGAAATTACAAAAGCTACTTTCATTGGTGCGTAAGTGCGACGCCGACTTCGGATTAATAGAAGCGGGCGACCGCATTGCGGTGGGACTTTCGGGCGGCAAGGACTCGCTTGCGCTGTTGCATGCGTTAAGCGGCTACCGCAGATTTAGCCCCAATCCGTTCGAGCTGTGCGCGGTTGTAATAGACGCCGGCGCGGGCTGCGACTTTTCCCCGCTCGCGCCTATGTGCGAAAAGCTGAACGTGCCGCTGCATATAGTGGAAACGCAAATCGCGCCCATAGTGTTCGAGGAACGCAAGGAAAAGAACCCGTGCTCGCTGTGCGCCAAAATGCGGCGGGGCGCGCTGGATAATAAGCTGATAGAACTCGGCTACAACGTGCTTGCGCTCGGGCACAACGCCGACGACATGGTGGAAACCTTTTTACTGAGCATGCTGTACGAAGGACGGCTGAACACACTTCAACCCAAATCGTACCTCGACCGCGCGGGCATAAAGCTCATCCGCCCGCTGCTGTACGTGCGCGAAAAGGAAACGGCAGCGTTTGTGCGCGAAAACGACATTGCGGTAGTGCACAATCCCTGCCCCGCCAACGGCAACACCGAGCGCGAAACAATGAAGTCGCTTATAGCCGAAATGTGCAAGGTTACGCCCGACGCATTCGAGCGCACGCACTCGGCGCTCATCCACCCCGAGCGCAACAACCTGCTCAAAAAGGATTGATTACCCTCATTATGTTCAAAAACATTCTGTTCGATTTGGACGGTACGCTCACCGATTCGTTTGAAGGCATAGCCAATTCCGCGCTGTACGCACTGCACAAAATGGGCGTGACAAAGTACAATAAGTCCAATCTTAACTTTTTTATAGGGCCGCCGCTGTACGATTCGTTCGGCATGATATTCGACGGCGACATGCAAAAAGTAGAACGCGCAATAACGCTGTACCGCGAATATTTTGCCGACCGCGGTTGGAAGGAAAACAGCGTATACGACGGCGTACCGCAAATGCTGCAACAACTGGTAGATTGCGGCAAAACTCTGCTTGTGGCGACAAGCAAGCCCGAGCTCTTCGCCCGCCGTATAGTGGAATACTTCGACCTAAGCAAATACTTCACGTTCGTCGCTGGCGCATCAATGGACGACAGCAGGACAAAAAAAGCAAAAGTGATAGAATACGCCATAGCAAACACCGGCATAAACAAAGCCGATACAATAATGATAGGCGACCGCAACCACGACATATTAGGAGCAAAGCAGTGCGGTCTGAAATCGATGGGTGTGCTTTACGGCTACGGCGACCGACAAGAACACACCGACGCCGGCGCCGATTATATAGCCGAAACGCCGCAAGATGTTGTTAGAATAATTCGGAATTAATATTGGAACATATAAACCACTATGCGGCGGGTCGCCTAGATTTCTCCGCTTCGCGCTAATGCGCTTCGGTCGAAATGATGGGAGTAAGAGCTTTACCTTTCAGTACAGTCTACACCACCCATCACCCCGAACAACGCCGAAGGGTCTAGGCGAAGCCGCACAATTTATAAAATCTCAACCTCTTCTATAATTCTTAATTCTGCATTCTTAATTCTTAATTAAAAAAATCCGCATAAGCGGATTTTTTGTTTACTCGTCTTCTTCGGGAGTGACGGTTATCTTTACCTCGGACACGCGTTTTTGCGTGGAGCGCGACACAACTATGTGCAGGCGGTCGTAATCGAAGGACTCGCCCGCCACGGGGATTTTTTCCATTTGCTCGGTGACCCAACCGCCTACCGACGCCGACTCAAAGTCCTCTCTTACATCTATGCCGATATAGTCGAATACGTCCAATAGCGGTGCGTTGCCGTTCACGACGTAGGTGCCGTCGTCCGTCTTTTTGATGAACTCCTCCACCTCGTCATGCTCGTCGTAGATTTCGCCGACAAGCTCTTCCAAAATATCTTCCATTGTGACGATACCGCTTGTGCCGCCGTACTCGTCCACTACTACCGCCATGTGAATTTTGCCCTTTTGCATCATGCGCAGCGCGGCGGAAATCTTCATATTTTCGGACAACCATACCGTGTTTTGCACGCACGCCTTAAAGTCTGTCGCGCCGTCCAGCTTGGCTATAAGGAAGTCTTTTTCGTGAACGATACCGGTTATTGTATCGATAGTGCCGTTGTAAACTGGCATACGCGAATAGCTGTTGTCGCGGAACTTTTTGGCGACCAGCTCCATGTCCTCGTCGTCGCTGACCGCAACCACGTTTACACGGTGTGTCATAATGTCGCCTATGTCCAAGTCCTCAAACTCTATAGCCGAACGGATAAGCTCGGACTCGTGCTCGTCGATACCACCCTCGTTGTGCGCAGTTTCAACGTACGTAAGTAGCTCGTCCTCGGTGATCCCGGGAGTCTTTTTGAACTTGAATATTTTGAGCAGCAGTTTTTTCCACTGCGAAAAAATCCACGTGAGCGGAAAGAACAAGATTTCCAGCGCGTATATAATTCCGCAGAACGCACGAACAAAGCCTTCAGGATGTTCCTTGGCTATCGTCTTTGGCGTGATTTCGCCGAATATAAGTACGGCAAGCGTCATTACTACGGTGGACACCGTAACGCCCGTCGAGCCGCCTATTAAATCCACAAACAATATCGTCGCAAGCGATGACGCCACGATATTGACAATGTTGTTTCCGATAAGTATGGTCGTGATAAGCTTATCGTACGCATCTATCATTTTGCCGACGCGCTTTGCCCACTTTACGCCGTTGGCTTCGAGTGTGTGAAGCCTAACGCGATTGACGCTGGTAAACGCCGTTTCGGACGCCGAAAAGAACGCCGATAAAAATACAAGCGCAATCAGGACTATCAAAAGTCCGACTTGCGTAGAGGTCATTACACTTAAACTAGATGGGTCCATAATGGACGACTGTTATTCTCCGTAAAATATTTTGTAGTGAATTAATTGTAACATAACGTATACGTTTTGTCAACCTACTTCTTTTAAAAAAGATAAGCTAAGAAAATTTTATATGCGTGTGTTTACATAATAGCTTGTTTTACATTACCCCCGAACAAATACGCGCCAATATAAATCATCCATTTAATTCCGAATTCATAATTCCGAATTCCGAATTGATAGCAAATTCTTAATTCTGCATTAGTTCAAACCAGAAGGTGCTGCCCTTGCCGATTTCGGATATAATGCCGAACTCGGCGCCGTGCGCGATGAGAATGCTTTTGCAAATGGAAAGGCCGAGGCCAGACCCAACCACCGTACGCGTCGCGTGCGGGGAACGGTAGTACCTATCCCAAACGGAATCGAGCTCGGACTGTTCTATACCGCTGCCGTAATCGGTAACCTCGACGCGCACGCCGCCGTCTTGTTTTTTGACTCGCAAGATAATAGTCTTGTCGTCGCCGCAATAGTTGACGGCGTTGCTTATAAGATTGTACAGCACTTGCTCAATCTTAGGCTTGTCGCAGGTTGCGACTGCGTCGGAGTCTATGTCGTGCAACAGCTTAATGCCGTCGCGTTCGCGTACCAAATCGAACCTATCCAACACGGCGACGGCAACTGTCGCCAAATCGGTGCTTTCAAACTTATACTCGCTTACTCCCGATTGCAGCTTGGAATAGTTGAGCACGTCGCCTACAAGCGCGGTAAGTCTGTCCGCCTCGGCTATTATTACTCCCGCGGTTTTTTCGCGCTTTTTATCGTCCATAGGCATGTCGCGCAGCATTTCCGCATACGCGCGAATCATAGTGAGCGGCGTGCGAATATCGTGCGACACGTTGGCTACTATATCGCGTTGAAGTTGTTCCGCCTTTTGAATGTTGTGCGTAGCGGCGTTAAGCGCACACGCAAGGTTTTCGTACTCGTTATACCCCGCGCCGGAGAACACCACGTCGTAGTCTCCATCCGCCAAGCGCTTGGCTTTTTGCGAAAAATCGATAAGGTGCTTGGTTTGATGCCGCGACGCGAAAAACGCAAACGCGCACGCCAAAACAAGCACTATTACAGTGCAGATTATAAGCACGTATATTATTTTTACAGTTTGTTGGTTCCACACGTCGTATGGCTTCATTACAAGCAAGTACGCAGTGCCGCCGTCCTCGGTGGTATGCGCACTGCCCTTGCACAAGTACGTGCCGAACGGAGTGCCTGTCTTGCATATTTTTCCGCTCGAAAAAAACTCTTTTGAGTTAAGCTCGGCCATGACGGCATTGAACAAATCGCTGTCGTCGCTTATGCCGTTACCCATATCGTCTACCATGATGCAAATATCGTTTTTGCCCTCGTCGTCAACTTCGAACACGGCAATGGCAATCGGCTTATTGCTGCGCGCAATTTCCAGCAATCTGTATTTGTACATCATAATCATGCTGTTGTCATCCACTTTTTTGGGGAAGCCCGCCGACGCCGAGCGTTCTATTCGCTTGACGTCATCTTCCATCATCCTACCGTAAAACGTATTCAAAAACACCAAAAACACGGCAAAAAACAGCACCAAAAGTATAAGCGAAAACAAGCAGTAATCGATAGTGGTGCGCAACGATATGGACTTAATAAGCGGTAGCCGCTTTTTTTTAGTACGCAAAACGGGCGCGCACTCGCGAGTGGCAGCGTCGGTTTTGTCGGTCGCATTAGCTTGCGGCGATTCCGTCGTATCGGGCAAATTGTTTTCGCTTTTGTTTTCCATGATATATAGCAGTATACCATGAAAATGAGGATAAGTCAATGACCGATTAATGCGAATTAAACAATGCACCCCGCTAGCAATTATTACATATCAACCATTCACGTAAAAGTTTCTTGCCTACTTCTTTTCAAAGAAGTAGGTCCGAATTGATTCTAATAGTTTTCCGCCTTCATCTCGAAAAACGCTTTGGGGTGCGCACATACGGGACAAACCTCGGGCGCACAATCGGCAACCACCATATGCCCGCAGTTAAGGCAAACCCAAACGACCTGCACGCCCTTACAGAACACCTCGTTCTTTTCGATATTGGCGGCCAGCTTGATGTACCGCTCCTCGTGCGTTTTTTCGATAGCCGCAACCTTGCGGAACAGCTCGGCAATGGAAGCGAACCCTTCCGCGTCGGCTTCCTCGGCAAAAGTCTTGTACATGTCAGTCCACTCAAAGTGTTCGCCGTCGGCGGCGTCTTTCAGGTTGGTAAGCGTTTCGGGTATGCCGTCGTGAAGCAGCTTGAACCAAATTTTGGCGTGCTCCTTTTCGTTGGACGCAGTTTCGGCGAATATGGCGGCTATTTGCTCGTACCCGTCCTTTTTGGCGCGTGACGAATAGTAATCGTACTTGTTGCGCGCCATGCTCTCGCCCGAAAACGCGGTCATCAGGTTTTCTTCGGTCTTAGTGCCTTTAAGATTTTTCATGGGATACTCCTAAAAATATTTTTGTACAAAAATTATAGCATATGTACTATTGTCAAACTATGTCTGATTTTACAACTTACGTACAAATAAAATCGTAACAAACTAAAAAGGTTGAGATCCTTCACTTCGTTCAGGATGACAAAAGTATTTTTTGTTAGTAATAAACTATTTTGTCATTCCGAGTGAAACGAGGAATCTCAACCTCTTTTTAATTCTTAATTCTTAATTATTTGACGTCGGCGTAAATCAATCCTGCGGCGCCGATTATGCCCGCATCGTTGCCCAGCTGCGCCGTAAGGATATCGAAGCGCGGTGTATCGGCAAAGCCGTAGTTTCTGTCCTTGCAGTAGTCTTTAAGCTTGTAAATAAGGTAATCACCTTGGGCGCATACGCCGCCGCCGAGTATTATCGCTTGCGGACGGAAAATGTTGGCAAAGTTGAGCATGCCCTCGCCCAAGTATTTTACAAAGTAATTCACAACATCATTAGCCGCTTTGTCGCCTTGCTTACTGCACTCGAACGCCGTCCTGCCGTCCACGTCGTCGAGATTGGACGTAAACTTCCACATAGCCGAATTCTTATCGGCGAGCATAGCCTTTTTGGTTTCGCGTATAAGCGCGGTCGCGCTGCAATAGGCTTCCATACATCCGCGCCTGCCGCACGAGCACGGCTCACCGTCGACAACAAGCACCATGTGCCCCATTTCGGCACCCTTACTTTCGTTGCCTTCGTACAGCTTTCCGTTAAGCACAATACCGCCGCCAACGCCGGTGCCCAGCGTGAGGAAAATAGTATCGGTATACGTTCTACCAACGCCGAACATTGTTTCACCCAATGCCGCGACGTTTGCGTCGTTGCTCACCTTGATATGGCGGTTGATAGTGCGCGCAAGCTCGTCCACAAGCGGAACGTGGTGCCAGTTAAGATTGAATGCGCGATCCACTGTACCGCGCGCCGAATTGATAGCACCCGGGCAGCCTATACCAACGCCCAAAAAATCGCGGTCGTTAATATCCACAAGCGACTTGATAAGCAGCGATATATCGTTAATAATCTTATGCGGCCCGCCTGCGACGTCGGTGACCACCTTGTCCTTTTTGAGTATCTTGCCGTTTTGATCGACAACACCCACCTTGACGGACATTCCGCCGATATCAACGCCTACGCAATACATGTTTTCCCTCCGAGATTATTTTGTGTAAAATGCGTAAAGTAAAACCATAGCCACAGCTATGGTAATTTTACTATTCGATTATTATGGTATTTATGGACGATTTAAGCTTGTCTTTTTCCGCTTGGTTACGCTCTTTAAGGTACTCGCCGAACATATTGACGGCGTTGTGCCTATCGAGTATAACGTACCGCCGCGTTACTGGCAGCTTCTTTTCGGGCGGAATGACAGGTCGCTGCGAAGCGCCGCCGTCGCCGCTCTTTCTGGGCTTGGCAGGCTTTGTAGCAGGTCTTTTTGCCGCCGCAGGTTTTTTGGTCACAGGCTTTTGCGCAGCAGCCGGCTTATCCTCGGTCGGGCGCGGTGTGACTGTCCTTATTTCGGGAATGTATATGTCGCGGTCGGGCTCTATATCGTCGGTCGGCGTTTCCAATATGCGCTCGACTTCCTCACCGATATCTATCGGCTGATCGTCCGGCGATTGTTCGTCGGCAAGCTCGTCGAACTCATCGGCAGGCTGTTCGTCACCTTCCGCATATTCGTCAGGCTGTTCCTCGCCGCCTTCGTATGCGCTGTCGGCGGTTTCGTCAAGCTCGGCTTGATCATAGCCTTCCTCGCCTTGCGTACCGTCGTCGTAGGTATATCCCTCGTCATCGTCGTAATAGATATCCTCGGTCGGCGGGTCGTCGCCTTCTGCTTGCTCTTCGGTATATTCGCCGTTTTCCTCGGTAAATTCGTCGACGTTTTCAGTGGCGTATTCATCCGCTTGTTCGACGTACTCGTCAGACTCGGCGGGTTGCTCGGCGTACTCGTCGGCTTCTTCTACAACTTCTTCGGCAGACTGCTCGGCTTGCTCATATTCATCCGCGCCATCGCCCTCTACCGTTTCGTCCGCAACAGCTTCGCCGTCGTCGAACGTATCGAAAGAATCAAAAGAATCGTCGGCATTATCGTTCTTTAATCCGACAAAGCTGTGCTGTTCTTCCGCAGGCTGAGTGCGCCAATCGGTGGCGGGCTCGTCCTCTTGCGGTTGCTCGGTCGGGATAGAATCCTCAACAACTTCGTCGTTCGTATTTTCCTGTTTGTCCGTCTTTTCGGTTTTTTCGGTTTTTTCCGCTTTTTCGGCTACACGCTCGGTCTTGCGCACGGCCGATTCGCCTATGCGGCGTATGCGTTCGAGCTCGGCCTCGCGTTTAAGCTGTTCGGGCGATTTTTTGACCGCCGGTTCTTTCTTTTTCTTTTTGTCCTTTTTGTCCGTCTTTTTGTTGGCGACAAGGCAGTCCACGATAAGCGCGGTAAGCGACAGCATAAACAGCACCGCAGCAAACATAAAACCTATCATAGAGGAAAGCGCCGCAAACAGCTCGGGCAAAGGAAGCTCGGTAACGCTTTGGCCGATAACAAATGCCGCCGACGAACCGTCCTCAACGACGAGTATAGCCACGTCAAACTTACCCCAAGTAAGCACGGCGCACGCAAGCATTGCTGCCGACACGATAAGCACGAGCGTGGCGAGTATGCGCAAAAGCACGTCGCCTACGCCGCACTTGCGCTTACCCTTGGCGGCAACGACGATTACCGATACCAAAAACAGCAGCAACAGCGCTGCGCATACCGACGCGAATACTATATTGAAGATTTTGCTAAAATCCAACATAACGGGTGTTCAACCTCAAGAGAAACATTTTTACGGCAAAATCTCGGTCTATACGCCCGAAGCGTCGTTTGACGTACCGCAGTCGGGTACGCCTGCACTCCGTTTCGGTCGTCTATCCTCGTTATTTTGCTCGTAAAAACGCTTTGCGCCCCAAGCGAGGTTATTTTGCAGCTATATCAAGGCAAACGAGCGAAGCCGTAGTCTATGCGCTACGTCAAGCGAGTTTAACGCCGATAGAGCGCAAAAGAACCCGCTTGGGGTGTTCCGCTTGGGGGTTGAACACCCGTACTCGTATTATACAACGCATGTTATGTTTTGTCAATCTTTGAATGAAAATATTTTAATTAAATATATAAATATGACGAAAAATGATGATAATAAATTACATATTTTAGGGCAAATAAATAGAGATTCGCTTATTAGCGAACCTCTATCTGCTTGCCGCTTTCGGCGCAAACGTAAACGTAATGCACGCCGTCGTCCAGCTCGTAACGGTATTCGTAGCAAACGCGCTCCTTGCCGTCCATCTTGCGCACTACAAGCTTGCCGTCGTCTGTATTCGACTTCAACGCCTTGTGCGCCTCGCCCTCCGACTTTTTGGGCGAAGGGATATTTTTGTGTTCGTTGTCGCAGCCGCCCGCAGTGAACGCCACCGTTTTGCCGCCGTACACGACGGCTATCGCACTGTCGTCGCACGCCATTGCGCCGTCGTAGCTGCGGCACATGATAACGCTCACCGACTTGCCCGTGACCTCGCACCACTTAACTTCCAGCCCGTCGTAACCGCAGGCGGAAGCGGTTTCAAGCGCGATTTGCTTGGCTTGTTCTGTATCGGTTTCCGAGCCTTCGTCGCGCACAAAAGCAAACTCGATAATCTTTTTGCCGCACACCACGGCGTAGCCCGTGCTGTCGTCGCGTTCTATATTAAACTCTATATGCCCGCCGTAATCGCCGACGTAATCGGCCTTGTCCGAGTTTAGCGCCGACTTGACTATTTCCGCCGCAGCGTTTATATCGTCCTCGGTGACCGTTTCGTCGTGCTCGCCGCCGTCGGACGGAATAAGCTCGCCGTTATACTCGAACTCCGTGCCGTCGGTAACCCACGCGCAGAACTTGTTGCAGTAGTCGTACAGCATATCGGACATCTGCATTGTCTGTTCGGGCGTGTAGTCGTGCAGCACCGTAGAAATGTCGTTAAGGAACTGCTCCTTGGCGCGGCTGTCCGCCCAGTCGTCGGAGTGACATTCCAGCGCCGTTTCCGCACGCACGGCATGAACAAGCGCGGTGCGGTTAAGCGTTTGGGCCGGCTCAACCTCGTTGCATAGCCTAAGCGCCGACATAGTGCTTTTCAGCTCGACGGCAGAGTCGCGCAACAGATATCCCGCCATTTGCTTTGACGAATCGTTGAACATTGCGTTTTCCTCGCGCTGGCGCACTGCAAGCACCAAGCCCGAAATCAAGCCGCACAGCATGACCGCAATCGTCACAGCCACGGCCGCTATAATAATGCCGTAGCCCTTTTCTCTGGTTTTTCTGTAATTCATAGTTACCTCTAATATTGTTATTTTCAATAATCAAATTCGGAATGCGGAATTGTGAATTCGGAATTGAAGGACTGCGCTTCGCGCCCTTATTTTAATAAATAAAGCGTGCTTACGCGCAAAAACGTAATTCCGAATTCCTAATTCCGAATTATAAAGCAAAGTTATGCTTTCCGATTTTAATGTGCACCGTCAACGACCAAATCCAGCTGGAAGTGGCGGTGGCGGGATTGTAGTAGTACAGGCATCCGCCGGTGGGATCCCAGCCGTTAAGCGCGTCGCGTGCGGCGTTGTATGCCGACTGATTGGGCGTAAGATTGATTTGCCCGTCGTCCACCGCAGTGAACGCGCCGCGCTGATAAATAACGCCGTAAATGGTGTTGGGGAACTTGCTCGACTTGACGCGGTTAAGCACGACCGCCGCAACCGCCACCTGACCATTGTACGGCTCGCCGCGCGACTCGCCGTAAACGCACCGTGCCAAAAGATTGAGGTCGCTGTCCGAGATATTTGTAGTCGTGCCCGTGCCGGTACCCGTCGACCCGCCGCCGTTAGCGGAAAGGTTTATGCCCAGCTTCCTTTCGGTGCCGCTGCCGACAACGCCGTCCACGGTAAGGCCGCAATCCGACTGAAAATGCATGACCGCACACATGGTGCGCCTGCCCCACGAGCCGTCGACGGTGGACTTGTAATATCCCGCGCTTTTTAGCGCGTTTTGCACAGCCTTAACGTTAGCCGAAGTCTTGCCCTTGGCTATGCCGCCGCTCTTTGCCGTCGACGAAAGCGTTATGCCCAGCTTGCTCGCCGTGCCGTTACCCACCACGCCGTCGACGGTCATACCTTTGTCCGACTGGTATTTGAGCACCGAGCGGAGCGTGCCGTTGCCCCACTTGCCGTCGACTGTGCCGGTATAGTAGCCGAACGTTTTGAGCCGCGCCTGCACCGCCGCAACGTTAAAGTCGGTCTTACCCTTGCTTATGCCACCCGTGACGGGAAGCTTTACTTTAAGCCTGCTTACAGTACCTGAACCGACGACGCCGTCCGCTTTGAGCCCGTTGTCCGACTGAAAGCGCTTGACGGCGGACAACGTGCCGCTGCCCCACTTGCCGTCAATCGTCGACTTATAGTAGCCGAGCGTGGACAGCCGCGCCTGCACCGCCGCAACGTTGCCGTAGGTGTTGCCGCTTGCGACGTCCG
>CAMWMF010000033.1 GCA_947175335.1 uncultured Clostridia bacterium
TTGTCGTCGTCGCATTTTTGCTCCCGCAAGCGGGCAAAAATGCTCCTCGAATAAAAACTTCGGAAAGCGTTAGCTGCCCGAAGTTTTTTATTACTTAAATTATATCGCTATACTTCGTCGACGTCTTTGCCGTAAATCTCTTTAAATTCCTCACGGGTTATAAGAATGCGGCGTTGTTCTTTTGTCTTAGCCGGCCCTATATATCCCTGTTCTTCCATATAGTCTATAATCCGTGCCACCCTCGCATAACCCAGAGCGAATCTGCGCTCAATTATCCCGGCGGATATCTGTTCCTTCTTAATAACATGTGCAATTACTTTGGGAAGCATGGGATCGTTCTCGATGCCGTCTTCGTCGCCGCCGCCCGAAACGTACTTTTCGGCTTGCTCGTAAAAGTCGCATTCGTAATTTTGCTTGACGTAATCGACAACGGCAAGCACTTCCTCGTCGCTGACAAACGCGCCTTGCACGCGCTTGGGCTCAAACGCTTCGATAGGAAAATACAACATGTCCCCGTTGCCGTTTAGCGTTTCCGCACCGTCGACGTCGATGATTATACGCGAATTGATTGCTTGGATGGTCCTGAACGCGATACGGCTTGTAAAGTTGGCCTTCAATATCCCCGTAATGACGTCCGCGCTCGGATTTCGCGTAGCGGCGATAAGGTGTATCCCCGCCGCCCGCGCAAGCGCCGCAAGGCTGCTGATTTTGCGTTCTATCCCGAGCGACAGTAACGACTGCATCAAGTAAGCGAGCTCGTCGATTATTATAACTATTTGCGGAATTTTACTCAGCTTGCCGTCGATAACGTCCGGCATGCTGTTGTATTCGGAAACCTTTATGCAACCGTATTTTTCCAGAATGTTATACCGCCTGTTCATTTCCTTGTCCGCCCAATCGAGCGCATTGAATGCTTCGATTGGCTTGCTAACAATCTTGTCAAACAACAAGTGCGGCATACCACGGAACTTAGCGAACGCCTCGCGTTCGGGGTTGATAAGGATAAACCGCACATCCTCGGGGCTTGACTTGTATAACAGACTGACTATAAGACTGTTAAGGCAGACGGAGTTGTCGCCGTCCGCGTTCCCCGCTATAAGTAAGTGCGGGTTTTTTTCCAAATCGCAAATAATCGGCTCGCCGACTATATTCTTACCTACCGCGAACGGAATGGGCGATTTGTGCCGAGCAAATAACGGCGCACTCACAAGCTCGCGCAATCCCACCGTCGCCCTGTTTTTGTTGGGCAACTCTACGGCCACGGCGCGCTTGCCCTGTATTGGCGCTTCCACGCGCACGTTGCCGTCAACGGCAAGCTCATATGCTATGTCGACGCAATGCTTTTCCAGTGACCTGATTGCAACCCCCGTAGGCACGTCCAGCTCGTACCGCGTAGCTTGCGGTCCGTGAATGATATCGGTAACTTTGACCTGCGCCTTTAAAAAACGCGAAACAACGTTCTCCAAAATATCGGCGACGGCTTGCAGCTCGTCCTGCGGCGCGTCGACGTTCTCGTAAGTTTTGAGCAAATCGTACGGCGGAGTTTTGTAGTCGTACCGTTTGTATGCCCTCTGTTCGATTTCAGTATCTTCTTTAAACTGTTTTAAGTATTCGGATATCTTCATTGTCTTATTTCCTCGCTTTGGCAGTAATGCTACCTACCTCATTATACCATAGCCTGTATCAATTCGCAAGTATCGTTATTCGACAATTTTCAGTTCGTTCTTGACTTATTATATAATACTATGTTATACTTGTTTTGATGGAAGCCGAAAGACTGAATATAGATAAAACCTTGTCGTATCTTACGCGCGAGGAAAAACTGAGGATGCTGTCGGGCGACGGCATGTGGCACACGTTCGGTACGGGCGAGCTGCCGCGGTTGCGCATGTCCGACGGGCCGAACGGACTGCGCATGACGGGCGGCGCGGGCATTTCCGCCGCCGTACCCGCTACCTGCTTCCCCACACCCTGCATGCTTGCCAACAGCTGGGACGCGGCGCTGTGTTACAGCGTGGGCGCGGCTATCGGCAGAGAAGCGACGGCCTTGGGCGTAAACGTTTTGCTCGCGCCCGCAATCAATATTAAACGCAATCCACTCGGCGGGCGAAACTTCGAGTACCTGTCCGAGGATCCCCTGCTCGCCGGCGAGCTTGGCAAAGCGATTGTGGCAGGCGTACAGTCCACCGGCGTTGGCGCGTGCGTTAAGCATTTTGCCGCCAACAGTCAAGAATCATTACGCATGTATTCCGATTCGATTGTGGACGAGCGGGCGCTGCACGAGATATACCTTAAACCGTTCGAAATAGCGATGCAAGCCCAACCCGCCGCCGTAATGTGCGCATACAACAAGCTTAACGGCGCATACTGCTCGGAAAACGAGTTCCTATTAAAAACTATTTTACGCGACGGTTGGAAGTTCGACGGCGTTGTGATTTCCGACTGGGGCGCGGTGCACGACCGCGCAAAAGCGCTTAAAGCGGGGCTCGATCTTGCAATGCCTTGCGCCGACGACGAATATTATAACTCGCTTATTGCCGCATTGGACAGCGGCGAAATAACCGAGCAAGACGTTGATACTTCGCTTGCCCGAATACTTAGGCTTATAGACGACAGGTACTTGGAGCCGTACGGCGATATTGACAGCGAAATGCACGAGCGCGTAGCGTACAACGCCGCCGCCGCGAGCCTTGTCCTGCTCAAAAACGAAAACGAAATGTTGCCGCTTACCAAAAACATGAAAGTGGCGGTTTGCGGTGATTACTTTATTTCCGCACCCATTCAGGGCGGTGGAAGTTCGCACGTAACAGCCATAAAAGACATTACGCCGCTGAGTGCGTTTGTGCAACGCGCAATCGAAGTGAAATATATCGATGATTATTCGGACGCGGTGGAGCAAACGGAAGGCTACGACGCCGTTGTCGTATTCGCCGGTCAACCCGCGCCCACCGAGGGCGTCGACCGCCAAACGCTATCCCTACCCACCGAGCAGGACGAGCTTATAACCGAGCTGACAGCCGCGGGGCGCGACGTCGTAGTTGTGCTTTGCTCCGCGGGCCCCGTGCTTATGCCGTGGATCAACCGCGTGCAAGCGGTGCTGTACGCCGGACTTAACGGCGAATGCGGCGCGCTTGCCGCCGTGGACGCGCTGTACGGCAGAATAAATCCGTGCGGCAGACTTGCCGAAACATTTCCCCTTACCCAAGAGGATTTCGGCGACGACTTCGGCGGAAGCCGAGCGGTGTACCGCGAAAGTATTTTTGTAGGCTACCGCTATTACGACAGTGTGGAAAAGCCCGTGCTGTTCCCGTTCGGGCATGGGTTAACCTTTTGCAACGTGCAGTACGACGACGTTCACGTAAAACGGCGTGACGACGACGGTTTTGACGTTACGGTAACTCTTACCAATCTATCCGCACGCGACGCATACGAAACGGTGCAGGTATACATATCCGACCGAACAGGCCGAATAATTTGCGCCAAAAAACAGCTTGCAGGCTATGCCAAAGTGTTTGTTGAAGGTCAAACAACGACCACTGCCACCGTACGGCTGAATAAAAGCGCTTTTGAATTTTTCAATGCGCAAGCAAATGCTTTTGATATTTGCGACGGCGAATACAAAATTATAGTTGCTGCATCGGCGACCGATATTAAACGAGAAGTTTCCGTCAAGGTAAACGGCAACTTTTTCGGGCGCGAAGCCACGCAGTACATCAAGCCCAACCTCACCGAAATTACCGACGAGGAATTCGAACGCATTTACGGCGCGCCGTTGCCCAAAGAAGCCGAGCGCCCCAAGCGCGGAAGTTTTACGCTCGACTGTTGCGTGGACGATATAAAAGACACGTTTATAGGAAAAATAGTAAAGCGCATTGTTATGCGCCGAGCAAAGGCCGCAGGCGCAGTCGGGTCTGTCGAACACAAGGCGTTTATAGCCTCGGCAATGTTCACTCCGCTGTATGCGGTAAGTGCAATGTCAGACGGCGACATGCCCATATCCACCGCCAAAGGCATAGTGGAAATGGCTAACGGGCACTTTTTTAAAGGGCTTAAAACAATATTGAAAAAGAATAAGTGAGCTTGTTCCCCATAAGCTCACTTTCTTGTTGATAAAATTTTTTTCATTAATTCCGAATTCATAATTCCGAATTATCCGAGGTGCAAATTGTCCAAACTGGAAGTATTTGAATACATAGAACAAGCCGCCAAGGTGCTTGACGACAACTTGGTGGGATTTTCACACGCCGCCGACAAGCTGACCGAATACCTTACGTCTAAGTTCGGCGACATTGACGCGACTATCGGCGTTACCTCGCGCATAAAGACGCGCGACAGCCTGAAAGAAAAAATTCTGCGCAACAACCTTTACCGCGAGACCTCCGCCGAGCGGCTGGTGTTCGAAATGCACGATATTATAGGCGTAAAGATAGAATGTCGGTTCTTTAAGGACGAGGCGTTTTTGTTCGACCGCCTGCGGGAAGTGTTTTGCGTGGACCTCGGCGACGGTATGTTTTGCCCCGAAGGCAAAAAGACGATACGGCTCAACCTCGGCTCGCCGCAGCCCGAATACCAAAAGAACGGCTACGCCATTTACCGCATTGACGGCAACGTAGTATACGGCAACGAAAAATATAACTTCGAGCTTCAAATAAAATCGCTGGTCAACAGCTTTTGGTCGGAAATCGAGCACAAGCTCATTTACAAAAACAACAGGCTCAATCAGTTCGACAACCTGATGAAGCAAATGCTCAACTACACGCACGAAAGCTTATCCGGCATAGACCACCAGCTCAATCTTATTTTCAACCGTCTATCCGGCAACGCCATAGTCAACCAGCAAGAGCAGCTGAAAAACATGCTCGCGCTCGGGCTTAACGAAGTATTCACCACCATTGTCAAGGCGAACACGGGAATATCCGTCGGCATAACCGAATACACCGACGCCATTGTGGAATACCTAATCACCGCCTCGACGTACACAAACGACATGGTCGGCGAATCGTTTTTGAAAACAATGACCGAAAAAATCACCGACGTAGCTTACGGCGACGGCAATACACCCGACCGCGCGCGCAACATTATGTTCAGCGACGACAACTACGGCGGACTGTTTGTGGCGCTAATGAAGTGGATGCGCGAATTGGATTACAACAAAATTTCTATCGGCGAGGACATAACGCTGTCCGCCAAGCTGGACGGCACGTACGACGAGGTTGCCAAGCTGTTTTTGCGCGACATAAACAACGACTTCTACCTGAACACATTTTTCCATATTTACTTTGCCTTGGAGCGCGGCACCGACGACGAGGATTTTTCGGACTACATACGCTACTACACCGACGCGATAATGGCAGGCAAAACGCAGCACCAAATATACCGCACCCTCGCCCGCCTATCCGAGCTGCCCGCCAACAAGCTGCCCCTGCTCGACACAATGCAAATGCTTAAAAATATTGTGTAATGCAGAATGCAGAATGCAGAATGACGGCATATTCGTCGAATAATACTAACAAGTTTAAAATAGAAATAGCAAAAAGCCCGCTAACCTCGTAATCGAGTTAGTGGGCTATTTTTATTTTGCTCATTGCATCGATAAATTGAAGTTGGAAACTAAACCGAAACTTTAACAACATTAATTCCCGCCGCTCTTATTGCTTTTGTTGTTCCGCAATATACAATATTTCCAAACTTTTCGTCGTTTTCGATTTTAACCAGCGTATCGTAGTTCATACATTTCTCATTCAAGACTTTGTACACCGTATCACAACGCCAAGATTCGGTCACCCTAACAAAATAGATATAATCATTACCTTTGACTGCTTTTATTAATGTGCCGTCAACAATCGAGCTAAACGTTTCAAAAAATTCATGATAATTTAAATCGTCACAAACTTCCACGGTATAACCGTTATTTTCAAGATTGGTTTTCATTTCCTCGTTAGTAGGATAATAAGTGCCGTTTATGCCATCATCACATGCAGTCAACGTTAAAGCCACAACAGCCATTAAACAAGCCATTATTGTTATAAATGCTTTTTTCATTGAGAACAAGCCTCCGCTAAATTACTGTTTATCGTAGTAACATGGCAACACGCTATTTTGCTTCGGATTCGCTTGTGCTTTCCGTCGGCGCGGAAATGAGCTCGGCGTTCTTTAACGTAACGTGCGTAATTTGCCTTGCGGCGACAGCCGCGCCGAATGACGCAAGACAAACGAAAAACTCACCCAAGCCCCAGCCGTCAAAGCGTATGCACACAAACGAAAGCTGGAACACCGCCATTACCGCAGTTAACACCATGTACAATTCCTGTCCGAAATACGCGCGGTTTTTAAAACCGTTTTTGGGCGCGAACTCTGCGGTTATGCGCTTGGTTATCTTGTACCTTATTTGGTTCATTACCATCAGCCAAATAGAGGCGATAAAAATTACGAATAAAAGCACCACGTAAAACAACCCGTACGAGGCTATGTTGTTGCTTACGTACATTGCGCCCGCCTGCTCCGGAAAAGTCAAGGCAATCATTTGCAGCATGAACGCCAAAATTGTAAGCGAAGTCCGGATTAGCGACATCGTCGCCAACCGTTTTTCGTCCTTATCTACATAGTAATACGCACCCGAATATTTGGGCATTTTATGTTTTTCGCTCTTTTCGACGTTTTGTCCGTCTTGCTCCGCCGCCTCTTGCTGCTGCGACTGTTCGGGAGCTTTATCGTCCACCTTGACGTATTCGGATTTATCGTGCGGGTTTTTCACTTTGCCAACGACTTCCAAAAGTTATATTCTTTGCGGTTGCCCTTGGACTTGTAGTATGCGGCAAGCGCGGCGCAAGCGGATTTGACCCCGCTTTCGGCAAGCTCTTCCAGCTCGCGCATGGCGGCGTATTCATCCACGTCGAGGTTCATAATGGCAATCTTGACGGCGCAGTCCATAAGTCCGCCTTTTGCGCCCGTCTTGTAATAATGCCGCGCGCGTTCCATATCGCCGAGCGCGTGGTATTTATCACCCAACACTTCGGACGCGTCGGGATTGCCGAGCTGTGCGGCAAGCACGATATACTTATCCGCTTCCGCAGGATTGGTCGCGCGAATATATTTGGCGTAAACGTACATGGCAATCGGATCGTCCTTTGCCACACGTTCCTTTAATTGCGAAAGTTCTTTTTCGGTCATATTTCCTTACCGGGCGGAAACGAGGGTTGTCGCGTACTCTTCCGTAGCCGAAGCCGCCGCCTTCAAAAGCGGTAAATACATAGCTACAAGCGCACCGCCAAGCGCCGCCGCAGCTTTATTGCCATGCTTGACGCCGCCTATTTTATCATAAATCGGTTTGAATGCGGCAAGGTCGGTGGAAAGCGCAGTGCCCTTTTCGAGTACGGACATGAGCGGTGTGCAGTCCTTGGTGCGAACAACGCCGCACGCGGCAAGCGCGTCGCCGCCTAAAATGAACTCGTCCTTATTCCGCTCGCCCGCAAATACCACGTAATAGGTAACGCCGTTTGTGTTATCTGCCGCTACTACGCAAGGAGTGCCATGCTCGGCGGCGGCTTTTATAACGGCGCACACTTCGCGCTGAACTGCGTTTTTGGCAATGCCGTTAAAGCTGAGCGCAGGGACGGGATAGTCCAAAAGCGCAATCTTTGTCGCGCCGTCCGCAAGCTGCTTTTTTGCCTTGGCGGCGGTAAGCGCGGAAGCAGCGCAGCACATGTAGTCTGCGCCCTCGCCTATACGCGCCGCAATCGTGCCGCCGTACTCCGAAGCGTAAGCGCCCAGTCTGCGCACTATATCATCGGACAAAATATCGGGATTTTGAAGAGTGGCAATGCGGTTGCCGACGGCAACGGGCGTGTACAAAAGCTGTTCGCCGCCGACGTTAAGCGCCGCGCCTACCGCGGGCGAAATATTATCGGCGTTGTAGCAAGTATATCCGTTTTCGCCTACCGCGGCGCCATTCGACACCGTGTTGTACCCGCTCGCGTACAGGTCGAACAAAAACGCAAAGCCTTTGTCCGCGCCACGCGCCAGCTTGTTTTCCAAGTAGTAATTTATAGTACGCGGCATAGGGAACAAAACGTCCGCCACCGCTTCCTTATCGGCCTTAGGCGCCGCCGCGACAAGCTCGGTAAGTAGCTCGGCAAATGTAGCGTCTCCGTACTCCGCGTCCTCGTCGAGCTTGGGCTCGGCAAGTCCGCACAAAGTTGCAAGGCGGTTGAGCGTATACGTTTGGTCGAGCGGGTCGAGCAAAAGATTGTCTATCGCGTAAGCGGTAAGCTTGTTGATTATGCTGTTGATATCGGTTTTCATAATTTATATCCTTTTTAATTCCGAATTCATCATTCCGAATTCCGAATCCAATTAAATGCTTCTTACAGGCAGTACCAAGTAGATATAGTCCTCGTTATCACCTACAGGCGATACAACGCACACCGAAGTCGAGTTGGTCAGGTTAAGCACAACCGTTTCGCATGTCATGCAGTGCAAAAATTCGGTGAAGTAACGCGCGTTGAACGATATTGCAAGATCGGTACCGTCGGTGTTGACGGGAATGTTTTCCTCGACGTTGCCCGCCTCGCTGTGCGAGCTGACCGTCATATTGGTTTGGGAAATGTCGAAGCGTACAAGATTGTTGTTCTTTTCCGAACGCGCCATAAGCACCGCGCGGTCGATTGCGTCCTCGAAAAACGCCTTGGGTATATACACCTGCGTGTCGAAGTGCTGCGGAATGATTTGGCGGTAGTTGACAAACGAACCGTCGATAAGCCGCGTCGTAATGGTAGTGGCGTCTATTTGCACCATGAGATAGTTTTTGTGCAGGTACAGCTTGACGGGATCGTCGTTGTCGGGAAGCAAACGCGAAATTTCCATGACCGCGCGTACCGGAACGGTAATGCTGGTCGTAGCCGTAGTGGAAATAAGCGGCTTTACGCACTTGGCAAGCCGATAGCCGTCGGTGGTAACCGCAACAACGTTTTCCTCGGTGATTTCGAGCAGCACGCCTTTAAGCGTGGGGTGCGAATCGTCCGTGCATACCGAAAACGCGACTTTGCCAACCAAATCTTTAAGGTCGGAGCTTTTAAGCTCGAAGTGCTGCGTGTCCTCGATGCGGTTGACTTCGGGGAACTGCTCGGCAGGATAGCAACCGAATTCGCCTTCGCTGCGCTCGTAGTCTATTTTCAAGCGCGATTGATTGGCGGTAAGGACAATGTTTTGCGACGTCAGCTTTTTGACGAAGTCGCCGAACAGCTTGCCGGGCACAACCGCTTCGCCCGCTTCGATAATGCTGGCGCGAATCATATGTTCAATAGACAATTCAAGATCGGTCGCCGTTACGATAAGCGTGCCGTCCTCCGCTACTAAACGTATGCCCTCTAAAACGGGATTGGTCGAGCGCGCAGGCACCGCCTTGATAACCTTTGCGACCGCGTCGCACAAATCATTGCCGTTACATTCGATTTTCATTTGTTTACTCCTGTCGATATTTTTCTATTCTATATTATACAGCAGCCGAAAACAAAAGTCAATGTTATTCGAGGAGTAAATTTACTTGCTTGCAAGGGTAAATTTGCGACGACGACAAATTCGGTATGTCGCGCTCTTGGCGCGACGGTGCGCGTAGCGCACAAGTCCGAGGTGGCAATGTCACCTCGGACTATAACGTAATTTATTTAATTCAGAATTAAGAATTAAGAATGCAGAATTTAGCATGAACAGCCACACAACTATGCGGCTACGCCAAAGATTTCTCCGCTTCGGTCGAAATACCTTCGGTGCTTCGTAGGATGGGAGTAAGAGTTGAACTATTCTTTCTATTGCAAAGTAATTAAGAATAGACAACTCAAACTGCCCATCACCCCGAGCGTAGTCGAGGGGTCTAGGCGAAGCCGCACAATTACTTAAATCTAATCCTTATTCTCAATTCCGAATTCATAATTCCGAATTCCGAATTAGAATAAATCCCTTTACATTACAGTAAAAAAATGCTAAACTGTATATACATTATATAATAAAGGTTTGGAAATGAAAGACCACGAATCGGAAGAAATGTATCTTGAAACCATACTTGTCCTGAAAGGCGAACGCCCCGCAGTGCGGTCTATCGACATTGCGGAAAAATTAGGCTACGCCAAATCCAGCGTGTCGCGCGGAGTGAGCTTGCTTCAAGACCGCGGCTATATCCGCGTGGGCGACGACGGGTTTATAGACTTTACCGACAAGGGCGAACAAAAGGCCAACGCTATTTACGAGCGGCACAATATTCTGACCAAATTCTTTATGAACATCGGCGCGGACGAAGAACTTGCCGAATCCAACGCTTGCCGAATCGAACACGTAATCGACGACACGATTTTCGAGCTGATAAAGAACAAAGTAAACAACGACTAAAAATCTTTACTAAAAAGATTGACAACGATAAACCAATATTGTATAATAGTCAAGCTTGCAAGAAAGCTAACTAATATAATATTTTGCTGTTATGGCTCAGTCGGTAGAGCACCACCTTGGTAAGGTGGAGGTCCCGGGTTCGAATCCCGGTAACAGCTCCACAAAAAAACACCCCACCGCGGGTGTTTTTTTGTGAGGCTGTTACCTTCGGGATGAGCAGCACGGCAATTCGCGACGCGGTTACTCGCAATATTCGCACCAATAGTGCGGTCGGCAAAATGCCGACAATCGCTATGCAATTATATTGCTCGTGAATACTGCGGCAAAAATACCATTGCAAGCAAGTATTTTTGCCTTGTATTGACTGCTAGGCGCTCGGCGTTCCGCCGAAGCCCGCCCGCGAGTTTCGCGGGCAATCCCGGTAACATTTATTACGCAAATAAATTTACTACAATTTAATTATTTATTTCAATATATAATACTGTTTGCCCCAGTTTTCAAAATTCCACTCGTTGCTGTATTCGTTACATTCGTAATCTATATAATATATTATCCCGTTCATAAGTACGAAGTTTGTCGGGTAATAGTCTATATTTAATCCCGCGGGGTACAGCTTGTCGCACATATCGGTTATTTGCTTTATATGTTCTTTTGTCAGCTCGCCGCGCTCGATAATATCGGAAATAACGTCTCCCTCTATATATTCTTTTAGCAGTCGCTCGCTGCTTTCGTCGTATTCTATAATTCGCGGCATAGGCAGACCAAGCTTATTCAACCGTTCGTAATCGCGCAATTCCGATTGCAATTTATCCACGAAAGTATAATATTCACACGGCTCGTGGTGTATTTGTTTAAGCACGTAGCGATTTTGCCCGTCGGTGACCAGATACGAATATCCGCCCTTGCCTTTGCCCAAAAGCTTTATCACCTCGTAAGGCTTTCCGTTGACTTCGATTTTTTCCGCCATATCGCCGCCTCTTTTTCGATTGTTTAATTTTTATAACCTTTCGGATTTTTGGATTGCCAATTCCACAGCGACGCGCACATATCGTCCAAATCGAGCTTTGCTTCCCAACCGAGCTCGCGTTTAGCCTTATCGGAATTTGCGTAGCACGTGGCTATATCGCCCGCACGGCGGGGCTTTATAGAATACGGAATCTTCTTTCCGCACGCTTTTTCAAAGGCTTTGATTACGTCCAAAACGCTGCTGCCGTTGCTCGTGCCGAGATTGTAAACATACACACCAGCGCTTGTTATTTTGTCTATCGCCGCGACGTGTCCCCTTGCCAAGTCCACAACGTGAATATAATCGCGCACGCCCGTTCCGTCGGGAGTTTCGTAATCGTTGCCAAACACGCCAACCTCCTTTAACTCGCCAATCGCTACCTTGGCAATATACGGCGTGAGGTTGTTGGGAATACCCGCGGGGTCCTCGCCGATAAGCCCACTTTCGTGCGCGCCGACGGGATTGAAGTAACGCAACAGTATAACCGTCCATTCATTATCCGAATTGTACACATCGCGCAGCATTATCTCTTGAAAATACTTGCTCGTTCCGTACGGATTAGTCGTACCGCCCACTCGACATGCTTCGTCAAGCGGCAAGCGTTCTGGCGTACCGTACACCGTAGCCGACGACGAAAACACTATTTTTTTACAGCTGTGATTGCGCATAACGTCCAAAAGCGCCAATGTGGAAATAAGATTGTTGTCGTAATACTCGATAGGCCTGGCGCACGACTCGCCCACAGCCTTCAATCCGGCAAAGTGTATTACGCTGTCTATTTTATTTTCGTCGAAGATTTTGTTCATTACGGCTTTGTCGCGCACGTCGCCCTCGTACAGCTTTACGGTTTTGCCCGTAATTTTCTGCACGCGGTTGACGCTCTCGCTTGTGGAATTGCAAAAGTTATCCACAACCACAACGTCGTGTCCCGAATTCAACAGCTCCACGCAAGTGTGCGATCCTATATATCCCGCGCCGCCGGTAACCAAAATTGCCATAATACGCTCCTAAATATCATTATTAAATAGATTATAACCGAAATAAATGCGGAAATCAAGTATTGCCGATATATTTGCATTCGTAATATAATAAATTTAACAAAACTCATTGTAATTTTAATTTTCGTGTGGTATAATTTATCAAACTTCACCAAAATTAATTACGGAGCAATTATGAACATTTGGCACGATATCGACAAAGAAAGAATAACCGAAACGCATTTTGACGCGCTTATCGAGATTCCTAAGGGCTGTAAGGCAAAATACGAGCTGGACAAGCAGACCGGCTTACTGCGGCTAGACAGGATACTTTATACCTCCACCGTCTACCCTGCCAATTACGGATTTATCCCGCGCACACTCGCCGAGGACGGCGATCCGCTGGACGTGCTTGTGCTGTGCAACGAATCTATTTTCCCCATGACGCTTATTACGTGCGAACCTATCGGCGTTATTAAGATGATTGACGACGGCGCCCTCGACGAAAAAATAATCGCCGTCCCCGTTGCCGATCCGACGTATAAGGATTTTAACAACATTCACGAGCTTCCCCAGCACATATTCGACGAAATGATGCACTTTTTCGAGGTGTATAAGGTGTTGGAGCACAAAACCACCGCGGTAAAAGAAATTGCACACAAAAAACACGCAATAGAAATAATTAAAAAATGTATTGATAATTACAATAAAAAATATAAAAATTAATTTAATAATTTAATTTTTTATTTAATTTAATTATTATTAATTTTTACAAATAAATAAAATATATTTAACTGCGCATTAT
>CAMWMF010000034.1 GCA_947175335.1 uncultured Clostridia bacterium
ATAGTCAATCTTGCGCGCGAGATTTCGGTTCTTTTGGATAAGCCGTTCAAAATGCCAAAACTTACTTATAAGACCGTGGATATCGGTACGTGCAAAATGCCGACCGTCAAAATAGCCGAAAAGGATTTGTGCAGCCGTTATATTGGGAGAATGATTTACGATATCAAAATCGAAAAATCGCCCAAATGGATGCGCGACAGACTGCGAATGTGCAGCATTCGCCCCATAAATAATCTTGTTGACATTACCAATTACGTATTGTTGGAAATAGGTCAACCTTTGCATGCTTTCGACCGTAAGTTTATAGACGGCGGAATAAACGTGCGCAAGGGTGTTTCAGGAGAACGCATTACCGCGCTTGATGGCAAGGAATACGGCGTTAACGACGTGCTTTTGATAGCCGACGACAAAAAGCCGCTCGCCATTGCCGGCATTATGGGCGGGGAGTACACAAGTATTTTCCCCGATACGCAAACTGTATTTTTGGAAGCGGCGCGCTTTGAGCGCAGCAATGTTCGCAGAACATCGCGTAAAATCGGTTTGCGTTCCGATTCATCGTCACGGTACGAAAAAGGCGTGGATTGGCATTCTGTCGAAATCGGTTCGGAGCGTGCATTAGCGCTTATCGACGAGCTTAAATGCGGAAAAATCGTGGCAGACAGTGTTTGCGACGGCATAGTAGCGCCCAAACAAAAGATTGTTCGCACATCAAAAGAAGAAATTTGTGCGCTTTTGGGTATCGACATTGACAAAAAGACAATTGTATCATTGCTTAAAAAACAGGGTATTACGGTCAAGTCCGAAGGCAAAACACTTGTTTGCACAATCCCGCTTGTGCGCGAGGATATAGACGGATATCCCGATCTGGCCGAGGACATAATGCGCTTTTACGGCTACGACAAAATTATTGCAACTAACTCTGAAAACACGCACCAAACTCGCGGGTATCTATCTACGCATGACGAAAATGTGCAAAAAGTTAAAGACCGATTGCAATCGTTAGGCGCCGACGAAATACTGAATTTTTCCTTTGTATCACCCGATGCACCGGACAAATTATTGCTTACGGCCGATGACGAGTGGCGAAATGTCATACCTATTATGAACCCGCTCAGCCGAGATATTTCGGTAATGCGCACGCAGCTTGTTTACGGCATGCTTACTTCTATTGCACGCAACTGCGCAAGAAAGAACGATAAAATGCGTTTTTACGAGCTTGGCAAGGTTTTTGTTGCAGATAAACTGCCGCTCGAAAAATTGCCACAGGAGCGTGACGTTTTGTGCATAGGCATTTGTAACGACGGCGATTTTTACACTATCAAGTCCATTGTCGGGGAGGTTGTCGGAATGTTCGGCACTGTTCGATACACTCCGTCCACAGAACCGTATTTGCATCCTAAACAAGCACTGCATGTGGAAGTTGGTGGAATTGTCGGCAATTTCGGTAAGCTTCATCCGCTTGTATGCGAAAACTACGACCTCCCAGAAAACGTTTACGTTGCGCACCTAGATATGACTGACGCGCTTAATGCTGTGTTGCCGACAGCAAAATACTCTCAGCTGTCCAAACAACATCCTATCGATAGGGATTTGGCAGTGGTTGTGGAAAAATCTGTTGCAGTCGGCGATATGCTTGCAGCAGTCAAAGCGGTCAGCTCGTATATAGCGGAAGTTAAACTGTTTGATATTTATGACGGCGAGCAAATAGCCGACGGCTACAAGAGTGTTGCGTTTTCCGTGCGGTTGCAACCCACCGACGCGCCGTTCTCCGACAATAAGATTAAAGAAATTATGGATAGCATTTTACAAATAGCTTCGTCGCAATTCGGAGCAAAGCTAAGGTAATGCAAATAGTAGCACCCGCAGGAAGCAAAAGCGGACTAATCGCAAGCATAAACGGCGGCGCGGACGCGGTTTATTTGGGGTTGCCCAATTTCGGTGCGCGTGCAAAAGCTGAAAACTTCGACGAAGACTCCTTTGCGGAAGCGGTAGAGCTTGCGCATCTTTACGGTGTTAAGGTATTCGTAACGCTTAATACTCTCATCAAAGACAGCGAAATGAGTCGCGCGGTTGATTGCGCTAAATTCGCATACTCGGTTGGCGCCGATGCCGCTATTGTGCAAGATATACGCTTTATCAAACAATTAAAGCAGGCTTTGCCGGATTTTGCGCTGCATGCCAGCACTCAAATGGGTATACACAACGCCGACGGTGCTAAGGTACTGCGGGATTTGGGTATAGCTCGAGCCGTGCTTGCGCGGGAAACATTGCCACAAGATATAAAGGAAATCAAACAAACCGGCATAGAAATAGAGTATTTTGTTCAAGGCGCGCTATGTGTGTGCTTTTCTGGCAACTGCTATTTTTCTTCGCTTGCATCGTCGTACAGCGGTAACCGCGGTAAGTGCATGCAGCTTTGCCGTAAACCATACTATTTTCACGGTAAGCGCGGCTATTATCTTTCCGCAAAGGATTTATGCCTATACGACAAATTGGAATATTTGCGCGACCTCGGTGTCGATGCCATAAAAATAGAAGGGCGTATGCGGTCGGATGAGTACGCATATACGGCAGTCAGCGTTTATAAGAATATGATTGATGGCGCAAAAAATGCCCTTAAATCGGTTTTTAACCGTGGTGACTACTGTGATGGGTATTTGAATGCAGACGCTCCGTTTAATGTCATATACTCGAAATTACAGGGCAATATGGGCATAAGTGTGGGTAAAATCAACGCTATCAACGGAAATAGTATCGTTGTAAATGGATTTGCTCCGCATAAAAACGATGGATTTAAGGTGTTACGTGGCGGTATCGAGGTTTGCGGCGCGGTGGAAAACGGCGGGAAAATCTTGTGCGACGGGCGCGCAAAACCGGGAGACGAGTTGCGCAGAACGTCCGACGGTGCGTTGACGGAAAGGGTGAAAACCGTAAAACGCGATATCGATATATCGGTTGACATTTCAGTCAAAAGCGGTGCGCCTTCGACAGCGAGTGTAACGTTACCCGATTCGTCTGTAATATCTATTGTCGACAGCTTTGTGGCAGAGCCGGCAAAAACTCGCGGCATAACTGCGGACGACGTAATCCGCGTGTTCAACAAGACTTCCGAGTATCCGTTTAATCCAAATATCGACGTAGATATAAGCAACGGTGTATTTATTCCGATAGCAACACTCAACGAGTTTCGTCGCAACGTGTACAAAGCCGCAAAGCAAGCAATTCTTGATAAATATGTTATTAAGCGCTGTCATTTGCCGTACGTCGAACTTAACTATAAACGATTTGACGGCAGCGGCACTATATTGATGGTGGAAAACCAAAATCAATTAACTGACGAAATCTTGCAAAAAGTCGATTACGTTGCGCTCAATCCTACCGATTACGCGCATTTTACGGTACCCAAAATAAATAAACCTATTTTGCTCAATTTGCCGATAACAATGCGCGGCGCCGATAGGGATATTATAGTAAGTGCAATTAACAAACCGGAAATATACGGCGTTATTTCCAATAATATATATTCGCTCGGATTAACCGATAAGCCTATACTTTTGGGCGTTGGGCATAATATAATAGGCGAGTGTCCTTACCCGCATATTACGTCGTTTGAGGCTGACGGCATATGTAACGGATTTGCGTACGTTTTCGGTAATGCGCCGATTATGAGCCTGTGTCATTGTCCGTACGGTAAGTGCGTCAATTGCGACGGAAAGGATGAATTAAAAGACGATAGCGGTAGGGTATTTACGCTTCGCAGGTATAAAGCTGCGCATTGCTACTGGCAACTGCTAAACTGCGTACCCAATTATCTAAACAAACCGAATACGAAAAATATGTTTTTCGATTGTACTTCGTCCGACAGCGACGAAATGCTGACCGCATTGAATTTTAAGTATAACGGAAATTATACGCGAGGCAATATGAACAAAGGTTTAAAATAATGAAAGTTTACAGCGATTTGGAATTTAATACTATTCTGAAATCTATCGCGGCGCTCGCGCAGTCGTCGGTAGTGGCGGAAGCGATACTCAGTACTTTGCCAACCACCGATTTAGACGTAGCCAATAAGCTTTTGACCCAAACAAGTGACGCGGTAAATGTGCTTGCATCGCATCGTCCAAGCCTTGCTTTTGAAGATATAGAAACACTTTTAAGCAAGGCGAAAGTGGGAGCTGTATTAACGCCAAAAGAATTATTGTCCGTCACCGAGCATATACGCGCGGTACGTTCGCTCAAAAATAATGTGGAAAGCATGTATGAGTGCGACAGCTTAAAGGATATAACTGCTTACGCGCGGGTGTGCGACGAGTTGGAAGATTCAATAGACCGTGCGATCGCGAATGAATCAGACGTAAAGGACAACGCCAGCGAAAAACTGTACGGCATACGTAGGGCTATTATTCGTGCCAACGCACGACTAAAAGAAAAGCTTGATGGATTCACTCGTCAAAATAATATAAGTAAATATTTACAGGACAATATAGTTACGATGCGCGGCGGCAGATATGTTTTGCCTGTGCGTAACGATTGCAGGGGAAACGTAAAAGGACTAGTGCACGACGTTTCTTCAACAGGCGCAACTGTTTTTATAGAGCCGTTTGCCGTAGTCGAGGCAAACAACGAGATTATTACGCTGAAAACCGAGGAAGCTAACGAGATAGAGCGCATACTGGCGGAATTGAGCAAGCTGGTAGTAAAAAACGCTTCTGAGCTGTCAGTGTGTCAGCAAGTGCTGATAGAGTGCGGAATAATTTTTGCAAAAGCCGAGTATGCGAAGCAAACTAACGCATACCGTCCCGAAATCAACGACAGCGGAATAATAGTGCTTAAAAGTGCGCGGCATCCGCTTATCGATCCAAGCGCCGTCGTTCCGATAGATATAGCGCTGGACAGCGAACGCGTTTTATTGATATCCGGTCCGAACACAGGCGGAAAAACGGTAGCACTTAAAACGGTCGGACTGTTTTCCATAATGGCAGCCAGCGGTATATTTGTGCTTGCCCGCGAGGGTAGCAAGGTAAGTATTTTCGATAAGATTTACTGTGATATCGGCGATTCCCAAAGCATATCGCAGTCATTAAGCACGTTTTCGGCACACGTAACCAATCTTTCACACATAATGTCGGAAATGAATGATAAATCGCTTGTGCTGTTAGACGAGGTAGGCGACGGCACCGACCCCGACGAGGGTGCGGCGCTAGCCATAGCGGTAATAAAAAAGCTGTTGCGAACACGTTCGACGGCAGTGATTACTACGCATTTTAATTCGGTAAAGGAATTCGCGCTGGGCAGTATCGGTATAGCCAATGCGTGTATGCAGTTCGATAACGTCAATTTCCGTCCGACATACAAGGTGTTAAGCGGCGTATCGGGGTCAAGTTACGCTTTGGAGATTGCCGAAAGACTTGGTCTGGAAAAGGATATTGTGAATGACGCACGGGCAGCGTTGAGTGCCGAAAAAGTAGCGTTTGACAAGATTCTACGCGAAGCGGAAAACTTGCGCAATCAAGCAGAAAAGGAAAAAAACGAGAGCAATGCGCTTCGCATACAAGCAAGTGCGGACGCCGAAAAATCGCAAGCGCTAAAAATCGAATATGAGCGCAAGCTTGCCGAAATAAACGAAAAGTCTCGCGCTATGATTAAACAGCTTGCAGACGAGTATGCCGATCGCGCCGAAGCCGTTATAGAGCAAATTAAGGACTGTTTGAAAGTAGCGGACGAAGCGGCGCTGTTTAGGGCGCGAAAAGCCGCTAAACGCATATACGATGACGTGCCGTTTGAACAGGTTAAGCCAAAAGTTTCCGAGCGCCCGCCCGAGCCGAGTGAATTGACAGTCGGAAAACCGGTGTTTGTTACAGGATTCAACAAAAATGGCGTTGTAGTAACCCCGCCGCGCGGCAATAAAGTTCTTATAGCTATCGGTTCGGTCAAAACCGAAATGCCTATTTCTTCCTTATTGCTTGTTTCGGAAAAGCAGGAAAAGCAAAATAAAGAGTTTACCACCGCAAACAGAGAGCCCGAAAACAAGGAAGTTATGCTGCTCGGCAAAACTGTTGACGAGGCGACTGCCGAGCTTGATATCATAATATCCGATATAGCTCCGCAAAGCACGCTTCGCATTGTTCACGGCAAGGGGACAGGTGCGCTCGGCAAGGGCATACAAGCATATCTGAAACGGCATAAAAGAATAAAAGCCTTCCGTTACGGACGATACGGCGAGGGCGACACGGGCGTTACTATTGTCGAAATAAAATAATGCAAAAACAAATTACCGCGCTATCAGTAGTGCGGTAATTTAATATTGGCTAATTCTTGATATGAGTACGCCAAATAGTAGATTTCTTGCGGATACAACTCGTAATTGTCAAACAAATCGGTTGATAAAACGTAAATTATGTAATTTGCAGTGCGCATATTAAGAGCTTTTACGGCATTATAATTTGCACCCAAAACGTTCTCGGCATATTCCTCAAATCTATCCTCGATAGGGAAGTACGCACTGTCTACAGTCGTATAAAATGATTTATTTCTACGCCGTATACACATAATAATTTCATCTGCAGACGTCGGTGTTATCTTGTCATTAAGTAGGAGATTAAGCGTAACACAATCACATATAAGAATGCTCGACAGGTAGTGCATGCTTCTGAATTGCTTCGAAACTACGCTTGCAACCTGCGCACGACATCCGCTCGTTACCGACGCTTCGGCTAATTTGAATATAGTATCTTCATCAATGATTGTTTTCATACTTTTATTACCGAATAATTAAAATAATCGCCTATTATATCTGATAGAGTATTATAAAGATTAGTTGCATTTATGTCAATTTGCAGCACTTTTTGTACATCGGGGCAGTCATTTGCAGCTTTCTTGATTTGTGCGTTACTTGTTTTGACGCAGTTCGGCAGTAATGAAAAATCAAAGCCGTTTTTACAAGCTAAAAGGCGAGTGCAAAACGCTTTATCTGTCAGTCCTTTTTGTATTCCTAAATGCAAGTCTAAAAACAATCTGAAAATGCGTTTTTTGCCGTATCGTTTGCCGATTACGGCATTTACTATTTCATCCAAACTGTTTAGATGAGACACTTTTTTCAGTAGATATTCCATGCCTTCCGAGCAATTTCTCAGCTTATTTATTTCCTCAACGCTTGCTCGTTTTAGCGCGTATAAAGTAAGCTTTTTATATAGCTCCAAGTCTGCGGCTGCATGTTTTCGACTCTCGCAAATTTTGTCGTAATTAAAAGGAATATATCTTTGCATCGTGTGCAGTTTGCCGCCTTCGTCTGCCGTGCGTATTGCCGTTGCCGAAACGTATTCGCCGTCGGTGGAAACGTCGTTGTATGCGGCTCCTTTGCGCTCGATAATAAGCGGTTGAATATTGGCGCAGTACTTATTTATGGCTGAAATGTATTCGATACAAAGAATGTTGTTCGGGTCTTCAAATAAAGTCGCAACAGTCGGCTTATCGGGGTAGAGAATGCCGTATATATGCGTAAGCGCCGCGGCAGAGGCGGCATTATAGCTCTTTCCGCGCTCGAGTTCGGATTTCAGTTCGCAAGTATATTTATCGGCATGAGATATCTTTATATCCGCAACACGCAATATGTCATCACTGTTTCCAACTCCGCCCATTGCCAAATGCGTTACATTTTTTATACCGGATATAATCTTCATTCCGCCTTCGGCAAACAGTTGTGCGCTGGCGGTTGCGTACGCCGTGGGGAGCTCTATAACGGCGTCGGCGCCGCCTAATATTGCGCATTCGGCGCGTAAGGCTTTATCGCAAAACGCAGGCATAGCGGACTGAACAAACGCTCCGCTCATCACGCAAAATATATTATCGAAGCCTTTGGCTTTTATTGTATCCAGCTGGTATTTATGTCCGGTGTGAAACGGATTATATTCTGTTATGACGGCGCAATTTTTCATAATAATTACTTTACTTTGTTTACGAACAAGTGTATAATGATTATTGGCAATATACGTTTTTAGCGTTATTTGCCGATATTATACCATATCAATTTTATTTTGTAAATACTTATCGGAGGACAATAATGAACGATTTGTTAAAATCTGTACGCGAAAAAGCCAAGAGTCTTAAAAAGACAATCGTGTTGGCAGAAGGCGAGGAGCCGCGCATAATTACCGCTGCGGTCAAGGTTCAAGCGGAAGGCATTGCAAAAATTATTTTGCTCGGTAACATTGACGTAATCAAGCAAAAATGCCCCTCGGTCAATTTGAACGGTATAACGGTAATCAATCCCGCTACTGTCGACGTCGAGCCGTATGCAGAGCTTTTGTTCGAGCTGCGCAAGGCAAAGGGCATGGATATGGATACAGCGCGTAAGCTGGCGCACAATCCGCTATACTTCGGCGTGCTTATGGTAAAGCGCGGCGAAGCGGACGGAATGGTAGCCGGATCCGTCAACGCCACCGGCGACGTTTTGCGTCCCGCATTGCAAATTATAAAGACAGCGCCCGGCATAAAAACGGTTAGTTCGTGCTTTATTATGTGCCTTGACAAAAATTCCAAGTACGGCGAAAACGGCATAATGGTTTTCGGTGATTGCGCGGTCAATCCCAATCCGGACAGCAATCAGCTTGCCGATATCGCTATGGCTTCGGCTGACACCGCGGTTGCCATTGCCGGCATCACACCCAAGGTAGCACTGCTTTCGTACTCTACCAAGGGCTCGGCAAAGGGTGAGCTTGTGGATAAGGTGACAGGCGCACTCGAAATAATTAAGGCCGCACGCCCCGAAATGCGCGTTGACGGCGAACTGCAAGCGGATGCGGCGCTCGTTCCCACTGTGGCCGACCTTAAAGCACCCGGCAGCACTGTTGCCGGTAAAGCCAACGTATTGATTTTCCCCGATCTTCAAGCGGGTAATATCGGATACAAGCTGGTGCAGCGTCTTGCTAACGCCGAGGCTATAGGACCTATTTGCCAAGGCTTTAACAAGCCGGTAAACGACTTGTCCAGAGGTTGCAGCAGCGAGGACGTGGTAAACGTTGTAGCTATGACGGCACTGCAAAGCACGATTACAAAATAATGAAGTTTAAAAAAATTACGGTAAAATGCACTTCGGAGACCTCGGACGCCGTATCGTACGCCTTGCACGAGGCGGGCAGTATGGGCGAGGTCTTCGAGGACTACAATAATATAAAGCAAGTACTTGATGATAAGCGCTGGGATTACGCCGACGCGCAGTTATTTATTCCTACCGAGGACTGCGCCGTCATCGGTTATTTTACCATTGAATCGGCGGAAGATATCATTTTCCAAAGGATTGACGCTTTAAAGCAATATGATTGGGCTGATTTTTCAACGCTAAGCTGCCAAGCGGAAATAATAGATTCCGTAGAATGGGAAAACGAGTGGAAAAAGTATTATAAACCGTTCAATATAGGAAAAGTCGTAATAGTTCCAGAATGGATAGATTATAATCCGACTTGCGGCGACGTAAAGGTCATACTCAATCCCGGGCTGGCGTTCGGCACGGGAATGCACGAAACAACTTCGATGTGCGTGGACTTGATGCAACGCATACCGTTGTCCAATAAGCGTGTATTGGACTTTGGTTGTGGCAGCGGCATACTCGGCATTTGCGCAACGGCACTCGGCGCGCGGTCTGTGGTATTTGCCGATACGGACAAGCAGGCGATTACCGCCACCGAGTACAACTGCAAGATAAACGGAATATCCAATCCCGAAGTGTTTTGCCGTGACGTGCGCGAAATGGCCGAACCGGCCGATATAGTGGTTGCAAACATTACCGCGGACGTATTGATAGCAGTTATGCCGATAATTAAAAGTGCGCTGGGTAATGGTGGATACGCAATAATCAGCGGCATAATTTCCGACAAAAAGCAAATAGTTGAGGCCGAATATCTTAAAGAGTTCACTCTTGTACAATCCCAACAAAAAAACGAATGGAGCGCATTCTTATTTAAGCTATGAGATTTTACTTGCCGAGTATAAATAGGTCGCATCCTGAATTGATTGGAGAAGCACACACTCACGCTGCATACGCACGGCGCATACGCGTGGGGGACTGTTTAACCGTTTTTGACGGAGCGGGACGCGATTACTATTGTAAAGTCAAAGAAATCAAAAAAGACAAGACTCGGCTGGAAATACTAGATGCGTTTGAAAATGTGGGCGAGTCTGCAATTACGGTAACACTATACTTATCCGTTATCAAGCAAGACAGATTTGAACTGGCAGTGCAAAAAGCTACCGAGCTTGGCGTAAAAAAGATTGTTCCGGTATATTCGGCGTTTACTCAGCGTAATTTCGGCTTGAATTACGACAGACTCAACAAAATAGCTATATCCGCTTGCGAGCAGTGCGGAAGGAGTAGAGTGCCTATTATAGAACACACGCTCGACTTTGACGAACTTATCGACCGAGCCCAACACACTCAAATGATATTCCCTTGGGAACGCGAAAGCAACGGAACACTGCAAGCGGTATTAGATAAGGGTAACACAGATATATCCGTATTCATTGGACCGGAGGGCGGAATCACTGCGGACGAACAAAGCAAACTCACAGCAGTCGGAGCAAAATCGGTAACGTTAGGCAAACGAATCCTTCGTGCGGAAACCGCGGCGATTGCCGCACTGTCTGTAATATACTACGAAATGGGAGAGTGGAATCTTTGAACATACGCGTAATAACACTCGGATGTAAAGTAAATCAATGCGAAAGCGCGTCCATTGTGGCAACGCTTAGATTAAACAACTATTCGGCGTCGGAAGGTTTAGAGCCTGCCGACGTTTATGTTTTGAATACATGTTCAGTAACAGCCGAGGCCGATAAAAAATCGAGGCAGTACATAGCTAAGATGCGTAAATTGAATCCGGAATGTAAAATCATAGTAGTAGGATGCAGCTCGCAAAATCACCCGCAGACATTTACCAAAAATAACGTAATAGCAGTAGGCGGCACGATAAATAAGTCCGATTTTGTACTAAAAGCTGTTAAAAACATATGTAAAAATAATCAATATAGTATTCTATCAAAT
>CAMWMF010000035.1 GCA_947175335.1 uncultured Clostridia bacterium
CCATTGCCCAATATTCCCCACTGCTGCCTCCCGTAGGAGTTTGGACCGTTTCTCAGTTCCAATGTGGCCGATCACCCTCTCAGGTCGGCTACCCATCATAGTCTTGGTGGGCCGTTACCTCACCAACTAACTAATGGGACGCGAGCCCATCTTAAACCGATAAATCTTTTACCCCTCTCCGATGCCGGAGTGTGGTCTTATGCGGTATTAGCACCTATTTCTAAGTGTTATCCCGCAGTCTAAGGCAGGTTGCTCACGCGTTACTCACCCGTCCGCCGCTAAATATAGGAGCAAGCTCCCATATTCCGCTCGACTTGCATGTGTTAAGCACGCCGCCAGCGTTCGTCCTGAGCCAGAATCAAACTCTAAATAAATTGTATAACCAAGGGCTTGCGCCCCATAGCTATCTAAATAAAGTACCGATTCTTTCTCAAAAACATACTGACATAAATAATTGACTTTGTATATTTTTTAAAAAGTCTAATTCGCTAAATCTATTCACTTGTTAATGTTCTTGCCGTCTTTTGTCGGACAGCTTATACATAATATCATACCCTTAAAGGTATGTCAAGCATTTTTGACACATTTTTTAAAAAATTTTGCAAAAAATTTTACAGTATTTTTATAGAGTATTTTGCGGGTTTTCCCTATATATTATAAGGTATATGCCCCAACCGCAAAATGCTTGCCATTTAATGTGGTCAGTGATATAATATATGTACGGGTGTTCAATCCCCAATCGATACACCCCAAGCGGGTTCTTTTGCGCTCTATCGGCGTTAAACTCGCTTGACGTAGCGCATAGACTACGACTTCGCTCGTTTGCCTTGATATAGCTGCAAAATAACCTCGCTTGGGGCGCTCGCGTTTTTACGGAGTGCAATCGTGAGGATAGACGACCGAAACGGAGTGAAGTCGTACCCGACTGCGGTACGTCGAACGACGGCTTCGGACGTATAGACCACGAGTGCGCCCGTAAAAATGTATCTTTTGAGGTTGAACACCCGTAATGCGCATTGATAAGTTTTTAAAGGTATCGAGAATAATTAAACGGCGCACCGTCGCGGCGGAAGCTTGCGACGCGGGCAAGGTCGTTGTAAACGGTAGGACGGTCAAGCCCGCCTATACCCTGAAAATCGGCGACGTTGTGGAAGTGAAGCTGGGAAGCCAGCCCATTAAGTTTGTCGTTAAATCGTTAAACGATAAAGTGGGCAAGGAGGACGCGGTTAGTTTGTATGAAATACAACACTAATGATCCTGCCAATATCGCCGCAGTTATCGTATGCGCCGGCAAAGGCGAACGCAGCGGACTTGCGTACAACAAGATTTTGCACCTTATCGGGCACAAAACGGTGCTTGAAAAATCACTGGACGTTTTTTTGCGCACAAGAGTGAAGCATATTACCGTGGTTACTTCCGAGGGCGATATTTCCGCCGTGCGTGATATTACTTCGGCGTACGACGATATTACCGTCGTTACAGGCGGTGACACGCGCGCTAAAAGCGTTTACGCGGGGCTTAAAGCTTACCCGTGCGACATAGTACTTATTCACGACGGCGCGCGCCCGTACGTTACCGCAGATATTATAGAATGCGCCGTAGACAGCGCCATAGAACACGGCAGCGGCATTGCCGCAGTACCGTGCGTCGATACCGTAAAACGCGTACAAGGCGGCAAGGCACACAGTCTGCCGCGCGCGGAGCTGTTTAACGCACAAACGCCGCAAGCGTTCCGTTATTCGGAAATACTAGACGCATACAGCCGCGCCGACGGCGTATTCACCGACGACGCAGAAGTATACGAAAACGCGGGTTACACTCCCCGCTTGGTCGAGGGTTCATACGATAATAAAAAGCTTACAACGCCCGCCGATTTTACGGCGCCTGCAAAATCGAGCCGCATAGGTATAGGGTTCGATTTACATAGGCTTGTCGATGGTCGCAAACTGATATTGGGCGGCGTAACGCTAGATTATCATTTAGGCTTGTTTGGACACTCCGACGCCGACGTGCTTACCCACGCGATAATGGACGCACTACTATCCGCCGCAGATCTGCCCGACATAGGCGTGCTATTCCCCGACACCGACGACAAGTACCTCGGCATATCGTCCATAACTTTATTAAAGCAAGTACTCGGCGAGGTGCAGCGCAAAGGATATGTTATAGTCAATATTTCCGCCGTGGTAATTGCGCAGCAGCCTAAGCTTGCGCCCGTCATAGGCGAAATACGGCGCAGTCTTGCCGCCGCGCTCAATATAGATATTAAGCAAATAAACGTTTCCGCAACCACGACCGAAAAGCTGGGGCTTATCGGCGAAGGCAATGCGATTGCGGCAAACGCTTCGTGTATACTCAATGTTTCATCCACACTTACGGAGAACACCGATGGAAAAGACTAAAAACAAAAAACATTTCCGCATGCGCCCGATGATAATCGTGCTGTTGGGATTTTTGGTCGTCATGTTTGTTGGCGCGTTTTTCCTTGCCCTGCCAATATCCAACACCGACGGCAAGTGGATGCGGTTTACTCACGCCGTGTTTTGGGCTATGAACGGCGTGTGCGGCACGGGGCTTGTAGTAACCCCCACCTCTTTAACGTTTACAGGCTTCGGCCAAGCCGTGCTGTTGCTATTGATACAGTTCGGCGGGCTGGGGTTCATGACAATGGCAACGTTCGTATTTATAATAATCCGCAAAAAGATAACGCTTAAAGACCGCGTAGCCATACAAGAAGCGCTCGGTCAAGACCAAATGAAGGGCGTTGTGCGGCTTGTACGCAACATAATGATTATGACATTTGTAATCGAAATCGTTGGTGCGGCAATGCTTACCCCTTTCTTTTGCGTACGCAACGGCGCTATCGGAGTGTGGCAATCTTTATTCACTTCCGTTTCGGCGTTCTGCAACGCGGGCTTCGATATTTTGGGGCGCGTGGGCAACGAGTACGGCTCGCTGTCCGATTACAACGGCAACTACGGCATAATTTCCATCGTCGCGCTTATAGCCATACTCGGCTCGTTCGGCTTCCCCGTAATAGACGATATACTTAAATGCAAATTCCGCTTTAAACGGTACAGACTGCACACCAAGGTTGTGCTTATCGTTTCACTGTCCATAATGACGTTCGGCATGTTCTACTTTTTTGCATCCGAGTTCAACTCTGCGGCGATGTCGGGAATGAACGTTGGCGAAAAGCTGTTAAACAGCATGTTCCAATCGGCGACGGCAAGTTCTACCGCAGGCTATGCCTCGATAGATCAAACAAAGCTTTCGCCGTCGGGTATGCTGCTGTCCGCAGTAATAATGTTTATAGGCTCGTCACCGTGTAGCACGGGCGGTGGAATTAAAACCACCACATTTGCCGTAATCGTGCTTATGAGCTGGGCGGGCTTGCGCGGCAAGGAAGAAATAGAAATCGGTATGCACAGCATAAGCATTAAAAACGGATTAAAAGCCGTGGCTGTTATGCTGCTCGGCGCCGCATTGATTTTGTGCGGCGTAGCGATAATCGGCGCGACCGACGGCATTTCCCCCGTAGGCTACATGCTGTACGACACGGTATCGGCGTTTACCACAACCGGACTGTCAATGGGAATCGTTCCCTCGTTGTCCGACGCGGCGCTGTACGTGCTGGCGGTAGTTATGTTTATAGGCAGGCTGGGCCCGCTAAGTCTCGGGCTGATGATATCCAACCAAAAGAAATCGGGGCTTAAATTCCCCACTTCCAATATTATGATAGGTTAAAGGAGAACAAACGGAACATGAAGAAAAATCAATATGTTGTGTTCGGACTGGGACGGTTTGGCACAGCGCTGACAAAGGCGCTGTACGATTACGGCGCGGAAGTGCTTGCCGTTGACATAGACGAGGATATTGTAAACGATATCGCTCCGCACTGCACGCATTCGGTGTGCACGGACGCGACAGACGCGCACAACCTTGAAAAACTTGGCATCAACAATATGGACGTCGCAATCGTGTGCGTTGCGTCCGATATCGAGTCAAGCATATTCATTACGCTTATGTGCAAGCAGATGGGCATACCCAAGGTTATTGCCAAGGCACGCGACGAACAGCACAAAATGGTGCTCGAACGCATAGGCGCCGACTCGGTTATCATTCCTGAAATTGCCATGGGCGAACGGCTTGCGGCAATGCTTGCCAAACCCAACGTTGTGGAAATTATGACGCTGGCAAACAGCTTCCGCATGGTGGAAATACACACGCCCAAACGTTGGGTGGACAAAACGCTTATCGAGCTTAACCTGCGCAACACCGAGCGCGTAAACATTGTCGTAATCAAGCGCGGCGACGAAATAATAACCTCGCCCACCCCCGATTGCAAGCTGCTTGCCGACGACCTATTGGTTGTTGCGGGCTCGGTTGAGGATATTAACAAGCTCAGCAGCAAAGCCACGGGCAAAGCCGTTGCCGACACTATTACCGACAAGATATAACGATATGAAGCATATTAAGCATCAAAAAGTGAGCTCCAGCATATCGGACGCCGATGCCAACCTTTCGGTAATCGGCGTTTTTCAAGTAGTTCAGGACGCCGTAACGGAATTGCTGGACAAACTGCAAATGAGCAACCCGGCTATGCGCAAGCAGTATAACGCAGTATGGCTGTTTACTCGCAACCGCGCAAAGCTGTTTAATCCCCTAGAGTGGGGCGACGAATTTACCGTAACGGCATTTGTTTCATCTATTACACATGCAACGCTAATCATAGACGTGGCGATAAAAAATGCCGACGACGTTTTGTGCGCCTATTCGCGCGTTGAAACGTGCGTGCTCAGCCTGTCCACTATGCGCATACTCCGCTTGCAAACGATTGATGCTATCGCCGCCGTAACGGTAGAAAAGTCCGAAATAGACGTAACGTTTACCAAATTCGACTGCTCACCTACCAAACAAGTGGACACTGTGCGCGTAGGCAGCACCAATATAGATATGTCACAGCACACCAACAACGTGGAGTACGTACGGTTTATACTTAACGCTTACACCGTTAAGGAACTGCACGACAGACCCATACGCGAAATTGAAATACGCTATATCAGCCAATCATACGAAAACGACGTACTAACCGTATACAAGCAAAGCTGCGACGCCGATAAGGACGTGTTCCTGTTAAAGTCCGACGATAAAGACGTAGTCAAGTGCGAAGTATTATTTTAACCTAACGTAACACATAATTAAGCAAACAAAAACCCTACTCTGTTTCGAGTAGGGTTTTAATTTGGTTTTTTGTTACATCATCGGATCGTCCGTGCCGCCGTTGCTGTCCGCACCGCCTTCCTGTGCGGGCGGGAGCGCGGTAAGCTGCTGTTGAGGTGCATCCGTGCCTGCGCCGAGCATCATCGACGGATCTGCTTGCGGTGCAGGGCCGCTACCGAGGTAACCAAAGCTTTGGTAATCGGTCGGCGAAGGACCGCCGGCGAGCCTGAGCATTTGCTCCTCTATCTCCATTTCGGATACGAGTAGCGCCTCAATCTCCTCTCTCTCGCGTTTGCGCCTGTGTATGACTGCGATAATGATTATCAGTATTATCAACACCAACACCGCAGCACAGATTATGATTATCCACATAACTGTGCTCGCCTCGAAGCTGGCCGCTATCTTGACCCACAAGCTCGCTTCGGGCAAGTCCTTGTTGGATGCGACAAACTTCAATTCTACGGGCGAACCTGTTTCGTCGGTAACGGTGACGGTTATTTCCGATTCGCCGCGTGCGACAAAGTTGAGTTCGAGGTACTTGTATTCGCCGTTTTCGTCCTTGACAAGGTTTGCTTTTACTAACGAGCTTACCTGCGATTTAACGTCAAGGAATCTGATAGCGGTGCCTTCGGGATCGTCGGCATCCTCGAACAGCTGCCAAGCTTGCAGTCTTATGCTGTTAGCGTCGTTAAGATCGCGCAAGTCATCCGCCTCACCGCCGGGACGCTTGAATACGATTTCCGTAAACTTGATTTGCGGCGAACGGTTGGCAATTATGTTCAGATAGAAGTACTTCTTGTAGGTGACGCTCTTGTCATTTTTAAGCGCGAAGTTGACTTCCACACGCACAGGATCGCGCGTAACTTGATTGCTCGCTTTAAGCTCCCAAAGCTGACCGCTCTCGTCCAGTTTGGTAAACGTGGCTTTGCTGTTGTCTATCTCGTTTTGGAAGCCAATGCTCGTTATCTCGTAGTACTCGTACTGGCTGAACAAGCTCGGCTGATCGCCTTCCTCGATATCCTTGAAGTCTCCTTCCAAAGACAATTTGTTCGTCAAGTCGGGCATGAGCGAACGAATGTCTATCTGCTTGGTCTTACTGCAAGCAAGCTCGACGTTGGTAAGATTGTCTATAACCTCGTTGGGATTGCTTATTACGTGGACTTCCAAGCTGAACGTAGTGGAAAGCGTATCGAACTTGACGTTTGCATTGCCGTCTACGACGGTGATGTCGATAGAACCGCTGCCGTAGAAGCCCGCACGCGGCTTGACTACAAACCACTGGTTGTAAAGGTTTGTGTTATCCTTAAAGCCGTATTCCAAATCCATACGCTTGCAGTAGTCCCTTAGCAAGCCGTCGTCGATTATGGCGGGAATGGTAACCTCAAACAATGCCGACGACAACACAAGGTCGGTAAGCCCGACGCTGTCCGGAATACTGTCGTACTTTTGCGAGTAGATTTTGTTTACTACACGCGCGTCCTGTCTGGATATACGCAAGCACGTGTCGGGGTTTTTAACGCTGTCGTCGTCGCCAACAACGTCGGAATCGTTGCGATCGGCCACGAAGTCGCCTATAAAGAACAGCATTGCCGCGGGCTCGCCGTTTTCCGAACCGATCATGTACAACGTGGTATTCTCTTTGCCTTCCAGTGTGTACGGCGCGTCGTTCATAACTATTACGTTAATCTTGATTATTATGCCGCTGTTGTCGAGATCGGGATTGCCTGCACGGTCGATAATGCGCACATACACCGTGGCGGTAAGATCGCGCTCGGTCGCAGTAGCATTGAACAATATTCCTGTTCTGTGCAAGCTGTCGGCGCCAACGGGCTCGGCGGTGGCCAAAGTCCTTGTGCTGTCGATATTGGGCCTGCCTTCGCTGTCAAGCGCGTACCAGTTGACGTCAATCTTGTCGTCGACAAGATACGTGTAACCACCCTGTGACTTGGGCAACACAAACCTATACGAATCGGCGTCGTATGCTCTGTCCGTATCGTTGTCAGTAAGTATGTTGACAAGATTTACGGTGAGCGGCGTGCCGTAACGAAGCTGAACGTTTATGGCGAGTTCGCCCTCGGAGTCGCGGCCGAATTCGTAACCTATTTGCGTTTGCGGGTCGATATCGGTAAACGAATTTACAGTTCCGATATCGCTGTTGTGAATAACCAGGTACACCGTTGTGGGAACGCGTGCGCCTACGGAGTCTTCGCCGACAATGCTAAGCGGAATTGTAACCGACGGCTGATAAACTTTGTTTACGACATAGTCTATACGACGATTGATTTTTACTTCCAGCTCGCCCCTGCTGTTGATAGATATGTCAAACGCGCGCGGCTTACCTGTTGCGGTGTTTGCTCTCCAATCGAGTCCCGGCATAGTCCTTTCGGCTTCCGCCATAACGTTGTCGTACTCGGCGTCGGCGAGCTTGTTATCTACTATACCGTGAACAGTCACACGGTCGCCCGCGTCGGAGTCCATAAACAGCGCGCCGTAACGGTCGCCGGGATCGAATACGGTAAACGTGCCTACCGTGCCTTTTACGCCCTCTACCTCGTGACGTCCGTCAACCGCCTGCGGTGCGGAGTCTATTACGTTTAGCTTGAACAGCGCGCCCGCACTGAGTACGGCGTCCGTACGCGAGAATGCGCGGTCGCCTATCGGCTTGGTTGTTTGGACGTACATTATAAATTCGGGACTGTTGAGCGTGGACGCCTTAGGCGTGAAAATAACTGACGTGCCGTCGGCAGCAAACTCGAAGCTCGCATAATTGAGTATCGCGTTAAGCTTGACGTTAGCAATATTTTCGACGGGTAAGACCGTACCGTCCGCAAGTCGTCCGCCTATCATATAATCGCGGTAATCGTTTCCTTCCGGTTTAAGTCTAAACGTCTTACGCGTGCCGTTGCGCTCCAACATAGCGCTTATAGCGTCGGGCGAAAGCGCCTTGACGGTGCCGTCATCCTGCACGTCGATAAACGCGTACAATCTGATATCGTAGCTTGCGTCACCTATCGCCGTTGCGTCCGGATCGACTATGGGCGACAGCCTATTGTTGTCGTTGCCGTCGTTGCCTGTAAGCTTAACAACTGCGTACTTGGATTTATCCGTGGGTGCTGCGGGGTTGTAGTATTCGTCGTAAGACTTGACGTTTACAGCATCCGAACCTTTAAGATAATTAGTGTAGGAAGTGGTGGTAGCCGCCGCTACGTTGGTCATATCGGAATACAACGTGTAAATACGTAACGTAATTTGCAAGGTGTTGGCGTACGCGCTGTCGCCGTAGTCGGCAATGCGGAACTTCAATTCCTCGTAACCGTTTGTAGTATTGGGATTGTAGCCCGTTGCCGTGATGGTAAAGCTTCTACCGTCGTTGCTCGGACTGATTTCAAAGTAATCGGTGCGGTAAATACCGTCAGCGTCGCTGACAAGAGGTTGATTGTTCACTTCGAACTCGCCGTTGCCGTACAAACGCATATTGTTCGTTTCGTTATCGCCGTCGGGATCGCGCGCAACACCGCTCATTTTGACGGTAGTGACGCGGCGCGCAGTTTTAGCTGCGTCGGCGCCGTTTGCACCTGCACCCGCCACGGTAAACGTGTGCGTGCCCGCCGCGGGAACGATATACGTAGCAAACGTACCCAAATTAACCGCGCCCAAAGAGTTGTACACACCTTCCAAACCGATATCGGTTATGCTCACGTTCTCGCTGGGATTGCTGCAATCGAGCGCAATAGGCGGTGAGCTGACTATAGTTATGTACAGCGTGCACGTGATTACGCCACCCTCGCCGTCGGCTATCGTTATATTAACGGGCTCGTTGGAGCATGCCGAACGCGCTACTATGCGCAAGGCAAGATTCCGTACCGAAGCGTCTGCCTCCGATCCTTCGGGACGCAAGGTCATCATTTCATTGGAATAAACGGCTATCTTGTCGTTAGTCCTTGTCCAATCGGTAAAGCGCAACCGCCACGGCGTATCGTCGTTGGCAAGTCCTATATAACCGAGGTGGACGGCGCTGCTGTCGGTGCCGCGGTCTTGCGTGCTGTCGTACGTGATATGAGTGTTGCCATAATCACCGGTCGACGTAATATCGGCAAACTTCCAGTACGCACCGTTGCCGGTAGCGCTGTTGCTGCCATCGCCCCACGACGTGCCGTAGCCCTGACGACCTTGTCTTTCGGTAAGCATTGTATACGTATCGGAGTTGCGGTACGCAGCTGCTATCCTGCTGTCGTTAGCGCCGGTAAACACGTCGTAATAGCTGGTGATAAGCGTCATATCGTCGCCCGCGCGCATGGTGAACGAACGGTTTACCTGCACTACGGACGGCGCTTGGTTGGTTATATTGATGATAAACGTGAAAGGATCAGTATACGCGCCCGCACCGTCGTAGAACTTGAGCGTAAACTTATATCTGTCTACGGACACGCTCTTGCCGTTATAAGTGGTCGTAGTACGGCGGTTGACCCTAAACATAATTGTGTTGTACAGCGGATTGCCTTGGCTGTCGACGTCCATTGTCATAACTACGTCGCGGTCGGTGTAAGCGGTAGACGTAGTGCTTACAAAGCCGCCGCCGTTGTAGTAGTACACAGAGCCTTCCGTTTGTACGTCGGGATTGTACGCGACACCCTTGTACTCGTCGCGGGCAAGCGGAGAATCCAAATAGTCGCCCGTTTCGCAAACAACGCCGGTGGAGCTGCTTTCAAAGTAAGCTTTGGTAGACAGTCTTCCGATATTATTTTGGGTGTACGTATAGATATCGGGATCGTAAACGATATCGTAAAGATTGATAGTAGCGGTGTTGCCTACGGCAAGGTTCATAGCGTACTGCCTGCCTTGCCCATTGGTCTCGCCTACTACTTTAAGCGTAGGATCGCCGTTGTCTATGGTTATACGCAACTCGATAGCTACGTACGACGCGTCGTTAAAGCCCAAGCCGAAGCTGTCGTAAATAAGTACTTTAAACGGATAGTACACGCGAGACGGATTGAGCGGGTCAACGCTGTCGTTGTTGTATATCGCCACAAGTCCGCGCTTGGCATACGCCTCGGCAACAGCCGTTTGGCTGGTTTTATCCACAGTTTTAAGGTCGTTGACGTTGGTAAACGCTATTTCGTTGATGAACGTTTTGCGCACCGGCATGATGTTGAGCGTGGTGTTGTTGTTGGTGAGCGAAGCGTTGAAGTAGCTGCTGTAACCGTCCTTGCCCGCCACGCCATAAATACCGCCGTTGGCCTGGTACGTGCCTTTTTTGTAGTCGCTTCCGTCTGCGTCAAGTCTGGACAAATCGGACATATCGACTTTGCCGTCTTCATCGAATACGCCGAAGTAGTTGGCAAC
>CAMWMF010000036.1 GCA_947175335.1 uncultured Clostridia bacterium
ATTTTACACAGTGATAGAATGTATTTACTATAACGATGGAGAACACCATGCAAAGAACTTATATAAAAGACCTTACCGAAGGTGAATGCCTAATCAAAGGCTACGTCGAAACGATACGCGACAAAAAGATTATGTTTTTGGTCATACGCGACGTGACGGGCTTTGTTCAGGTAACTATCGAAAAGGACAATCCCACTTACGACGAAGCCAAAAAGCTTACGCCGCACAGCTTTGTCGCAATCAAGGGCAAATGCGTTTATTCGGAATATGTGCGTAACGGCGGCAAAGAGATTTACCCGACCGAACTGCAAATAATGAGCATTGCCGACCTTATTCCGCTCAATGCGGAAAGCGGTCAGGACCTGCGTATGGACTATCGTTGGATAGACCTGCGCGATGAGAAAAAGGTGTTCATGTTCCGCATTATGACGGCGTTCGAGCGGCTTGCTATCGAATACTTTAATAAGAACGGATTTATAGAGATTCACACGCCCAAAATCACCGCGTTGTCCAGCGAGGGCGGCAGCGAAGTGTTCGAGCTGAAAAACTATTTCGGACAAAAAGCGTACCTTACGCAAAGCCCGCAGCTGTACAAGCAGATGAGCATGATGGCGGGCTTCGATAGAACGTTCGAGATAGGCGAGTACTTCCGCGCCAATCCCAGCTTCACTTCCCGTCACGACACCGAGTTCACGGGCATAGACGTAGAAGTGTCGTTTATCGAATCGCACCACGACGTCATGGATATAGAGGAAGCGTTGCTTGCGCACGTCATCAACGGCGTAAAAGCGGAGTTTAACGACGAGTACAAAAAGTACTTCGGCACGGACATCATTACGCTCGACTACAAGATCCCGCGCATAACGCTGACCGAAGCGTATAAAATCCTCAAAGACGAAATGAACTACGAAGTGCCGCGCGCGCTCAAAGGTGACCTCGACCCCGACGGCGAAAAGCTTATTTGCAAGTACGCCAAGGAAAAGTACGGCAGCGACTTTGTGTTCATCATAGACTTCCCCGCCAAGGCGCGTGCATTCTATTCGATGAAAAAGGACGACGACCCCACGCTTACCAAAACGTACGACTTGCTGTTTAAGGGCATAGAAATCACCAGCGGCGCTCAGCGCGAACACCGTTACGAAAACCTCAAACAGAACATAGAGGAAAACGGCATCAATCCCGAAACTATGAGCGAGTACCTCGACTTCTTCCGCTACGGCGCACCTACGCACGGCGGCTTCGGTCTGGGCATAACCCGCACGCTCGTCAAGCTGTTCGACCTGCCCAGCGTAAAAGACGTAACTTTCCTGTTCCGCGGACCCAGCAGACTTAAACCGTAATTGCGACTACTACACATAATTACCAAAGATAAAAAGGACTTGCCTATTGTAGGCAAGTCCTTTAATATTTTTATTATAATTAATATTCGGTGTCGTCTATTATATTTTCGGGCAAGGTGATTGCGACGTCGCCGACGTTTTGTATGGTATGTTTGGTCGTTCCCGTAACCCAATTAAATGTAATAACTAACACGCCCGCGTCTAGCTTTACGGTTACGGTCTCGTCGGAATAAGTGGCAGTAAGCGTTTTGGTGTCGCTGTCGTAATCGGTCCACAACGAAAGTTTACTTGTTTTATTGATGCTGTTGATAAGATTATCTGTTCGAGCTACGGGATCACCCAACTCGGAAAAATCGTTGGTTTTGTGCCAAGTCATATCGTCGGCCTGACTGATTTTGTATAGGCTGTTGCCTACCTTAACGCCGTAAAATAGCTCGCCGTTATATTCGATTTTCATTTTTCCGTCAGCCGTGTAATACTTGTACACGCTTCCGTCGGAATATTCCGAAGTCGAATAATAGTTGCCGCCGTTTTCTTTTGCGGCATTCAAAAAATCGACTGCTGCACTTGCCGCTTGTTTAATTTCCTCAGTCTTGTCGTTTTTATCTTCGGGATTATTTCCGCCGCCGCAACCGACCATGGCCAGTCCCGCCGTAACAAAGCTTACGGCAAGACAAACGGATATAACTATCGTTTTGAAAAATTTAGTCAATTTCATATTGCACCTTAATCATATTATGATTTTAATTACTGCTTTTTTGTTCTCTTTTTAGGCAACGGCGTGACCGCTTCCAAAATCTTGCATACTTGTTCAACGAGTTCGGCGTTTTCTATATCAAGGATATAATGCTCTTTGGAGCCGTCGTAGGGGATACCGCACTCCGCGCCGTGCATAACCTCGTCCAGCTGCGGCAGCTTTTTCACATACACCGTGCTGTCGCAAACGAGCAGTATGGGCTTGTCGTTTACGTACACCATGTATTCTCCGAACATCTTTTTGTATCGGACGTTTTCAAAGCCGCGCACTTGTTCGCATACAAATTCCGCATATTCTACGGGCGTTGCCATAACAATTCCCTCGCAAAGGTGTTTAATATATTCTAGCGTAATTATTAGATAATGTCAAGAGCCGCCGTTCTTTTTACTGCTTGACTTGAACGTATATATATGTTAAACTATTACAAACTTTTACGGAGGCAATAGTGGAAAAATCGGCGAAAATAAGACTTATATATGCGATTTTTCTCGGCGTCTTTACCGTCGCGGTAGGGCTTGCCATAATTTGCGTTGCCGCCGATATTTACTACACGGGCAAGGATACGGGGGTCATTTACAGTCGCGCAATCGTCGGCGAAAGATTGACCGCGCTTGCTATTCCGCTTATTTTCCTTATAGCCGCAATCATCTTGGGCGCGGTGTTCCCACTGTACAAGGTCAAGGCGGCACGCCAACCCGAAAGCACGCTTGACAAGCTTAAAGCGCGTATTCCGCAATCGGGCGAGGGTGATAGCGTAGAGTTCACGGCGGCGCAAAACGCGTACAAAAAAGCGGCGATTATTCGACTTGTCGCATGGCTCGTCGCGCTTGCGGCTGCGCTTGCGGGAGCCATTGCCACGTTGTGCTATCTGGTAGATACCGCACAGTTTTCGGGCAAGGACGTGACGGGCGAAATATTCAATCTTGTCAAGAATATCTTGCCGTGGCTGTGTGTGGCGTTTGCCGCAACTATCGCCGCAACGGTTACTAGCGGTATATTCGCAAGCAAGCAAGTAGCTGCCGCAAAGACAATGATAAAAAACGGCGGACAGACGGTTGCGCAAAAAGCCGAGCCCAAGTTTATAACGGTTATCAAGTCGATTATTGCAAAACCCGCATTCACGTGGGCGGTGCGCGGTTGCATATTCGTGCTTGCCGTAACGTTTATTATACTCGGCATTGTCAACGGCGGAGCAAACGACGTGCTTGTAAAAGCCGTCAACATTTGCACCGAATGCATAGGTTTGGGTTAAGGGGGCGTGATATATGATTGTTGCTATCATCGTTATATCTATCGTCCTCGCCGTTGGACTGCTGACGTTCTTTATCGGTAGGGCGGTGCGCAAAGCCAATCTTCCGCAAAAACCCGAAAATCCCAACAAAGGCAAAGGCGTTTTGGCGTGGATTAAAAACCACATTCCGACCAAGCGCAGACTTATTCAAGTCTACGCCGCGCTGTTGTACAACGCCAATATAAAAGGCTTCGCGTCGGGCAAGATTTACACGAGCGAATCCACCAAGTATATGTGCGTGCCCGGGCTTAACTGTTACTCTTGCCCCGGGGCGGTGGGTGCATGCCCTATGGGCGCATTCCAAAACGCGCTTGCGGCAAGCGAAACGCGCGCGCCGTACTACGTGCTCGGCATACTCGCGCTGTTCGGACTTATGCTCGCCCGCACGATATGCGGATTTTTATGCCCTATCGGATTGTGCCAAGAACTGCTGTACAAGATACGCACGCCCAAGCTGAAAAAGAGCCGCGTCACCCGCGTGCTGTCATACTTTAAATACGTCATACTCGTACTCGCCATTGCAATACCGCTAGTATACGCGATAGGCGCAATGCCCGTGCCTGCGTTCTGCAAGTATATTTGCCCCGCGGGAACGATAGGCGGCGCAGTTTCGTTGCTCGCCAATTCGAGCAATGCGGGGTTGTTCGCGCAGCTCGGTTGGCAGTTTACATGGAAGTTCTCGCTCGCAATAGTGTTCATAGTCGGGTCGGTGTTCATATTCCGCTTTTTCTGTCGGTTTTTCTGTCCGCTCGGCGCGATATACGGCTTCTTTAATAAGTTCTCGCTTATCGGCGTGACGGTGGACAAGGAAAACTGCACTGACTGCGGGCTGTGCGTTTCGCACTGCAAAATGGACGTAAAACGCGTGGGCGATCACGAATGCATAAACTGCGGCGAATGTATGGCGGTCTGCCCGACAAAGGCGATAAGCTGGAAGGGTTCCAAAATCTTCCTTCGCCTCAACTCGATAGGCGACTCCATTCCACAGGAAAAACCGCTCGCGCTCGTCGAGGGCGAGATGAAAATTCCGCCCGTAGCAATTACGGAAAACGTCGACGCGATTGCGGCAAACGAAACGGCGACGACGACGGTAGCGGCACCCGATGGGGCGGCGGTTGCGATAGAACAGCCCACGGCCGCGCCCGTCGAAAAAGCAAAGGCAAAGAACAAAAAGCCGACTACTTTTTGGTTGGAGATCGCGGCATGGGTTGCCGCGCTTGCCGTGCTTATAACGGCGCTTATATGCTATAACTTTGTCGATAAGGACGAGGAATACGTTCCGCCGCAAACGGGCGGGGACACCGACGTGGTAATCGGGTATAACGTAGGCGAAACTGCGCCCGACTTCACGCTCGACCTTTACAACACCGACGGAACGGTCAATCTTTACGAAAAGCGTGGCGGCATAACGGTTGTCAACTTCTGGGCGACATGGTGTACGCCGTGCGTGGCGGAAATCCCGCACTTTATCGAGCTTGCCGACAACCACCCCGAAATAACGGTAATTGCCATACAGGGCAGGGGCGATCAGCCGGTGCAGGAGTTTATAACCAACAAGGGTTGGACGGACACCAATTTGATATTCGCGCAAGACAAGCTGAACGGCACAAGGTGCCAAACGTATTTGTCGTTTGGCGGAAAGGGTATGTGGCCTATGACGGCAATCATAGATTCCGACGGTAAAATACTTTACAACGATACAAAGTCGTTCAGCAGCTACGACGATTTGGAAAAGCTTGTCGCTGGCTTTATGCAAGAACAAGCGCCGACCGACGAGCAATAAAATACAACGTAAAAACACGCGCCCACCGATACGTTCGATGGGCGCGTGTTTCGTCATAAGCGACGGTTGCGCATGACGAAAAGGGGTTAATCCATGTCGTTGCCGTAGCCGTTCATGCGGTTGCAGCAGCAACGGCAGCAGCATTGGGGACGAACGGGGCGCTGCTCTTGCTTATGGCAGCAGCAGTTGCAGCAGTTGTTGTGACGGTCGTGGTCGTGGTTGTCTTGGCAGTTGCACCGCACGCATTTTACTTGGCGGTTGCAGCAGCACTGGTTGTTAAAAAAGAACATATGACTTCACCTCCTTTGTCTTATGTAAATGTATGGGCGAAGGTGGATTACATTATCGTTTTATGCAAGGCGTCGGCGGGAAGTGACAAAAATTTAAAATCCGCGCAAAGCAAAAACTATAACGCGCGGCAAATATCGGCAGTAGCAAGAAAACGCTTGACAAAAAGGCGACAATACATTATAATGATACAGCAAATGGAGAAGTACCCAAGTGGCTCAAGGGGCTCCCCTGCTAAGGGAGTAGTTCGGTAACACGGAGCGCGGGTTCAAATCCCGCCTTCTCCGCCAGTAAGAACCTAAAACGAACGCTAGCCGTGTTTGTTTTAGGTTTAATTTTGTAGGGAGGTTACGACTAAAAAGTGCGCAGTAGTAAGTTCGATTTAGCTCAAACCGAGACGGAACGTTCAACTTATTTTTTCGGCGCAATTTTGTCGTGATATAAAAATTATTTAACTATCGTATTGCCGAATAAATGAATTGCCGTTTTGTCTCACGGCAATTTTTTATTTAGGAGGTAATTATATGTATACAGTAAAAAAAGCAAATTTCAGCAAGAAAAAGGCGGAGTATTTGTACGTCTTTTTCGAAAATGGGGATTACGTATCAATCGGCGGTGCTGAACTGATAGATGTTTCCGTTAACTTGTACGATAGTCTCGTAAGGCATAACGACGGGTTTTCCGCAGTAGCCGAATCCGGATATATCGAGTTAAAAATTAACGAGCGCGATCCGGAGACTTATCGCGGTTGTTTCGTGTGTGATCCGATTTTGTATGACGATTGTCGCAAAGAATATATCGAACAGCGATGTTTGGAATATAGTTGTATTACCGAAATTTGGTTTTTCGATAAGCTGAATTGGCATAGGGAGCTAATCGGAAATTTCAAAGCTGAAAAAAACGGGGATATTTTAAGACTGGTCGTTATTTCGCAACCGCAGATGCGCGATGCGTCGAGCGACAAGCACACTATTATGTTGGGAGATATTTTCAAAGGGGATGTTTGTTGCTTGGACTTTGATTTTGAAAACGGCGAAGATTTTATGGTGTTTGACCGCGAGATAAAGGAGATCGTGCTTGAGTTCGATAAAAAGCTTATAACAGGTTCGAGCCGATTTCATAGGCACTTAAAAAGCGGTTATATCAAACTTAAATTGAAAAAGTCTTATTATCGTCGCGCTCATCATTTATTCAACGACAAGCATTTGAAACGCAAGGATCTCGAGCGAAGGCTATGCGGCAAAAAAGGATTTTCCACTCACGATATTTGTCATTTAAATATCGACTATCATCATGCGGCGTATGATGATACGCTTTTTGAATGTATAGAAGTCGATGATATGCGACCGGACAAGGAAGTAGCTCGACTTATTAAAAAAGAGGACGAGGATAACGGGTTCGTTTATTGTTTCGAATCTGGCTACTCTAAATTGCTTAAAGACAGAACAATAATTTTAACTTTCGGCAATAATGCTAAAAAACTCATGAAAGAACTTTGTAAACATAATGATTGAGGTCATGCGTTTTATGTAATTGAATAGTCTTAAACTATTCGTTTTAGGTTACTACTTCTCCGCCAAGAGCACCCAATTTGAACCCAAGCGGGACAAATTGAGTGCTTTTTTTGCAATCTAAAAATCCCCGTCGGAGGCAGGGATTTTTGGGTTGTCGTATTATTATCGTATTATTAATACTTTAATGCGTAGCAGACGCCGTCCGCTATTACCAGCTTGCCGTTGACTGTGATACTATATGTATTGGTTATGTTTTCAAGCTGAACAAGGTGTGTTCCGTCGAAGGTATAAAAATCTACGGTATATCCGGGCTCTTCCTCGTTCGGCGTTACAACCTTATAATAGTTCATTCTCACGTCTACTTCTTTACCACTCTCCGCGTCCGATTTGGGAGCAGCGGTAACTTTACCGTTTTTGTCGATAAAGAAGTATTCCGTTTTGCCTTTTACGGTGCGCGATGCGTAGGCATAGTCGCCGCAGAAGTCGCCGATATTATTGTACACCGGCTCAACCTTTATTTGTCCGTCGTAGTCGATTAATCCGTAGTTGCCGTCGACCCTAAATTTGATTAAACCTTCGTTTTGGTAAATGTCGTATTTCGAGCTTGCTTCGGTTACGTAATCGAGATTTTTGTCTACAATTACAAAATTTCCGTTAGAAGTGCCGGTCGCCAAGTATCTGTTATCTTTTAGTTTGGATATAGGCACGCCGGCTTTTTGGTTTAAGTCAATCGCTACGTTTAATTCCGCGTCGACTATGGCGGTTTTATAGACGTCGTCGTTTACGGGTTTGATAAACTTGCCGTCCGTCATGTCGTAATAATTGATTACGGCGACGTCGTACGCCTTGGCAGTATAGTTGTACTGTGCGCTGAAAGAGTCGATCTTAACCGAGTAGCTCAGCTCGGTAGTAGAGTTGTTGACAATGTCGTATTTGAACAGACGGTAGTTGTACTTGTCGATTACTTCTTTGTTCTCGCCGGTATAGATAACGTAGTTGAACCCTCCGGTCGATTCGCGGTACGCAGGCGTTTCGGTCTTGTAGTACATATAGTTACCGACAAAGCCGAGCGCCTTGCCGTAGTCCAAGGTGACGGAGCCGGTCCGCTCGTTGGATTTGTAGAATATGTAAGAATTGCTTGTTTTGACATAGCTGTAATCGGCTATATCGCCGTTTACCGGTTTTTCTTCGGTGGATGCGTATACGGGAGTGCGGGAATCGACGTACGCCCCGAGCGTATATTTGTTATCCGCAGGCGTCTCGCTCACGTTGTCTTCATCCACGGCAGTCAAATTTATTGCACCGGACTTGGCGTCGGCTTTTACTATAAAATATTTAACAAGGCTGGTATAAACGGAATTTTTGATTTCGTATCCACTTACAAGCAGCACCTTCGACTTTTTTTGTTCGCCGTTTACATACATTTCGAGCACGTTTCCCGATATGTTTCTGTAATCGCCGTAGTCAAGCAGCATTGTGCCGTCGGCGGCGATATAGGAATTTTCGGTGACGGATTCTTCGTTATTTTTGCTCGCGATAACAACGCCGACAGCAACGCCGACGTTGCTGTATGAGGTCGTGGTCGGTTCATTTTCAAGTCCGATTACAATAAACTTTTCTGCATTTGCGCTGTACACGCTGTATGTGACTTCGTCGTCGTTCGTATTGCGCAAAATGGCAAACCCGTTCGAAGTCGCATTGCTATATGCACCGTTAACAAGCGTAACGTTTTCATCGGTCAGCTTTACGGCAGAGGCAAATGCGGGTTTGCTGTTGGAAATTACGTTGTCTTCTTCTGCGGGTGGCATGTAGTCGTCGATGTTGTATTTCACCGACGAAGTGCCGAGCGGGGTGTAGGCGGCCGATGCCGATTCGGAATCGTCCGAACATGCGGTGAGAGCTGTTGCCATAGACACGGCGAGCGTCGCGCCGAGAGCGACCGCAAGTATTTTTTTGAGTCTCATAATTTTCTCCTTGGATTGGTAATTGTTAAATATGAAAATAATATACAGAAAAGTGGGGAAAAAGTCAAGCATAAGACATGTGAACAGTACGATTTGTCATAACGATAAATTGTGCCGTTCATTTTTTATCGGACGTATCTTCTTCATTTAATTTAGGTTTGTATAAAGAGGAAGATTCTCCGCCAAGACAAGGCGCGCTTTTGCGTTGGAGCGTTAATCATTTTGTAAAAACAGCAATAGCTAATGTTTTGGGATTGCGAATTAATTCGTTTGTTGCTGTTATATTATTCATAAATAGTGTTAGAAAAACATTGTGTTCTTTGTTGCGGTGTGCTATAATGAGAGTAAGCACATGTAACAGTTTTGTGTTAGCAATTTTTCATACAACGGCGGCGTAGCCGAAGGCGCGTTGCTAATAATTGAAAAATGAAGGAGATCAAATGAAAAAACTGCGGAAAATCCTTTTGATCGTTTTTGTGGTTTCGGCGTTGGCGCTCGCGTTTGTTGCCTGTAGCCAAACCCTCGACACGGAACACACCCACAGGTGGGGAGAATGGAGTGCCGACACGGCGACCTGTACGCAGGGCGGCACGCAAACTCGCACTTGTACGAGCGAAGGCTGCAAGGGACAGGACGGCAAGCCCGCTACCGAAACTCGCACAACCACCGCGCTCGGACACAACGTTACAAGTTGGACGCTTTGCGAGTCCGACCACAGCAAGCACGAAGGCGTTTGTTCACGCACGGACTGCGGCGAAACGGTTACGCAAGCGCACAACGCAAACGCAGCCGGCACCGAATGTGTGGACTGCGGCGCGACCTTGGGCAACAGCGAACAATGCTTGCACCCCAATGCGTCTGCAACTTCCACAACCGCGGCGACCTGCACTTCCGCAAAAATAGAACACTGGACTTGCCCCAATTGCGACTGGACGGACGATAGAACCGTCGGCACGCCCTTGGGACACGACTATACAGACGTTGCTTGGACGCCTGATGCCGGCGGCAAGCACGAACGCGAATGCGCGCGCGACTGCGGCGACAAGCAAACAAACCCGTGCAACAGCAACGGCGTAATCACCGGCTCTGCGGCTACCTGTGAGGCGGCGGGTCGTGAAAACGGCACGAAGTGCTCGGTATGCGGCGGCAAC
>CAMWMF010000037.1 GCA_947175335.1 uncultured Clostridia bacterium
ACAGAGAGCAAGGGGTAGCTGGAAACCTTGTATGAGCCGCGCCAAGCGAAACCACCGCAGGTGTACGGAAGCCGCTTACGGTTGCGTAAGACAATGAGGCGCGTTTACGCGCGAACTAAGGTGGAACCACGGTATAATTATCGTCCTTAACAAACAATTTTGTTAAGGATTTTTCTTTTGGAGGAATTACGACTATGAAAATCACACTTAAAGACGGCAGCGTCATAGAAGTGGAAAACGGCACGACGGCGGAGCAGATTGCAAAAAGCATTAGCGAAGGGCTTGCCCGCGCCGCGCTTGTTGCCAAGGTAAACGGCGAGCTTGTTGATCTTAAAAGCCCGATAACGGGCGACGCTACGTTAGAGATACTGACGTACCGCGACGACGAGGGGCGCGAAGTTTACCGCCACACCGCTTCGCACATTTTGGCGCAGGCGATAAAGACTGTTTATCCCGCGGCGCAGCTTGCAATCGGTCCCGCAACGGCTACCGGCTTTTACTACGACGTCGATTTGCCGTTTGCAATAACGATGGACGACCTTGTATCGGTGGAAAACGAAATGAACCGCATAATTGCGGCCGACCTTCCCATCGAGCGCGAGGTGGTTACGCGCAAGGCGGCTATGGCGCAAATGCAGGGCTACAACGAGGTGTACAAAATGCAGCTCATCGAGGAGCTGCCCGCGCGTAGCAAAATAACCTTCTACCGCCAAGGCAACTTTGTTGACCTTTGCCGTGGCCCGCACCTTACGAGCACGGGTAAGGTTAAGCACGTCAAGCTTATTCAGCTTGCGGGCGCGTACTGGAAGGGCGACGAGCATAACAAAATGCTCACGCGCATATACGGCGTGGCGTTCGAAAAGAAAGCGGAGGTCGAGGAATACCTTCAAAAGCTTGCCGAGGCGAAAAAGCGCGACCACAACAAGCTGGGCAGAGATATGCAGCTGTTTATGACGGAGGAGCGTATCGGTCAAGGCTTGCCGCTGTTTATGCCCAAGGGCGCAAAGATGATACAGACCATGCAGCGCTTTGTCGAGGACGAGGAAGAGCGCCGCGGCTACATGCTCACCAAAACGCCGTATATGGCAAAGAGCGATTTGTACAAGCTTAGCGGGCACTGGGACCACTACCGCGACGGTATGTTCATAATAGGCGACGAGGTTATGGACGACGAGGTGCTTGCGCTCCGTCCTATGACTTGCCCGTTCCAGTATATGATTTACAAAAACGGACTTAAAAGCTACCGTGACCTGCCGTGCCGCTACAACGAAACGAGCACGCTGTTCCGCAACGAATCGAGCGGCGAGATGCACGGACTTACGCGCGTTAGGCAGTTTACACTTGCCGAAGGTCACATAATATGCACGCCAGAACAGCTTGAAGACGAGTTCAAAGGTTGCTTGGATTTGTGCGAATATATGCTTAACACGTTCGGTTTGCACGACGATATATTCTACCGCTTCTCGCGCTGGGATCCCAAGGATAAAGAGAAGTATATTCAAGAACCCGCCAAGTGGAAGGAAGCGGAAAAGACGATGAAAGCCATACTCGACGACCTTGGCGTAAACTACGTGGAGGGGATAGGCGAGGCGGCGTTCTACGGCCCGAAGCTGGATATTCAGTCGCGCAACGTTTACGGCAAGGAAGACACCTTGTTGACGATACAGGTCGACATGTTCCTTGCGGAAAAATTCGATATGACTTATATCGACGTAAACGGCGAAAAGAAAACGCCGTACATTATCCACCGCAGTTCGATAGGCTGCTACGAGCGCACTCTTGCGCTGTTAATAGAAAAGTTCGGCGGCGCCTTCCCGCTGTGGATTTCGCCCGAACAGGTGCGCGTAATGTCGCTTACCGAGCGCACGGCGGATAAGTGCACGGAAATTACCAACGAGCTTAAACGCCGCGGCATACTCGCCACTGACGACAACCGCAGCGAAAAGATAGGCTACAAAATCCGCGAAGCGCAAATGGATAAAGTGCCGTATATGCTGGTAATAGGTGATAAGGAAGCCGAGCAAAACCTTGTTTCCGTCCGCCACCGCAACGACAACCTCGGCACAATGACCTTTGACGAGTTCTACTACAAAATCCGCGAGGAAATTGATACAAAGGCAATTAACTAATTCGGAATTATGAATTAAAGATAAAACAGCTTTACAGTTTCTTGTAAGGCTGTTTTTTGTTGCGGACATTTTATACAAATTGGTTGATTTATCAACTAAAACGTTTGACAACGTGCATATAATACGGTATACTGAGTTGGTTGACTAATCAACTAAAAGGTGATTATGGAACAGTTATTCGAAGATTTTACGACGGCGATTTTGTCGCTTAACAAGCTCGTGCAAAAGATTAAGACCTTAGAGATAGGCAGGTACGGATTAAAGTCTATTCATGTCATGTGCCTTTACCATCTCAACAAAAACCCGCAGGGGCTTACAGCCAAGGAACTGGTGGATTTGACGCTGGAAGACAAAGCGGCAATATCACGCGCGCTGAAAATAATGCATGACGACGGCTACGTGGTGTACAGCGAAAACGTGCGCAATTCCACAATTACGTTGACTGACGAGGGCAAAAAGATTGCCGCCGATATTTGCGGCAGGGCGGTACAAGCCGTTGTTGCGGGCAGCGTCGATTTTACGGCGGACGAGCGTGCGTTTTTCTACAAATCGCTTGGGGTGATAGTCGACAACCTAAAAACCTATTACAAGGACTTGGTCAAAAAACAATGATAAAAATTATAATCGATTCGGCGTCCGACATAGTAAAGAGCGAAGCCGACGATATGGGAATATACTTAGTACCTATGAAGGTGCGGTTCGGCGACGAGGAGTACTCGGACGGCATAGACCTATCGCACAAGGAGTTTTTCGAAAAGCTGATAGAAAGCGCGGAGCTGCCGCAAACGAGTCAAGTAAACGAATATAGTTGGGAAGAAAGCTTTGGCGAGCTTACCGCCGACGGCAGCGAGGTGATAGCTATTACTATTTCGTCCAAGCTGTCGGGAACTTATTCGAGCGCCGTCAAGGCGGCAAAAAAGTTCGGCGGCAAAGTGCATGTGGTGGACAGCATACAAGCGTGCATAGGCGAAAGGGTTTTGTTGGAGTACGCGCTTAGGCTTGTAAACGAAGGCAAATCCGCCGCCGACATAGTAAAAGAGCTTAACGACAAAAAGCACAAGATACAGCTACTTGCCGTGTTGGACACGTTAAAGTACTTACGCAAGGGCGGGCGTATATCGTCCGTGGCGGCGATAGCCGGCGAATTGCTTTCGATAAAGCCGGTCATTTCCGTTACCAAGGGCGAAATAAAACTGTTGGGCAAGGCTATGGGCTCCAAAAAGAGCAACAACCTATTGAACCAGCTCGTAGACAAGTGCGGCGGTATAGACTTCGATATGCCTTACGCTTTGGCGTATTCGGGATTGTCCGACACTTACTTGCAAAAGTATCTTAACGACAGCGAACACTTGTGGAAGGACAAAACGGAATTTATTCCTTCGCATATGATAGGCAGCACCATTGGCACGCATGCGGGGCCCAACGCTATAGCGGTGTCGTTTTTTGCAAAGTAATATAGAGTAATATGAAGATAGGAATACCGAGAGCGCTTTTATATCACAAGCATCACAAATTTTGGACGACGTTTTTCGACGAGATAGGCGTCGATTATATTGTCAGCCCCGAAACGGACAAACAAATCGTGGCAAACGGCTCCAACCGCGCAATAGACGAAGCGTGTTTGCCGTCCAAGATTATGCTCGGTCAGGTCGAGTGGCTGCTTGACAAGTGCGATTACATTTTTGTGCCGAGGCAAAAGTACTGGCTTAAATACGAAATGTGCACCAAGTTTTGGGCGTTGCCCGACCTTGTAAACACGACCTTCCGCGACAAAAAGGTCAAGCTGTTGTATTACGACATTTACGACCGAAAGGTTTACCGCGAGCGCAAGGCCGTTTACAAAATGGGCAAATACCTCGGCGTAAAGCGGTCGCAAATAAAGTATGCTTACATAATGGCTAAGCAAGCGCAAATGAACTTCGACATGTTGCGCACGCAAAAGCAAAACGCAATGCTCGAAAGCTCGGACAAGACAAAAATACTTATCGTCGCGCACTCATATTGCGTAGGGGACAAGTACATAGGCGAGCCGATAATAAACGCCGTCAAGGCGCTGGGCTGCGAGCCGATAATAGCCGATTACATAGACGAGCGCGAGGGTATACGCGCTTCGCTGGACGTGACGACGACTATGCAGTGGCCGTACAACCGTCAGCTTGTCGGGGCGGTGGAGCTGTTAAAGGACAAGGTGGACGGCATAATTTTGGTGACGGCGTTTCCGTGTGGCACGGACAGCATGATGGACGAGCTGCTTATACGCACGTACAAGGACAAGCCGATGATAACACTGACGGTGGACGCGCAGTCGGGTACCGCAGGTATGGAAACGCGGCTGGAAAGCTTTGTGGACATTATAGAGCTTAAAAAGCAAGCGCAACAACAGAGCGCGACGGACGGAGAATAATTATGGATCGCAAGGATATTATCGTATGCTTCCCGCACATAGGCAATTATGCGTATGCGTTTAGATATTTGATGGAAAAGGGGTTTGGGGTCAGCTATCTTATCCCGCCGCCCATAACAAAAAAGACGCTGGAAATCGGCAGTAAGTACAGCCCCGATTACGTTTGCGTGCCGTTCAAGTATTGCTTGGGCACGTACATAGAGGCTTTGGCGCTGGGCGCAAACTGCCTTGCGCAAATTTACGGGGAGTGCCGTTTGGAGTATTACGGCGAGCTTCAAGAACGATTGTTGCGCGACATGGGGTATGAGTTCGAGTTCTTTAACATGGCGGAAATAAAATGGACTTCGCCCAAGTCGATAATGAAAAACCTGAAAATAGTCAATCCCGACGTGTCCATTGCCAAGGTAGTTGCCGCAGCGCCTACCACAATAAAGATAATAGAAGCGCTCGACAAGTTTGAGGACTTTATTCGCCGCAACGTCGGGTTCGAGGTGAATAACGGCGAGTTTGACAGAACGTATAACGAGTTTTTGGCACAGCTCGCCAAAGCCGACGACGGAAAGACGGTAAAAAAGCTTATTAAGGATTGTTGGGGCGCGCTAAACGCCATTAAGGTGGACAAGCCCGAACACACGATAAAGGTTGGCTTTGTGGGCGACTACTACACCGTGCAAGAGCCATTTTCCAATCACTTTATGGAAAAAGAGCTCGCCAAGTTCGGCATGGAGGTTTACAGGCAAATGAACTTTTCATGTACGATTATTCACAACCAAAACAAGCGCAAGCGCGATTACGCCAAGGATTACGTCAAGTTCGACATAGGCGCGACGGCAAACAGCACGATAGCCGAAGCGATTGAGTTTGCAAGGAGCGGCTGCGACGGCGTTATCCAAGTCAAGTCGTTCGGCTGCATGCCGGAAAACGACGCTATGCCGATATTACAGCGGGTCAGCGAGGATTTGAATATTCCCATTTTGCATTTTAGCTTCGATTCGCAAACGAGCGAAACGGGCGTCCGGACGCGACTGGAAGCGTTTTACGATATGATAGAAGTCAGAAAATCCAGCGAAAGGAGAAAGGCGGTATGAAGGCATATTTAGGCATTGATATAGGTTCTATTTCCACCAAGGGCGTGGTTATAGACGGCGACAACAATATACTCGCCAAGGAATACTTGTGGACGGAAGGCGACCCCACGGGCGCGGTAAAAAGGCTGTTAAAGGCGTTGGAGCGCCAGCTTGTCGGCAAGGACGTGGATATTGTTTCCGTCGGCACTACGGGCAGCGCGCGCAAGCTTATCGGCGTAATGACAGGCGCTTCCGTTGTTAAAAATGAAATAACCGCGCACGCAATAGGCACTACGACAATCCACCCCGACGTAAACACCATTTTCGAAATAGGCGGGCAGGACTCCAAAATAATTATAATCGAAAACGGCTTTGTGGTCGATTACGCAATGAACACGCTGTGTGCGGCGGGCACGGGCTCGTTTTTGTCCAGCCAGGCGCATAGGCTGGGCGTGTCGGTAGAGGACTTCGGCGAGATAGCGCTTACCTCCAAAAAGCCGACCAACATTGCCGCGCGCTGCACGGTGTTTGCCGAAAGCGACCTTGTGCACAAGGCGCAGATAGGGCATAAAAAAGAGGACATAATAGCGGGGCTTTGCAAGGCTGTCGTAACAAACTACCTTAACAATATAGGCAAGGGCAAAAAAATAAAAGCGCCCATAGTTTTTCAGGGCGGCGTAAGCAAGAACGTAGGCGTAAAAAAGGCGTTCGAGGACGAAGTGGGCAGCGAAGTGATAGTCGACGAAAACGGACACCTTATGGGCGCGTTCGGCGTTGCAGTGCTTGCTAAACGCAGCGGCAAGGAAAATCCGTTCTCATTCGACGTTGCGGATATAGAGTTTAAAACGCGCGGCTTCGAGTGTGGCAAGTGCGCCAACCACTGCGAAATTATATGCGTGTACAAAGAGGACGAACTTATCGACTCGTGGGGCAACAAGTGCGACAACGGGGCGGTTAAAGTTAAGCGATAAGAAAAAGGTTGAGCAAGCTCATCCTTTTATTTATAATTTGTTTCCAGTATATATAAAAACGTTTTTCCTAAAAATGCTATAATATCGTCGGTTGTTTTGTGCTTTGGCATAAAGCCTATTTCGGCGTCGGGGCAGTAGGCGTTGTTGAACATTTCCTCAACAGGTTGCGGCAATCCGTCTATTGCTTTGGCTATGCCGCTTTTTATTACCGCCGCAGGGCATGACTCGACTTTTTCCAGCTCGGAGTATACGATTTGCATATCGTCGTATTGCAAACAAAGAATTACCGCGTTTTTGATAAAGCGGTAATTTTGTTCTGTTGTCGGGATATTCAAAAACGATAGGTAAATATCGGCAAGCTTGTTTATTGCGCCGTCGTCGAGCGGCCGCGACGGGGCGTTATTCATCGTCGTCACCGTCGTCTTCGCCCTCGTCGGCAGCTGGCATATCCTTGTCGCGCAGCTTGACCTTGTTTACCGCTTCGCGGCGAATATCCTCGCTCATAGCGGCGTAATGCTTGCGCGTGGTGTTGACGTCGGTATGACCGAGCACTTCCGCAACGACAAATATGTCGTGTGTTTCGTGGTACAGATTGGTGCCGTACGTACTGCGCAGCTTGTGCGGCGTTATCTTTTTGAACGGGGTAGTGATTTTGGCGTACTTTTTAACCATCATTTGCACGGCGCGCGGGGTCATGCGTCCGCCCTTGCCGGAAATGAACAGTGCGTCGGGGTCGTATATGCGTTTGCCGAACGGCGTGCCTTCGGTTATTTGTCCGTCCAGCCAGTCTATGTACTTGCGCAATGCGTCCGCAACCTCTTCCGAAAAATACAGCACGGATGTGTTGCCGCCCTTGCGGGTGACCATAAAGCTGTTGTCGGCAAAGTTGATGTCGGTGCGGTTGAGCCCCACGCACTCGCTTATACGAATACCAGTGCCCAAAAACAGCGACAGCATAGCTTCGTCGCGCACGGCGGTTGCGTCGTGAAAGGCCTTTTGCCTGCCCGTAAGGTTTTCGCCGGTTTCCGCCTCGTCCAAAATATCCACGACTTCGTTGACATCGAGGCGAACGATAGGTTTAAGATGAACCTTGGGCGTGTCGACCTTGGTCATTACGTCGTGGTCGATTTTTTCGCGCTTGTAAAAATATTTGAACATTGCGCGCAAGCTGGACACCTTGCGTTCCTTGGCGTGTTCCTTGCAGGTGTGCTTTTTGCCGTCCATGGTGTACATAGACAGGTAGTCGATATACATTTCTATATCGGTAGGGGTGACCTGCGCAAGATGCTCGACGGTCAGGTCGATAACCATAAGGTTGTCGCGTTTGAATTTGCGTTTAACAAGGTAATCGCAAAAGACCCGAATATCGCGCAGATATCCGAGCCTTGTAAGCGGCATAGTCCGCATGGATATACCGACGTTAAACTCCCGTGCAAAGTAGGGCAGGGTGTCGAGTACGTCCTCGATTGCGGTTAAAGTTTTTTCCGTTCTTTCGTCAAAGTATGAACTCATTTGAATTACTGTCTGTTGTCCGAATATTTACCCGACTTTAAAAGATTGATAAATATTATTTCGCTGATGGGAATAAACAGGGCGTAGGCGAGCGGCAGCACGATCGACGGAATATAGTATTCGGAGAACGCGAGGGGCATGCCGGCGATAAGGTTTACGCAATAGATTACGACTGCAACTTGAATCATTATGACAATGCGTATAATAATCGAAAACTTAAAGTTTACGTTTATGCGCCGCGTCTTTTCGGGATTGTTGGCGTAGCAAATGACCGCCGTAATAAACATGAATATGGGCAGCAGTCCTGCGCAAATATACAAAACGTAGTCGTACTGCATGCGCATGTTGAGCCCCATATAGAATATGAGGAAGGTAGCAAGCCCGACTAAGAACATTGCAAGGCACATGCCCGTGTAGTGCGTCATCATCAGGCGATTGCTGTAATAAAAATTCTTTTCGGCGTATTCCT
>CAMWMF010000038.1 GCA_947175335.1 uncultured Clostridia bacterium
TTTTTCTCGACGGGCGCGGGCTCGAAGCCCTTGATTGCCGCAGGCACCAGCATAGGCCGTTCGGCAGTCGGCGTAGGTAACGTAGGCTGCGTGGGCGCGGGCGGGGGTGTGGGTTGAGCAGGCTGCACTTGCTTTTGCGCTATCGGTGCGGGCGGTGCTTTTTGTGCCGGCGCAGGCGGGGGCGTAGCTTGGCGCTCGGGCGCGGGCGTAGGCTCGTCCATAGGAGCGAACGTGCGTTTACGTTGAATATCGGAATAGCTTTCGCCGTTTTCGGCGGCAAACAGCTGCTCTATTATCTGTTTGGGGTCGAGCGCCTCGCGCGCAGGGCCGTCGGTCGGCTTATAAGCCTCTTGCTCCTGCTCTTGCGGCTGCGTATCCTGCTCGACAGCCGCAAAGTCGTCGACAGGCTGTTCAGCTTGGGGTTGCTCTTGCACTTGCAGTAGTTGCTCGGGCTCAGGCTCGGGTGCGGGTGCGGGTGCGGGCGGTTCCGTAGCAATTTGCGCTGTGAGCTCGTCCTCGTCCTTCTGCTTTTTGGGCGTGCGCTTGGGTTTGCGCTTGGGCAGGGAATAGCCCTCGTCTTCCACGTCCGAAAAGTCGTCGGTGGGGTGGATGAATACGGTAGGCTCGGAATCGAATATCAAGCCGCCGAACAGCGACGAAGCGCGTTCGAATTCGTTTTTGTACTTTAAAAATACTTCTTTGCCGCTTTCGGTAAGAGAGTAATACTTGCGTCTGCCGCCGTCGGACTCGGTAGAGTCCCAATAGGAGGTGACAAAGCCTTGCTTTTCCAACCGTTTAAGGCAAGCGTAAACAGTGGGCTGTTTTATTTCCCACTGACCGTCGCCGCGCGCATTGATTTGCCTAATCAAATCGTAGCCGTAGCGGTCGCCTTCGTACAAGACTTTCAGGATTATGGTATCTACGTTGCCGCGAATCAAATCGCTTTCTGCCATAACGCACCTCTATTACGTATACTATTAGCAATATACAACTAACAGTATACAATATAAATAGAAATATGTCAATATTTTTTGTGGATTAATATGGTTTGAAATGGCATATTTTGACGAATGCGGAATGCGGAATGATGTAGGTAATGGCAGTACATGTATGCGGCGGGTCGCGTGAGACCTCGCTCCGCGTTGGTCGGGGTGATGGGTGGCGTGGATTGCATGATTAGAAAAGGCAACACTATACCCCCATCATTTCGAGCGAAGTCGAGAAATCTAGGCGAACCGCCGCATAGCGGTATCGCTATTATTATCCTTCAATTCCGAATTCCGCATTCCTAATTCCGAATTTAAAAAACTATTTGCCTTAAAAGTATTGACAAATTGTGAACAAAATGTTAACATTATTATGTATACCTATCATTATATCTGTAAGTATACATATATAATTGTGAACAAATTGTTAACAAACGCAAAAGCACTTGTGAGGTAGCTATGAAGCGAACAAACAGTACGGATAAGAATATCAAATTAACACGGCGCGTCGTTATAATGCTGGCGGCGGTTATTACCGCAATAGCAGTAGCGGTCACGTGCGGACTATGCTTGGGGAATAATCCTTCTCGCACCGCAATGGACAGTGCGGGGCAGGGCGAAGTAACCACTTCGGCTACCAAGGCTTTGACGTCGGCGGGTACGTACAGCTATACCGCCAGCGGCGCGCTGAGCAACGGCGATATTATAACGATGGCGTACTGCGGCGGTCAGTATACCATCACTTTGCCTCAAGGTACATTTAAGCTGGAAGTTTGGGGCGGTCAAGGCGGCGGCTATTCCACAACGGCATACGGCGGAAAAGGCGGCTATACATATGCGGAGATTACTTTTACTTCGGCTACTACGCTTTACGTCAATCCGGGTGGTGGTGGCGTTTGGAAGAGCACGGCTGCCGTATATAACGGTGGCGGTCAATTGTCCACAGCGCATCAAGGCGGTTCTGGCGGTGGCGCGTCGCATATAGCAACTGCAAGCGGAGTGCTTTCCGGTCTATCCGGCAATACAAACGCAATACTTATTGTTGCGGGCGGCGGCGGCGGTATCGGCTGCTCATGTGCATATACTACGGCGCTCCCCGGTAGCGGTGGCGGCGGCAACAATGCAGGTACGGACGCTCCTGTATCTCACCACAGCGGCAACCGCGGCGGCGGCTACGGCGGTAAAACAAACGCTGTTGGCAATGCCGGTTCGGGTAACGGCGCAACAGCCGGATCGTTCGGTAAGGGCGGAAATCAAACTTCCGGCGGTTCAGGCACGGGCGGCGGCGCAGGCGGCGGCGGCTATTACGGTGGCGGCAGCGGCGGCTCCGACTATTCAAACCATGACGACTTTGACGACGGTCCCGGCGGCGGCGGCAGCGGATATGTAAATACCGGTCGCGTAACGGCGGGTACGTATGGCGGCACAACCGGAGCGTGGTACACCGAAACGATAAACGGCGTTGCGGGTAAGGCGCAGATAACCGCCAAAAACGTAAACCAACCCCCCACGACGAGAAGTGCGTCGGTTAACCTCCAAGCAAGAGGTTCCACGGGTACCACCGCTATTGCGGCGTCCACTATCGCTTCCGACCCCGAGGGCACGACGGTTGCGTATTCCGCCAACTCTTCATCCAACTACGATACTTTGCCTGCCGCTAATGCGGGATTGTGGGTAAACGGCAGCACGCTTGCAACCAACTACTTCGATTGGACTTGGGCGTCGACTACGCTTACCATAACCAAAGTAAAGCGTTATCCGCGCAACGGTGTTGACGGAAGTACGGCGGACGGAAAAATTACGTTGTCCACTTACGTGCGCGATACCTTTGCCGGCGGTAATACGCAACGCGGCGTGTCAAAAATTTCGTTTACGGTTACCGTTCCCGTAGACGCAGTTTCGCTGAGGACTGGCACGATATCGGGTGCGAACACCGTTGGTGCGTCTACAGTCGCGTCCAATGCGCCGCCCGTAGATCCTGCTACGTCGGGCATATTCAACCCCTACGGCACCAACAGGAATACTTTGTTCATCAAAAAATCAATGGTGGTGGGTGAGGCGAATACGCCCATTACGGCGGCGAGCCTTTTGAGCGGCAACACGCTTACAAACAGCAACGCCGCATATAACTGGGATCAAGCTGTTATATCCATTGATAACCTTACCAATATTTCAGGCTCCGGGCGTAAGTACAGAGTGCAGGAGGTGGACAACAACACCAACAAGGTTACGGCGTATTTGGCCAACAAGACTGCTATTCCCAATGCGTACAGCCAGCTCACAATAGAAGCTCTTGCTCCCGATCCCAACTATCAGGTTTTGCCTATAACCATATATGCGGTGGAAAAGACCACGGCGTTTGGTACGAGCTATCCCAACGTAGTGCCGGGGATTGCCGCTGTCAAGCTGGAAATCGTATTCAAAATGGGCAACATTCGCCCCGTGCTTAAATCGGGCGCGAACAACCTTGTCAACGTTAGCGTAGGCGCGACGTCTGCGCTTGCGCTTGATACGTATTTCTCCGACGGCGACGGAGCGATGACATCGCACAAAATAACAGGGGTGTCCGTTCCCACCAACGAGTTCGTGCTTATAGACAGACAGCAAAAGGTTGTCGCGGCGTCGGGCTATAATATAGGTTATACTACGGGCGCTACCGTGTCCGGCGATCCGTTTACCACCACAGCTACGGGTACTACTACCACAGGCTTTAACTCGAACATAGCGTACAACGCCACTTCGCCCGTATCGGGTACGGTGCGCGACCAAGCGTTTATGAGCTTTACGTACGCCAATAACACGATTACCGTAACGGGACTTAGGGCGAGCTATTCGCAGTACGCTTCGAACAGAGCGGGCGCTCTCGGCCACTTCTATCTGCTATTACATATCCAAGACCCGCGCGAAACGACCGACAACGGCATTTGGCTGCCGCTTGCATTTACGGTGGGTAGTACCGCTGCGGCTTCGCACACTCCCGTGGCTACCGTTACTGCACCCAATTCGGTGACAAGTCAAACGGCTGTTTCTACGTTCCCGACAGCCGACGGCGCGGTAGGCGACTCATTCTACTTCGCGCCCATGGCTATCAACTACGGGGGCTCGCACGTTATAGGTCAGTACAAGGCTGCCGACGCGAGCGGCAACAACACGGGCGCGCTCACTTCCACAGGCTTGCAACCGCTTGCCATAGACGGTGACAACTTTGCCACGACTAACGGACTTGCAACGTGGGGTGGCGGCAAAAAGCTTAACGAGCTTTTGCGCTTGACTACCACGCCCGAGCAAATTGTAAAAAGCGTCAGCGAGGTCGGCGTAACAAATGCCAACGGCGTTTGGGAAAACCGTTATATCAAGGCTCAAACCATACCTATTTATATAGCTAAGAGCAATTTTGCAACCGCTACGTACAGCGGCGGTCGTGTTGTCGTAGGCAGCGGCACCAACGCCAACGGCTACTATTTTGTCAATTTGCCGACCGCTTCGGACAACACCGATTACTATACTGTCGACGGACTTAAAATAACGCTTAAATCTGCGACGATGAACAGATATGTTTATGCCACTGCGGGCGTAAACGACGTAACAAATAATTCTGTTGCCACGATCAATATTGCAATCCGCGTAAAGAACACGCCGTTGCAATCGTATGTCGGCACGGCAAATATTGCGGACAGTCCCGACAGCCCCAACATTGCCAAGTTCGGCAATCCCGCACGCGACAGCGCGTACAGCACTTACAGCCATGTCGGCACCGAAACTCCTACGTTTACTTACAAGATTCCGTACGGTGCCACCGTTATGGTAACGCCGTACGACCTTGCGTACGACTACAACATGACTGTCAACGGCGCTACATGGGCAAGCAACGGATTTACTCTTAACGGTTACAGCGGCCGCTACAATTCGAGCACAGGCTTGTTCACCACTGGCAGCAATGCCGCGGCGGACGGCAACAAGCAGTTTACAGGTTTGTTCCCCAGCTCGTACAATGCGGCTGCGTCTTCCTTCCTCAGCTCGCTCACAAGCACCACTGCCGTCAAAAAGGTGAGTAACACCGTAAACGGCACGGCGTCCAACAGCGTGATAAACGCCAATCAAAATGTGTACAGCGACAGGCTGTTCTTCGAGCGTACTACGGGCGGCTCGGACGCATACACGTACAATCCCACTACATTCAACAACGTAAGCGCCGGCAAAGCCAACACCACCAACTTTGTGGACGTTGACTTCGGTACACAGGTCAAGATAGGCGGCACTACATACGCAGTTGACTTTATGATGATAACTGCGGTAAACCGCACTACGCAACCCGCTGTTGTCGATTTGGTTGTGCGCGACCGCTACGGCAGCAACGCGTCCGACGGCGCCAGCAGCTTTGCCATGCGCGTAATTATAGAGGTTGTAAATACCAAGCCTACAATAAAAAATCCCGCGTATTACAAAGAGCTTTCGGTTAAACCTATTTCGTCCGGTGAAACGGTTGTCACGCCCGACACGGCGGTGCTTTACGCCAACGGCAACGGCACCGAGGCAGGACTTATGCAAGACCATGACAGCGACGTGCCCGAATACATAATGGCGCGCGGCATAGCCTTGGTTAATAAGACGTTTATCGACAATTACAACGCCAACACTTTGACTACGGCGGAAGGCGCTACAATCGATAACCTTACGTTTAGCTCGTTCGACGGTTTGGCCGACAAGTATACAACAAACGGAAGCTTACCTCTTTCAAGCTACATCACTGCGGAATTGCTCAGCCGTCGTGAGCTTTCGGTAAGCGCGGTCAGCTCGACCAAGGCGATTGCGGGCGGCGTATACGTTGCATTCTTTGCAACGGATAACAGCGGCGGCGATTCGCTCGGCTACGTTCAAATAGAGGTTATTAACACCGTGCCCGTGCTTAACGAGTCGGAGACTAACGGCTTTGACGCACAAAATCCCATGTGGAACATAGAATCCACCAGCGACAGCGATATCATGCGCAGTCGTTACATAGTCGGTTCTCAGGCTGCTGCCGAAAGCCTTATAGCGGATAAGGGTGCGCTCGATATTGACGTCAAGCTCATTGCCGTGGACGAGGACGGCTTGCACAACAAGGTAGTGCTTTCGCAATGCACCAACACTACTAACGACAGCGGCGTCGCCGTGTTCAATTATATCAACAAATCGACTGACGTTACGCGCGAAGCGTTTGAGACGGCTGTCCCGAGCATAGGCTTTGACGCGTCCGTATTTAACGGCACTCCTTCGGCCGTAAAGGTGTTTACGCGCACGGGCGCACTCACTGCCGGCGGCGTGCCTACGGGATATACCGCCCAGCTCAACTTCCTTATTAGCGGCACATGGTATACGCGCACCGAGCTTATAAACGCCTTGGTCGACGGCACTGTTTCTCCCGAAACGTGTTTTGACGGCAACGGTCGGTTTATAATTGCCGACTGGGCGTTGCTGCTGCATGCGTTGTACGGCTTCGAGTCCAACGAGGACGTAGGTGTACGCTTCTCGCTGCGCGACCAAGCGGAATTGGGCGGCGACACTGCGGGCATTGCTACCGCATACAACAGCAACCGCACTGCGGGCAAAGTTGTTGTAAACGGCCGTCTTCTTATCACCGTTTACGAGCATATTTCCAAAACCGGTATTCGCACCATCAGCGAGTACTTGGGTCAAAACAACGACTACTACACAGTCGAGTATACAGAAAAGAATAAAGACCCCGTTAAATACATTTCCACATACGACGGCTCGACGGCAGGCGACAACACGCTTGCCAACGCCGCTACGTCGGGCAAAAAGTATACGAGCGGGGACGTCGCGGGCGCGTTCAAGTACACCGATACGATAGAGGTTCCCTCCGCTATCCGTACGGGTAACGAGGGTTCGGGCGAAGACGTTACCTATCAAACTGTGTACGTACCTATGAGCTACTTCGGCTTGCTTTCTCAGATTGCCTCCGCAAAGACGGATAATCCCGACAAGGGCAAGGTGGAATATCCCACAGACGTTTACGTCGGCTACGAGCTTGCCAAGAATACCGAAGTAAATCTTAATAATATCGACCAAATTCTTGCATGCATGACTTTGTCCGACGGCACGTACGAGTGGCGCGGCGCGGATATCAAAAACAATCCGTACATAACAATAGGTGCGTTCGACTGGTATTTCCACACGCCGAATGTCGAAAAACGCAACTCGCTTCCTACCGATCCGTACAGCAGTCCGTACTACAACAACCGTCTTGCGGTTGTTACGGTAGACGCCGACGGCATGCAGTTAGGCTATAATGATTACAGCGCTAACGAAAGCAGCTACGACTTCGGCGACAAAAAAATAATGTACCTCGAAGAGCAGGCTACCAAGCTTATCGAGCACAACTTCGGACTTACGTTCACCAAAAAGAACGTTAGGACTTCTACGCGCAGCCTGTCGTTTACGATCAATCTTGCGCGTTACAAGGGCAATAAGGTCGCGCTCAACGAGGACGGCAATATTGCCGATGAGGATCGCAGCACGGTGGAAATGAAAATCCACGTGGCAAACTCCAAGCTCGACCTGTACAATGCGGCGGATAACAGCAGCGCCGTCAAGTACGATACCGAAAAAGGCACGTACTATATGGATTTGGAATTGAAGTCGTCCGAGTCGGCTAAGTATACGCTCAGCCGCAGGGCGGCGTCCAACTCTACTGCTGTGACGGGCAATCCGCTTTCCACAAGCGGCGGAATCATAGAATATTACGACGACGACTACGGCACTGCCGATAAGCGCGACTATGCGTACTTCTCGTCCGATTCGTTTATGCAGCTTTCGCAGTGGCAGGTCGGCGAGGCAGGCTACACACGCGCAATGCAGTTAACCGACGACAACAAGTTCCAAAACGTTTTGGCCACTTCGACCAAGGCGCAAAATTCGGTTGCCAACTACTTCGGCGCAAACAATTACGAAAGCACGTCCGACTTTGTTGCCGCGCTTAACGACAGCTCCAAAGCGTACAAAAACGGCACGTACCAGGCCAACGGCGGTATTTACGGCGTAGCGGGTAAGGACGGTTACAGCAGCTACTTCAACGCTTCGCTCACCAACAACAACACTACGCTCAACATTATGCCGATACGCAAAACGTTCAT
>CAMWMF010000039.1 GCA_947175335.1 uncultured Clostridia bacterium
AACAGCGAGACACCGTCCGAAAACCGTATATCCGTAACTTTTACGCCCGCCGCCGCAAGCCGCGTTACCACCGACGTTTTGTCGCCCTTGACGGCAAGCTCGACGCGAGGTATCAAGCCGAACGATTTGTACTCGAACCCCGCTTTATTATTTTTGAGCTTAACTCGGAATTTGGCATAAACGGCGGCGCGCTTTTTTTGCCGCTCGACCGCTATTTTTGCCTTTTCTTGTCGAACGGCTTCCTTTGTGCGTTGCCGTTCGCGTTTTACGGCTTCCTTTTTTGCGGATACTTGACGCTTAGCGTCTACGCTTGCGGCTTTTTGAGCACGCCTAAGCCTTTCCGTCTCGGCTTTTCGAGCGCGGCGCAGTCTTTCGGCTTCGGCTTTTTTGCTCGCCTTGTCAATATCCTTTTGCGGCTTTGTCGATTTGTTTTTCATAAATCGGTCACCGTGTACGAGCATACTCTGCCTACTATTGCCGCGCAGTCGTCGGACAGCTCCTTGACCGTGAGCCGCTCGCCCGATACGGTAATAAGCCCCGACGGAATTTTGAATATCATTTCTTTTTCGTCAATTTTAATAGGGCGCGCGCCTTCTATGTAAAAAGCGTCGCGCCCGAATATTACCGCTTGGAATTTATATTCCGGTGTGTTACTGAATATTTTTGCCGCTTGCTCGATAAAACTCATAGTGTTCTATACTATGATTTTTTTCGGCGCGGTAGAACGTTTGTAATTTTAAATATCGTCGTCCACTCTTTCGACTATAATTTTATCCTGCGTTATTTTGGTTATCCTTACACGCTCGCCCTGCATAATGGGCGTAAAGCTGTACACGACAAGGTTGATGTCGTTGATTGTGGCGTTGCCCGTAAGGTCTATGGGAGTATTTGCCACACCCACGCTGTCTATAAGCCCGCCGTACTTACGCGAGCGCTCGCCCGCCTTTTCCATACGCGCTACCTTTAACCAATCGCGCTTTTGCGTAAACAGCGACACGCAGTGTACGCCGAAAAGCAATACCGACGTGAGCAGTACAAACACAAACGCTTCGCCCGCCGAACCGTACACCATGCGCACACAAAACGCGCCGCCCATAAGCGACACGCCCAGCACGTACGCCACGCCATGCATGGGCTGAAAAAACTCTATGCAAAACAGTATGAAGCCGGTTATCCACAAGCACACCGACACCATATCCATTGTAGAGAACAGCTCGACAAAGCTTTGTGCAAGCGACATTACACCACACCTCTTTTGAGTATTGCGCTATAATAGAACAGCAGCTGCTGAACGTAGCCGGCATACGAACCGTATTTATTCATCAACCGCGTGCGCGATTGCGATTCGGTCTCCATACCGACGCGCTGCGTCTTGAACATCCACGTATCTATTGGGAAAACTTCCAGCCTGCCGAGCGCAAACAGCGACACGCAATCGGCCACCTTTTGCCCGACGCCGGGGAGCGTTTTCAGCATTTTTTGAGCGTCTGCGGTTTTTGCGGCGTACAGCCTGTTAAGCAAGTCCGTTTCCGCGCAAATCTTTGCCGTGTCCAATATGTATTGCGATCTATACCCGCAACCCATAGCGTCCAGCCTACGGCGTGTCATTCCCGCAAGCTGTTCGGGCGTGGGAAACGCGTCGCCGAACTCCGCGCAAATCCTGCCTATAATGGTCTTGATACGCGGGATATTGTTGTTTGCCGAAATTATAAACGAAATAATCGTTTCGAACAACGGCTGGTGGAGTATGCGCAACGCCCCGCAACAGTCGAGCGCGGCGGCAAGCTCGGGGAAACGACTGAGCTCGCGCTTTGCCCTCGCCACGTCACGGTCGAGATTAAAAAAGTTGACAAAGTAATCTACGGCAGTTGTATTGATGACGACACTGTCGCCGAGCGAACAAACATTGCAAGCATACGGACCGGACTTAATCGTATATCCGTCAGCCGTTTTTTCGTAGCGAAAAAACTGACCGCATTCTATCGTGGCTTGGACGTCTATATCGGCACCGTCCACTATTATTTTGTTTGCTTCGGTTCTATACATAAACAAACCACCTTTTTGGGGATAAATACTTGTCGGGATATACAAAAAGGGGCTTATAGCTGCCCCTTTGACATAGTTGAATACAAATAATATTAATGTCGGCGTTATGCGACAAGATTACTTCACCGCCGCGACGGGATAGACGCTCACCTGCTTGCGGTTGCCCTTATCCTCGAACTTGACTTTGCCGTCGACAAGCGCGAACAAAGTATCGTCGCCGCCGCGCCCAACGTTCTCACCGGGATGAACCTTGGTGCCGCGCTGACGGATAAGAATATTGCCGGCAAGCACGAACTGACCGTCCGAACGCTTTACGCCGAGGCGCTGCGCGTTACTGTCTCTGCCGTTTTTAGTCGAACCGCCACCCTTTTTGTGAGCGAACAACTGAATATCTATAAACATTTTATGCTTCCTCCAATTTGAGATTTTGCGGATACCCGCTCGATAAGTCTTGTAGTCCCAAGTACATTGCTCGGATTATCACCTCGGCGTCGTGGCCTTTGGGAACGTTGAACTGAAATAATCCGTCGTCCTTTTGATAATCCACTTTGCCGTATATATCCGATATTGCAAGGTACGCCGTTTGAACAAGCGTCGATACCGCCGCGCACAGTATGTCGTTGCCGCTTTCGGCAAGTCCGCTGTGACCGAACGATTTAACGCCCGTAACTTTGCCGTCCGTTTTGAACAGCTTGACCGTTATCATACGATAGCGTCGATTTTTATGCGCGTATAGTACTGACGATGACCTTGCTTTTTGCGCACGTTCTTTTTCGCTTTGTACTTGAACACGATGACCTTGGGCGCTCTGAGCTGGCGCACGACGGTAGCCTTTACCATCTTGCCTTCCGTGGCGATATTTTCACCCTCGCCCGTAAGAACAGCTTTAAGGTCGACGGTAGCGCCCTCTTCTACGTCCAAACGTTCTACGTCAAGAACGTCACCAACGCATACGCGGTACTGCTTTCCGCCCGTCTCGATAATTGCAAACATAGCCTAACCTCCGTTTAGTATTCGCCGTCGGGGTTTCGGACAAACCGAATTAAAAACCCTTTTCGTGCGGTTCTAAAAAATTATATCACAAGTCAATACCCCATGTCAAGCAAATTCCTACTTCTTTTGTAAAAGAAGTAGGCAAGAAAACTTTATTGTTGTGTGTTTACATAGTGATTGATTTTTCGTTTCGCCCAATCAATATCTTGTCTACATAAATATCTCAACGCCACTTGTTTGTTAAAAATTCCAAGCGCGTTCACCGATAATTCTGCATTCTTAATTCTTAATTCTGAATTAATCTATACTTCAAATTCGCCGTTGAGCGCGACAAGAGCGCGCTCGAAGTCGCTGTCCGATACGCCTACAATAAGGTTTATTTCCGACGCGCCCATGTCGAGCATACGCAAATTTATATTTGCGTGCGACAGTCTGTTTATTGCGCGTGCCGCCGTACCCGGTCGGGATTTCATTGCGTGTCCGACTATCGCTATCAATGCAATGTCTTTGGTAAGCGAAATGTGGTCGGGATTGACTTCCCTTCTCACAGCCTCGATAAGAGCGTTACACGTTTCAGTATCCACTGCCGAAAACACGACCGTCATAGAATCTATGCCGCTCGGTATATGCTCTACAGATATGTCGTAACGCTCGAAGCAGCTGAGCACACGCCGCACAAAGCCTATTTCCGCGTTCATCATAGACTTGTCTATATGCAACGAAAAAAAGTGCTGTCTGCCCGCAATAGCGGTGATCGGCATATTATTTTTGCGACTGTGCTTGCCCGCCAAAAACGCCTCCGTCGGTACGATTTTTGTCCCCAAAGCGTTTTCGTTGAACGTATTCAGTATATGTATGGGTATGTTAGCCTTTTGTACTGGAAAGATGGATTCGGGGTGCAACACGTTTGCGCCCATATACGAAAGCTCGCGCAGCTCCCTGTACGTAAGCACGTCTATAACCGAAGCGTGCGGAACAATACGCGGGTCGCACGTCATAAACCCGTCGACGTCGGTATAATTCTCGTATATGTCTGCGTTGACCGCCCGCGCGACTATCGCGCCCGATACGTCCGAGCCGCCGCGCGAAAACGTTACGATATTGCCGTCATCGTCGCTGCCGTAAAAACCGGGTACAACAACGTCCAGCTTACCTTTAAGCCCCGCACGGCACACCTCTGCCGTGCGCTCGTCATCGTACGTATTTCCGTTGAACTTTATCAAATCCGCCGCGTCGATAAACGTGAAGCCTATAAGCTTTGCAAGCAGCTTGGCGCACAGATATTCCCCGCGCGACAGTATGTAACAGTAATCGGCTTTAACAATGTTCGACTGTATTCGGTCGAGCTCGGCGTCCAGTGCGCCATTAAGCCCTACGCCGTCGCAAAGCGCGGCAAAGCGATTGCGAACAAGCTCGAACTTAGCCAAGCGGTCGCAAGGACGCGCTTCGCTTACCGCAATAAGCATATCGGTAACCTTGTCGCAGCCCTTAGCCTTTCCGGGCGCCGACACAACGACAAACCGCCTGTCGTGATCTTGCTTGATGATACTTGCGACGCGCAAAATACTGTCCGCAGTGGACATTGAAGTGCCGCCGAATTTAACCGCCTTCATCTACCGTACTCCGTATGTAATATATTCGCCGTAACGATATATCGTTAAAAATTTTTTTATTTGATTTTGCGACACTCGACGTAGTACCGCTTTTCTTCCGCCTCGCCCAGCGAGAAAGTCTTTTTGGGCAACACGCCGTTTTTGATAACGTACTTAAACAGCTCGGACTTTTGTATGCCGCGCATTTCTATGCCCACGTGTCCGTCGCTTGTAAGCATATCCGTGCCATGCACGTATTCCACATACCCGCCGAAGTGCTTTACGTATGTTTCGCAAAACCTGTCTATGGCGGTAATTGCTTCTATCTTGTCGGACGGCACGTTTACCGTAATCGGCTGCGGCACATACACCGTAGTAGTAGCGTCGCCCTTTACTGCCGAGCGCATGCTGTCCATAAACATTGCAGGGTCGTCGGTTTTAACAAGCCTGTGTATCGGCTCGAACACAAGCCCGTCGTCGTAAATATTGACGATTTCCACAAGCGCCTTTTGGTTGAGCGGAGTGGGATTGTGCAAGCTGCAATACTTGGCGGTGGCGAGCGAGTGATTGCCGTCGCCCACAAGTGCGAAAAGCTTTGTACCGAACTTTTGCACCGACGTGTCTATAATCTTATTTACAGCGCCCATAAGCGCCGTGGTGTCGGTTATAAGCTCGCCCGTAATGTGTCCGCCGTTGCCGCGCAAATCCCCGTCGTATACCGTGCGTTTTTGCGCATTGCGGCATGCGGTCATAAGCAAATCGTCGGGGTCGTCCACAAGCAGCATTATATGCGGCATTTCAAAATCTATCGCCTCGCGGATTTTTACACGCGGCGGGATACGCTCCTCTATGGTGCGCTCGGACGCGCGTATAAGCGTTTGCGAGCCAACCTTGTAATCGTAGTCGGATAAATCGACGGACGCCACAACGCCGTGCCTTACCCTGCCGTACGCCGTGCCGCGAGTAACGTACACCGCGCCGCGGCAAGCGGTAAACCTGTCCTGCGGTACGGTAGCCGCCGCTGTCTTTATATCGGCAATACGCTTGTCCGACTCCGACAAAAAGCACTCGGGCAAAATAAAATCCAATGCCGAAAACGGCGGCATTTCTGCCGCACGTGTTTTCCAATATTCGAGGTCTGCGGCGAACTGGTCGCAAGCAACAGCCGCAAAATCCGTTACATTGCCCGTAGGCAACAGTATTTCGTCGTTAAAATCAATCATTACAGCAGTCCTGCTGCGAGCGCCCAAATAACAGCCGCCGAAACGATGGACAGCAACTTCCAGCCGATGTTGTGAACGAATATGTTTTTCAGTAGCCTTACAAAGCCGTTGGGCTTTTTTGCGCTTTCTTGTTTTTGCTTGTTCATATCGTACTAATCTCCCTTACGGCGATGGTGCTTACGCGTGGATTCCGGAGTAGCCTGCAAACCGTACGTTTGTTCCAGTTTGTCCGTGAGCATTTGCGAATCGAAGTAGCGCGTGAGCTCGCCGTGCTGAGCTATGGAAATAACGCCCGTTTCCTCCGACACGATTATGGTAAGGACGTTGTAGTTTTCGCTTACGCCTATGCCGGCGCGGTGGCGCGTGCCGAGCTCCTTGTCTATCGCATTGGACTGCGACAACGGAAGGAAGCAGCCTGCCGCTACGATGCGGTTGCCGCGCACGAACACCGCTCCGTCGTGAAGGGGTGCTTTGGTATTGAAAATACTTTCGAGCAACGCGCAGGACAAAACCGCGTCAAGCTTGGTGCCCGAATCAATAATGTGCTCCGGTAAATTTTGCGTGGAAATAATTATGAGCGCGCCGACATTCTTTTTGGACATATTTTGCGCGGCGCGAACGATATCGTTGATTGCGGCGTGAAGCTCCTCGTCCGACGCGCCGTATGCTGTGGTGTACTGCTCGTGCGTATCGCGCGGTGACGCGAGTTTAAGCAGTCCGCGTTTTGTTTCCGCAGGGAACACAAACACTATTACGACGACGACTATTATTATACCGTATCTCATTATCGATCCGATTACGGGCAAATCCATAAACTCGGATGACAGCACAATGCCGGCCGCAACAAAAACAAGCACGAAAGCTATAAGCTTGCCCGCGTTGTTTCTTTTGAGGAATACAATCATACCGTAAATGAGCAAAGCGGCAAGCACGATATCTATCGCACACGCCCACGGCTTTGCCGCCATTTTTTGGTAAATGTTTTCTAAAAACCACATATTACACGCACCTAATGTAATTATACATTATTATGTTTTTAATTTCAATTGTTTTGAACATATTTTTTTAACTTTTATCAATATTTTTTACTCTATTTAGCCTGCCCCATTTATTTTTCCCACTATGATGATTGATAATTTATATGAGTAATTCCAAAAAAGTACTTGATTTTTTTTTGTATATGATATATACCGGGGAGTTTTACACATCGGGCGCTGGCCGCGGGGATACGCGTGGTGGAAGGGGGGGTGGGCGGTT
>CAMWMF010000040.1 GCA_947175335.1 uncultured Clostridia bacterium
TACGTTTTTCGGACGGTGAAACGCTGTTCAAAATACGAAAAAAAGACTTGCGCAAAGCTGTTGCTATTTTGAGCGAAATGTGCTATACTCATAGAATAAATGCGGCGTACGGCATAGCGCAAAGACTGGCGTTTTCGCTTGCGCGCGTCGGTTTGATTGCGGGCGCGGTGTTGTCCGTAATCGGCATGAACATTTCATACGGCTATATTTGGCGAGTGCAAATCACTGGCAACGGTAGGCTGTCGGCGGCGGCTATCGAAAGTAAATTACGCCGTGACGGCATAACGGTCGGCTGCAAAAAGACAGGCAATCTTGCCATGCAGGCTGCTGCTGTTTTGGGCGGCATGGACGGCATATCGGACGCGTCGTGCGAGATTATAGGCACAACGCTCCACGTGCACGTGCTGGAAACGACGGAAAGCACCGCGTTAATGCGCTACGGCGAATATACTTCCGAGTACGACGCAACGGTTACGAGGATAGTAATGCGCAGCGGCACGGCCAAGGTTAAGCGCGGCGACGCCGTTAAGCGCGGCGACGTGCTTGCAAACGGCGAAATGTATTCCACGACAGGCGAGCTGTTGTATACAGGCGATTGCGATTGCGACATATACGGCAAAGTCGCCATCACGGTTACGGCGCAAATCCCGATGTCCGCGGTGGAGTACAGGCCCACGGGCAGAACGGACGTAAAAACCGTTTACACTCTGTTCGGCAAGCGACTGGGCGGCAACAAACCGCCGTACAAGACATACGAGCTTTCGTCGCACACATCGCGCTACGACGTGCTTATCCCGCTGTACGTTACCACGTACACTTACCGCGAAACTGCGGCGGTGGAGTACGAGCGCGATATAGAGCAAGCGGCGGAGGAGTTTGCAAAAGCCAAGATAGAAAGCATGAAGTTCGACGGCGAGTTCGACTATTCGTATAACGTCGAGCAAGCTATATCCGGGCTGTATTCTGTGCATTTATTCATAACTGGAGAAACGGTCATTTCAAGAGGTCGGCAGGTCGCCGGCGCAGAGCAAAATAATACGGAGTAAAATTTGACTAAATCGTTTGACAACGACGAAATCCGCGCTGTATTCGGCGCGTACGACGCCAATATAAAAACTCTCGAATCGTTGATTAAGGTGACGGTTCGTCCTACGCGTGACGGCGTGGAAATATCGGGCAGTGTAGCCGACGCCGAACTGGCGGGCTTACTGTTGGACAAGCTGTGCCATGCCGTGCGGCGCGGCGAAAATATCGACCCCGACAAGGTTAAGCAGTATTTTAACATATTGACAGCCGACCCTGCCGGTATTGACGATATCACTTCACAGCCTGTGTGCGTAAATGCGCATGGGCAAAAGATTTATGCAAAAACGTTGCGGCAAAAAAAGTTTATCGACGCGGTAACGAACAATCTTTTGACGTTTGCAATAGGCCCTGCGGGCACGGGCAAAACTTATCTTGCCGTCGCAATGGCGGCAAACGCCGTAAAAAAGGGTTTGGTCGATAGAATAATCCTTACGCGCCCCGCGATAGAAGCGGGCGAGAAGCTCGGCTTTTTGCCCGGGGATCTTCAAATGAAAGTCGACCCGTATTTAAAGCCGTTGTATGACGCGCTTATGGAAATGTTCGGCGACGACTATACTCGGCTTATAGAACGCGGCACGGTAGAGATTGCGCCGCTTGCGTATATGCGCGGCAGAACGCTGTCGCACGCGTTTATCATACTTGATGAGGCGCAAAACACAACGCCCGAACAGATGAAAATGTTTTTGACTCGGTTCGGCGAGGGCAGTCGCGTTATCGTTACGGGCGACGTTACGCAAATAGATATTCGCGGCGAACAGTCCGGACTTATCGACGCGGAAAACGTGTTAAAGGATATGGACGGCATAGCGTTTGTTCATCTTTCGGAGGACGACGTCGTGCGCCACGGACTGGTAATGAAAATAGTAAAAGCTTACAATAAACATTCGCAAAGGAGAAATAACAGTGGAAGCGGAAAAACCGAGTAATAATATATCGTACAAACCTCCGCGCAGCGCGTACTGGTGGACAGCCGGTATATTTGCCATCGTATATGCGATTATTTACATATCGCTGGTGGTGTTTGTTCACTTTGTCGCAACGGGTTCCGGCATACTCGGGCTTGACGATTCGCAGGCGTACACGCTGTATGCGTTTGTGTTTTTGTTCGTTATAATTGCGCTATACATCTATATAATCGTATCGCGCACCGAGCTGCTGTTTTCGCTTAAAAAGATAGGCGCAATGATGGCGCTGTTTACCTTCGTCGTTGTTGTAAACATTGTGCTTTTGGCGTTCAGCGCGTATTTGATTTGCGTTGCGCTCACCGCCATGCTGATATTGCCGTTTACCAAAAAACGCGACGCGTTTGTACTTAACATATTCTCTTGTCTTGTCACGCTGTTTGTGCTTGTCGCAACGCTCGAACACAGCGATTTTCCTGCAGTGGCGTTCACGCTTATAGCAGGACTCATAGGCGGCGCGGTCGCTACGTACAGCTTTCCGTCGGGTATGACGCGCATTATTTCGCTGTTGCGCACGTTTGTTACAGGCTGCGTAATAATAGTGGTGTACTTTATACTGTTGTCTACCTATCGGCTGAATATGACGCCGTTTATCAGCAATATTATGTATATAGGCTTGTCGGTGGCGGGCGAGTTCTTGCTCACTGCCGTTATAGTACCGCTTGTGGAATGGATATTCAATCTTACCAGCGACTTCAAGCTGATGGAGCTTATCAACCACAAAGCGCCGCTTATTCGTAGGCTTAGCACGGAAGCCCCGGGCACGTTCAACCACTGCCTTGCGGTGGCAAACTTTGCCGAAATTTGCGCGGACGCGATAGGCGAGGATCCTTACCTCGCAAGGGCTTGCGCATACTACCACGACGTAGGCAAGCTTGGCAACGTCGAATACTTTACCGAAAATCAGGCGGGCTATAATCCGCACGACGAAATTTTGCCCGAGGTGTCGGCGGAGATTATTCGCAAGCACACCGTGGACGGTTACGAGCTGTGCAAAAAGCACCATATTCCCGAGGAAGTGGCGCATGTCACGATAGAGCATCACGGCACGCTGCCCATTATGTATTTCTACAACAAAGCAAAGTCGCTCACCGACGGCGAAGTGGATATTGACGAATACCGCTATTATGGCGAAATACCCACAGGCAAGATGGGCGCTATAATAATGATTTGCGACAGTGCGGAAGCGGCTATCCGTGCCATGGACAACCCCACAGGCGATAAGGTGGACAAGCTGTTAAAGGGCATGATAGACGACAGGTTAAAGCAAGGTCAGTTCGACAACTGCGCTATAACGATGAAGGACTTAACTGCTATAAGATTGGCAATCGTCGGCGCGTACGGCGGACTGTTCCACAAACGTATTAAGTACAATATAAATCGAGACGGTATCAATGTTTAGGCTTACGGGAGACGTGCAGGCGGGTTTTGCTCGGCTTGCCGGAATTATTTTCAATACGCTCGGGCTGAAAGGCGACGCGACGGTGGATATATCCATTATCAACGACGAGCAAATGCACGAGCTTAACAAAACGACGCGCGGCGTGGACAAAACCACAGACGTGCTCAGTTATCCCGCGCTCGACAAAATTACCGATTTTACGCAAAAGAATTATCCCACCGATTACGATAGTATGCTCAAAGCCGTAGTGCTTGGCGATATCGCAATAAACACCGACGCCGCCGCGCGGCAGGCAGAGGAGTACGGCACGGGCGAGCGCGAAATAAATTATCTGTTCGTACATGGGATGCTGCACTTGTTGGGTTACGACCATATAGAGCAAGCCGACAAGGATAAAATGCGCGAGGTGGAGGAAAAGGTTCTTGCCGAAACGGACAAGTCGGTTGTCGTTGCCGTTGTCGGCAGACCGAACGCGGGCAAGTCGTCGATAGTCAACGCTATTGTCGGAGAGAAAGTGTCCATAGTGTCGCCCAAGCCGCAGACCACTCGCGACAGGATTACGGGCATATGCACGGAAGGCGCACGGCAAATAGTGTTTTTGGACACCCCTGGCATGTTCAAGCCGCGCACCAAGCTGGACGAGCATATGGACAAGAGCATAAAAAGCTCGCTCGGCGGTGACGCCGACGTCGTGCTTGTCGTGCTGGACAGCACGAAAGGCATAACCGAAGCTGACGAAAAACTCATTGTAGAAAGATTGAAAACGCGTGCGCCGCTGTACGTTGCGGTAAACAAGACCGACCTAAAAGGTTACGAAGGTATTTATCCCATTTTGGATAAGCTCAATCCGCTTATGTCGCGTAAGGAAGGGCGTTCTATAAAAGATGTCATTCCCACAAGCTGCAAGACTGGGCGTAATATAGATATACTTAAATCGGCGCTGTTTGCCGAGTGCAAGGAAGGCGGATTTTTGTTCCCACCCGACGAGTATACCGACCGCCCGATTAAGTTTTTGATAGGGGAAGCGGTGCGCGAAAAGGCGTTGCTGTTTTTGCAGGACGAAATCCCGCACGGCGTTGGCGTAAGCGTTCGTAGCGTAATAGAGGACGTCGAGCCCGTAAAAATATCTTGCGACGTGATAGTTGACAAACAGTCGCACAAGCAAATAGTTATAGGCGACGGCGGAGAGATGATAAAGCGCATAGGCGCCGCTGCCCGCCGCGACATAGAGCGTATGCTTGACTGCAAGGTATATTTGGAGCTGTTCGTCAAGGTCCGCCCGGGCTGGCGCGACAGGTCGGACATACTCAAAGATATAGGATATTAGCGAATATTTTTTCTCGCCGAACTGTAAACTAAAATAAAAACGTATTTTTAGGAGGCAGTTATGACAGGCGAGGAAAGAATGTTTTGGGAATTGTTTTGCGCGACGGGCGCGCCGCAGTACTATTCGATGTACGTAAAAGCGCGTGACGAGCGAGGACAGAATTCGGATAAATAACGTACGGGTGAAATCAAGACACCCGTAAGAGGTGAAGATGGTCGATTTTACCGACAAGTGCGTAGTGCTTAGGACTAGCGACTACCGCGACAACGATAAGCTTGCCAAGGTGCTGACGGCGGAGCATGGGCTTGTTACCGTCAAACTGACGGGCGTTAAAAAAGCCAAGGCAAAGCTAAAACCGTTTGCACAGGAATTTTCGGTATTCGACACACGACTTACGGGTAAGGGCGCGTTTTTGACGCCTATAGAACCGTTGCTTATACGCGACGGTTTTTCGCTTTGCACAGACTTAAAGGTTTTTACCGCGGCGTCGGTGGCGGCGGAAGCGACAGTGGCTTCCATTTGCGACGACGAAGCGCACGCCGAATTGTTTTTGGAATTTTTAAAGCTGATATACAACTTAAAGCCCGACTGCAATCCGTACTATCAAGCGGCGGTGTATATGCTTCGGCTTATGGAGCTGTCGGGATTTTTCAAGGCATATACGTATAACGACAACCCGCAAACGCCAATACAAAAGCTAGGATACGCGCAAAAGACAGGGTATATGCCGTCGCCTGATAACGACTTATCCCGCCGCGCGCTAAAGTACATATGCGCCGAATTCGAGCGCAATTTCGATACGGGACTTAAAAGCGTCGATTCAATCGATTTGTATGCATAGAATTTTTGTTGGTTTTTTACGAGGATAACAAAATGGAAATTTCAATACGCAATATCGAGGGGAATGAATCTTGTTTGAAATATATTTGTGCACCGAGAATCCGTTCGATCTATGAAAAATACGATTCCGAGGAATTGTACGTCATACTAAATGAAGAAATTTCTTTTGGGGAGCTTATAGAATATCTATCGAAAAATTATAGAAATCGTTTCTTGAAGTTTAAAATAAATCAAACGATAGACGGAGCGATTTCGCTTTTGGTAAATCCGTATTTTGGACAGTTATGTGATTATATCAAAGAAAACTTGAAAAATATGAAAAAAGGATTTTTGAAGTTTATTAAGAAAGAAGTATTTGATTATTTTGTAACCGATAAATACAAGATATTTGCCAAATGGATAGGTGACAATGGATTAAAAAGCGATCTTACACATATCGGTGAGCAACAGTTAATAGAAAAAAGTACCGAGATGATTTCTATTATTTGCGACAATCTATGAAAAATACCAAAATAAAATGAATTATAGCAAAAACGCTTGCCTTTTTCATGAATATTTGGTAAAATAGCGGGTGGAAAAAATCTACTTTTAAGGAGAACAAAATAATGGCAAAAAAGTATTGCTATCTCTTTACCGAAGGTAACGCAAAAATGCGCGATCTTCTCGGCGGCAAGGGTGCAAACCTTGCGGAAATGACCAACATCGGTCTTCCCGTTCCTCAGGGCTTTACGATTTCGACCGAAGCCTGCACTCAGTACTACGAGGACGGACGCCAAATCAATGCCGATATCCAAAAGGAAATCATGACCTACATCGACAAGATGGAGAAAATCTGCGGCAAAAAGTTCGGCGACAAGGAGAATCCTTTGCTTGTTTCCGTACGTAGCGGCGCACGTGCTTCCATGCCGGGCATGATGGACACCATTTTGAACCTCGGTCTTAACGAAACCGTTGTAAATACGATTGCAGCCAAGTCGGGCAATCCTCGTTGGGCTTGGGACTGCTACCGCCGTTTTATCCAGATGTTCTCGGACGTCGTTATGGAAGTCGGCAAAAAGTACTTTGAAAAACTCATCGACGAGATGAAGGAAAAGAAGGGCGTAACGGAGGACGTCAAGCTTACCGCCGACGACCTTAAAGCGCTTGCTATGCAGTTCAAGGCCGAGTACAAAAAGCAGCTCGGCAAGGACTTCCCCGACGATCCGAAGGAACAGCTTTTCGAGGCTATCAAAGCCGTTTTCCGTTCCTGGGACAACCCCCGCGCAAACATCTACCGCATGGACCACGACATCCCGTACTCTTGGGGTACTGCCGTTAACGTACAAATGATGGCGTTCGGCAACATGGGCGACAATTGCGGCACAGGCGTTGCGTTCACGCGTAACCCCGCGACGGGCGAGAAAGGCCTTATGGGCGAGTTCCTTACCAACG
>CAMWMF010000041.1 GCA_947175335.1 uncultured Clostridia bacterium
TTTCTATATTTATAGGTTGCTTTTCGCTTTTACTCATTCACCGTCAAGTAATCCCGCATCGGTAGGGTCAAAGTCACCGTCTCCGACACCGCCTTTCGGGTCATCGTAATCGTACATAGAATCGGACGGAGGCGGCGCGGATTCCTCGAAACCGGAGTCCCTGCCCGAATAATATGCGGGCATTTCGGGCGTACCCTTGTCGTCGGGCGAAGTAAACGTGGTGGTAGCGGCGTGCCACAGCAGCTTGACGTTGCCCGTTTCGCCGTTGCGGTGCTTTGCTATATTCAGGTATACCTCGCTGGTTGCCGGCTTTTCACCGTTGTTGTTGCCGCCGGGAACCTCCTTGCGGTCGATGAACAAAACGATATCCGCGTCCTGCTCGATAGCACCCGAATCGCGTAGGTCGGACAGCTTGGATTCCTTGTCCGCGCCCTTGCGCTGTTCTATGCTACGCGACATTTGCGAAAGCAACAGTATGGGAACGTTAAGCTCTTTTGCCGCCAGCTTTAACGCACGCGTGATTTCCGCGATTTCGCGTACAAAGTTATCTACCTTTTTGCCGCTCTGCATTAATTGAAGGTAATCTATCATTATAAAGTCCAGACCCTTGGAATGTTTGAGCGCGCGGCACTTGCTGAGTATTTCCGCGGGCGTGATGTTGCCCGATTCGTCTATGTAAAGATTGGTTCTTACCAGCTCGTCGCGAGCGGAATACAGCCTGTCCCACTCCTGCTCGTTTACTACGGCTCGGTTGGCGCGCGACATGTCGTAGTTACCCACCGAGCAAAGTATACGCTTGGCAAGCTGAGTCGCGCTCATTTCGAGCGAGAACACCGCAACCGAGTACGGCTTGCCCGTATCGGGTCGCCTGCGCCGCGCTGCGTTTACCGCGCAGTTCATTGCAAAGCTGGTCTTGCCCTGACCGGGACGGGCTGCCAGGATAATAAGATCGCTGTTTTGAAAGCCGCCGCCGAGAATGCTGTCCACCTTGGAAAAGCCTGTCGGCACGCCGCGGTACGCAGTCGTTTCGGTAGCGCGCTGTTTAAGGTCTTCCAGCACCGTTTGCACGTAGCCTTCAAGCCGCTCGGGCTTACCCCGCCTTGTCGATTCCGCCAGTCCGTACAGCGACGCTTCCGCGCGGGCAAGCGCACTGTCGTCGGGGTCGAGGGCATACGCCTCGTCCGCCATTTTGCGCGCAATGTCTATAATGGCACGAAGCCGCGCCGTCTTTTTTACAATATCAAAGTAATACTCGGAGTTGGCAACCGACGGCACCGCCGCTATCATCTTGGAAAGATAATCGACGCCGCCTGCGCGTTCCAGCGTGCCGCTGTTTTCCAGCGCACCCACGACGGTTACAAAGTCGATAGGCTTTGCCGCGTTAAAAAGATCGGCCAGCGCCTCGTACACATGCTTGTGCGCGGGCGTATAAAAATCGTCGGCGGAAAGCTGCGGCATAAACTTACTCGCCGTCTGCCCGTCGATGAGCATGCCGCCGATAAGCGCAATCTCCGCCTCGTAATTATTGGGCGTTTCGCGCGCCACGACGTGCGGATGGTTCTTTATAAATTCTTCTCTATCGTCTTTTTTAGGCATAATATCCTCCGGATAATTATGAATTCGGAATTATGGATAATTAATTTAATTTGCTCGGCAGGTTGCTGTCGTAATCGCGGTATTGTTCGGGGTTGTACGGAAATCTGTCGAGCAGCGTGGGCTTTTGTTTTTTTGTGCGGGTGATAAGTATTATAAGCCCGAACACCAACGCGCCCGCCGCAATAGCTACCATGTACCAGCCGTACGGCACCGCGCCTTTATAATTGTATTGGATGTATGTGTCGCTGTCGTCGAAGTACCGCGAAAACACGTACGCCGTGCCCTTGTCCGTACTGATTTTACTACCCGAGCTTTCCATCCTATCCGAGCCGTACCGCACGTAATTTAATAGCAGTCCGTCGGGGTTGACGCTTTTAAGATAGGGAAACGCTTCGTCTATCGCGTGGAGTGACACAACCGTGTCGCCGTGTTCATTACGAGCGACCGCGCCGTTTTTTATCCGTTCGAGGACGGTGGACGAGCGCAGCGGCTGAACGTTGTCGTAGTTTTCGCGCACGCCGTTGAACGGATTTGCCGACGTTGCGGTATACGTGCGTATAAACGGATTTTCCGTGTGCGTTGTGGTAAAGTCAACTTTGGTGCCGAGCGCTGCAAGCTCGCCGCCGTCAGTCACCTGCTTACGGTAACGCACGACGTACTTGCCGTCGGTATTCGACGCGCTTACCAGCGTATAGTCGTAATCGGCGAACAGTCGCGCAAAATAGCCCTGCACGGTATACTTATTGCCGTTTACGTCGTTAATAGCGGAGCGCTCCATGCTGTCCTTTGTTTCGTTGTCTATACTGAGCTCGTACATATGGTAACGCACGCCGTCCTCGGTATAGTCGTAAACGGAAAGGGTTGCGCCGCAGCCAGTTAGCAGCAGCGCGCAAAAGCAAACCGCGATAAGCATTATTATCCGCTTGGATTTTTTGATGCGGGAAAATACCATTAAGCGAGTTTTTCCAGTTCGTCGAGCGCGTCGTTGAAGAACTTGAACGCGTCGTCGTACGGCTTGGGCTGCGCCAAATCGACCTGCGTGTCGCACAGAATGTCGTACGGCGATTTATGCCCGCCCGCGCTGAGGAACTTGGTTTTGTAAATATCCACGTAACCGTCGCGCGACAAAATGTTGTGCGCAATGCTGGTTGCCGCAGTCATGCCGGTGGAATACTTGTACACGTAAAACGCCTTGTAGAAGTGCGGGATACGCGCCCACTCATAAGCGATTTTGTCGTCGGAAACAACGTGCTCGCCGTAGTACTTTTTGTTAAGCTCCAAGTACATTTCGCTGAGGTTATCCACCGTGAGCGGCGTGCCCTCCAAATCCATCTTGTGCGCGTTGTACTCGAACTCGGCGAACATAGCTTGACGGAATACCGTCGTGCGGAACCTGTTCAGTCTAAGGCTGAGCAAGTATTTTTTGACGTTGTCGTCCTTAACGTTTTTTGTAAGGTAGTCGTCAAGCAGCGTTTCGTTGCAAATGGACGCGACCTCGGCTACGAAAATCCTGTAATCCCACTTGGAGTAAGGCTGGTTGTTTTGCGAATAGTAGGAGTGCATGCAGTGTCCTAACTCATGCGCCAGCGTAAATATATCCTCGGTGGTGGGCGCATAGTTAAGCAATACGTACGGGTGTGCGCTGTATGCCGACCAGCTGTAAGCGCCGCCGCGCTTGCCGTCGTTGGGCATAACGTCTATCCAGCCCTCGGTCATTGCGCGGTTGAGCAGCTGTACGTAGTCCTCGCCCATCGGCGCCATTGCCGCCTTGACCATGTCGCACGCCTTTCCGTACGGAAGCTTCATTTCGGCGTTCTCGACGATAGGCACGTACAAGTCGTACATGTGCTGGTCTTTAAGCCCGAGTATCTTTTTGCGCAAGCCGATATAACGGTGCAGCGGCGCAAGGTTGCGGTTTACCGCCTCGATAAGATTTGTGTATACCGACGTGGGCACGCCGTCGCCGAACAGCGACTGCTCCAAGCAGTCGCCGTAGCCGCGCGCCTTGGCGTAAAAGTTGTCCGCCTTAACGTTGCCCGCATAGTTGGCGGCAAACGTGTTGATGTGCGCTATATATCCGTCGTAAAGATTGTTGAACGCTTTTTTACGCACGGCGCGGTCGGAGTCGGACAACAGCTCGCCGTAGCTACCGTTGTTAAGCTCTATCTTTTTGCCGTCCTTGGTGACCGGCTTGAATTTGAGGTCGGCGTCATACAGCATATGCGCCACATTGTAAGTGGCGTTGAGCGCCTCGCCCGCCATGGCAAGAAGCTTCTCTTCCTTGTCCGAAAGTATGTGCGCCTTTTGCCGCACTACTTCTTTAAGCATAAAGTCGAAGTCGGAAAATTCGGGGTCGGCAATGTACGCGTCCAGCACCTTTTGATCGAGTGCGCCGAGCTCGCTGCTTATGAACGACGCCGCAGCGCCGTACTTACCCGCCAAGCCTTCCGTGCGCGACGCCAAGCCGACGGCACCGCCGTTGGTGGAATCCTCGTCGCGGTACATATGCGAATAGATATATATAAGCTCGAACTTTTTGGACACCTCGGCGTCCAGCTTTAAACAGCCGAGCGCGTCGTCGCGGTTATTCAGCTTGCCCTTGTACGCCTCGATTTGCGGGAGTGCACCATCTACCTCGCCGTACAGCTTTTCAAAAGTCTCGACACTGTCCACCATGGCAGACAAATCCCAATGATACTTCTTTTCCACTTCGTTTCTTTTCATATTAAATACTCCTTGTCAAAATAGTATAGCATAACGACGAGGATAAGGCAAGTATTAATAATGAATTATGAATTCGGAATTCGGAATTCGGAATTAAAAATTATTTAAGCATTGATATCAGCTTCAACCGACGGAAGGGCGAAAAGTCCATGCTTATAAGCGCGTGCGAGCAAAGGGAGGCGCACACCGAATAGCCCTGCTCATGCTCGAAGTAATGACAGCCGGCATACTTGGGCAGCGCGTGCGCGAGCGGCGGACGAATAACGTCAAACCCCGCCGCTTCGATAGTTTTTGCTTTGTCCGTTTTGCACAGCGCAAAAAATGCCGAATCGCCCTTGACGGGCGGCATAACGCAGTCGAGCGAAGAGATCAGCGCCGAAAGATTGGCTTTGTCTCGCTCGTGAATTTTGGGCAATACCGACATATACGCGCAAGCGAGTGCCGCCGAATAATTGTTAAGCCTGTAATCGTGGTTTTCGCCGTCGGTGTACTCGTAACGCGCAAACCGTCGCCCCGCGGCATAGTCGTCGCCGCACGCCACGGCTCCGCCGCCGCCCTCCGAGCCGAAGCCGATAACCGCGTAATCACCGTCGTAACGCCCGCCGCACAGTACGTGTGCGCATAGCTCGACAGTGGGAATATTCCACGCCTTACACATTGGGATGAGCTTGTCGTAGTCGGCAACGCTGCCGAACGCGTTGTCTATAATTACCGCTTTGGGCGGCTTGTTTTGCAAGCTAGCCCACACCAACGCAGTTTCCAAAGCAAGCGGCGAAACACACCGCGTTTCGGGGTCGCAGTCCAAAAACACGGGCACCGCGCCCATATTGGTAACGGGCGCAAGATAGGAATAAAACGTGAACGTCGGCACAAAAACGTAGTCCCCGCTTTGCACGCCGCAAAGGTGCAATGCCGTATGCACCCCGCCGTCAAAAGTGCTTACAGCCACAACGTTTTTGCCTGTCGCCGCGGAAAGCTCACGCTCCAACCGCGACACGTAGTCCGTACCGCCCAGCGCGTCGTTTAATGCCGCCGCCGCTTCCCCTTGTCTGTCTATGAATAACATACATATAGTATGTTCAATTCGGAATTAAAAATAATGATAAGATTTCGACCTTTTATACCTTATAATACATTTGGTTTTTACTGGTCGGCTTGTCGGGTATCGTCATACCTATTAAGCCCGCTTCAAGCGCCGGAATAAGATAATGTTTTCTAAAACTCGCCATAGATTTTAAATTAAGTCTATCCATAATTTGCCAAGCACTTTGCGGATAAGATTCCATAACGCTCATCAACTTGTTTATTTGCAAATTTAGGTGATTGTAATGGACTCGACTGTCATTTACAATATCTGTTATCGCTTTTTTTATGACGTCGAGCATAAATAAAACAAACGCGTTTGATTTACCCTCGCTCGTGGAAATTTGAAACGCTTGGTAATATTCAGCTTGATTGTCCTTGATTACGCTTTCGATGGGAATATACTTAAATATAGGCTTCCAGCTTGCAAGCAGCGAAGTTTGCCAAAGCCTGCCCATTCTCCCGTTGCCGTCGTTAAACGGGTGAATAAATTCAAACTCGTAATGAAAAACACTCGACCTTATGAGCATATGAACGTCAGCAGCTTTGACCCAATCGAACAGCTGCCCGATAAGCTCCCGCGCCATAGAAACGGGAGGAGCGGCATGAATAACGTTGCCGTTGCCGTCTATTACTCCGACGTCACCCGACCGAATACTCCCCGCATTTTGTACAAGCCCCTTCATCATAATCCCGTGTACTCTATACAAATCTCGAATATTATACGGGTCTATATTGTCTAATTCTTTGTAAGCGGCAAAGGCGTTTTGAACGGCGATGATATCCTCTTGCGGGCCTAAAACCCTCTTGCCGTTTATAATATCGGTAACCTGTTCGTAAGACAACGTATTGTTCTCGATAGCAAGTGACGAATGAATACTTTTAACACGAGATACCTTACGCAGTCGCGGTAGTTTTTCAAGTTCGTTAATATGGGAAAGTTTTCCCAAACTCTCCATGATTTCGGCCGTCAATTCCAGCATTTTATTTGTGATATCAAACGGCGGGATATAATTTTCCATAATAGCGCTCCGCTTGTGTTTTGACTATTGTATCACATCGCAAAATACAAGTCAACATCTTATATGTTATCTTATTTGTTTTTCCCCATGTTGCAATTAAAACACAAACTTGCGTAGCAGCGCAAAAGTGATTAGCAGCGCGATGATAGCGACGCCCACGCAAATAAATATAATTGTCGTCTTTTTGGACTTGGCTTCGTCATAGCCAGGCTTACCGTAAATTTTGCGGTTGACCGAATTTATCATGCGCGATATGCGCTTGTACACCAACAGCGTTACCACTATCGCCACCAAGCACCGCAGCATGTTGAACGGCAGCACCGACGCCCACAGATAAAAAGTGTAAAAAGTTTCCTTGGTGCATGCTGGGAACAGCGTATTCATCATGCCGACGAGTCCCGCCCAATTCCCGCCGAAAAATAACTGTACGTAGAACGGCACGAGCAC
>CAMWMF010000042.1 GCA_947175335.1 uncultured Clostridia bacterium
GTAATGTCGTTCTCCACCTGTATTCGCGTAATGCCGAATATGCAGTAACCGATTATCGCTATAAATATGAAAAACAGCCACAGCCGCTTTTCAACTATGAATTGCGCAATTTTTTTCATAGCAATATATTACTATTTTCGGGGCGAAAACGCAAGCGTTTGGCGCAATGCGGAATTAAGAATTAACATTGAATTCGGAATTCGGAAAGCGGAATTCGGAATTATCGGTGATTGCACTTTTACTGCATAATTAAGGATACAAAATTAATTGGAATAGTTGTTTTGCGCATAAACGCACGCTTATTATTTAATCAAATAAGGGCGCGTTAGCGCAGTCCGTCAATTCCGAATTCATAATTCCGAATTCCGAATTATTCCGCTCCCGCTAACCAATAATATAAATGATAATATTATTTGGAGCGGAATAAAATGGATTTACGCAAAGTGGGAATAATAGGCTGCGGAATGGTGGGAAGCACTACCGCGTTTTCGCTGCTGCACAGCGGGCTTTTCACCGATATGGTGCTTATAGACTACAACCGCGCCCGCGCCGAGGGCGAAGCCATGGATTTATCGCACTGCCTGCCCTATATCCGTCCGCTGGAAATCATTGCCGGCGACTACCCCGACCTTAAAGACTGCGGCATAATAATAATCGCGGCGGGCGTCGGACAAAAGGAGGGCGAAACTCGGCTGGACTGCATACACAACAACGCCAAGGTTTTTCAGTCGATAATCCCCAAAATCGTAAAGTACAACAAAGACGCGTTTTTGCTTATCGTTACCAATCCCGTGGATGTGCTGTCGTACGTGGCGTACAAGCTGTCCGGATTCCCCGCTAACCGCGTGTTCGGCAGCGGTACGGTGCTGGACTCGGCACGGCTCAAATTTATGGTCGGGCGCAGACTGAACGTAGACCCGCGCAGCGTACACGCCTTTATAGTCGGCGAGCACGGCGACAGCGAGCTTGCCGTGTGGTCTAGCGCAAACGTAAGCGGCATACCGCTGGACAGCTACTGCGACCACTGCGGCTGCGACTGCAAAAATAACCGCGAACAAATGGAGGACGACGTGCGCAACTCTGCGTACGAAATAATAAAAAGAAAGGGCGCAACCTATTACGGCATTGCCGCCGCCACCACCAAAATATGCAAGAGCATTGTGCGCGACGAACATTCCATCATGCCCGTAAGCGCGCTGGTAAGCGGTCACTACGGACTGGACGACGTGTATATTTCCGTCCCCACCCTCGTCGGCTCTGGCGGCGTGGAAGATATAATAGACATCGAACTGTCCGAGGAAGAACACGCCAAACTGATAGAGTCCGCCAATACGCTGAAAGAAGTGATAAAACAAATTGAATTATGAATTCGGAATGCGGAATGCGGAATTATTCGGTAGTATAGCTTGACACTTATGCGGCGGTTCGCCTAGATTTCTCGACAAGCTCGAAATGATGGGGATATGAGCTGTGCTATTCTTCGACAACAATTCGGCACAAAAAAGTGCGGCTTTACTCCCATCACCCCGAGCGTAGTCGAGGGGTCTAGGCGTTAGCCGCACAATTACTTAATTAAATTATTTCATTCAATTCCGAATTCATAATTCCGAATTCCGAATTAAATTATATTGATTTCTTTAAGCCAGTCTTTTATGTCGTCTATCGTCGTATCGTCTTTTATCAGCTTGCCGGGCAGCCAGTTGGCGCCCTTTGCTTTGCTTTGCAAAACGGCTTCCGCCTTTGCCATATCGCTGCTGCCGCTGGTTGCAAACGGCACAAGCGTTTTGCCCGCAAAGTCGTAGCTTCTTAAAAAGCCGTTGATAATTGTCGGCGCGATATACCACCAAATGGGAAAGCCTACAAACACGGTGTCGTAGTCCCCCATGTTTTCCACCTTGTCGGCAATAGCCGGCTCTTCCAGCGTGCGCATTTCAACCGAGGTGCGGCTGTTTTTGTCGTTCCAGTCGAGGTCGGCCTCGGTGTACGGCACCAAGGGCTTGATTGCGAACAAGTCGGCGCCGCCCGCTGCCTTGGCTATTTGCTTTGCCGCCATTGCGGTGTCGCCGCCGCACGAAAAATACGCTACCAATATTTTATTGCTCATTGTTTGTTCTCCTGTTTTTAAAATACAAATTAAGGTCGCCCCGACACCACTTCGTGGTCCCCTTCCCCCACGGGGAAGGTCGGATTACGGTCATAATTCCGAATTCCGAATTGACTACGCTTCTTCCTCGGGGTGATTGAACACGGCGAACGAATCGAAGTTGGCTTCGCCCGTACATCTTATTTGCACGTTGTGCTTGCCGCTATTCAGCTTTTGCGAAATATACGTGTACTTATACGTTCCGTTGTCTTCCTTTAACGCGACGGACTCGACTTTTTTGCCGTCGATATACACCTCGAAGTTTTGACCGAGGCTGTTGGACGACACAACGCCGAGCTGAGTGCCCTCAAAGCTGAAGTCTATCGTAGCGCCATTTTGTCCGACAAACACGTGACCGTAGTTGGAATGGACTGCCGCTTGGCTCCAATTTCCGCTGTACGTGAACATGTTGTTATCGGGTCCATACAAGACGCCGCCCATTATCTCGTTGGACTTAACCAAAGTAATCGAGCCGATAACGATATACCAATCTTGCTGCGCTTTGGTTATGACTAACCTGTAATAGCGAAGCGTCGTTTCGGGGAAGTTTAACGATGTATTTGTGGTTTGCGGAAGATCTTTGTAGTCCGCAATCTCGTAGTACGCCACGCCGTCTAAGCTGCCGTAAAGCTTGAAGCTGCCCGGGCCCTCGCCCATACCGTTGTTGTTACGCGAGGTGATGACAATACGGTTGACGGTTATCTCCTTGCTCGCGTCGAACGTCAACTGCAACGGTTTAGCTGCGTTAACCTTCCAGTTGGTATGGATGTACGTGTTTCTGTTGCCGTCCGTTATGTTGGTAAGCGGGAAGTTGCCCCAGCCCCAATTCGTAGGCGGTGCGGCATAATTGTTGTCGACAAGCGTAACGTCGCTCGCATTTGTCGCCTCGACGTTGTCTATATAGTTAGCCGCGTAAGTTCTTATGTACAAATACTCGCTTGTAAACTGTTGCTTTCTGAACTCGTACGTTCTGCGGTACGCATTGGCGTAAGCGACGGTAGTTTTAGCGTCGGGCGGCGTCAGCTTGGATTCGGTAAGCTCTGCAAGCTTTGCGGACGTGATTTCGGTGTATTTGCCCTTGTCTATACTGTAATTCTTGCTTGTGCCGTCCTTATACGTTCTGGTCGCGGCTACCGCAGTGCCGGCGTAGTTGGTATACGTGTTTTGCGTATAATTATATGCCTCGTCTTCCAAGCCAAGCAGTTGACCGCCGGATGCGTTGTGGTACGTTTCGTTGACGGTGAACATAGCCTGCGTCCACTGCGCCGTGCCTACGCCGATAAAGCTTACCGCGCCCTTGGACGTGTCTATCAGCACTTCCTTAATATATACCCAATTTCTGAATTCGCCTGTTTCGTCCTTTTGCAACGTGTAATTATACGTCTTTTCTCCGCCGGCGTACGCGGTAACGGTGCAAGCGCCTTCCTTGAATTCGACGTCGAAATAGGTGTTTTCGTCGTTCGGTCTGAACACGTAGCTCGCACCGCTGGCGGGCAATGCCTTGATCGTGCCGCCCAGCTTGTAATCATTGCCGTCTATCGAGAAGTACAAAGCGCAGTTAACTCTGCCGCGCAAATATATTCTGTACTTGCCGTCCTCGCCGAAGTACAGCTTGCCGTCCACGACATCAATCTGGTTTTCGTGTATAAAGAAATAGTCGGGCTCATTGGAATATTGGGTGTGCGCCGCTTCGGTGTCCGGCCTGAACCAAATATCGGTATTGGCGTTTTGCGTGGGATTGGATTGATTGCGAGTATCGACCGCAGTATAGTTTTTGAAGCCGGCAGCAAACGCTTCCTCCGCGTCGGCGTACATTTTGTCGGCGTCGTAGGTGTACGTAGTCCGCTCGAGCGTCATCTTGTTCATTTCGTGTGTCTGCTCGAATTCCAATACCAAATCCACATCGTCGATATTGGTTATCGCATTAGTATCGTCGGTTATGCCGAGCGTGACTATTATCTTGCCCGAAGTTAAGCTCTTGTCGCTTTGGTTGGGAATATACTTGTAGTGGAATTCGTCCACTTTTTCTATTCTGCCGTGCTCGGGCTGAGACACGTTCTTTACGGTGTAGCTGAAACGCTTGGTTTGAGCACTGTCCTGCTTGGTGGGAAGCACGATACTGCCGCTTGCGTACTGACCGCTCGGCGCCGAGTACGGCGTGAGATCTACGTTAAACTCGTTGCCGTAAGGGATAACGTACGGGCGCGTAGACGTGATATACTTTTTGTTCTCGCCCGTGCCGTAGCTTCTGCCCGTCTGGTACACGCTCGATACGGGAATAAACATGGGCTTGCTTTGGTCTGCCGCCGGCTTGTCGCCCGTGGCGTACGTGGAAACGAGGTTGGCGTAATAGGACATATCGTAGCCCGTATAGTTGCTCCAATTATTCCAATACGTCGCGTTACTGCCCTTTGCGTTCTTTATAAACGCTTCCGGTCCGAAGTTGTGAAGTAGCGTTGCGTACACCGCAAGCCCGTTGGTGGACGTAATGGATTTGTTGTTTATCTGGTTAAGCGTCCACGTGCCGACGGTGTAGTTGTTCCAACCGCCGAGACCCGCCGCGCCGAAAGAGCTTATACCGCGCTTTGCCGAGATGTTGGTAAACAGCGCGTACGAAACGAGGTTGAGCGAGTTGTTGGTGACCTCGCCGTCGGCGCCGCCGCCCACGCCGAAGCCTTGGAAGTTGTGGTGGTACTCGTGCATATTGCCCCACGAGCCCGACGAAATCATGCTGTTGTAATTGAGCGATCCCGTCATCCAGCCCAAAGGACAGTTGACCGAGCTTCTGCCGGGGAACGCAACCGCCGCGCCGGCAGCTACAAACGGATCGTAAATGAACACTATGCCCTGCTTGGAGCCGTTGCCGCGCGCCGTGGTTACGAGCGAAACCTTTTCCCAATACACCGCGGCGTTGTACAAATCGTTGTACGAGAACTGTTGCGCGTATCTTTTGGGTCCGGAATGAAGTACGCCGTATTCCCATACTTCCAAATCGAAGTACGGAGCGGTCGATTTGTTGTTCTTTTCAAACTCCTCGGGCGTGGTGTAGCCGAGAATAAAGTGCGAGTACGTTACGCCGCCCGAAATCTCCACGGTGTACGTAACCGATTCGTTTTGTATGTACACGGGTCCGCCGAGGAAGGAGCCTATATACCCCGTCCACGTATCGGTAGCCTCGTCGTACGTCATGGTATCTTTGGTAAGTCTGAGCGTCGTCAGCACGTGCGGTATGCGCGGCATGGCGTTTTTGCCCGCCCAGATATTGTTGGCCTGGCTGTTGTAAAGCGCTTGACCGATATTGACAGCTATACCGCCCGTCGAATTCATCGCCGCGCCGCTAAGCTTTACGGTAAGCACTTCGCCCGCGGGCGCGTACACGCCCGTAACGTTGTAGCTTGTATAACCGCGGTTGGACAACGTTATCTTTTTGGTAATGGCGGGCTCGTTGTCGGCTACATCGCCGAGATACATACCCACCGCGGCGGTATGCTTGTACAGCTGCCGCTGCTCGTCGGAATAGGTTTTTACGCCGTTAGTAATCGCCGTTATTTTCTTTGCCGGTACGGGAGCGGACACAGTGCCGCGGAAAAGATATCCGTCCTTGTCCATCCACGTGTATTTATCCTCGTCGTTCGGTTTGCCGTCGTTGTTTGCGCCGCGCGTGCCGTATGCCGCAAGATACTCCGATTCGATTATAAGCGCGTTGCGCGCCGCTACCTTGGCTTCGTCGCCGCCGATAACCGCACCGAGCGTAGAACCGTATTTGGGATAGCCGCTGGCAACGCCAAACGCCGCCGCCTCGTCATGAACGCCTTCAACCGGCTTATTGCGTGTGGCGCCCGCTGTTTGTTCGGAATGGAACGACACTTTGGACATAGCCGGATATTGATTGATAGCGTCGGCTTTTTGATTGTGCAACGCCGTGGGTTCGGAGCCGCAACCTTTAAGTCCGAGCGCAAGGCCCAATATGAGCGCAAGTATTACAACTAAGCAAACCGCGCCGGCAATGATTGCCTTTATCTTATTTTCTTTTATAAGCGCAATAACGCCGCCGCCCTTGGATTTGTTCTTGGGCTCTTTTACGGTGTTCTTGGGTTGTTTCTTTTCGGTACGCTTGATAGCGGCGGCCTTTACCTTGCCGTCGCTTTTTTCGGGCGCAGCTTTTGCGGTAGCCGCAGGCTTAACGGCAGGACTCGCCGTAGCCGCAGTCTCCGCTTTTCCGCTTACGCGCTTTGCCTCCGCTGCCGGCTTAGCCGCAGGCGCGGGCGCAGGCTTTGCGGGTGCGGGAGTCGCTTTTGCCACAGGCGTAACGGGCTTTGCCGCCGTAGGCGCAGGCTTTGCCGCCGCAGGTGCAGGCTTTGCCGCCGCAGGTGCAGGCTTTGCCGCCGCAGGTGCAGGCTTTGCCG
>CAMWMF010000043.1 GCA_947175335.1 uncultured Clostridia bacterium
TGGTAGGAATGAGTGGACTCGAACCACCGACCCCCACCTTATCAGGGTGGTGCTCTAACCTGCTGAGCTACATTCCTATATTAAGTTGTTGTTTCTGTGTTGGTCGCGTAGCGTATCATTGCGCTGCCCGACAGCTGAGCTACATTCCTTTATATATGTTATATAGTGGTGGAGATTAGCGGACTCGAACCGCTGACCCTCTGCTTGCAAAGCAGATGCTCTACCAACTGAGCTAAATCCCCATGCAAGCGGTATAATAACAAATTTCATGCCGATTGTCAACCGTTTTTATATGTTTAGTCAGTATTTTTTAAATTTTCGGTTTACCGTATTGCGCTTTTTATCTTTTTGTTATATACTATTCAGTATGGAAAATAACGTTCAAAAAGACAGTTTGATTGTAATAGACGCCAATTCGCTGGTGAACCGTGCGTTCTTTGCCATGCCGGCTATGACCACCACTCGCGGCGAGCCCATAGGCGCGGTGTACGGATTTGCCACAATGCTTATAAAGCTTATCGAACAGTACCGCCCCAAATACGTTGCGGCGGCGTTTGACGTGCATGCCCCCACCTTTCGCCACAAAATGACGCCGCTGTACAAGGCGACGCGCAAACCTATGCCGCCCGACCTCAAAGCGCAAATGGGCGTGCTTAAATCCTTGCTTGCCGACATGAACATAAAAATGTTCGAAATGGCGGGCTACGAGGCGGACGATATTATCGGCACCATTGCGCGGCGCTCGGGCGTATTCACCTACATTCTCACCGGCGACCGCGACAGCCTGCAACTGGTAAACTGCACCACGCACGCCCTGCTCACAAAAAAGGGCATAACCGAAATACTGGACGTTTCGCCCGACAACGTGGAAGAGGTTTTCGGCGTTACCGCCGACCGCGTAGTCGACTTTAAGGCGCTTGCCGGCGATTCGTCGGACAACATCCCCGGCGTTGCCGGCATAGGCGAAAAATCGGCTGTCGAACTTATCCGCACATACGGCTCGCTGGACGGCGTTTACGCCAACCTAAACGATATAAAAGGCAGCCGCCACGACAAGCTTGCGGCGGGCAAAGACAACGCGCTCCTGTCGTACAAGCTGGCGCGCATAGACGTAGACGCGCCCGTAGACTTTTCGCTGTCCGAATGCGAGTTGACTTTTCCCTTCCCCACCGCCGCTAAAAACCGCTTTGTCGAGCTGGAATTTAAGTCGCTTATAAACCGCGTAGACTTGTTTGCGCAAGCGGACGAGAGCGCGCCCGCGCCGACCGTGCCCCAAATAAAAACGGTCACGCTTAACAGTCCAGCCGAACTCGGCGACCTTGTAAACGGCGTGTACCCCGACGGCAAGATGGCGCTGCTGCTCACCCCCGACGGCATGCATATAGCGTTTGACAACACCGATTATTTTGCGCCCATAGCGGACACTCTGATGAGCGTGTTTACGCTGCCGTCGTGTATAGATATACTTAAACAGGCATTGACATCGCGTAAAGTTATTACGTTCGATTTGAAATCGCTGCTGCACGCCATTGCGCCCGTAATGCCCGCCGAGGCGGACGACGTCGCGCTAATGGGATATCTACTCGAATACAGGCTATCGCCCACCACCGCCGCCGAGCTGTTCACGCTGTACGACGAATGTTCGGTAGAGCTTGCCGCGCGCGGCGTGACACCGCTGTACCGCGATATAGAGCTGCCGCTATTATACGTGCTGTTCGATATGGAAAGCAAGGGCTTTGCCGTCGACCGCAAGCGACTGGACGAGATAGACGTAAAGTTTTCGGAGCTTGAGCGCGCCAACGTTGCGCGCATACGCGAGCTGTGCAATACCGATATAAACCTGAACTCGCCCAAACAGCTAGCCAAATTATTGTTCGAGGATATGGGCATACCCTATCCCGACAAGTCGGCAAAGACGTACTCCACCAAAGCCGAAATACTGCAAAAGCTTTCGGGCGATTACGAAATAGTGGACGAGATATTAAAGTACAGATTTAACTCCAAGCTGAAATCGACCTTTATCGACGGCGTGCGCAAGGCGCTCAGCCCTAGCGGCAAGGTGCATACGCGGTTTAATCAAACGCTTACCACCACCGGACGGCTGTCGTCCACCGACCCCAACCTGCAAAACATTCCCACGCGCGTCGAGGAAGGCAAGCTGTTACGGTCTATGTTCGTCGGGTCCAAGGGCAACGTGCTCGTAGACGCCGATTACAGCCAAATAGAATTGAAGCTGCTCGCCCACTTTTCGGGCGATCCCAAAATGGTGGAAGCATTCCGCAGCGGCGGCGACATTCACGCGTCCACCGCAGCAGAGGTATTCGAAGTCCCGCCCGAAGAGGTCACGCCGCAAATGCGCCGCGACGCCAAGGCGGTCAACTTCGGCATAGTTTACGGCATAAGCAATTACGGGCTGAGTCAAAACATACACATCCCGCCGCGCAAAGCGGACGAGTATATAAAGCGGTACTTCGAACGCTTCCCCGCCGTCAAGGCGTATTTGGACGGGCTTATCGAGGACGCCAAAAAGCATGGCTACGCCGTTACAATGTTCGGACGACGGCGCACCATACCCGAGCTCAACTCCGCCAAGTTTACAGAACGCAAGTTCGGCGAACGCGTGGCAATGAACACGCCGCTGCAAGGCTCGGCCGCCGACATTATAAAAATTGCGATGGTTCGCGTGCACAAGCGGCTTGAAAACATGAAGTCCAATCTTATACTGCAAGTGCATGACGAGCTTATCGTGGACGCTCACCCCGACGAGGTGGAACAGGTAAAGGAAATACTCAAAACCGAAATGGAAGGCGCGGTGTCCCTTTCCGTACCGCTGGACGTGAGCATTTCGGTCGGCAGCAACTGGATGGAGTGCAAATAATAATTCGGAATGCGGAATGCGGAATTAGGAATTATTGTTTTGCGCGCAATCGCGCTTTAATTATTTAATAGGGCGCGAAGCGCAGTCCTTCAATTACGAATTCATAATTCCGAATTCCGAATTTTAAAAGGTGCTTTATGAACCAAACCACAACAAGACATATACGCGTAATCGGCATAACGGGCGGGATAGCGAGCGGCAAGACGGTTGCTACGACGGCGCTTATACAAGCGGGCTATACCGTTATAGACGCGGACGAGGTTTCGCGCGCACTGTTCGCCACCGGCACGGACGGCGAAAAGTCGATAATGCTCACCTTTCCGCAAGCCGTAAAAAACGGCAAGCTCGACCGCGGCGCGTTGCGCAAAATAATAGCAAAGGACGACGAGGCGCGGCAAAGACTTAACGCGCTTACCCACCCCGCAATCGTCGCGCAAATAAAAAAACTCATATCCGCCGCCACGCCGCCCATAATTCTTTCCGCGCCGTTGCTGTTCGAGTCGGGATTATCTTCGCTGTGCGACGTTACCGTATGCGTATACTGCCCTCGCCCTATCAGGCTGCAAAGACTGACTGCACGCGACAATATTTCATTAGAGGACGCGGCAAGCATAATCGACGCGCAAATACCCGACGCCGAGCGCCAATCGTTAGCCGACTATATAGTCCGCTCCGACCGCGACCAAGCGGAGTTTGTCGAGGAAGTTAAAAAATTAATTACAACCATAATTCCGAATTCATAATTCCGAATTCCGAATTAAAAAACCGCCCGAAGGCGGTTTTTTGTTTATAAAGCTCTTATACTCGCAATGGGCGGTTTGCGCGAATAAATGCTTACCGGTATCACTGTGGATATAAGCGCGGTCAAGAGAGCTATACCGAGCACACACAGTATGGACAGCGGTCCAAACACGAATATGCTTACGCTCAGTCCGACGTCCTTTATGATTATGGAGTTGAGCAGCATGCACAGTCCGAACGCACCCAGCGCAGATATCGCAAAGCATATCACAGCGATTATAAGCGCTTCCGACATGAATATCTTGAACACGTCGGTAGTGCGCGCGCCTATCGCGCGGAGTATACCTATATCCTTCTTTTTGGCGGTGATGGACGCCGATATAAAGTTGAACATAAGAAGGAAGGCAAACAGCGCGAACACAGCGCCCGCAATCATAAACGCCATTTCCAGCGTGTCCGCCGTGTCTATGATCATATCCAGCTGTTCGACTATTGCGTTTTTGATTTTAACTGCCGAATCGTCGTCTTGCCTTGCGCCCGACTTGTCGAGGAGCTGAGTAATAACCGCCCTCGAGCCGTCATACGGAATGAGGATATTATTTATATATGCGTCCTTGGGCTGCCTGTACTTGGTTTGCTCTCTGTTTTCGTAGTAGTCCGTTCGCTCGGTATAGAACGTGTTGTACAAGTCGTCGCCCAGATAACAGCTGTAATGGGCTTCCTCAGTAAAGAATCCGACAATGTTTATTTGTTGCGGGCTTTCCGTGTCGTTTTGAATGACAAAGGACAACGGTATACCTATTTCGTCAAGTAGCGGCAAAACATAGTTTATAGCGTACACGTATTTTTCCAACGATCGATCCTTTCCGTCTACGATTTCGCCAAGCACGGAAAGCGGCGCGTTATTGTGGACTGCCGTGTCCAAACCGCTTAGCCACTCGTTGTGCGCGTCGTTCCATTGTCCGTACGTGTCGTAATCTTCCTCCTTAGGCTCGGGATTTTGGGCGCGGTACTCCGCTTCGACCGCATCCGCCAATCTTTTGAGAACGGCCTGATACTTGACGTCTTGCTCGACGCGCGCTTTGTTTACTTCGGCGTCGACGTACGCATTAACATCGTCCAAATACTGTAACAGCGCTTGATGGAATCTGTCGCTGTTATAAGTGCCGTAATTGATTTTGTTCGGTTCCCAATGATACTCGTCGTACTCGCTTAACAGGGTTTCGTATTCTTCCGAGCCTTCCGGGTGTCCGTCGGCAATAATTTGCTGTATATATTCGTTGCGGGAGCTTACGTATTGCGCATGTGCGGCGTTGTAGGCTTCGAGTTGCCCGTCTTCAAAGTCGTAGAACCGTTCCTCGTCGGAATCGGGCTCGGGATAAGTTTCCCTATACTCTTTGTCCGCCGCTTGATACGCCTCACCGAGCATATTCCTATACTCGTCATTAAAAGTGACATAGTAATATACATCGTACAAGCACTCATACATCGCGTCGATAACATTCAAAGCGCTTACCGCGCCCTCGCCGTTGCCTAACGAAGTTATTTTTTTGCCGTCGAATCCGTAAAGCTCCAAGGGTCTGTCCTCGTACTTGGCAAACCTTTGAAACGTTTTTGACCATGCTACTTCATCGTTGAGCGATTTACCGTCAACACGTATATTCGCGGAGTACATGCTCGATTTAAAATATGCATAGTTGTAATCGATATCGCCGCCGCCAAATGCCGCTTCGCGGAACACTTCGGGCGCTACGGCAACCGTCATGTACAGTCCGTTGTCGCGCTCGTTGCTCCAAGTATACGCCGAATACCCCATATCCGTAGACTCGTTGTTATCCGCCGCTTGCTTTAAGGACGCGTAGTTGTCGGGCACGTTCATACCCTTGAACACGCCGACTATTTTGTACTCCTCGTCGTCCACTTTTGCGGTGATCGGCTTGTCCTCCGACCACAAAATGTCTTGATATGAGTTTATTGTAAGCTGAGTGTTGTTTTCGCCGTAAACAAACTTGCTGCCGCTCGCTTTGCCCGCGTCGAATATAAAGTCGGTTATAGCCACTTCGTCGGCGGCGGTGGGCATTCTGCCCGCCAAAAGCCGAAGCTTGTCGCTTGCGGGCACCATTCCGCTTATGTTGGTAGAATAGAACATCTGCGCGGCGCCGCTTATGCTGAGGTTGGATATATTGTTGTTACCGCGATAGGATATCATGGGTATCGCGCCTTCGTACGACTTGACGTAATCCTCGTATTCCTTTTCGGTAAACTTGGTGTTGCGGTAATCGGTATAGATC
>CAMWMF010000044.1 GCA_947175335.1 uncultured Clostridia bacterium
ACGGTAAACAGGTTCTGCATACCCACTGCGGAAGTCCTCCGCCGTAAATACGCATACGAGCACGGCAATCATAAAGTACATAAGGTTCATATTGCACATTGTCGTCAAGTCCATTGACATGCCGGCGTCCGCACTGCTTGCCGCCCCGCTGACCGAGCTTATCGCCTGCCAAACGTTGGTGAACATTGCCGCCGCTTCCGCCCCCGTAGTCGGGTCGGGCGCTCCGCCCATAGTCGACGTCATTACCAAAATGAGTATAGGCATTGCAAGACTCACTGCCGCCATAATGTAAACGAGCGGCATTGTGAACATCCTTTTAAAGTCCACTTTAAGCATGGTTTTTAACCGTTTTTTAAAAGTGAGTTTTTCAAACGTCGCGTCCATTTATCTGCCCTCCTTCATCAAGTCGATATAGTATTCTTCCAAGCCGATTTTACTCGTTTTAATTTCCGTGACGACGATATTAAAATTGCTGTACAAATACGCAACAACATCTTCGGCTTGTACTCCGTCGTAAATGCGAATATAATCTTCCTCGTCCGTTTCGACGCGATTATATTTGCGCTCCAACGCCGCCCGCGCCGTAGTCATATCCTTTGCTTTTAGCGCGACGTACGTGCGACAGTTTGCGTTCAATTCCTCCGCGGTCATTTCCGCTATCATTTTGCCGCCGCGCACTATGCCGTAATGCGTTGCTATCTTTTCCAGCTCACCCAAAATATGCGACGATATGACTACCGTACAGTTATAATTCTTGGTAACGTTGATAAGCACCTCGCGCATAATACGCATACCGTCGGCGTCCAAGCCGTTTATCGGCTCGTCCAATATAAGTAGCGTAGGATTGCCGAGCAGCGCGAACGCTATGCCTATACGCTGCTTCATACCGAGCGAGCAGTTCTTGTATTTGTTGCTTGCCGAGCCTTCCATGTGTACGACCTTCAACACCTTACGCACTTCCTTCTCGGCGTTTTCTATGCCGAGATTGGCAGCTTGCAGCATCATATTGTTCCATACGCTGTAATTGGGGAAACAGCCCGGCTGTTCAATAAGCACGCCCACTTTAGCTCTGACGTCGGGATCCTTATAGTCCCTGCCGAACAGTTTTACTTCACCGCCGCTCGGAAGTATAAGTCCGCAAATGATTTTTTCGGTAGTGGACTTACCCGAGCCGTTCTCGCCGATAAAGCCGTATATAGCGCCCTGCGGCACGGTCATGTTCAAGCCCTGTAAGGCTTGCTTTTGACCGAAGTTTTTACTTAGATTTCTTATTTCTATTGCGTTCATTGTTCACCTCTTAATAACAGTCGCGCTTATTGAGTATAAGCGTACCGCACACGTTGTAGATAACCGCCCATGTTATCGAAACGGCAAGGCAGATTACCACACTGGCAAAGTTTGCCGAAAGACAAGCATATACCGACGAGCCGTAAAGGAATATATTGAGCGCCGAAGTGTTTCCGATAACCGCCGCCGCGCCAATAACCGGAATACCGGTTCCGAGCACAAAGCACAGCGCGATCGATATGCCGAACTTAGCGCGGAATATTACGTTGATAAACGTGTAAAGGCTTGCCCAACCCAAGCTCATTATCATCTTGCCGAGTATGGCGCAAATAAGCGAGCCTGCATCTATTGTGAACGGTAAGCCGGTACCGGCTGCCGAAATCATTCCGCCAATCATGTACGTAACGCACATACATACCATAGAGAACGCGCCGAGAAGCGTCTTACTCATCATATAGTCTTGCTTTTTTGCGTGCGTGGTGAATAACTGCTTTACGTAACCGCTTTTGTAGTCGTGTCCTATAAATATGGAAATCATTATTCCGCCGAAGATGAACACCATGTTCATATTAGCGTAATCGCCCATATCGTTAATAACGTACAACGGACTTTTTGCAGCTATAATTTGCCAAGCGTTTGTAAACATTGCCGTCGCTTCCGCAGCTTCTCCTTCCGCACCGCCGCCCATCGCGCCCATAGACACGAGCGCCGGAATGATTGCGGCAATGCCGAGGAAAATATAGAACAACGGAGTGTGGAATAATCTGTAAAAGTCCACGCCGAGCATGCCTTTCAGCCTTTTGAAAAAGCTCGGTTGTTCGAATTTAAGTTCGCGCGTGTTTTCCATAATAAATTTTTTTGAATGTGTAGGCGCGCGGCAGACAAGGCGAACAAGCGCCGACCGCAGGGAGTGTACACAAAAACGTACACGACCAAGGCGGTGCGCAGTTCAACGCCGTATCACGCGATGCCTACGCGTTCAAAACCTCCTTTTTGCTCATCAGCTCGATATAATATTCTTCCAAGCCGACCTTGTTCTTTTGTATTTCGCTTACCGTCTGCCCGCCTGCGAGCAAGCACCGCACTATGCTTTCGGTATCGTCCACGTCGTAAACTCTGATACACTCGTCCTCGTAGCGAACGTCCACGAACTTCCTTTGCAATACGGTAAGCGCCGACGGAACGTGCGGTGTCTTGATCGACACAAACACGCGGGAGCGCGCGTCCATTTCCTCTGCGGACATTTCCTGAATAAGCTTGCCCTGCCGAATAATGCCGTAGTGGGTTGCTATCTTTTCCAGCTCGCCCAAAATGTGCGACGAGATTAGAACGGTGCAGCCGAGGTTGCGGGTAATGTCTACTATGATTTCGCGCATTATCCGCATACCGTCAGTGTCCAAGCCGTTGATAGGCTCGTCAAGGATGAGTAGCGCGGGATTGCCTAGCAATGCCATAGCAATGCCTATGCGCTGCTTCATGCCGAGCGAGCAGCTTTTGAATTTAATTCGCGCGTTGTCTTCCATACGCACGATTTTGAGCACGCGCTTTATTTCCTCGTCACGGTTTTTAATACCGAGATTGAGCGCTTGCATCATAAGGTTAGCCCACACGCTGGAATTGGGAAAGCACCCTGCGCTTTCTATAAGCGCACCCACGCGTGCACGCACGCCCGCGTCGGTATAGTCCTTGCCGAACAGCTTTATACTGCCCTTGTCCGGCACGAGGTGTCCGCAGATAAGCTTTTCCGTAGTGGACTTGCCCGAACCGTTTTCGCCGATAAAGCCGTATATGCTGCCGACGGGAACGGTCATGTTAAGGTTATCCACCGCGTACATTCCGCGAAAGCTTTTGGATAGATTTCTTATTTCTATTGCGTTCATTAACGTCCTCCTGATTACAAGTCTATTGTAAAACGTATTCCATACAAACACCACAACATAAAAACCGAAAAGTGTCGGTTTCTAAAAAGTTTTGATTGTTAAATATTATTAAAACAACGGCGAAAACACTTTTGCCAAGGCTCGGATAAACCGTTGGAACAAGTTTTCTTTTAGCATACCGAGCTCGAACTGTATCGACTTTTCCTGCGTTGCCAAAAAGTCGTTTTTAATGTCCCCAATCACCTTGTGCTTGTATATCCACACGCCGTTTTCGAAGTGGTGAACGAGCGAACGGTAATCCATATTGACCGTGCCGACCATAGCCGTTTCGTCGTCGGAAATATAAGTCTTGGCGTGTACGAATCCGCTTTCGTATTCGTAAATCTTTACGCCCGCAGTCATAAGCCTATTGTAATGACTGCGCGTCATAAGGAATACAAGCTTTTTGTCGGGAATATGCGGCGTGATTATGCGCACGTCTATGCCGCGAATAGCGGCATTTTCAAGCGCCTCTATAAGCTCGCTGTCGATAATAAGATACGGCGTTGTTATATACACGTACCGCTTGGCTTGATTGAGCATATTGAGTATGACCGACTTGGCCACCTGCCTATCGTACACCGGCTTGGGCCCGTCGCCGAACGGTATGCAATAGCCGTCCTGCTCTACGCATTCGTTACCGTAGTAATCGGCAAAGTTATCGTCTGCCTTCTTGTCGTTCAAACCGTAATCGATAAGGAACAACCGCGTAAGCTCGTTTACCGCCTCGCCCTGCAAGCGCAAACCTACGTCCTTCCAGTGCCCGAATTTTTGTATGCGGTTTATGTATTCGTCGGCAATGTTCACGCCGCCGGTATAACCTATTTTTCCGTCAATAACGGTAATCTTTCTGTGACTGCGGTTGTTAAACTCGTTGTTGGCTTGACCGCGCAAGCGCGAAAACGGCACCGCTTTTATTCCCATCTTTCTAAGCTGTTTATAGTAGCTCCCGGGGAGTGTCATCATACAGCCTATATCGTCGTACACAACGCGAACTTCCACCCCGCTTGCCGCCTTTTGTTTGAGTATGTCCAAAATCGTGTTCCAAAACAAGCCGCCCTCGATTATGAAGTATTCCATAAAAATGAACTTTTCGGCTTTTCGCAAATCCTCGACCATAGCGGCAAACATGTTCTCGCCAAGCGGATAATAACTGATATCCGTGTTGCCGTAAACGTGCGAGTCGGACAGCTTGTTAAGCATTACCGCCTGCGAGCCGATAATCGCGTCGTCCTCGCATATTTGCGACAGTTCCGCGCTGTCGTCCTTTGCCACCCGCTGCGTCGTCATTCGCCTTAGCCTTTTTACTTGCTTTTTGCTGAGCTTGCGCGAATAGAACATAAAGTACAGCATAAACCCGACAATGGGAATAAGCATAACAAAGAACAGCCACGGCAGCTTGTAGTCGGGATTGTCCTTGCGGTTGATAATAGCTATCGCAACGCCGAACTGTGTTGCTACAACAGCAAAGTAAAAGTACGGAACGTACATTGTAATCAAAGTCATTGCCGCAATAACGGCAAGCGTTTCCATCACGACTAAAAAGATTGCAACGATATAGCGGAACGGGATATAAGATATCTCCCGTTCCACCTGTTTGTTATGTTCTTGTATTACGATTTTCTTTTTCATTGTTTTCCTATTTGTTCGGAATTTATTTTGCTGCGTTACTCGTCCGCTTCGCCCGTTACTTCGACGGCGTACTTGCCGTCAAGCCCTTTTGCCTTTAAGAACTCATTAAACTCATGGGCAAGCTCGTCGGCGGAATATTCCGATGCGTCGGTAACTTTTGCGCCGCCCACCGCGCCGTAGCCTGCCGTAGTTCTGTAAACGTTTGCCTTTGCGTTAGCTATATTGGCTCTCGTCTGCGCCGAAATTCCGTCGATCGCCGCTGCCGTTTTGCGCGGCGCTTCCTTGCAACCTTTTTTGAGATTGGCTATAATAAGCTTGACTTTTGCCTTAAAGCCCTTGGTATGCAAAAACTCGGTAAACTCGGGGTTCGCTTCCGCCGATTTACGCTTGACTTCCGCAAGCTGCGCTTTGTCCGCTTCCTTCTGCTTTCTGGTGTTTTCAGCCATTTGCGCAAATGCTACTTTGAACTTTGCCGCAATGCCTTTAGTGTGGCAGAATTCCTCAAACTGCTTGCTGATTTCCTCGTAGTGATGGTCGTTGTACTGTTCGTTCATGGT
>CAMWMF010000045.1 GCA_947175335.1 uncultured Clostridia bacterium
CCGCCGCAGGTGCAGGCTTTGCCGCCGCAGGTGCAGGCTTTGCCGCCGCAGGTGCGGGCTTTGCCGCCGTAGGTGTAGGCTTTGCTGCCGTAGGTGCAGGCTTTGCTGCCGTAGGTGCAGGCTTTGCCGTCGGTGCCGCCGGTTTTGCCGTCGCAGGTGCGGGCTTCGCCGTAGTTGTTGATTTTACCGGAGGTTTTGTGTTTTTGTTATCTACCACGATAAAACTCCTTGCTTAATCTAAGTGTAATATATGATATCACAAAAATAAAAAACATGCAAACATTTAAAACATTTATAAGAAATATAATATCACTTTCAGCCGCAGGCTAAAAATACCACTGCTTGCGCATCAAGCTATATCACTAACATAAAAATCCCACTGTCGACAGCGGGATTTTTATGTTATAACATTAACGGCTTACAAAAACAATGTTTTTGTTCTGCTATCGCAGATCTATTTGCTAAAAAGCAAATAATAGCCGTCCGTTGAAATACGTCGTGAAAAAGCCCTTGCAAGCAAGTTTTTTCACTTGTATTATAGGATTACGCATTTTCCGTTACGCGATTTAATATAACGTTGGCGTCGTCGCCGGAAAGGAACAGCTTTTGAATATGTTCGGTTTGCACCGACAAATTGCCCATATACGTGACATAAGAATAATTTATTTTGGATATTTTGACGGTAAATCTTGTGCGACTAGCCGTCGTTTCGTAATTCCTGATAATTACCTTAACGGGTTCGGCGTCGTCCACTTTTAGCGTCATACCAGTTTCGGTTACGGTAAGCACGAATTTTACGCCGTCGCTCCTCGTACCCTCGTACACGCCTATAAACAGCTCGGGAACGGTAAACGTGTCGTAGCCCTCGTCCGGATCGTAGTCGTCGCGCAGCAGCTCGACTTCTATGCCGTCGTCGCCCGTCTTGTCGTTTTTGAACGTGATAATATTGTAATTACCGTCGTCGTTGATATTATCGACAGAGCCGTACAGATAGAAGATTTTGCTGTTGATTGACACCTTTATCACCGAGGGATTTTGCTCGTCGAACTCCAAGATTTCCGCGGTGTACTCGTTGCTAGACATATCGATAAGCGCGAAAATTCCGTCATCGTCTATGGATAACGAGTAGAACACGCCGTTGGGTATATCGCTGAACGTGTAATCGCCGTAAAACGCTGCGGGAATATCCACCTTTACTACCGGCGGCGCAGCGGGATCGTCGTCTGCCGTCCGAGAAAGAGTTACGTCGGCACCGTCACCCGCAAAATAAATGCCGTCTCTACCGAACGGATCTTGCGCTATTGCGTAGCTTTCGCCGTTCAGCTTGAAGTTGATGACCGTGCCCATAGTATCGTCTTCGCCTACCGACACGTCGGCTGCAACGTACTGCTTGTTATCTATTTGTACGGTAACGCCGTTGAGCGTAACAACCACCTTGTATTGAACAAGACCGTCGGCCGTATACGTACCTACAAATGTTTGCGGTATTATAAATCCGTTTTGCACTTTGGACATGACGTACGTTTGCGACATCATACCCGAGTTGAGCGCACGTACGGAAAGCACCGTCTTGCCCTGCAACTGACCCAAAATAAGCCTGTAAGTGTAGTCGCCGCGCAGCGCTACCAAGCCCTCGTTCTCGTCATACGACAGCACTTTGAGCATGTTCGTCCCGAACGTGATCTTGTTGTAGGCTATCGTTACGCTGTTGGCATTTTCGTCCTGCCACACGCCGTTATACGCTTCGGGGATTTCCACGGCGTCCAGTTCGATATTGGTTACAACGTACGACCTGTTGTCCAGCACTACGGCAAGCTGTTTTTCGGACATGTACATTACGTAACATTCTTTACCGTTAACCGTTCCGCTGAATATTTGCTGCGTGGCGGAATAAGTGGAAATAACCATAGGCGCGTTGTTTACGCTTATGCCGTCGGTAGTCACCTTTACCACAATATTTCGGTCTGTGTATATTCCTACGTAACTGTCGAATACGCTTTCCTTAACGTAATCGTCAAACGATAACGGCATAGTGGTTTCGTCCCACGCCGAATACGTGACAGTGCGCTTGACCAACGCGCCGTAAACGTAATAGTACATTTCCACTTGGTACAGCTTTCCGTCCTTCAACGTAATCTGTACGCTAAGCGTATAGTTGCGGTACAAAATAATATTGTCGGCACCGTCCGAAAAGTGTACGAGCACGTCGCTAGTGTACCGTATGCAATCGCTTTGCAGCGTGTAAACCTCGCCGTCGTTTTGGAATATTTCGGGCGCAAAACCGCCAAAGTCTGCGCGCATCGCTTTGACCGTCGGATAATTGACGGCGTCGCCTATAACGACCTTGCCTTTCTTTTCCTCGCTGTCCTTTTCGCCGCCGATACGGAAGGAATACACCCGCATTCCGCTCTCGTTGTCGGGAGTTAAATTCTTTTCGACGTAACCCGATTCCCAGCCAGCGCAAGAGTCGAAAATAGCCGTTTCGGTAACGTACACGTCGTATTCCAAATCCTCATAGCCCGCTTCCTGCTCGTATATATGCACCGTGTAGTTTTTAGCCTCGCTCGCCGCTTGAAGCGCGTTTTTGAACGCGGTGTGCGCCGCAGTCGTCGCGTACGGCGTAAGCGCATCGGGATCGACAGCCGCCGTTCCACACTCGCTAACCGCAAACGCGTAGCTGGAAGTATAATAGTATTCGTTACCCTCGGGGCCGCGCTTAATGCGGTCGGTAACGATATTTATTCTTGTCACCTTTCCGTCCCTAATCGTCACGGTAAAGCTTGCTATATCCTCCACCCAGCCTGTAATTGCAGTGGCCGCCTTTTTGGCTTTGGCTGCGTCGGTAAGCGCAAAAATATTTTCGGTCTCGGTCGCCGCAAAGTCGGCAGCCGTCAACGCTTTAAACGGATTGTCGTAATCTGCAAACAGCTCGTCCTCGTCGGGGCTGTTGTATTCCATCGTGTTGTCAATGGTGTGATACGGCTCGGCAAGCTTGCCGTCCTTGTCCACGTAAACACTGTCGTACAAAACCCTGCCGGTTTCGTCGTCCATTTCGACGATATTCACCGCGCCGTCGCCGAACACCGTTGTTACGTTGTTGACATGCGGGTCTTGCCCCTCCTCCTTGTACGTGTACGACCCCACCGCCATAAAGGTGGTTTTTACGCTTTTAAACGCCTCGGCAAAAAGCTCCTCCGGCGTTTTTTTGTTGTCGTCGTCATCGTCGTCGTCTTTCGATTTTTGGAACGTGACTTGAACCAAAGTATTGGAGCTTACGGAAAACGTATAACTGCCGTTGTCAAGCTCGCAGCTCTCGCCGTTGACTATAAAGCGATCAAGCTCGTAGCCCTCGTTTGCTTCAACGTTGATTACAGCCTTGTCGCCTGCCGCGAACTCGGTTTTGGCTTTGCCGTCCTCGGCGGTAACAGACACCGTACCCTGCTCGGAATTATAATCGGCGATTACCTTGTACGTAACGCCGTCATCTCCGCACGCAGTAAAAAACAGCGACAGCGCGAGTATAACAGTCAATATTATTGCGGTAAGAATTTTCCTTCTCATATTACCCTCCACATAAAAACAGCACCGAAAAACATATCTTCGACGCCATTGTCAATAGGATTTTCGTCAAAAAAGCCATGTGCTTTTTTCCGAGTATTTGCAACAATATAACATATACGCACATTATCCGTCAAGCGAAATTATGCGCGTTTCAATTATAAAGCTATACCGTCGCCTTTTTTACCAAGCAAAAACGACCCTTGTGGGTCGTCTTGCCGGTAGAGCATACCCAACCTAAAACGAATAATTATATGCCGTACAGCAAAACACCTAAAACTGCGGCAAGCAAAATCAATATTATAGGTGATATTGATTTCTTGCGAACTTTCCAATGAATAAAAGTTACTATTCCCATAAGAGAAAATATTATTAGTCCTTTCCAATCAAAGGCAAAAGAGCTATTAACCGTCTTTATGCCAAATATAGAACTCAACAACATAGTAACGAATGTAGCAAATATAAGGCCTATTATTGCCGGGCGAATTCCGCTCAATGTTGCTTTTACGCCTGCATACTTTAATAGATTTTTAGCTACCATTGCAACTATCAATATAATAATAAACGATGGCAAAACAATACCGAGAGTAGCAATAAATGCTCCTAATATTCCACCTTGCGACGAGCCTACAAAAGTAGCCATATTAACCGCTATTGGTCCGGGCGTAGACTCTGATACCGCTATAAAATTCAATAACTGCTCTTCATTCAACCAACCGTAAGATATGACAGTTTCTCTAATTAGAGAAATCATACCGTACCCACCGCCGAAAGATACAACGCCGATTTTTAAGAACGCTAAAAACAATTCGAGATAAATCATTTTTCTTCCCCCGAATTGCTTTCGTCGTCCGAAAGAGATTTATTGCGCTTGTTTCTTATATAGCCGACAATATAAATAAGTAATCCCAATGTTCCACTAATAAGTATGTAAAATATAGACGAGAAGTTAACGGCAAACAAAGCCAACAATATCATACAAACAAAAGTAGCTATAAAAATAATCCAAGTGTAAACTGTTTTCTTTACTTTCTTTGCCATTTTCAGACCGGCACAGAAGATTAAGAAAATCACACACGCTTGAATACCTTTGAAAGCCGCCGCCACATACGAATTTTCCAAAAAAGCATTAAAGAATAGAGAAATAACAAATATGATGACGAACGACGGAATGCACATTGCTATCGTAGCTATGATAGCGCCTAAAAGTTTTTCCGTTTTATAGCCTATGTATGTCGCACAATTTATCGCAATCGGTCCGGGCGTGGATTCGGCTATTGTTACCAAGTCCGCAAACTCATCACTGTCTATCCATTTGCGCTTACCGACAAATTCGTGTTCCAATAAATTTATCATAGCGTAACCGCCGCCGAAAGTAAACAATCCTATTTTCAGCATTGATAGGAATAATAAACATAGTGACTTTAACTTTTTCACAAATTATCTCCGTGATATTAACTATTGCAATTATAACACAATTAACAGCATTATTCAACAATATACTTATGTATAAAACTATTTTGGCACTATGGCGGGTGCTTGATATATAACAAGCGCCTAGCGAACCATGCGGTGGGTGAGCGGTACATTTCTCGACAAACTTTTCTCCGCACCGCATGGTCTTGCCACTCATTCCTACCAAGCAAAAACGACCCGATTGGGTCGTCTTGCTGGTAGGAATGAGTGGACTCGAACCACCGACCCCCACCTTATCAGGGTGGTGCTC
>CAMWMF010000046.1 GCA_947175335.1 uncultured Clostridia bacterium
TATTTCCCCGTCCTTCAAGCTTTGGAAAATAAGCCAATAGCCCTTGCCTGTGGGGATAGCCTTGTTTTCGGGCAGCCACTGCGCCTCGTCGCCGAGCGGCGAAGTCTTTTCGTAAGTGCCGGTTACGGCGTAGCACAAAAAATCGTTACCGCCCCGCCCGACGGAAATTATATGCCCGTCGATAGGCACCTTTACCCAGTTGATGTCGGGCAACAGCGCGGCAAGCTTTTCGTCCTTTTCTGCGGCATTGAACAGCTTATCAATATCGGCGGCCGCCCGCTCGATAAACGATATTTCGCGCAGCGGCTTTACTTGCGGCTTGGGAGTAATGGGCTTGACTGCGGGAGCCTGCCCGCCTTTAAGCTCGCGGGTGGAGCGCGTTTTGAGGAACCGCGCCGCCAGCTCGCACGGGCGCGAACCGCCGTAGCCAATAGCCACGCTGTCCGCAGTAGCCGCCGCGGCGGGCATAACCGTTTGCTCGGCACGCTCGGCCTGCTCGGTCTGTTCGTCCTCGTCGTTCACGTTGTCGGTATTATCGACTTCAAGCATATCAACGTTCTCCAAATCGCCGTCGTCCGCGTCGGTTATTGCGGTTGTTTCCGCTTCCGTCATAGCCGACTTTTCCAGCACGGGCGCAAGCCCGTCGAGTATGGACGGCGTTTCGAGCACGCGCGGCGTGTCCAAAAATCTATCGACAACGGGCATGCGCGAGGACATGTCTATATGCGTATAAAAATTGCTTTCCGCAAGCTGCTCGTCGCCGTAAATTTCCAACCGCGACTGCGGTATGCCCGTGCCGTCGGGCATAGGCAAAACCTTGGGCGGTGTGGAAATGGGCGGCAGCGCGGCAAGCATCGGTTTATCCAAAACGGGCGCGCGCCTGTCGTTTTTGGTAAGCAAGTCCATAACGTTAGCTTCCCACATGCGCTTGCCGTTGGTGCCGTACAACCGCAGCTTGGTGTCGAACACGGCAAAATGCAAATTGTCCGCCTCCACCCCGTCCACGATAAACACAGACGACGGATTGTCGCGCTGCTGCAGGTCGCGCACGTACACGGCGCGCGGCGTGATAACCCCGGCTTTAAGCTCGCCGCAGGTCGGCATATCGAAGGTACTCAGCGAAAACCGCAAGCCCTTTGCGCTCTTTTCAATAAGCACGACGCCCTTGCCCTCGCCCGACAGTATCAACATTTTTTTCTCGTACAGCATACAATTCACCTATATATGATAATACATAATACTATACAAGATATGTCGGATTGCAACCCGTTTATGCCCTTTTTGCGCGAGTATTGTCGGCACAAAAAAACCTTTGATTAATCAATCAAAGGTTTTTGTATTTTATTCGGTTGCGCCCTCATCGGTACTTTCGTCTGTACCCTCATCGGTACCTTCGTCGGTGCTTTCATCGGTGCCTTCATCGGTACCTTCGTCGGTGCTTTCATCGGTGCCTTGTTCGGGTATGCTTACGGGCACGTCGGCGGCGTGAACGCGTTCGGGCAGCTCGAATTCGGGGAACTCGCCGAACGTGGCGGCAAACGGCTGGTACTTGGCTTTAAGCTCGGCGACAGCGGATTGTATAGCCGTGTAATCGGCGGAAAGCTTGCTGTCGAGCACCGAATCCCAGTTGTCCTGCTCCTTGTCGGGCGCGGTGGTGCAATCCTGTTCGTATTTTCTAAGCTTAGCCCACAGGTCGTTCATAGCCGCGTCGACGTTAGCCATAACGCCGTTGAGCGTGGTAAAGTTTTCCTGTTTCAAGCCGGTGGTCTTGGCGTCGATTTTTTCGGCCACGCTCTTGTTGTAATCGAGTATGGCTTGCGCCGCAACGTCCAAGCCCGTCGCGCCGAACTCGGAAGCCACGCGCAGCTTAACTGTTTCGCTCGAATCGTCGAACTTACGTTTTTTGGTTTGCGCGTCGATGCTCCACGGCTCACCGTCGTAGTTAAGGTTGCTGACGTTGATAAATACTTTAAGCTCGTCGCCGGCGAGTTTTTCGGCGTCGGGGTTTTCCGTCGAGGTCTTTTTATAGACCATTTCCACAAGCCTGCCGTAGCCGTCGGCATTGGGCAACAACAGCTTATTGCGCAGTCCGTACGCCCAATCGTCGAGGTAGTTGCACATGACGGCCTTGTCGCCGTACTCGTTTTGAATAGACTGAATACCGGGAACAGCCGTGTAACCGCCGAAGCAGCTGAACACGATAGTGAACGCAAACACCCACAACGCGCCGCGCACCGCTCCGATAAGGAAGCCGATAAGCCTGCTGATAACGGTCTGTTTTTTCTTTTCGATATACGTTTTGACGATAGTGGTAACGATGATGAGCAGCAAACGCACGACGATGAATATGCCCACGCCGCAGATTGCGGAGAACATCATGAACGCGCCGTACAGCGCAAAGCCGGCCTGTTGAACGTTTATGCCCTCAACCGATGCGATCTTGCCGTTGGCGTCCACCGCGCTTGCGACTATATCCTTAATAGGCTTATAGAAGTTGGCAAACAAATACGAATTTGCGTCGGGCTCTTTGTAGCTGGCGTAAATAAAGTTGGCAAGCGACCACTGCGCGTTTTCGCCCACGCCGTTACCTAGCACGAAGTTTTTCACTCCGTCTATGCCGAGCAGCGCCTCCGCAATAACAGTGGAAAGGAAAAACGCCAAAAGGAACGATACCAAAAACGCACCGAACGAGAGCGCGCTCTTTTTAGCGCCCTTCCATAATCCGAGCAGTCCCACAAGGACCACCAATGCAAGTAATGCTACGTCAATCCAAGACATACGAAACCTCCGTATACTTATTGCCTTAAATAGAAATTTTAAACCGCCGTGGGAGCTGATGATTAAGTGACGCGAGCAAGATTGCGTCGGCGGTTTGCGCGAGACGAACGCAATAGGCTGCGCTCGTAGCGGCGCTACGTGCGCGTTCTATTGCGGCACGTATTCGTGCAAACCGACAGCAAGGTTGCCGCACGAACTTATTCAGCAGTTCCAAACATCCGAACTTCGGTATAATCGTCGCAGTTAATGGCAAAACTCGAATTATGCCTTACAACGATTTTTTCACGCCCGAAATATCCAACGTTACCGCCGAGGCCGACAGCGAGCCCTCGCGCGATTTTGAGTTTGAGTGTGCTTTTGCCATGCTCGGCTATCAGCCGATAGTGCTGTGCATAGGCTCCGACCGCGTAACCGGCGATTGCTTAGGCCCGATAGTCGGGCAAATGCTGACAGAGCGCAAAGCCAACGCGTACGTGTACGGAACGCTTGACCGCCCCGTTACCGCGCTCAATCTGAAAGACGCGATAGCGCACATAAGCAAAGCTCATTCCGATAAAAAGGTGCTTGCGATAGATTCGTCCGTCGGGCGGCTTGCCGACGTCGGCAAGATCCGCATATCGTTCGGGTCTATCGCCCCGGGCAGCGCCGACGGCAAAAAGCTGCCAAAGGTCGGCGACGTGTCCATTACCGCTACCGTAACCGACCCGCGCAAAACGCCGCTGTCGGCAGTACGGCTGGGCACCGTTTACTCGCTTGCCAACACGATAGCCGAGCGCATAATAAGGTGCTTGCAGTAATGCTACTAACATTTTACAATATTTTGATTAAAAAATCCATTAGTACAACATTAGAATTTGATTAGAAATTTGTGTTCATGTTTTCACCGAGCTTTCTCAATTACGACATAAGTATATAAAAACAGATAAGGTACGGATATATTCGACTTCCCGCCGCTGTTATACTTAACCTATGCTAACGGATAGTGACAACACCCAAAGAGGCGCGCAACGCGAAAGACCGCTGTTTTTTGCCGATACTCTTACCGCGCTCAACGCCGCCGCGCCCGAGGGCAGCAGCGTGTACGCTATCGGGTTTGACGACACCGACTTCATCTTACGCGCGGGCTACCGACTGACCGACGGCGAGTGCGACGTGTGCTTGGCTCGCGGCGGCAATGCCGAATTCAGAGCGGCGCGGCGTACCGTACATAAAAAGCTTATACTGCTACCCACCCACGACTACCCCGCCGCGGCGTGCGAAAGATACCGCGCGGAAATAAAAGCGTTTGCAACGCTGCGCGATGGCAAAAAGCCGTTCGCCGTGGTGTTTGACGAAAGCGACACGCACTTTAATCACGCTTCGCTGTTCGGCGAGATTGTCGCGCTCGACCTTGCGGCGTTCGACGCGGAGTTCGGCGCGCGCATGGACGGGCGCCGAATTGTAGGCAATACCGCACAGCGCATAGCAACGCTCGTGACCGAACTGACCGCCGAGCTGAAAGGCGTGGAAAAGGATTGCAAAGCGGTAAAGTCCGCGCTTGTAAGAGCGGGAAAAACGGCCGCCGAGATTGTTATGGACTGCCCCGAGCTTTTATGCTCGTCGGGCGCGGCGCAAGCGGCGGAAGCGTACAGAATGCTGTGCGCCGCCGAGGGGCGGCAGCCGTGTATGCGCGGCGAGCTGGAAATGATATTGGGCGCGTACGTAACGGATTTTTACATAAAAAGCTTGTCGGCAATGCAGTTTGAATTCCCGCCCGACAACAACAAGCGCATAGACAGCATGACGAGCAATTTGGGCGTAGACGTGCGCCGCGCGTGCGTACATATATCACCGATATACCCGCCGCAAAAGCTTATGCTGTACGAGTACCGAATAAAGGAATTCCGCGCCGAGCTTATGCGCGCGCTTACCGCAGTAGTGCGGCGGCGTAGCGAAGCGTGGCAAGTGTTCAAACGGCTGTACCCCGACGACGGGTATTGCCTTAAAACGCTTGTGGACAAATCGGACGCGCCGCTGTGTGTAGCGCTCGCGCCCGACGTTTTCCATGCCGACTCGCTATTGTCGTTTTTAAAACAAACGGGCAAGCTGGAAAAATACGTAATATAATTCGGAATGCGGAATTAGGAATTCGGAATTAAAAAAGGATTAATTAAAATAATTATGCGGCTACGCCTAGACCCCTCGGGAGGGCAAAAAAACGCTCGGGGTGATGGGAGTATAGGCATGACTATTCTTATATAGAATAGCAGACTCTAACCACCCATCATTTCGACCGAAGCGAACCGCCGCAAAGTTGTTGTGCTATTACTCCGCACAATACTTAACTACAAACAAAAAGGATTATTCCAACCACCCATCATTTCGACCGAAGCG
>CAMWMF010000047.1 GCA_947175335.1 uncultured Clostridia bacterium
CCCGCGACCTCGCAGTCGCTGCCGGTGATGATGGGCGAATGAAAGTAATAATAGCCGTTCTTGTGGATGAATTCGTGCAAGGCATAGGACAGCTCGCTGCGCACACGGAACACCGCGTTGAATGTGTTGGTGCGAACGCGCAGGTGCGGAATGGTGCGCAAAAATTCCATGGTGTGCCGCTTTTTTTGCAGCGGGTACGTGCTGTCGCTGCCGCCGAGAAGCTCTACGTTTTCGGCCTGAATCTCGTACGTGCCTTCGCGCTGCCCTTTTACGACATTGCCCTCTACGCGCAACGCCGCACCCAGCGCAAGCATGGGCGCAAGAAAGTCGTCGTTAAACTTGGCTTTATCGAAAACGACCTGCGTGTGGTTAAGCTCGGTGCCGTCGTTAAGCTCGGCAAACGCTACGTTTTTGCTGTCGCGCGAAGTGCGCACCCAGCCGCAAACGGTAACCTTTTTACCAAGTAGCGCGCCGCTGCGTATTTCCTTTAAATCAACGTGTTGCATAATCTAATACACCCTTAGTTTGTTGTACTAATTATAATCCACAACGCGCCTGTTAGTCAAGAGATTTAATCTAATTCGGAATTAAGAATGCAGAATGCAGAATTGTTTGTACTCATAGCTTCTTGCTCGAATTTGCACAGTAGCTCGGATTTCTGCCACTTTCGGCACTTGTCGTCTTTGTCGACAATCTTTTTGCGCAGCTTACAGTAATGCAGCATGCCGCGACAGTATTCCCCGTTCATTATTATATGAATGCTATTGCAATGATTACATGTTTCACAGCACTCCATATCGTCTATCCTATTACTCATTTTTTGCCTCTATATCTTTATGCATATTTGTAGATAATAATATTGTATTCTACATTTTTGTACAAGTCAAGCATAAATCTACATATTTGCAGTAAAGTTATATTAATGGCTAACAGCATGACAAATTTCGGAGAAGAAATTAAATATCAAAGATTGCTGAGGAATAAAACCATATTGCAAGTAGAACGCGATACCGGTATTAACAATGCAAATCTTAGTAGGTGGGAAAACGGAAAGGTTATTCCACGCATTGACTTTTGTGTTATTTTAGCCGATTATTACGGCATTACTCTTGACGAGCTTATAGGCAGAGAAATAAATAAAGGATAACTGATAACGGCGAATAAGTGCCGTTATTTTATTAAGGTTGAGATTCCTCGCGTTGCTCGGAATGACAAAAGAATTTATGCATGTAGATAAAACTACTTTTGTCATTCTGAACAAGCACAAAGTGCGCCGTGAAGAATCTCATCCTTAATGCGGCATTAGCCGCTACAATTCCGAATTCCGCTTTCCGAATTCCGAATTCATTCTGCATTCATAATTCCGAATTCCGAATTGAATAAATTTTCCACTGTGCGACATACTACAATCACTATGGAAAATTCAGTAAGAGTTAACAATCGAAAAGGACTGTCGAGCATGGCGCTCTTTTGGGTGTGCTTGCTCGCAACCGTGGGAATCGGTCTTACGATTTCCTACTGCTCCGGCATATTCGGTCAGGTTTCGGCGTACGCCTCCCGCTTGCCGTTTAGGATCCCCAAGTGGCTCGTAATCGCCACGCCTCCTGTGCTGTTTGTGCATATGGGTATAGCGCTGTACCTTGTTCTTAACAACAACGTGTACGACTATTCCGAACGCACCGTGCGCAACTGGACTTGGGCGTTTTGGATTACGCTGTTCATAGCTACCGCTATCACGCCGTACTTTATCTACCACGGCATGCCGATAGCCGCGTATATTATGTCCAGCATAGCCACCGCGCTTGCCATAGGCACGACCATGCTTTGCTACCGCGGCTCGATAGGCGCGGGCGTGGTTATGACGGTATTCCTTATCGTCGTATCGCTCATAATGGTCTACCTCGGCTTCTGGGCATTCTAATCCCCGCGCATTAACGCGAACAACAAAAAAAATGCTCCGTATTAATACGGAGCATTTTTTATTGCAATGCAAAACGGCTGGCGTGTGCCAACCGTCCTGCTATAAAATAAGGGGGAAAATGATGAGCGAATTTAGGTTGCAATCTGTTTTAGCACAACAGCGTCACGTTGATTGCACGCTTATTATAAGACCTCTGTTTTTTGTTGTCAAGCAAATTAAAGGCGTTTTTTTAATTTTTTTTACGATTTTTTTCGTACATTACAGTATATGCTCACATCGGCAAAACATTACTGCTTTTGTTGCTTTTGCTGATTTTTTTCCGCTTTGGTGCGGATTTTGATTTCCTTGAACACGGCGTGCGGTAGCGTAGGATAGATATCCTTGGCAATGGGCGACATTACGGCTGACGAGCGTATATATTCGGCGCCGTTGTATTTGTCCTCCATTTCCTTGCCGCAGTCTATATACAGCGTGCCGACTATGCAGCGGGCAAACCACTCCCACTTGTCGTTAAAGTCAAGCACCTTTAAAAAATGCTCGACGGCGTCGGACGCGAGCCGCTTTTTTATCTCGATAAGCCCGTCTATCATTTTGGCAAACGAGCCTTTAAACTGCCTATCCGTGACCCTGCGGAAGAACTCGCCGTTTTGCGCCGAGTTTATGTCCTGCGCGGCTATCGCAAACAGGCGCTTTTCCGCCTCGAACGATCCCGCCTCGATACATTCGCAATAAATATCAAGCGCCTTGTCCATATCGGCTTGCACGCCTGTACCCTTCTCGTAGCATATTGCCATGTTGTACTTGGCGCACAAATCGTTTTTGTTGGTTGCCCTATCCTCGAACAGCTTGAACCCTGCGGCGGCGTCGCCCGATTTGACTTCCAGTATGCCCAACCGAAGCGCCGCGTCCTCGTCGCCCGCTTCCGCCGCGCGCGAGTAAAAGCTCCTTGCTTTTTTCAAGTCTTTGGGCAAGTACGCGCCAACCTCGTAGTAATAACCAAGGTTGAACAGCGCCGCGGTATGGTTGCCCTCGGCGGCTTTTTTCATAAACTTAACGGCTGTCTTGCTCTTTTCGGGCGCATACGTTGCCAGCGCCACGGCGTACGCATACTGTCCCTCGGCGGTATCGACATGGCGCTTCAAATCTTTAAGGTTGTGCTTGGTTTCCTTTTTGTCAAGTTCGCCAAGCTCCTCGTCGCCCGCCATGTCTATAAGCGCCGCTTTGTTGGTAGCGCAAAACTGCCCGAGCGCGGCGTACGTGTAGGCATAGCCCTTGTAAATAAATTGCTTGACCACGGTGTCGCGGCTGACCTTGTACGACAGCACAACGGTGAACACAACGCCTATCGGCGGAATAAAATCGAAAATACCAGCAAGTATGCACAGCGTTTTATGTCCGTTGCGAATAAGCATAAAGCTGTACACGCTTGCCGTAATAAACGCCGCATACAACAAGCATACACAAAAAGATATCGCATACATTGAGCCGGGATGACCGTAAACGTACATCAACAACTGAATAACAAACAATACCGCGCCCATACCGAAAACCATTGTCACCGCAAGCCCGACAACAGACGCGCACAACGTTTTGCGGTACAGCACAATAATCGCCGTCGTTTGTATTACGGCGCAAAGCAACAGTCCTATGTTTATGCAAAACAATATGAACGTTATTGATTTTGGATTAGCTACGACAACGGCTGACAACCAACTCACTGTCGCGGAACAAAACGTAACCACTTTTTCACCCTTTATCATTCGCAGTAGTGGTGCTTAATATTATATCAAAAACATGCCGATGTGTCAATACGTTTTTTAATTCGGAATTATGAATTCGGAATTCGGAATTCGGAATTATTGAAAAAATTTTATTTAAATTAAATAAGGGCGCGTAAGCGCAGTCCGACACTATTCACTATTCACTCTTATCTATTCACTGTAATCAATTCGCC
>CAMWMF010000048.1 GCA_947175335.1 uncultured Clostridia bacterium
CGCTTATGAGCGCGCCGATTGTTTCGTCGGACGCGGAAATGGACGCGACCTGCTTTATGGCGGTTTTGCCGTCAACTGCTTTGCTTATCGATTTGATTTGCGCTACTGCCGTTTCGGTAGCCTTTTCAATGCCTTTGCGCACGATCATCGGGTTAGCGCCGGCGGCTACGTTTTTAAGCCCTTCGCGAATAATTGCCTGCGCCAAAAGGCAAGCGGTGGTTGTGCCGTCGCCCGCGACGTCGTTCGTTTTGGTGGAAACTTCCTTAACGATTTGCGCGCCCATATTCTCAAACGGGTCTTCCAGCTCGATTTCCTTGGCGATGGTTACGCCGTCGTTGGTGATGAGGGGAGCGCCGTACTTTTTGTCGAGAACGACGTTTCTGCCCTTGGGACCGAGCGTGATTTTAACGGTATCGGCGAGTGTATTTACGCCTTTTTCCAATGCTTTGCGGGCTTCGTCGCCCGTTTTGATTTGTTTTGCCATAATTTATCTCCTTAACATATATATAATAGGTTAGTAGTTAGTCTTCTACAATGGCGAGCACGTCGCTTTGGCGCATAACGGTAAACGTTTTGTCGTCCACCTTAAACTCGCTGCCGGCGTACTTGGAATAAATAACTTTATCGCCGACCTTAACAACCATTTTTACGTCCTTGCCGTCAACCATGCCGCCGGGGCCGACCGCGGTAACGCGCGCCATTTGCGGTTTTTCCTGATCCTTTGCCAGCAGAACGATTCCGCTTTTTGTTTTTTCCTCCGTTTCCAACGGTTCGATAACTATACGGTCAAACAACGGTTTTATATTCATAATTTACCTCCTAAAATTTATGACCGTGCTTATAGTATCGTATCTACATTTAAAAGTCAAGTAAATATAAAGGCAATTTAATGGGGCGAATATAAAATTTGTCGATATAACTTGACTATATTGCCGAAAAAGTATTGACAAATTATGAACAATATGTTAACATTTAGCTGTATATATATAAAATTGTGAACAAATTGTTAACAAATTCAACCCCAACGTCAATACCAGAGAGGTAGAAGTATGAACAATCATACGAGTGAAAGCAGAATCAAGATAGGGCGGCGCGTACTGTTGCTGCTTGCGACGGTCATAACCGCGCTTGCGGTGGCCGTTACTTGCGCGCTCACTTTGGATTCGTCCAAAACGGTGAGTGTGGGCGGTGCGCAATCGGCTGAGGCGACGACCTCGGCGAACTACGCTAACCTTGAAGGCGAAACGTTGAAGAATTACATAAGCAACGGTAGCTTTACCAACGGCAACTATGTTGATTATAGTTATAAGGGAAATTACTATTCCGTAAACTTGCCGGCAGGTACGTATAGGTACGAGCTGTGGGGCGCACGTGGCGGTTACAGCGGCAACAGCGGAGCCAATACGGGCTCGGCCAACGGCGGCTTGGGTGGATACGTCAAGGGTGAGATCACTTACACTGCGGCCTCTACTACTATATATATATACTGCGGCGGCACAGGCGCAGGCGGCACGGGCAACATCGACGGCGGCAGCATGTGGCGTTACGGCGGCTGGAACGGCGGCGGCAACGGCACGGGCACTGCGGGCTCGGGCGGCGGCGGCGCTACCGATATACGTACGTCCACCAGCACTTCGGCGCGTATACTTGTAGCGGCCGGCGGCGGCGGCGGCAACTCGACAAGCGTAACGCAAACGCACCAATCCTGCGGCTCTTTGTATCAGGGCGGTAATGCCGATACAAGCAGACACAGATCGAGCTATCCCAACGACGAGGGCGGCGGCGGCGGCGGTTATTACGGCGGCTACGTTGTTCATGGCGACGACCCTCGAAGCAGTTACAGCGGCTCCAACTACGTAAGCGGCTCGTTTACCGCAACAAGCAGCTCTTTGGGCAACTCGGCGGCGTCGGGCAACGGCAGGGCAAGGATTACGGCTGTCAACGTAAACCAGGCGCCTGTATCCAACAACAGAACAATTACATTGCCTGTACGTACGGGCGGCAATATCAGCCAAGCTATTGCGGCCAACTATTTGGCAACCGACTCCGACCATGCCAACAACGCCAATGCAGCGGCGGACAGAGTATACTTTACCGACGGCAATGCGACCGCAGGGACTAAATACGACTATTTCAGCGGCGGCGACAGAGTGTACGTCAATTCGGCGTGCAGCAAATCGGCTTCCGAATACTTTGACTGGACGTGGACGAGCAACACCACGCTCAACATTACCAAAATAAAGAAGTACCCGCGTGCCGGTTACGACGGCTGCACAACCAACGGAACAATCACGTTGTACGTGCGTGTACGCGACAACTTCGGCGACGCCGGCGGTCGCGGTGTAAGGGTTATACCGTTTACCGTTGTTGTGCCGGCAAATACCATTACAAAGCGTACCAATGCCGCAGCCGACGCCGTTAATGCGGCTACGGGCAACAACAAGCTGTACTTCGGCACTTCCAGCGTAGCTTCGGCGCCTACCGGAAGCGGTATAAATACTACCAATATTTACAACCCGCTCGGCACCAATAGGTATACTGCTGTGTTCGAGCAACCGTTACGATTTAACGTTCCCGTAAAGATCAATGCTGCAGACTTAATTAAGGGCTTCTCCAACAGCTTGGATAAGTGCGTGGTTTCGCTAAGCAGTGTTTCCACTATTTCGGGTACGGGCAGAAAGTACAAGATTGCGGAGTACGACGCTACGCCCGCCGGCACCAATGTGTACAATGCGGCTAAGTCGAAGATTCCCTATGCTTACGACTCGCTGACGTTTACGTGCGTTACGCCCGATCCGGCGTATCAGGTGTTGACCGTAACGGTATACGAGGTGGAAAAGGCTCCCATTACCGCACTCGGCCTTACCAACGTAGAAGCAAACACTTCCACCAATGCGGGCGGAAAAACGGCAATTACCGTCGATATAGTGTTCAAAATGGACAATACCCGTCCTACAATTCGCGAGGATTTGGCCGGCGGACCTGTTTTGACTGTAAATACGCTTGCGTCCACGTCCGTCCGTCTTAACCAATACTTTACCGATATCGACGGAATGGATACTACGACGCACACAATCCGCGAGGTAATAGTGCCGTCGCATGAGTTTGTTTTGGCAAACAAGTACGGCGAAATCAAACCCACACAATGCGCCAAAAACAGCAGCAATAAGCACAACAATTCGTACTTTAACGTGCTTGCTACGTCAACGCCTGCCGATAAATTCAACGACGTGCTTACCGCAGGTCAGCTGAAAGGCGATGCATATGCAACAGGCTTTGAAAGCTGGTACATAAGCAACGGTTCGGCAAATACGGATAAGGCATACATTCAGTATTCGTTCAGCAACGACACGCTGAACGTTACAGGTCTGCGCGCCACGTATTCCATGTACAAATCCAACCGTACGTCGCAGCAGGCGATTACGGGCGGCTCGTTTACCAGCCCCACGTTAGCTGCGGGCGTTGCAAATGCAGGACACTTCTATGTACTAATCCGCGTGCAGGACAAAAACGATACCGCGGATAACGGTATTTGGTTGCCGCTCGG
>CAMWMF010000049.1 GCA_947175335.1 uncultured Clostridia bacterium
GCCGCCTCCGTCCGATTCTATGTACGATTACGATGACCCGAAAGGCGGTGTCGGCGACGGCGATTTCAATCCTACGGACGCGGGATTGTTGGATGGTGAGTAAAAGCGAAAAACAGCTAATCCAAATAGAAAACAGCGATATCGGCATGTTGCAGTTTTGCTTGAAGGTGCTGTACGAACATGAAAACGACAACTTGGCCTGGCGGCTGGTCGAGCGGTTCGGCAGCGTGTCGGGCATATTTTCGGCGTCGCACGAGGAGCTTATGCAGATAGACGGCATGACCGATAGAGTTGCGACGTTTTTTACGGTCATGCGCCCGCTGCAACGCCAAGCCCAGCTTCGCGCCGTAAAGGGACTGATGCTCGCGACCGAGCGCGAAATTGCGGAGTACGCCGCGGTGTACTTTATGAACGAATACAACCCGACCGACGTGTGCGTGTGCTTGGACAAAAAGTACAGAGTGTACCACGCGGAAAGACTGGGTATGGACGAGCGCATAAGAGAGCTTGCGTCTATCGCGTGCAGGCGCAATGCGCAAAAGATTGTGCTTATGCGGTTAGAGCCGCGACTTAACACCCAAAAGACTTTGCCGTCGCCGGATAGGTTGAAGCTGTTGATAAAAATGACCAAGCTCACGAGTGCGCTCGGCATAGAGTTTGTGGACTACGTGGAATATTATCAAAGCACTTTCTTTTCACTGCGGCGCGCGATAGGCGGGGATATCGGACTGTATCACGTTTTCGACACCAAAGCGGAAAAAGTAACGCCGTGGAAAACGGTGAACGGCGATATATCCGACTACTATACTGCGGTTGTGGCTCACGCGATAGAAAAGAACTTAAAGTAAAAGATAATTACAGTTTAAATAATTTCCAATAAAGCATTTGACAAAATCAATACTATGTTGTAAAATATTGTTACGTTAAATGCCGTCGAGGTGTAGCGCAGTTGGTAGCGCGCATGGTTCGGGACCATGAGGCCGCGAGTTCGAGTCTCGCCACTTCGACCAAAACAGAACCGCCGTATGGCGGTTTTTGTTTTGGTCGAAGTGGCACACAGATGAGTAGTGCGGCACGAAAAACGGCGCACAGTAACTCACAATATCGCACCGTTGGCGCAGTCGCCACATGCCTTTTGGCGGTTTTGTTTTGCCTTAAATTAGGATTTGCACAATCGGGGTGGCTGTGGTATAATAAGTATATGGAACGACCGAATTTCACGCAAATTAAATCGTACGCCGAGTTTTGCAAATATTACTGGTATCGGGATGAGCTGGTAGCTATATGCAAAAATCTTGGGCTGGAATATGTCGGGAGCAAAATCGAGCTGAACGAAATTATTCGCGCGTACTTTGACGGCGAGCGCATTTTGCACAAGCCTAAAAAGCAGATAAAGCCAATCGTCACCGAGCTGACTTTGGATACTCCGCTTATCGCTTGCGGCTTTTCGTTCGGTCCGAAGTTTCGGGAATTTTATATCCAAGTAACGGGCGACAAAAATTTTAAGTTCACCGCCGACACCGTTGCCACGGCAAAGGCGGTCAAGCAAAACCGTGACGGCAATTTTACGTTGGGCGACTTGCTGGACGTAAAGCTCGGCAAAAGAAAGTACGCCGAGTACGACAAGTCAAGCTGCCAGTGGAACAAGTTTTTGCATGATTTTTGCGCCGACGACTACACCGCGCGCTTTGCGGATAGGTTCAAAGCGGCAAGCATGTTTTGGGCAAGGCTGCGCGATTCCGATTTGCCCAAGGTGTACACAAGAGAATTCATTTTGCAAAATGCAGACGGAATTGATTTGTAAATAGAATTTTTACCAATACAAAAGGACGTGCGTTATGTGGATTGTTGCGGCTTATTTTCCGTACTCGGGCTTTGGGGTATGAAAAGCGTTAAGCCGATTATTTACAAACGGTAAAGAACCGCCTTACGACGCGTTTCGTAAAGATAGAGAGCAAGGAAAAACGATCCTTGCTTTTTATATTCGGTTTTGATATAATGATTGAGTGGTGAATGGTAGTTTACCTTTACGCATATACGGTATATACTAAACGTTGAGGTGTGATATGAATAAAAGCGAATTATTGAATTTAATCGCAAGAATGAGGATTTATGAAGATGGTTATATCAGCAATCAAACGACAGGTTGGAAGGCGAAACAAGAAGCAGACAAGCTTTCCGATAGGAATTTACTTCCAATCTTGTACGAAATAGTTGATGAGAACGAAGGGAAAGACAAACAAAAGCAGTTTTTCCGTTGTTATTGTTATTATATAATCGGACAAATTACGAAAAAGGCGTTTGAGTACCGAGACGCCGTATACGTATTTAAACGATTAAAAGACGAGAATAAAAATCATGACGCTTTGGGTTCTGTGATTGACATAATCTATTTTTGGTGGCAGCGCGACGCAAATATATTCGTGCCGAAGGAAATCGATATAACGCCGCTTATAGAAATAGCCACTACCAAAAGAGGTGGTATAAAGTATCGGGCGATAGAAGCGTTGGGAAATTGTCCTACAAAAGAAAGCAGAGAAGTATTAAGAAGCTTTTTGACGCAAGAGGACGAAAAGAAACATAAAGAGGAAATAAGGAGCGCGAACATTGCATTACAACGCAACGGCGAACCCGAAGATATACCGTATCTCGAACGGTTTTTAAAAAGCCGAATGCCTAATTCCAAAATCACGGCGCAGTATGCAATTAAGTTTATAAAAGAAAGAAATAATTTACAATAAAAATACGAAATCCGATACTATAAAGAAGGTGCGTTATGTGGATTGTTGCGGCTTGTCTATCCGCAGCGTTTGCGGGGCTGACTGCAATACTTAGCAAGTGCGGCGTTAAAAACGTCAATTCCAATGTTGCTACCGCCGTGCGCACTTCCGTGGTTTTGGTGTTTGCGTGGGTTATAGTTTTTGCGACGGGCGCGTACTCTACGCTTGCCGCCGTAAGCGCTACGTCGTGGATATTCCTCATTCTTTCTGGACTGGCGACCGGCGCAAGCTGGTTGTGCTACTACTACGCCATACAAAAAGGGCAGGTCAGCGTTGTCGTGCCCATAGATAAATTGAGTATACTTATTACGGTGTTCTTTTCGCTGATCGTGTTCAAAGAAAAATTGACATGGAAGGCTTGGCTTGGGCTTGCGATATTGACGGCGGGAACAGTTTGCATGGCGGTATTTACGTAACACAAGGCGCGGCATTACGCTACGACTTTTCTCTTGTTTTATTTTGTTCAATGTGATATAATGATTGCACGCTACGAAGCAATCACTTGCGATTATAAACAGTAATTTAGCGAGGTATTTAATATCAATGCAGAATAATGAAATTGAAATACGCAGAGCAAAACTGTCTGATATTG
>CAMWMF010000050.1 GCA_947175335.1 uncultured Clostridia bacterium
GGATATTGGATTGTCGTTTGCTCCGAACCAGACAGCAATAGTATAGTCGGGAGTATATGCTACGGCATAACAGTCGTAATTGCCGTTTTCGTCGCCGTTTGTGCCTGTTTTGGCCGCAATAATTCCGCTGTATTTGAGCTTTTTGGCTGTGCCGGACTGAGCGCAAGTTATCAACATATCAGTCAGTAAATACGCCGTATCGTCACCGACGGCGCGTTTTTGTGTACAAACGTCATTATAAACATTAACGTTATCGGCATTTTTGATAGAGTTTACGTACCCGATATCGGAGTAAATGCCGCCGTTTGCGAGCGTGCGGTACGCATTAGCTATTTCAGGTAAAGTAACGCCTTTTTCCATTCCGCCGAGCGCAACGGCAAGCGTGTTGTCCGATTGCTCGAAATTTAATCCGAAATTACGTGCGACTGATATCGATTGTTCCACGCCGAATTGCCGCATAAGCTTGACAGCCGCTATGTTTGACGAGTATTTAAGGCAATCGCGCATTGATAAATATCCGCGGTAAACACCTTTATAATTCGCGGGCGCATAATCACCGAATACAGTCGGCTCGTCAAAAATTTGAGTTAGGGGATTAAGCCCCGATTCCAGCGCAACTGCGTATGATGTAAACGGCTTTATAGTTGATGCAGGCGACCTTTTGGGATTGAGATATTTTGTTCCGTTGGTTTCGTCGCAAGCGATGCCGCCTGTGCGGTTTTCCACTATAAGCACACGTGCATTATAGTCATTACCGATATTGGATAGCGCTACACGCACAGCGTTGGATATTGCGGGATCGTACGACGTGCGTATCGTATAGTTCCTCAAAAACAAAGTCTTTTCCGAACAATTAAGCGCACTGCACGCCGATTTTATCGCAGCCGTTACAAATTGATTACTGCGGTTTTTACCGAATTCAAGCTGTTCGGCAAGCGCGCTGTCGTACGCGGCTTTGGTAATAAGCTTTTGATTTAACATTTCTTTAAGCACAAGCTGTTTACGCTTATTAAGATTATCGATATTATTATACGGACTGTATTTTGCGGGATTGTTGATAATGGACGCCAACGCAGCCGATTGGGCGAGTGTCAACTCGGATGCAGGTTTATCGAACATAACGCGGCTTGCAGTGCCCAAGCCGCGAATGCCCGATCCAAAGTATAAAACGTTTAGATAACTTTCCAATATTTGACGTTTATCGAAAACGCGCTCCAGCTTGCGCGCCAGGCGTATTTCACTGATTTTTCTACGCAAAGTCTTTTCATTTGATAAATGCGTGTTTTTTATAAGCTGCTGCGTAATAGTAGATGCGCCTTGATTGAATCCACCCGATTTGATATTAGACATAAATGCGGACGCCATACGTTTATAATCAACGCCATTATGCGAATAGTAACGTTTATCCTCGATAGCTATAAAGGCATTTAAAGTATGTTCAGGTAAAGTATCTATATTTACGGATATATTATTGTTGCCGAAGTAAACTGCGTCGTCAATCGGATTGCCGTACGCGTCAAGTAACGTAACAGACTGCGAGTAAGATGTAAGTTTACCCAAATCCAGCCGTTCAAATCCAAATATATTTACATTAGGTTCTATAAGCAAAAAGAAAAATCCAATCGCAAGCAAAATCACTACGATAAAAACCGCTAAGCATATAAGTGTAACTTTATATGCTTTTTTCATACGAGAGGCTTTTTTCATACTAATAGTATCTTAATCATTATCAACTGTTATACAACAAATAAAACAATATTGATATAACAAAAATAATAAACTAAAATAAAAACGGCAATAATCGCAAATCGATGTTAAAGCGTAATAAAACCGATTAACAGCATTTAAACGGCACCTCACTCTTTTAATATCTATCACTTCGCAAAAGCTGTCTTTTGCGAAGTGATAGATTATGTATACCATAGCGGATCGTATTATTGCCCTACCGCGAACCCATCGGGCAAATTACCCAAAAACACTCTATTAATTATACGTACGAAATTACACGCCGATCATTCCGGCATCATTGTGCAATTCAGTCAAATTTAAATCTACTATTTCACCGCAAGAAGCGCGAGAATACACCTTGATATAGTTGGGCGTATAGCCCACATTATAATCACCCTCGGAATCCTCTATATATACAGGCATTCTCATGCCTAAATTCTTTTGCATAAACTGCAAATGAAGATCATTTTTTATTTCAAGCAGCTTACTGACACGCGATTTTACTGTTTCCGGAGGCAATTCGCCGTATTTTTTGGCAGCCAGAGTGCCAACTCGCCTACTGTAAGGAAAAACATGAATATCCGAAAACGCGCATTTTTTTATAAAATTGCAGCTATTGTTAAAAAATTCGTCCGTTTCCGTAGGAAATCCCACAATAACGTCCGTCGTTATTCCGGCAAGCGGAAAATACTTTCGTATCAATTCAATCTTGCCGTAAAAATACTCGGTATCATATCTCCTATTCATACTTTTTAGCACCGTATTATCGCCGCTCTGCAGCGATAAATGAAAGTGCGGACAATATCCACCCCGAGCCATTACGTCCAGCAGAGGCTCATTTACGGCCTCACACTCCAACGATCCTAATCGTTTGCGCATTTTGGTAGCAGATAAAGCGTCCAAAAGCGATGCCAAATCGGTACCGATATCCTTCCCGTATGCGGATATATCTACGCCCGTAATAACCGCCTCTTTTGACTCGATTTTCTCACATTCACTCACAATATCTTCCACGCCTCGCGACCTGCTACGCCCCCGTAAATACGGTATAATACAGTACGTACAAAACCTATTACACCCGTCTTGAATTTTTATAAAAGCTCTCGTTTTATTCGATATAGGATACTCTTCATGGCAAAATTCCCCACATTTTTTAACACTTTCTGCCAAATTGTCTAATAGTATTATATTTGATAG
>CAMWMF010000051.1 GCA_947175335.1 uncultured Clostridia bacterium
ATACGGACGGAGACGACAATAAATAATGATATACTTAGACAATGCTGCCACGACCAAGGTTTTCGACGCTGCCGCACGCGCCGCGGAATCCACTATGCTTACAGATTACTTTAATCCTAACGCGACGTACAAAAGCGCTGTCGCCGTAAACAATAGTATAGAGCAAGCGCGCAACATAATTGCTCACGCAGTGGGCGCAAACAGCGACGAATTGATTTTTACATCAGGTGCAACCGAATCAAATAACTGGGTGTTCAACTGTGGCATCAAAAATCACAAGGGCAATATCGTAATAACGGCAGGGGAACATTCTTCAGTCTACGAGGTTGCAATGCAGTTTAAAAGACGTGGAAAAGACGTAAGAATAGCCCCGTTGAACAGTGACGGTACAGTAGACGAGCAAGCGCTTTTACGGCTTGTAGACGATAATACAGCGCTTGTATCGATGATACACGTGAGCAATGAAACAGGCGCTGTTAACCCAATAAAGAGTTTAGCTGCAGCCGTAAGGCAAAAGTCTCCCAATGCGTTAATTCACAGCGACGGAGTGCAAGCACTGTTAAAATCGGGATTGCCTATAAACGGACTGGGTGTGGATTATTACAGCGCCAGTGCACACAAAATAGGCGCTCCTAAGGGAATAGGCTTTTTGTATATGCGGCGCGGATTGAATATGTCGCCTTATATCGTCGGAGGCGGGCAGGAACACGGCTTGCGTTCAGGAACGCAAAACACGCCGTACATTGCCGCATTTGCATCCGCTGTGCAGGAATACGCCAAGCATAATAACGGCAATATACCGACTCTTCGTGCCGAGCTGTGCGAGTATTTTACAAGCCGTGGCTTTGTCGAAGTCGGCAGAGGACAAAATAGCGGATTTATTTTGTGCTTATGCGCACCCAAGTATAAAGCCGAAATATTGCAAAATATCGTTCACGACAAGGGCGTGATTATCGGCAAGGGCGCGGCTTGTTCGGGCTCAAAACGCGGCAACCGCGTTTTATCGGCAATAGGTGTAAAGCCCGACGAAATAGAGCGGTGTATACGTTTAAGTTTGTTTGTGGACACGACGCGCGAGGACGCTTTTGCCGCGGCAAAAATAATAGCAGACGCTTGCAATCGATAAGGAGATAAATATGTTTAACAATGTAATTTTGATACGCTTCGGCGAGCTTTATCTTAAAGGCAAAAACAAGGATTACTTTGAAAATACTTTAAAGAATAATATAACGGATAAGCTTCGCGGCATAGACTGTAAGCTGTTTTTCGGGCGTGGAAGATATGTGGTAAAGAATTATGACCCCGCTGTCGAATACGATATAATAGCGCGTCTAAAACAGGTGTTCGGCGTACATTCAGTCTCAGTAGCACGGCAATGCGGGTACGATTTTGATGAGATTGCTGCGCTTGCAATTCAAATGACGCCGAATAGCGGTTCGTTTCGCGTTACTTCGCACCGTTCATATAAGAAATATCCGCTCAATTCCTTACAAATAAATATGCAGCTTGGCGAGCGTATTTTGCAAGCTAAGCCGCAATTACAGGTTGACTTACATAATCCCGCCTACACGATTAACGTTGACGTGCGCGAAAACGGCGACGTATATTTGTACGACAGCACAGTTAAATGCGCGGGCGGTATGCCTTACGGAACAGGTGGCAACGGGTTGCTTTTGTTGTCGGGCGGTATAGACAGTCCTGTCGCGGGATATATGATTGCAAAGCGCGGCATGAGTATTACGGCGTTGCATTTCCATTCCTATCCGTACACGTCGGAAGCGGCTAAGCAAAAGGCAATCGATCTTGCGAAAATACTCGGCAATTTCTGTCCGAACATAAAACTGATGTGCGTGTCGCTTACCGAAATACAAGAATCTATACACAATCACTGCAAGCCAAACTATATGATTACGCTTGTGCGGCGGTTTATGATGAGAATTGCGCAAAAGGTGGCGCTCGCTAACGGATGCGGTTGCCTTATCAACGGTGAAAGCTTGGGGCAGGTAGCAAGCCAAACTTTGGAGAGCATAACGGTTACCAACGCCGTTGTGGACGTACCCGTATTCCGCCCTTGTATCGGTATGGATAAGGACGAAATTATAGAGATCGCCGAAAATATAGGGACGTTTAAAAAATCAATCGAACCGTACGAGGATTGTTGCACGGTGTTCTTGCCCGAGTTCCCGCTTATCAAACCCACAATTGAAAATGTCGAGGAGCAGGAGAGTCATATACCCGATTATAACGAATTGATTGACCGCGCACTTGCGGGACTGGAAACGGTGCAATTAGCGTAAGCAAACAAATATTATTCCCACATATATTCGTCGTAATAATCTAAGATATCTATATCTTTACGTATGGGCAAATGTCGTTTGGACAGCAAAGTCGACACTCTGTACCGCTGTTGTAATAACGGATCGGCAAGATACACCTCGTGTGATTGTGACAGTTCATTGTAGTCGACGTCAAAATATGCTACCGACTTAGGCATTGTAAACGGTGTAGAAGTATCTATATCAGCGTCACGGAATATGCGCATAATAATATCGCAGCACGAAGCGCCGGTAATCGAATTGGATATAGGCTTGTCATTTGCGCCGAACCAAACCGCAATGGTATATTCGGGATAATATGATAATGCATAACTGTCGAAATTGCC
>CAMWMF010000052.1 GCA_947175335.1 uncultured Clostridia bacterium
CGCGACATACGCGAAACCATAGGCAGTTTTATTTCGATTGTTGCGGTCATAATAATCGGGTGCTTCTTTTTTGCGGGAATTACGGCGGGCGTAAACGGGGTTACCGATCAGGTGGATGACTATGCCGCGTCGCAGCATTACGCCACGGCCTACGCCGAATATATGTACGTAAACTCGCCGGCGGTGGACGAAATAGCCAAGGAGAACGGCGTTAAAACCGCGGCGGGGTACAACACCTTTTATACTCAAACCAAGATAGGCGGTATGCGCCGCGACGTGACGATAACCACGCTTACGGACGGTATTGATTTGCCGTACATGATTTCGGGCAAGCTGCCGACGGCGGGCGCCAAGGAAATTATTGTCGACCAAGTTTCGGCGGACAAGCGCGGCGTTAAGGTGGGCGATAAGCTGTCGTTCGATATAGCCACAGTGTCCAAGATAACGCTTACTATGAGCATGCAAGGCTCGGGCGGGCAAACGCCGCAGTACGAGCTTAGCTACGACACGGTACAATATGATTTTACTGTCAGTGGTATTTACCATTCGCCCGACACGATATACAAGGTGAATATGCACAACACCGCGGCGCTGCCCGACGAGTTTATAACGGCGCAAGTCAATTACGGCGATATCGCGCTGTTTACGAACGGCGCGGAGCTTGTGCTGCCGTCGGTAGGCGGCGCGCAAACGATAGCGATTTCCGATATCGCTTCGGCGGTGCAGGTGTATAACGGAATAAAGGTCATAGCAGACGACGTCGATTACGAAAAGCTGTTCGACAGATATTCGCTGTCGAGTGCCGAGGATATTGACACTATGATAAGCAAGCCCAACGAGGCGGCGGGACTGTATATGTATGCGCTTGAACGCGACAGCTTTCCCGCGGTGGTAGCGTTTGACAGCATTCACGACACGATAACCGCGCTTGCGGCGGTGTTGCCCATAATATTCTTTGCCGTGGCGGCGGCGATAACAGTTATTTCGCTGTCCAAAACGGTGGACAATCAGCGCATGCAGATAGGCGTTATTCAAGCGCTGGGCGTGAGCAAGGGGAGCGTGTATTTTTCGTACATCTTTTACGCTCTGTTCGCGTGTATAATCGGCGGCACGCTCGGCGGGCTGCTCGGCATATTTTTGGTGCCGTACCTTATGAACTTTTTGTACGCACGGCAGTTTTGCATGCCGCCCGCGCCGCAGCATATCAGTCCGCTGTTCCTTATACTCGGCATTATCGTAGCGGCGGCGCTCGCGTGCCTTGCGGCATTTTTATCATGCCATCATACGCTAAGAGTCAACCCCGCGCAGGCTATGCGCCCCAAGCCGCCCAAAAAGACAAAACGCATACTCGCCGAGCGCTGGACGGGGTTGTGGAAAAGACTGGGCTTCGGCGCAAAGATGAATTTGCGCAATATGTTTTTGCACAAAATTCGGATGCTGCTGTCGTCCGTCGGCATAATAGGGTGCTTGGCTCTGCTGATCGGGCTTGTCGGGCTTAAAGACAATATGGCATTTTCGTTCGACCGCTACGAAGCTATGTGCGGTTACGATCTGACGGTTATAGTGGAAGCGCCGCTCGATTTGCGCACGTTCGACTTTGACGAGGTTTCCGACCAAAAGGGCGCGGAATATTTGGATAAGCTAACCTTTGCGCCCGACTTTTCGGGCAGGTTTTCGTACAATGGCAAAACGGCGGACATGACGGTTATGGCGCTGCCTACAATAGAGCAAGCGGGTGAGTATAAGTACGCCGACGCCGATTGCGTTAAGCTGTTTTCCGATTTGAGCGGCAAAAAGCGACTGGAAATCGAGAATGACACTTTTGCTATTCCGACCGCGCTCGCCGACGAGTTGGGCGTAAAAAAGGGCGATACCGTTAAGGTAAGCGGGTATTCGCAGGACAATCGCGCAATCGAATTCGATGTAAAAATCACCGATATTATTTACGAATACTTCGAGCAAAAGGTTTATTGCAGTTACGGCATATTCGAGCGTAACGGCGTGGGACTTTATGCCGACACCGCGTACGTAAAGATAAAAAGCGGTACTACGTTAAAGACGGCGACGGATGCGCTTGCGGAGTACGACGTGGTGCGCGACGTGCGCTCGTTTGCCGAAACGTTCGGCGCGTTACAGGATAAAATGACGTTGCTCGACTATGCCGTGGTGCTGTTTGTAATAGGCGCAGCGGTGCTTGCCGTAGCGGTAATCTACAACATAACCGCGACCAACCTGAAAGAGCGCACAAGGGAAATAGCGACGCTTATGGTGCTTGGATACAAGTCTGGTGAAACCGCGTCGATGGTGCTTGTGGAAAATATGGTTATAACGCTACTCGGTTGTATACTCGGCTTGCCGCTCGGGTATGGATTGATGGTATGGCTTGTCGCGCTTGCGTCGTCCTTTAACGTATTCATATCGGGATTTTTAAGTTGGTACGTGGCGATAGGCTGTATGCTGTTGACCTTTGTATTCTCGCTGCTCGCAACGTTAATGTTCAATACCAGAATAAAAAACATTTCCATGGTGGAAGCGTTAAAAAGTGTGGA